>JAWKHE010000003.1:0-177844 GCA_041395005.1 Methanolobus sp. | reverse complement strand
AGAGGATCTCTCTGAACAGTATCCCATGCATTATAGGAGCCGCAGACCACATCACTGATTTTCAAAATCTTTCTTTTGGCCTTGTCATTTTCATTGATAACAATAGAACCGGTTGGAGGAGTAAGGATTTCTTTAGGGTTCATTTCGCCCACAGTAAAGTCTTCAGGAAGGATAGTTGTGTTCTGCATGAGAAGGGGTATCAGGGAGAAATATTCTGCATTCCCGTTGGGTAGTGCCACATATGTTCCATCCCGGCAGAGAAGCCTGGCAAGTGTCTGCACCTGCTCAAGGAAGTTGACCTTACTGGACCATCGCTCAAAATCTTTAATGATCTTGGAACCGGTTCCATCAAACTGCATGCCTTTTACCAAGGAAAGTGCCAGTTTGTTCAAAGACGTGGAAACATGTGGTGTGCAGGTTGAAAGCTGCTGATAATATTTGAATCGGTTATCAGTGTCAAAGTTCTGGTATCCTCCAAACTTGGTAGATTTGTCTGTTCGTTTCACACCTGCAGATGCCATGAGAGTAATAGGCTTAGTATATGAGTCATTGATTGTGGCATTCAGACGGACCATAGATGCCTCACAGGTGATTCTTGAGTAGAGCCTTCGCTTCTGCAGCGGTGATCTTACCGTCTTCTAGCGACTGTAAGACTTCGTAGACAAAGGACTTGCGCTCTTCTGCGGTCTTTTTCTTCCACCAGAGCTTTGCCCTTATAACTATGCCTGCACCAATTCCTATCAGAAAAGTAGCTACTTCAGTTGAATATGATTCTATCATGGTTTACTGCTCCTCGGTTCATGTTGGCCACACCACTCATCGGAGGGAACTACTGGAAAACCAATCTTCGCAACTGGAGACTCGCGTCTGCAAAAACCGTATGTAATTGCCGTTGGTTTGAAAAAAGTGCATGTAGAACAGGTATCACTCATGCACTGAAATCAGAATGCTGCAACTATATAAGTTTAATACACTTTGTCTGGAAAGATACTATGCAACTCATTGATGGGTAATTCTCACATAAGGGAAATGTTGGAGATGTGGAATGGGATCTGCGCAGCTAATTTGATTGGGAGACTGACAGATGATGATCTTGGAAGGCTCATTCACTATGAAGGGTGAACCTTAAACAGTCACTTTTCTATACTACTGGCACACAATGTACATTTATCTAACCTTTAAGTATATATTCAGGAATTAATATCCTCTTAAAATGAGGAAGAAAATGCCTGTATTAAGCATATTAAGTTGTAAAATACTTCAAGATGAAATAATCTGGGTTTTCGAAAACGATTTCCAGATCAAGAATATCCTAATTGTACAAAATGATAATATCTCAGAATTTACTGAAAAACTTGACGAACAGCAAATTTGTTACGATATTGTTCTTTTTGAAGAGCTGCCACAAATGCTTAAAGATGTTGATCAGGATGAACTAACTGTTGTAGTTAACATACTGGAGCTTGGACTTCATATAGTACCAAAAAAATTGAAGTCTGAAGTTTATCAAAACATAAGAAAAATGACACACTTTTCCAACGGATTGCTCCTTTTTTATGGTCTTTGTGGTAACGTTCTGGGTAAGGTGGAAGAAGATTTCTGCCTGGAGAAAGATGGTTGTGTTGTGAGAATACTCAAAGATGATGAAAGGGTTGTTGATGACTGCATAGGAGCAACAGTCGGAGGTTGTGCAAATTACTTGAAATTACTAAAAGAACATAGTAAAGAACCTGCATTCTTTTTCACACCTATGTATGCCAATTCATGGAGAGAATTCGAAGTTTCAGGTATTGATTATAATTCTAATCCTGAGGAAGCATTGAAGATGGGAAAAATGATCAATGACCTGGCCGGATACTCAAGGGTTGCAAAGGTCAATACAGGACTTGAATACACAAAAGATATTGATGAAAAGATTGAGGAATATGCAAAGCTATTCGGATATAGCATCTTCGAGATATGTGGTAGTCAGGAACTCTTCGAGAAATGCTATCATTCAATAAAGGATGAAATAAAGAACAAGACCGTGTAATATAGGAGAAGCATGCCAATTTTGAGTATAGTTGCCTGCGAAATGCTTGAAGATGAATTAGTTAATGTTCTCTCAACAGACCCTGGAATTAAACATTTGTTTGTGGTAGAAAACAGAAACATTTCCCGATTTATACAAAAACTTAGATATGAGGATCTCAGGCCTTTTGTGTTTTCTTCTGATAGGCTATACCCTCTTGTTTCAGAAAGCAATAGACGTTCTCCTGATACTTTCATGAGGATAGTTTCAAAGATTCCATGTTTCAGGCAAGCAGGTGATTTGTTCAATCAAAATAAACAACAGGAATTAACGGTTGTTGTTAATCTCCTGACAAAAGATTTGCATCCATATCCTGATAAGTTGCAGTCTGAAGTATATCTAAATGCCAGAGAAATGTCACAAATATCAGATGGCATCCTAATCTTTTATGGGAAATGTGGCTATAGTTCTGAAAAAGTGCAGAACGATTTGCAGAGGCTAGATTGCCCTGTTTATTTTCTGAGAGACAATGAAAGAAATCTTGTTGATGACTGTATTAGCGTAGCACTTGGCGGTAACGATGCGTACGGAAACAGCAAGGAACTGGGAAAAGGCAAAGCTGTCTTCTATGCGACCCCAATGTGGCTTTCCGATATGAATAAAGGGAACTTCAAATCTACGCTATCTTATGATGAAAATGCTAGATATCTAAGAAACCCTGATTATGCTTTTCTTGTCAAGATCAACAATCAAATTTACAAAGATAATACTTACCATGAGAACGCTTCAGAATTTGCAAAAGAGTTTGACATGGAGATCATTAACACCAGTGGAACGATGGATATAGCCATCAATTCATATGCGGAAACTAAAACAGGTATTTCCGATAGTGACAGTTGTTAACGAAAGAAGAAACAATCCCGGATAATCCCCATGACCAAATACTCACCCCTCATTGCAGCAAAGGCTGTCTGGCAGATGCGAATAAGAAAACAACCCTTTGTATTATCACACGCCATCAATTCCAGATGCAACATGAAATGCTCTTTTTCGAATACTAAGAAAAACAGAGGGAGAGGAGATGGAGCTCACAGGTATATTTAAACTCCTTGATCAGGCAAGGGCTTTCGGGATACTTGTCTATAATGCATGGACCGTAGAACCCCTTTTGAGAGAAGACCTGCCTGAGATACTGGCCTATGCGAAGCAGCTGGGAATGGTGACCTCGCTCATCACCAATGGCCTGCTACTTGAAAAAAGGATAGATGAACTGAAGGACCTTGACTACCTCTCAGTTTCTGTGGATGGGACATCCAGCTACAAGGACATAAGAGGCATCAGTCTTGACAGGATCATGCCAGGTATCCTGAAAGCCAGAGATATGATCAGGAAACCTCTTCTGTTGAACTGTGTCATCAGTGGTAAAAACCTAGATGATATTGAAGAACTCATAACCATGGCTAAGGAGCTTGATGTCAAAATATCATTCGAGCCCATGTACGAATTTAAGGGAATAGATAGGGATACTTGGGAAAACATGGGGATAAGGGATACTGAGAAGTACCGCAAGACTGTGGGCAGGGTAATGGAACTGAAAAAAGAAGGTTATCCTATCATCAATTCCTACACATACCTAGAAATGATCCGTGACCTCAGGACGGATTTCATCTGTCATGCCAATGACATAATACTGAACGTAACTGCAGACGGAACTATCGAGAACTGCAGAGTGCATCGAGCACCAATTGGTCATATCGATGACGGGATTGCAAATGTATGGAAGAATACGAGGGAAATTAGAAAGGACATGGCATACAAATGTAAGAAATGCCTTTTTTCTGGTTACGTTGAGAACAGCCTTATGTACAATTTTAACCTGGAAGTTGCGCAACACTATGAATTGATGTAGAACTGACATTTTTCATCAGGCAACATATTTGAGAAGTGCTATAATTCCGTAAAGACTGAAATAAAGAACAACTAAACGAAACTATAGCTTGAAAGATGTTTCATTTACATAATTTGGAGGAGATTTCATATGATTTCATGTGAACTATTATTTTTATTACAAAAAGAAGCTGCCAATATCTTTTCTGAGTATTTAGCAAAGGTTAACGAAAAAGAAACAGGAGATATTAAGGCTCCTCGTGGGAGTCTTCACTATAATCTTGAATATCTTGCAAGATATAACCGTAAGAAATTCTCAGAGCTAAAGAAAAGAGATTGTTCAGAAATATCTGAGGAAATCGATACTGAAAAGCTTGAAGATTTTAGTTTCAGGATCAACAGGTATATGGATGAGTATGCATCCGGTCAAAGTGATTTGAAGGAATATACTCGTATTATTTCCACATATCTGACTTTTATAGTGAAAGAACCACTCCATCCACCGGGAATGTACATGAAAGAAGATCAGACGATTTTTGAAAATGATGGGATTTATTACTGCCCTGCAAAGAGTGAGCATATATTAGAGGAAATGTCCCTGTGCAAATACTGTGTTTGCAGGGCAACATAACTTTGCCTGGCTATATGTAGCTAGATATTTAATATCTCTTAATCTGCACTCTACCTAATGCACATGGGTAAATCTAACTATGTCAAAAGCAATATCATTC
Source organism: Methanolobus sp. (assembly GCA_041395005.1). Taxonomy (GTDB): domain Archaea; phylum Halobacteriota; class Methanosarcinia; order Methanosarcinales; family Methanosarcinaceae; genus Methanolobus. The sequence continues at coordinate 173,215 of JAWKHE010000003.1, read as the reverse complement.
TGAGTCTTTACATACCGCAAGTTTTGCATTCATATAGGAATGAGTTGCTGTTTTCATAGTGCCGTTAATATTGACGATGTCCATGTCAAAGGTTTTTGCGAATTCCGATGCGTTCCTGGAAAAGTCGGCATTGTCAGAATCCGGTCTGTTTACCTTAAAGAGCAGGCTGTAATTCGGATCATTCAGATATTTGTAATCGTTGGATGACCTATCCGGCTTTATCTCCTCTTTCATGTAATTAATCCACATCGGGGTTACGTAGAAGACACCTTTGCCTTTTCCCAGTTTATCGGCTTTCGTGTATTCATCGTTACCACCAAGTGCGGTACTGATGCAATCCTCCACAAACTCACTGTTATTGTCTTTCAGAAAATAGACAGGACAATCAAGTGTCTCTAAGCTGGTCCTGGATTCTGAACTGTGAGCACATTTCCCGTAGAAAAGCAGGATCCCGTCCGAAAATTTTGCCATATCTCCGGCATTGCGGTATACTTCAGCATGCAGGTGTTCCGTATCAGTATGCAGGTGTTTTGGAAGGAGATTCACTACAATTATGAGCTGCTCACATTTTCCTGCTTTAAGAGCATTGTGTATCTTTTTGAAAATAGGAAACTTTGAAAGACGTAAAATAAGTTCGGAAAATCTGCTGTGATTGTTTTCCGCAACAATAGCAGATAACCTGTCAAAAGGAAATATCAAAGGGTGCATGCCTCTGAACTTCAGTTTCTTCGTCAGGCTGACACTGTTCTTGTTTTCAACTAAATACAATTGTCTGATCTCATTATCAATTGAGAGAACATGTACAAGTTCATCTTCAAGCATTTCACATGCAATTATACTCAGAACAGGCATTATTAGACCACTTTTATTAATTGCCGCTACTTATTGGGGTTTCTACCCGACACGCTCTAAGATATCCATAGCTGGAAACGCAGAATGGTATAACAAAGTTCATCCCGACTTTTAACCAGATCAAGCTGGTTATAGCTCCACTTAATATGACATCACCTTGATTGATGCTTGACAAAAGTAATCCGACAACAAGTGCTACCGGGATGCAGGAGCGCAGAGTTTCTCCATTAAAAAATAGTCGAAATGCTTCGATCCATGTTTTCCATTCTGTATCTTTCAAAAGATCCTCCAATAGAACTTGCTAACTTAAATCTCACAAAAATTTATACCCTAAAGGACATTGCTTTTGTAACCTCTATCAGGGAATTCATGAGATTATGACCTTGCAAACTGATCTGATATTCACCTCGATCTTCACGTTGGCGTATCAATCCTTTACTTTGTAATTTATCAATATGGAACAGGAGATTTCCACCACGAAGTTTTGTGAGTTTTGAAAGTGCAGTGAATGATTTAGGATCATCATGTAATGCTTTAAGGATCTGGACTCTGGTGGCACTACTCAATGCATCCCCTATCAAAATGGATATCTGGTCTTCGGGAAGATCTTTAACTTGTATATCCCCATTATCGGTTTTACAAAAACCCATTTCCTGCAACATTTCGATCTGGGTCTCAAAACATGTTTCAGCATGCTGGAAGCAATTCAAACACTTTTTGGTTTCCTTTGATTCCCCTGCGTGTTCCTTCATTTGGATAAGCTTGTTCCTTAGACTTGAAACGTTAGCATCTGATAGCTCTCCTTTTATTGCAAAACCAGATAAACTGTCAAAGAACTCAGTGAAAACAGGTTTGCAATGGTCCCACATCGTACACTCATGTGACTCATTTTTGATGCTGTTTAAGTTATTTCCAAGAGAAGCATTGAGAAAATCTCCAGCGCATTGATTCTTGAACTCATTGAGCAATGAATGTGTTTTGCCCGTTGTAACTTCATTTCTGAATTCAGTAAGCTCCAGGCGAAGAGCACGAACTTCTTTTTCTAATGAAGAAATGCCTGATGATTCCGATATTAATTTACTCATAACAATTCCTCTTTGTACAGTAGTTTGATCTACAGTTATAAAAAGGTATGTTTGGTATAGTTTTATGACTGAAAATATGCTTGTATACTTTTATGACAGATTTGTATATATTCATGTACGTATTAGTATCTTATGGTGACTAAACCGGAAACCTAAGGTTTAAGAAATGAACAACATGGAGGAATTTAAACAATGAAAATACTCGGAATATCAGGAAGCCCAAGGCCAGAATCACGTTCCGGCTCTATTAAAGTTGTACAGAAGGTCCTGGAAAATACAGGATGCGAATATGAACTTATTTCACTGCACGGTAAGAAAATTGGTGGCTGTATTGCATGTATGGGGTGTGTTAAGGATAATGTGTGTAAAGTACATGATGACATGGAACCCCTGCGTGATAAAATTGTTGAAGCCGACGCATATGTTTTGGCTGGTGTCAACTATTTTGACACATTGAACGCAGTGATGCTTTGTTTCATGGAAAGATGGTATCAGTTCAGGCACCGTGAAGCCAATGACCTCTGGGGAAAACTTGCAGTTACTGTAAGTCTTGGAGGTTTTGATCCTGTACCTCCTGGTGAAGTTCTACACCATATCTGTTTCGCTAACATGATCAAAGTCGTAGACAATGTTCAGGGAATAGGTGCTGCTGGCTGCCACTATTGCGGATACGGTGAAACCTGCAAGGTTGGTATACCCTACCTTCTACAAGGACCTGATGTACCCCCTATCACCCAGGAAACAATTCCCGATGTTACAAAAGATGAAGAGCTAATGCAGGCAGCCGAAGCTGCAGGGAAGAAACTTGGTGACATGCTGCGTTCACCTGATTACAGCCGTGAGAATACCGTACAGGAACTAATGCAAATGATGGAAGCCATGAAAGCAGAAATGATGCAGAGGTACTAAAGAAGATATTTTAGAATTTATGAAACTACAACAGGAGGACATAACAAATGGCAGACCAAAAAAAAGCTCCAATATTCTGTGAAAAGCTCTGCCCTATCTGCAAAGGTGCACGTGCTGGTAATAGTCTGTGTAAAACACTACAGAACATCGAGCTGAAGATAACAGGTCCAAATGGTTGTCCATGGGATAAGGCTAGAACTAATTACTATGGTGTCACGCCTGACCAACCAGTTCCAAAGTAAGTGCTAAAAAGTAAAGTAAGCTAAAGGTTTCATCTCTCCATGGAAAAGCATACATCTGGGAGTTGGGATGGCGTTGGCAATGATTTAACAGGATAAATATAAGCATCAAGAAGTAAGGAGCAAGGAGTGAGTTCGAATATGTCTAAAATAAGCATTGAACAGGCCATTAAGGACATCAAGGCCGGGCGTATGGTCATTCTTGTGGATGATGAGGATCGAGAGAATGAAGGGGATCTGACCATGGCAGCAGAGGCTGTGACCCCTGAAGCTATTAATTTTATGGCGAAGTATGGTCGCGGTCTGATCTGCCTTTCCATAACCGGTGAAACGGCTGACCGCCTAGACCTTCCCATGATGGTGGAGAATAATACATCTTTATATGAAACCGGATTTACCGTTTCAATTGAGGCAAAGAATGGAGTGACCACCGGTATTTCTGCTGCAGACAGGGCCACTACCATTCAGACTGCCATTGTAGATGATGCAACTGCAGACGACCTTGTTCGGCCTGGGCACATTTTCCCCCTGAGAGCCAGGGACAATGGTGTCATGGTTCGTGTCGGCCAGACAGAAGGCTCTGTGGACCTGGCACGTCTTGCCGGATGCAAGCCTGCCGGTGTCATCTGTGAGGTAATGGATGATGACGGTACTATGGCCCGAATGCCATCCCTGGAAAAATTCAGCGAGAAACATGGCATAGGTATCTGTACAGTGGCGGATCTTGTGAAGTATCGCCTGAAGACAGAATCTTTTGTCAGAAAAGCAGCTGAAACCGTTATTCCCACGAAATATGGCGGTGAGTTTAAAATGATCGCCTATGAAAATGACCTGGATAAGCTTACCCATATCGCAATGGTCAAAGGTGAAATCGATCTTGAAAAGGATATTCTCGTAAGGGTTCATTCAGAATGTATGACAGGAGATGTTTTCGGCTCCATGAGATGTGACTGTGACGACCAACTACATAAATCCATGGCCATGGTGGAGAAAGAGGGAACTGGTGTTATTCTTTATCTCAGGCAGGAAGGCCGGGGAATTGGCCTGGTCAATAAACTCAAGGCTTACGAACTCCAGTGCCGGGGATACGACACGGTTGATGCCAATCTTGAGTTGGGATTTGATGCCGATATGAGGGATTACGCTATCGGAGCTCAGATTCTTAAAGACCTGGGGATTCGAAAAATGCGTCTGATGACCAACAATCCAACAAAGATAACGGGTCTTGAAGAATATGGATTAACTGTGGTGGAACGGGTGCCTATTGAAGTAATTCCCAATGAGCTCAATAATGATTATCTCAATTGTAAGCAATTGAAAATGGGACATCTTCTAGAAAAGGATAGCCAATCATCAATTTGCGATCAATGATTGGCCTGCTTTTCTTTTTCAATCAACGATTGTTGGGGAGACATTATTTTACAAACTTGAATAGGTTATTTTTCTGTACTCAGGAGATACAAGTACATAATTATAACGATATGATATATAATCATGAATTGCTAATTATTAATTACAATCATTTACAGAAATGATAGAAACCATTGGAGGAACATTAAATATGAAAACATTAGTAACATATTTGTCACAGACAGGAAACACAAAGAAAATAGCTGAAGCAATTTTTGACGAGATTACCGGCGAGAAGGACATCAAAGAAGTTAAGGATACAAGCGACTTTGAAGGCTACGATCTTATCTTTGTAGGAGCTCCTGTAATGGAATTTAACATTCCAAAGAAGGTTACGAGTCTTATTTCAGAGAACGCAGCCGGTAAGAACATAGCATTTTTCATGACCCATGCTGCTCCTGAAGGATTTGAAGCCATACATTCATGGACTGGCACCATAGAGGATTTTGCTGCTAGTGGGAATTACCTTGGTACATTTGAATGTCAGGGAGAACTCGCACAGCCTGTTATGGAGATGCTCGAAAAATCCGAGGACCCAGAGATGAGGGGTTTTGCTGCTATGGTGGCTCCTGGCAAGGGACAGCCTGATGAAGCTCATGTACAGAAGGCAAAGGAATTTGCAAAGGAAATTCAGGCAAAGGTCCAGTGACCTAAATACCTGTTTTTCTCTTTTTACATTTCTCTTTGATGATTTGTCACTTTCAATCCTGTTTACTCTTCACTGAGGTTTGAACAGAGTTCCTCCAATATTTGAGTACTAAGCAGCTAATTTGAGCAACTACACCAACTTCTTCAGTTTAAGCTTCTCAATCACAAGTTCTGCAGTCTCTTCCACTTGCTTCTCCCTGAGATCGTTCTGCATTTTAGAATAATACTCCGCAATAAAGTCCACTGCCTGGCTCTTGTTACAGTCCTGCTCCTTCATCACCCGGTGAAGTACTGCGGTCGTATTCTTACTAACAGTTGCATAGAGTTTTGGTCTCATAATTACCTCGGTCTTGTTTTGATAAGTGCTGACATGTTCAGTTTCTGCGGTCCGTACCTTGATTTGCTAAGCTCTGACAACGCCCATACAAGAGCATCCACTCTATCAGGACTACTTCCTTCTCCCGGAACCCAGTCACACATCTGATCCTCAAGAGCCGGAAAGGAACCCACGTGATGGCATTTTCCTTGTTCGTACAGAGCACTGATAGGCTCGGCCCTGGTCTGCTTTCCTCTGCTGGCTCTTACTGATCTGTAGGAAACATTAGGATCGATTGTCCGTAGCGTATACTCCACGAGCTCACCTCCGTTGTTCACTTCTCCGATAACCCTGTCCGCAGAGTGCTTGTAGTAGGCAGCAATGATCTCCTGAGCCCACTTCTTCGGCGTTGCATGGATAGTGTAGTCCCCCAGGACATAGTATTCCCCATGCTCATCGGCAGCTGCAACAACTATGCCGGTGTCTGCTGAAGCTTCATTGGATGTAACTGCTGGATCCACACCAACCACGATGCGTAGGAGATTTGGAACCTTTGACACCCTTGAATCCTCTATCATCTGCCTTGTCCAGAGTGCATCAGGGTTATCATCCAGTATCTCCGCATTGAGCTCCTGTCTACCCAGCCGGGTTCCTTCATATCTGCTGATGATCACGTCGATGAAAGCTGGTGCCAGGTTGGACAGATTCTCGTAGGTGGATCCTCTTGTTACGTGGGTACTGGTATCGTTCAGGATGTTCTTGACAAGCGGAATAGGCCGAGGAGTTGTGGTGATAGCAGCTCTTGGATCATCTCCAAGTCTTAGGCCAAACTGCAGCATGTCCCAGGTTTTTTCCGGGTACTTCCAGGCTGCAATCTCATCACACCAGGCAGTGTCGTGCTGGGGACCTCTCAACCTGTCCGGCTCCTCGGCACTGAAAAGCAAAGCAATCGCACCGTTGGGCCAGGTAAGCCTGCGTTTGGATGGCTCGTAGACCGGTCGGTTCCATGGAGGACAGACTGATAATATTCCAGATTCTCCTTCCACCATTGTATCCCTGGCATCTGCAGCTGTAGGGGCTACGAGTGCTATCCTTCGAGCCTTGCCGGACTCTACCCTTTCCCGGATCCATTCAGCTCCCGTTCGCGACTTGCCATATCCTCTTCCCGCGAGTACCAACCAGTACTGCCAGTCACCTGCAGGAGAGAGTTGATTGGGTCTGGCCCAGAACTTCCAGTCATATTCCAACTGCTGGATCTCGTCATCGCTAAGATCACTTAGAATCTTCTGCCACTCTGACTCTGGCAGCAATGCTATTGATTCTGCCATTGATCTTGTCTCGTGTTTCATCAATGTTTATCTCAACGTTGTTCTGGGTCATATTGATCTCAACTTCCCGCTTAGCAAACTCTGCAGGACAGCTGCGCTCGAGCCACCATGCTGCAGCTTGCCAGGAATGGGCAGCTGCTTTCTGGATAATGGCAACGTTCCTGGCAACAGCCTCTGCCCTAGCCTTCTTCACCGCATGGTAGAACTCGAAATACTGACCAGACCTTGCAGTCTCACCTTTCTTCATCCAGTCGTAGTAGGTGACAGATGCAATCCCCACTGCATCACATGCATGGATAACAGGAACCCCGGACTTGAGGAGTTTGATCAGCGGTTCGGATATGTCTATCATCTTTATGCTTCCCTTTTTTCTTCCCATGTGAAGTCCTCTCCATTTCTTTTCAGTTCACGGTTGCCGGTCAGGTTGACATATCTCTGAATTATGACATCGGCATATCGGGGGTCTAGTTCACTGGTGTAGCATACGCGATTGAGCTGGTGGGATGCGGCAAGGGTCGTACCAGAGCCACCGAACAGGTCCAGCACAAGCCCTTTCTGCCGGGACGAGTTACTGATGGCATTTGCAACAAGGGCCACCGGCTTTGTGGTCGGATGAAGCTCAGAGGCAGAGGGTCTTTCGAATTCCCAGAGGTCGGACTGTTTCCGATCCTCCACCTGGCACAACCTTGGAGCACCGTCCTTCCAGCCATACCAGATAGGCTCGTACTGGGTGTGATAATCCTTCCTGGAGAGGACAAGCCTGTCCTTGGCCCAGATGATCGTGCTGCTCCAGTGATAGTTATTTTCCTTGAGGGAAAGCATCATGTTCCCCCATTCCTGGGCCGACATCACTACATAGGTCGGACATCCGTCCTTTGAGAACTGGTTCATACAGCTGAAACTTGCCATCATGAACTTTTTGAAGTCCTCTGTTTCCATTGCATCATTGAGGATACTTCTCTGTTTCCAGGAAGGATGCTTCGTTGCGCCGTAGTTCACATTCCATGGCGGGTCCGTGAATACCATATCGGCTTTGTCCTCTCCCAGAAGCTTTGCCACCTGGTCCGGGTCGGTGCTGTCTCCACAGATCAAGCGGTGGTTACCCAGCTCCCAGATATCCCCTGGAACCGTCACAGCCTCCTCCGGGACCTCCGGGGTTTCGTCCTCCGTGACCTCAATAGGTGTTATCGACTCAAGCAGACCGTCCACATCGTCCAGCGTGTAACCAATAGCCTCGAAGTCAAAGTCAGGGATCTCCGCAATCTCCTGCAGCAGCTTTGCCAAGGTCTCAGTATCTGTCTCTGCCAGCTCGGCCAGCCTGTTATCGGCGATGACGTAGGCCACAGCCTTCTCGTATGGAAGGTCGAGGGTTATTACGGGAACCTCGGTAAAGCCCAGCTCAAGGGCAGCCTGAAGCCTTGCGTGGCCTGCTACGACCATCTTATCGGCTGTGATGAGGATAGGGTTCGTCCATCCGAACTCGGAAAGTGACTTTTTAAGTGCTGACATCTGATTCTCAGGATGTCGTTTCGGGTTGTCGGCAAAAGGTTTCAATTCGCCAACAGGAATAGTAATGACTTGCATTTTTCGTACCTTTTTTGAATGTTAGAAATATCTATCTTTTTTTGCCTGTTTTTTCTGCCACAGGTATCCTGGACAGCTTGATCTTCTTTCCCATGACCACTTTCATAACCTCACCACATTTGGGGCAGGTGACCTCATCAACCGGTTCTGTGATGAAGATCCTCCCTTTGCAGTTGATGCATAAACGGGATACTGGAGTGAATTTCATTGTGCCTCCTTACAATCGAACCTATCACAGTTCTCACAGGTCATGTACTTAGAACATCTTTCAAGCAAGGTCTCCCTGGGCCAGACATTGAACTCTCTTTCGATAATCTTGGTGACGTGATACTCTGTTTTTCCATGATCGAAATCTGCTTGACCTTTGAACAGATCGATGAGCTGTTCCCTGTCTGTCATGCCAAAATTGTAGAACTCCCGAACTATGGCCACTCGCATCTTATTGCCCTGATCACCGGACAGGTCCTTTTCAAGTGCTGCCAGGATGCATGGCCTTACTCCGTTGAGCTTTACGTTAACAGGTTTCACTGACCTGCTTCTGTTCTTTCGTGTCTTTGGGATCTCAATATCTGAAATATCATAGACAGCAATGTCCATGGTCTCACCTTCCCACCCATGAATAGAGGAGAATACGTTGTGTTTTCTGTGTAATGCAAAAGGCAACTTCACAAGATTGCCATACTGATTATTTTTGTTCCAGGTCCTTTGTTTGGGATTCACCTCGCCATCGAAACCTGCCTCCTTGGCAATTGCATTGGCAAAGTAGTAGGCCTTCTCAACCTCCACCTCTTTTATGAACAACCACACATGGTACGAATGAGGAGAACCAGACGATTCTACCAGGTATTTTAGCTGCATACGGTCCAGAAAGGATGTCAGGTTCTGCAGGTCGTCCTCGGCCTTTATCTCCTTTTGAATTACGTCCTCTTCTGTATCATCCTTTTTCCTGTGGGCATCAACATCGAAACATATCCACTTACAAGTTCCTTCCTTGCTTGTGGAATAAGCACCGATGGTGATCTTGCCTGCAATATGATTCTCGATGATCTTGTCAGTTATTGGAACAGCGACCCGGAAGTATTGTGTTCCGTTAACATTCTGTTCTGCAAAGGTATCGAAGCGGTTGATAAGATGGTTCTTTATCAACTCGGACTTCGAACAGTCTAAAACCAGTCCAACTTTTTGCCATAAACCCCCTATAATATAATTAATAGGGGCTTTTTGGCAAGATTCTGAATTCAATTTTAAGGTTACAGAAGATTTTTTAAAAGGTTTGTGTCTTTTTGCTGTTTCCAGCATTTTCTCAAAGCTCCTACACAATATGATCTTTGGAAATGTTATCGCATTTCTGTCTGCCACTACCTTGACCTTTTTCTTTTGTCCGTTCTTACCAGGTCTTATCTCAACCGTTCTTCCAAACCCCCATGTGACAACGTTCGCACATTGTTCAGCACTGCAGCCAAGGGCGAACACCAGACTCGGAACCTTGCCTGCAGGATCTTTGACCCGGGACCACGCCTGCCAGGTATCACAGTGCATGGCCTCCTCTCGCAGGATGAGGGACTCTTCCTTTGTTTTGCATATCGCATCAAAGGAATTGCTCGGCTTATCAGCCACACCTACAGCGATCATTACCCTGGCATCGGATGAAACACCCATCATTTCAGGAGCCTTGTAATAGGTCACCTCGTGTGGATGTCCGAAAGCCTCCAGCTCTTTCTTAAGCTCCATAGCCTCAGCTATGCTCAGTGTAATGATGGTGCAGTCGTCGTCCCCGTACAGAGCAAGCAGGGTGCTTATCCTGTCCAATATCTCGTGTTTCTTGTTGTACCGGGAGTTCCTGCCGATAGACCCATACTTCTTCGAATCCGCAAGTATAAGCATCGTCGAGTTGGTTTCCATGGGGTCCCCACCCGTTCCGAAGGTGATGTCATGTGGACTTGTCTTACCCATGAAATACTGGTCATAATCATGACTGCAGATGGTGGCCGACGTTAACAGTGTGCGTTTGGCTTTGTTCTGGATGCTCATGATAAAGGACCTGAGCATGTCAGTGAACAGCCGGTCCACTGCAACCATCATTATCTTGATGGCTCCCCGGTCACGTATTCCATGTATCACTACCTGTTCGCTCATGACGATGTTCATTACCTTGTACAGGTCAAGCACGTCGAGCATGGACAGATCATAATCTTTCCTGGTGATGGTAAGCTTGATGATATCGCTATACACTGCCATGATGAACTTTGTGCTGTTCTCGCCTCCCATGTCACAATAGCAGTTCTTCAGGGTCTTGCTCAGCTTGTGCCGGTAATAGTTGTCATCCGCTGCATTATTGTACGTCTGCATCACAGCATTCTGAACATCTGCCTCTCCCATCAGCATACCAAAGGCAACGACCGTCTTGCGGATATGCTCGAAGTCCTCCATGAGTGGAAGATACCTCGCAGTGTCCAGCCATTTTCCTTCCTTTCTGGCATCGTTGTAGATGGTCATACCCGTGGACCTTCCGTACTGGATCTCATGGATCTCATCGAAAACAGCGTTGTGAATACGGGATATGTTCCGCAGTACCTGCTCAGCTGTGGTATTTGGCCTGCTGCTGGATGCCATCATCAGGGCCACAAGCTTCTGATATGTTAGTGCGATACCATCGCAGGACATGTGCTCGTGGAGTATCTGAGTAACAGGACAGGAGTAGTAGTTCTCGCATTCCGGACAACTCTCAGCAACAGGCAGGATCGGTAACTTGTTAAGATCCGGATATTGCTCGCAGAGCTCCTGGTTCTTCAGACAGGCGTGGTTGGAGGGTATCCGAATAACATTGCATGTATCCCGGTCAGAGTATTTGATGGAATCCTCTGTGACGGTCTTATCGGCAATCTTATTAGTCGGGACAACGACTAGAAAACGTTCCTCCCGATTCAGAGATTCGGCTACCAACGCTGTCGTACAACCGGCACGAGTGGTCTTATGCACCAGATACGATCCTTCCTGGATATGCGTTCAGCAGATTGTATGCTGTTGCGATGCGCTTGTCCTGATTTGTGCGGGGAACGACAAGAGGGGTCTGGAACGGTGATGTCCGGGTGGTGCTTGACATCATGTTCTGCCCCCTTGCGATCGTTTACGTTTTATTGATATCACCTCACCGGTGGGGAACAAACTCACCGTTCACGAGATAATTTCTAACTGCCTGTGCTACCTTATTGTAGCGGGCTTCATTGTCACTATCCTTCGGTGCTTCAAGGATATGGAATGCAAAACCTTCACTGTTGTCAACCTTGAACGCTTGAAGGACCGTAACCGTCCTGTCGTCGGTTTCTTTGAACATCTTCCTGAACCTGGGAGTCTTCTTGCAGAAGGCGACAGCTGGCAGGAATCCAAGTAACTCAAATCCAGCATTTGCATTTGTTCCTGGTTTGTACAAACTGTATTCCACGAATCTGAAAACATCCGGATGGCCGTACAACACCGCCCATCCTGTTTTCAGTTTATCAAGTGCAACATCTTCTATCTGATCAGTACCTAACAGGATCATGCTTTCAGCTCCACGCCATTGCTACTGATCTTCATGTTCGTTATCTTGGTCCTGTGGCCAACGCTTCTGCTGCGGAAGGCACTGATGCGGATATTGGTGTAAGCAGGTTTGCGGTCCACTATCTCCGTTTTCCAGATCTCCTTGGCTGCGAATTGGCTCTTGTCTCCAAAGGGTCTGAGTACGTGGTTCGGAGCTTTGTTGAACTCTGACTCGGGTTGGTTCGTGACGACCACTATTCCGTTGTTCTTATAGGCCCAGTTCTTCAGGTCCCCGAATATGGCGATAAGCTTTAGCAGGGCATCACCTTTCTGCTTGACACTGAGCCTTGCATATGATGTCAGGATAGGAAAACCGATGGAATCCACGATAACCACGTCGACTGCAGGAAGCTTCTGACATATTGTGTCGATCTCCTCGATAACAGGGGTGTACTTGTACTCACAGCCTTTCAGGCCAGCAATGTCCGCTTCCGTCAGATTCCTCTCGGTGTCGAGATAGAATACCTTCTTCCCGGAGGTAATTGCCTCCTTTGCAACGGTCAGAGCGAATTTTGATTTTCCACTACCTGTGTCCCCAAATACCTCAAGGACATCGTTCCCTACATATCCGTGGATAAGGTCCAGTATCTGTGATGGTTTTTGATCTGATGTATCGCTATTTTCATAAGACCGGGGTGCGTTCTTTTCATTGGTGGATCCTTCCTGACAATCCTCTCTGCTTTGGTCGGCGATAGGTTCGTCTGCGTTGGGTTCACCACCCGGTTCTACTGAGTTTTCCACAAGCATCTTGAGTTCCATGAAAACAGGGTCATTAGGCACATCGTATTCCCGGTGGTCCTCTACCCATTTGAAAATCTCATTCTTCTTGAAGTCCACTCCCCAGAATACGAACTCGTCCTGGTTCTCACTGGCCATTTTCCAGACATCAGTGCCGTTGATTGTGTTGTATCCCATCATCTCAAGGATAGGTACAAGCTTGTCCTTGTCGAGTTTCACTTCCATGCTCACACCCCATCTCCGGCCAACATCTCGTACACTGTTTGTTGCACCTTGTCCATACATTCGTGTACATCATCGGAAATGATCGCAAAAACATCACAATCCGATTCCAGCTTCCTTTTGATGGTGATCTCAGCATGGGGTTTCACATTACCCTTAGAATCAACATCTGCACCGACTTTCGTAGAGATCTCGATGGGCTCGGCATAGGTTATGGTCTGGGTCTGCTCCATCAGTTCGCCCCCTTCCTCAGGTCCTTCACAACGATGGGTATCATCCCGGCCTGGGACCATCCTATCCGGGTGACGTTCTTGCATGATGCCAACTCCGCAGTTGCCACCATGTTCACAAATCGGGATGCTTTACCGGTTATGACCGCGAATACCTCGTTATTTCCGGAGACTTTGGTCCGTATCCACTGCTGGATCCTGGCAACGTCCGCGTTATCGATGTGTTTGAGGGGGTCGTCCTTCATGCGACCTATGCCGTTTGGCACTCGGTCGAAATCGATGTACACTTCAACTTCTTCTGTCATTGATCTCACTTCCTTTCTGTTGTATAGAAGAAGCCTGCAGCTATTATTGCGGGCGAAGCTCCAGTCCGGGACTCGAACCCGAAAGACCAGATATCTGTCCCGGAGTGTGAGGTGACCTTATATGGTCTGACCTCCTCATTACATTCCAGGCAGTAGACAGGTCGGTTCTTACACTGCCAGTCAACATCGAAAATATGACCACAATGGTCGCATATGCACTCGGCGACGATTCTTGTCCGTGCGACTGGCATGTTATCGATGGTCATGCTTTTCTCTCCTGGACTCGATCATCTTTTCAAGATCCTCCGAATAGTATTCAGCCATCCTCTCAGGAGAGATCGATTTGATAAACTGGTGGCCCATTCACATTTCCACCAGGATCTTGCTCCCATGCCTTTTGTGACGCCTGCATCAATGCACTTTGCAGTTTGATTATTACATATGGGGCAGTTTGTGATCTGACCTAACGTCAGCTTACAGTCCATAGCATGGTTGAACCTACGTTCCTGGTGACCTTCGCTGAGCCAGTTACGGTCCTTTATTGGATCCCACCGGCCGGCCAGCGCCGCCTCCGCTTTTAGACCGGCCCATGCACAAGCCCCGCAAGGAATTTAACGCTCAACGCCAATTCTCCCCATAGCACCAGGGATTTACGCCAACTCATCCCATTGTTTAGGTGCATGGTTGTAGACGGCAATGCCTTCTCGCGTGCAAAGTCAGATGGCATTGGTCAACACTCCTTCAAGCCTATTTTGGCAGCCCGTACAAGCTGCTGGCTACCATTCTCCCACTGTTCTATAAGGTACGGATTTTCCACGATCTTGTTCTTTTTGTTCTTCATTCATTCACCTTCGTCAATTCAGTTCTACCGTCATCAAATACCATAGACCAGGAATACTTTCCCCCGGCCGTATGCCGAGTGATTCGATCTTCCGAAGGCATTAAGGATTGATAATTCCTCCGGAACAACATTCACTGTTATCATCATTAACTTCACATCCCTATTACGATGCTTTCATATTACTATAGGGATATGAAGTTATGTATAAGTAGCGTTACTACAATACTATAGTATGGTAACAACCAAGAACAAAGCACAGCTCAATTCCACAGTATCCCCATGGATCAAAAAACGAATTGAAGAAATGGTACAGACAGAAGACTTTTCAAGCATATCTGATGTCGTATCACAAGCCCTCTCTGAATTCATAAGCAGATATGACGAGATAAAATCCCGAAAGCTTGAGAGCAGTGCTTCTGTAGTAGATGCATCGTATTTCCAGACATCCGAAGGCAAGGACCCTGATCAAGTCCGTGATCATTGAAATTCACTTCCACAGATGAAGTAAAAAAGAATGCACCAAATGGGCCTGATAAGAAAAAACAAAAAAAACCCGTTGTAATCGCTACTGAAATACACCACGGATGAAATTCCTGAATAATTATTACTTTCACTGCCCTTGGTCCCTCTATATATGTTGTCTCTAACATGCGTATTGTACAAATGATACCGGGGTGACAACATAACCATATATCTCAATATTCAGACCAAATGTTCAAAGTGCGAAAATACACATTCATCAAAGTTGAGATCACCGAAGATGAACTCTTTAATTTGCTTAAGACATGGGTCACCAATCTTAACGGCGATATGGAAATCTATCGAAGTGAACAAAACTTCATGGTTACCACAAGCACCAAGGTGATTCAGAAATACGAGAAACTAGTAGGCGGTGATATTCAGATTGCTAGCCGCATTGACTAGCATAAATGCTTTCGCTCAGATTAGCTCAGCTCTATCGTGTTGAAATCTAAAATGCTGCTTTCATTGGTGGGAGAAAAATGTATGTAAGCAATTGTCCGTATGGAAACCGAACTTGCTGCCCAGACGCGTTTCCGTGTTAAAAAAGATACTGTTTGATGGAGAAAACTATCGTGAGCGCCAAATAATCAAAGACGTCGAGATCAATGATACAATATCTGAGGAAGAGCTTGCAAGGTGTATAGTATATGAGCTAAAAGACTTCATGTATCATGGTATCACCGTAGATGAATTCTGCAAATTGCTCAAGAAGTACTATGGTGTTGCATCAAAGTACTGCTGTGATCTTATCCAGAGGATGAAGAATGAGCTGGATATGTACTGTCCGGACAGGCAGCATTTGTATTATGTGGAAGCAAGGTCACCGTGAATATGATTGATGTTCTCTCAGCATTTCCACATGTAACTAGTGCTTTGTAAATTACAATCTAAGCAGCGTAATAAGATAGCTCATATTCCGCAGGTTTTTAGTCAATTATTGATTGGTACGTGCGGAATGTCAGATGGTACGTTTTGGTTCTGGTCTTGCTTTTTGTTATTTTTTGTCCGGCCGAGACTACGGAAATATTTTGAATAGTCCTTGTTTTTTTGTTGCTACGTTTTTTTGCATTATAGATATTTGGTACGTACCAGCCTTGATTAATCATAATAGTGAACGGGTCACATTTAGAACATTGATTTATTAAACCCACAAGGATTGATTAATTGATTAGCATAATTTTTACATAATGATTGCACACATCTTTTTATTTTTCATGTAGTTAGTCATTTGAGTCGCACAAAGTACTTAGAATTATGAGTTGTACACTGAGTTCATTATGTCTTTGTACTCTTGGTTTTGTATAAATTCGGTTGACTTGGAATTCATAATCTCCCAGTACAGACATGATTGATGATTGATCCTTAACTAAAAAATTTGTTAGGGGTTCACACTGGTACCATAACTTTATAAGATTCTAATTGTTTCATCATAGCACACCAAAGTATATTTAGAATATCAAACCTATATGAGGACTGATATTTGTTGGAGCTACGCTGACCTCAAATGGAATATACCAGTTATCTTCGATTGAGTTGGGTGGATTTAGCAATCGTTCTTTAAAAAATTTAGATAAGAATTCGGGTTTTCCTTGATGAGCTTTTCTTGTTGAACCAGTTTCTTCTCTTCGAAAGCAAGTTTTGTGGCTCACGATTTAATATTTTATCATAAGTTCCGAAACTATTTGTGTGCTAGTCATCTTCTCCAGTCAGTTCTATTTTTCCAGACTTGATGTCTTTAAGTTTGTTAAAAAAATAAGAATCATCATAGTCTAAATATTGATGTACAGTGTCTGGGTCATCAAATATTTTAACTAAATCAAAATATGACAGACACATATTCCTTTCCATTAGACCTTCATATATTTTTTTGGCCATAATTTCAAAGCCCACTGTAGCTTTGTGGAAAACAACCGTGCTGTAAAAAAAGTATCTGCTTTCATTAAATAATGTTCTACCGCCTTGAGTGCTTTCTGTTTAACGACAGTTTTCCACTATCTTCTCCACCATCCTCAACATAATCCAGGTTCCTTATTATTTGATTCTTTATCAAAATAATCTTAAGTCCCTGTTTGTCCTGTATCACGAAAGAAAATGGTCAGATCTATCAGCATCGAGTTCTGGATAATAATTAGTGATCGAGGATTTTCGCTTTTATCGGGATGGGATCAATAATCTGGCACATTGTTTTAATTTGTTCATCATCAAAATCCCCTTCATTTACTAAAATATCATGTATATTGGACTATTCTTAATCACAATACTATGCATCCTTTCATGATGAGCATAAATCAAGTTTAGAATTTCTACTATCATGCCATTCATGATTTAAACAATGTGTTTTACTGCTTCTGAGGTCTACTTTATTACCATCATCAGAAAAGACATCTTCATCTTCACTTGCATCATCTTGCGATTCTACCAACATATATTCAGTTTTGATATTGGATTTAGCATGGCTCTGAACAACTTTTTCTACAAGATGAGATAAAGGATAGTGCTAATGTCATGCAACAAACCTGTCATTCTTAGGGTTCACGGTCACCTTCCAAATATCCTTTTTCTTGTAGATGCACTACTACATTTGTCGGCAATGTGCATTACACCCAATGAATGATTAAATCGATTATGCAACGCACCTGGAAAAACGTAATCTACCAAACTTAACTGTCTTATTCGACGTAATCTTTGAAAAAAGGGGAATCAATGACCTTGCATTCTAGCTCGGTGATTCCAATAAAACCATGGACATTATCATAAATATGCCTTGGTAGGTCTATTTTATCGGGATAGTGTTCTGACAGTATAATTGTGTAATTGCTTAAATCCTTATATGCCTTTTCAATAATTTCGTCGATGCCAGCTTCTTCTTTTAAATGTGGCTTCACATCATATAGCATGTACTTCAAATCGTCAATTGATCCCTTTCCAGAAAACTTGGCTTTATTGATGTAATGCAAAGATGCTAACACTTCCAAATAAAGAACATTATTGATGTTATCTCCTAGCTTCTGCTTAAAATCTTCGAGCTTTGCAATAATTGCATCCTCATTTTTGAACCTTAATCCAATACTTTCTTTATAAATATCGGGGGTTGCCTCTATTGTAAACAAAGTTCGAGCGAGCGGAGATGAATATGGACCTTTCAGATACCAATTAAATCCGTAATCTAAAGATAAACCGAAAGATTGTAATAAATATATAATCTTTTGATATTTGAGCCTATTAGCAAAGGATTCCATGTTAGGGATTCCTAGGCCCATTATCTCAAATATTCGGCATACCACCTTTTCCTGCGACATTCTAATCCTCCTCTTTCACTAAATACTACTCGCATATATAATAATACTGATAATTATAATAATTTTGCTAATAATATACAAGCCAAACATATTTGCATATTGATATATTTATTTTAGCAATTACGTGTTGTGTTATGTTTCTATTTTATTTAATCCCATTTATTAGAAATACTTTCACTATGCTTACTAGTCTTTATTTTGTCTTGCTGATATCTTTACCTAGTTTCAATAATTCCAGTTCTCATGACTAACTGGCAATTGATTCAACTTGTCCCTATAGAATTGCCATTTTGGCATGAATTTATCCAGTAAAGAGATAAAGCGTGTGTTATGCTTATGTTCCAGAAGATGTGCCATTTCATGTACCACTATGTATTCGAGACATTCATGAGGTTTCTTGGCAAGCTCAGTATTGAGCATAATATTCCCAGCCTTATGGTTGCAGCTTCCCCATTTAGTTTTCATGCGCCTCACAAATAACCGTTCTACCTTTACCCCCATCAATGCTTCCCATTTTTCTATAAGAGGATATGTAGCTTTTTTGAGCTGTTCACGGTACCAGGCGTCGATTACTTCTTGCTTCTTTTTTTCGTCTGATCCTGGGCGGACACTTAGTATCATAGTCTTGTGTTTCAGATCGATTGAAGGTGCTTTGTCGGCTTCGATGATTTTTAGCAGGTAACGTTTTCCCCATACGTAGTGACTTTCTCTGTCAAGATACTCTCTTTGGGTTTCTCGTTCTTGTTCCTGAGTTTTTGTTGCTGTTTAAACCCAACCGAGTTTTGAAATCGCAAAAATACGGATTCAAGCCAATATCCATCCTTTAATGGAGCAGATATCTTTTACTTTACCTGATGGAGGGTAGACGCTTAGGTGGGATATTTTTATGTCCTTAAAGACTACGTCTGCCTTATCCTCACCAAGCTCATCTGTGTACCCATCAATATTCCTTCTGCGCTTTAATGATGAGGAAAAGGCGTTCCACCTCTTTTCATCTTTCAGGATATCATACAAAGCTTGCTTTATGGTTCTTTCAAGTGGTTCTACTCGCCAATCATCGGAACGAACCCGTTTTATTGTCTCATCTTATCTTAATGCCAAAGCAAGAATTGATCATCGGATGAGGAGTATTCAGACGAAGTTTCTGCCAGTGGTATCAGAGTTGATATCTGATGATGAAGATTGTTATATATTGCTCGGAGTGCAGGACTTGTTTTGAGTTCCTGGGTGTGTTATCCTCATGTCCTGCGCCGATTTTCATAACCAGATCAGCAATCTGCTTAAGATATTCTTCGCGGCTCGATGGCTCTAGCTTTCCTTGCTGCGACGATCTCGTCCAGAAGGGCTGACATTTTCTCGTAGTAAGTGGGTCGTTAAGATGTTCTTTTATTATCCTGCTACGGACGTTGTTCTCTATTGTTTCAGCAATAGCATTCTACTTTTCAAGCCGGAAAGACGGAATCAATAGAGCATCGTTAATGCCACTCTTATGATTATTTCTAAGAGAGGCATACTGTTCAATGAAGATACTTTTCTGCCTTCAAGGCTCGATGTAGGTGTTGATAAGGTGACGCATATCCGCTTCATAGGCTTTCAGATCAAGAGCTCTCACCGCTACCATGCGTATGATTTCGCGCACTTTGAGGTAATGGTCTCTCTGCTGGCTGTATGTGTGCTATACCCGCTTCACTGTATCCGGCAGCTTCCATTTCATCGGAGATATTGGCGTAAGCACGAAGCATTGCAGCTGTGGCTTTATAGAGTGCTGAACGCTGTGGTTCACGCTCCTGCAGGTCAGTTTGAATCTCCGTGTTGCCACAGAAGTAGTGGATGTGTTCCAGCCTTCACCTTTTGGTGGTCACTGGTTCACATAACAGATGAAGTGTTTCCAGTGCATCTTTGACGTTCCTTGCCTTTTTAAGGCGGTCCTGCATGGAGAACTTCAGGTTTGACGCCTTCAGCGCTGTGGTCCAGTTCGATGAATAGACTGGAGTGCTCCAGTTCCCTTTCTCATTAACAAGGTTCTTGAAAAGGTCCTTGTAGTCCACTCGTAGCCAAAATCCTTGTCATCGCCATCTAGTTATTTGTACGGCATATGAGCCTGAACAGACTGTGATCACGCATTGATTTGTCAATGTAGAGATAGGTACAGGGAGGAGCATCAAAGCCTGTGAGCAGTTTGTCTACTACGATGAGTAGCTTCATGTTTGCAGGTTCTTTGTGAACAGAGACTTTGCCTGTTCTTCATAGGTTTCGGTCTTTGTCATGCCTGGGAGGGCACTGATGTTTTCGAGGAGTTCATTGTGGTGTTGTAAATGAACTCTTTGTCTGTTTCGGTGTTTGCTCCTGTGTCCTCTTTTGTAATATCCCGAGCCAGTGGATTGTAGATGTTACCACTGCACATTTGCCTTTGAAAACTGTTTTCTGGAACAGAGAGAGAAATATTTGCAGGCTTCGTAGATAATTTCTTGATGCTACAAGGATGGCATTTCCTCTTTCGCTGGACAGACGTGGTTTGACGCTGAAATCAAAGATAATGTCACTTACCATTCGGTCCATTCGGAACGTGAACTGAGTACTCCTTTTGCATGGTTCCCCCAATGAGTTTTCAGTTCTTCTTTTCTGCCAGTCATTCAGTCCTTTGCTTCGAACCATGCATCCACTTTTTCTTCGGAACCCAATGTCTGGTCTATGTCACGTGCTTCGTAGACAAGGTCAAGTATTACATTGTCTTCCACAGCTTCACTGAATTTGTAAGTATGGATATAACCTCCGAAGACTTCCAGGCTTGTTTGTTTGTCTTTTTTGAGAAGCGGTGTACCCGTGAAACCAATGAAGACCGCATCGGGCATTATTGCTTTCATGGTTGTGTTGAGTTTACCGCTCTTGGGTACGATGGCATTCGTCCACGAAGATTGTTCGATCACCTACGGTTTTACTTGGCTGGGATTTCAGATCCCTGATAAATGCATTGAAATCGTCAGCCATCCTGCGACCAAATTTGTGGATAAGGGAACATATCAGACGTGGCTTGGCATGGCTCAATAGGTTTAAAAGATCCTGACCGCTGGAAGTGCGCTTATATTTTTCTCCGGCATCAATGAACACTCCCTCGATCTGCTTGTCCAGCTCATCACGGTTCAGGACTATTACCACCCTGGCTCTAGGATTGTTCTCCAGTATCCATTTATCAGCAACACCATGACGATACTTTTACCGCCATCGCGTATGCCAGATAATTCCACCTTATACTGCTTTACGTGCTTCTGAGCAGCCTTGATACCAAAATACTGGATGTGGCCAATGCGCAGTTTCTTCGGATGCCAGCATCAAAGAGCACAAAAATCATATATCAGCTCGATGAGGCGGTCCTTGCGACACATTTTGATAAGATATTTGTCGAGTTTGAAGCGACGGTCATCCTCTTCATTCTCTTTTCCATGTAAGGAAGTACTTCTCTCTGTGCCAATGGTACCATATCTCAACCCTTCGGAGTCGTTACCTGCAAAAATGAACTGCACAGTACTGAAGAACCATTCATTGAATTCTGGTCTCTGATTGAAATGTTCTGCCTGATACCATCTCCAATGCTTACCTGGCTGTTCTTCAGTTCCAGTACTCCAACTGCAATACCATTTATATAGAGAACTATATCCGGTCTTCGTTCACGATTTCCTTGAGTAGACCTCTGCAATGGCAAAGTCATTCTTCAGGTTCAGACCAGTTAATAAGTTTCACAGTTTCTGTTAATCTTCACCAATCTCG
Source organism: Methanolobus sp. (assembly GCA_041395005.1). Taxonomy (GTDB): domain Archaea; phylum Halobacteriota; class Methanosarcinia; order Methanosarcinales; family Methanosarcinaceae; genus Methanolobus. The sequence goes on along the minus strand of JAWKHE010000003.1, from coordinate 151,343 downwards.
GCCTTTACCTGAACACCATAACGCAGCAGGTTATAGACGGCTTTGTTGTTATCGTAGAGCTTACGACTGTGATTGTCTGCCTCATTACGCAGCTTGTACAATGCCATACTAATCTGCTTGTCAGTATAGCCGTTCTTTTCCAGCCATTTGCCGAGTATTCTCTATGTTACTGTTGTGATCCCCTTATCCGTCAAGTCACCAAGATAGCGATAGTCAAGTTCATCCCGGAAACAGGGATATACGGTTTTGGGTGACTCGTTCAGGCTGCCCATTTTCATTAGTGTACCTCCAACTCCATTTCATACTTTACACTCCCACTAAGTATGTCTTTTGGAATCCAAATCCATCCTTCACATTCAGGCACAGATTCATCAGGATTCTATTAGTTTCTCAGGATAATTCACAAAAAGATAGACACAAGAGCACAGGTCAGCGCATCTATCTTGTCCTGATTATCAATAGGTTGGTTTGCAACTCCAAGCTGTCGTAATGTTTCTATTGACTTGCAATTACTACAAGCTGCAGGATAAGCTCACCTGTAGTCATCAACCCACCATCATTCCATACACCACAGCGTTCAATCCGTGGTGCAAACTTAGCCAGTACGTGCATACCTTTTGTAGCCTGACTCTCATCATATCCTTGATAGCTGACAAGGGTTTTTTAATATTATTTTGAACAAATAGCGCTCAGTCTGTCGATTAAAGGTAGGGATTAGTTTCAGAAAGCCCCACAGATTCTACACATTTTAAACCAGTCACAAGGTTTGTAAAATCCGAGGAAAAACCCAATGGTGTATCAATTGATGGGTAACTTGTTTAAGATCAGCAGGTACATTAACAGAACACAGGGAGAACAATTTACGAATAAAACCATTTGTGTTCTTTGCCTCATTTATGCCAGACCGAAGATTACCCTGCCAGGGTCTCCCTACAATAGAAAGCGAAGAGTCAAGAATAACAATAGAATCACGACTCTTGAGTTAGTATCACAGTTCCATCCACCAACATCCCACCCAATGAAGTATGAATTTGTATCCCTATTGCTCATACTAACCGAATCCTCCCTGTAAGCAGTTTCTGCATCATTCCTTGTTTGAGCATGCGGCTCTTCTCAAGTTTCTTCTCCAGCACAGCAAGCTCTGCATCAATGTTTAAGAGAGTAGTAGCTATGGCTTTTGCTCTTCAACTGTAGGAAAAAGCACAGGGATAGATCGAATTATTGTTAAATTCAAACCACCTCGTCCTCCCTCGCCAGCTGAAAGTTCTCGAAGCTCTTCATACCTTGAATCAAGATTGTAGTATAAATATTCAGATATGAATGATGAATTTGGTAAAATCGCAGCAATAGACTGATTCAGCATAATGAGACAAAGTTCATAGCAACTGTACCACGAGTTTTGCCTTGACCAGCAAGTCCTATTAAAACACAGTTTTTAGGAACAATTCTTGTGCTTGAATTGTTAAGACCCTCTTCGGTGATTCGTCCTTCCACTTCTGTAACCATTTTAAGGTGTAGTTCACCAGAGTTCATCCAACGAATAGTACCGCTCCAATACCGGAATTTGGTACTTGGAGTTCCACCTGCAGTACAATCTGTGAACTCCTCTATCTTCTTTACTTCCCAATTTCACTCAAATCCTGGCAGCTGTCTCTTCCTGTCAGCAGCTCCTGCATAGCACCCTGCTTCATTTGGCGTTTCTTGGCGATGAGCTGCTCCAGTGATTCGATAAGGGCATCTGTATCGGTTAGTGCCATGACTGCTTCTTGTTCTGAGATAGTAGGTGGAAGAGGAATAAGAACTTTAAGCAAATGCGCAGGACCCAAAATTAGGCTGTGCACCACCCAGGATCATTAAGTCTATTTGAGATTTGAAATAAGTGAGATTTCTCAGATAGATAAGCATGAAAGAACGATAGATTTTTTCTTTTGCTTTAAATCGGATGACACTATGTTCATTAATAGTGGCAAATCAGACTCCCTAACAACAGATGTCTTGCACGAATTGCCTGAATCTTGCCATGACTACATCACCATTATCAACTAAAAAGTGTTTATAGGTCCGTTCAAATCCTTCCCATGAAATATGACGGTCGGTTGTACTAAGATTCAAGTATCCAGTTTCTGAAGATTGGTAACACATTAATTACTTTCAATCCACTTGATCTGAACTGCCATTTTCTTAATCCTGGTCCCTTTCTTGGTACCAAATAATGTTAGGTAACGGAGTGCTTCCCAGTCCTCCGGTATCGCCACCAATCTCAGTCTGCTTATATCCAGCTGGGACACTGCCAGCAACACATTCTCCACTCATAATTTGAATCCCATCCTCTCCATGTTCATTCACTTTGGGACTCCAGCTCAGCCACACGCTCAGTCATCTTTGGCAAAGGAGTATCATAACGCTCTGCCAACTCCTTCACACGCTGAGTAAGAGATTGACTAATACGATCCATCTCTCCATGAATAGCAGCATCCAGTGTAGAGAGCCATTTATCATCCACTACAAGTGACTTGACATCATCTTCGCTTAGTTTGGAGATAGTAAGCATTAAGTTTTTGGAATCAAGAGCTGCTTCGGCATCCCTTGAGTTTCTTCTTCAAGTCAGATTCATCTTTGGACAACTTTAGCCATTCATTGAGTGCATCGGCTTCTTCCTTTGCTTCCCTGTCACCTTTGATTTCCTTTCCAATCGAGCAGTAACACTGGTTTGCTTTGTTCATCTTTTCGTTCGGAGAAAGCACCTTCATCGCCACCCTGCTCTTCCCTCGAGTTCTGTTTTGGCTGGCAATTACACTTTCCAGTTCAGACGTTAGCTCCTCAATAAGCTCCTGTTCTTTCACAAAGTAGCGAGCCACGATTAGCTCCTTGGGAACAAGGTCACATGTCCATCCCTTGTCTTTCTCCTCTTCCCCTTCTTGTCCTTCTCAATTATACGAGGTCAGTGCCCAGCCATCAGCAGAAATAATGTAGCAGTCATCCTGCATAGTCTCAGCCCAGTAATCCATCAGGTGCTGGTACACATCATAGTGATTTCATAGATCAGCGGCTTCGCTGAGTAATGTGCAAGAAGATCCTCGGAGAGTTCAGCTATTATCTCCTTGGGGTGGCTTTCAACTTCCAGCTGTTTCAGCCTGTTAGATGTTCTCTCTCGCCACTGCGCAAAGTGTGCATTCATCCTTCAATGAAAGCAGCAAACTCGGGGTGTTCATAAATAGTGGATTTGATAGCTGACTTGTCCACAGTAAGCTCAAGATAACCAGGTCTCATCTCCCTGAACAGAGCCTCACGTAGTTGTGGACAGACATTCCAGTAACGTTTGAGAGCATCAATGTCAGCACAAGGAATCCCTCCATGCAGGTGTCCTTCGATATCCTGTAAATCCTCAGCTTCCTGCGTGTCGATGTAGCGTGGAAGGTTCAGGGTTGAACTCGTTCTTCTCAATCTCCTCAAGGCTTACTATCTTTGAATATTTCGGAACCTCGGTTTGCTTTGTGAAAACGTCCACTATCTTGTGTATATCCTGGGAACGAAGGCGGTTCTGTCCATCCTTCATGAAACCTGCACTTGCATCAATCATGAAAATACCTTTGCGTGAGGAAGCACCTTCTTATCGACGACAATAATGCAGGCAGGAATACCAGTACCATAGAAAAGGTTCGCAGGAAGGCCTATAATACCTTTGATATAGCCCTTTCGCACCAGATTCTTACGAATGTCAGCTTCAGCATTACCACGGAAAAGAACGCCATGTGGAAGGATACAGGCACCTTTACCTGTGCTCTTTAGAGAGCGGACAATATGGAGCAGGTAAGCATAATTCCTTGCTTAGCCGGGGGAACACCAAAAGGCTTGAAACTTCATATTCATCATCCAGTGGATCAAGCCCGGTACTCCAGCGTTTATCACTGAAAGGTGGATTGGCCACAACATAGTCAAAGTCTTGAGTGTCCTCTCCATCCTGAATTCAGGGTTGGTCAGCGTATTACCCTGGGCAATGAGAGCCTCTGGATTGTTGTGCAAGATCATGTTCATGCGGGCTAAACCAGATGTTGCAGAATCTTTTTCCTGACCGTACAGGGTTATTTTTGTCCTTGCTTCGTCAGCAACCTTCAAAAGCAGTGAACCGGAACCACAGGTTGGGTCATAGGCAGTGGTTGAGCTTGTTGTTTCTGCTTGATGGATGCCAAGGATTTGTGCTATTATACGGCTGACCTCGGCTGGTGTATAGAACTGGCCTTTGCTTTTACCGCTCTCAGTTGCAAAGTGCTCAAGGAGATACTCGTAAGCATCTCCAAGAATATCATCCCTTCCGCACGGTTTTTGGAGAAATCAAGAGCAGGATTCTCGCTATGGCTATGAGATTGGTAAGCCCAACCATCTGTTCCTTGCCGCTTCCAAGTTTATTGGTATCATTGAAATCCGGCATGTTAGACAGCTTGTTTGCATTAATCAGAGGAGCGATTATCTTCTTGTTGATCTGGTCGCCAATATCCGGCTTGCCCTTGAGTGCTACTTACAACTCTGAAGCTTGCACCGGCTGGGCATACTAATTGGTGCATAAGGCTGGCCATCATATTTATCGCTGATATATTTGATGAAAAGAAGAACGAGGTCTTTGTACTGGCTGGCGTCCATTCCACCACGAAGTTCGTCACAACTGACCGAGGGAAGAGTATAGTTCTGATTTTTTTAGAGCCATATCAAATCACTAATCATTTTCATCTGGGATTTTTGTATAAGTATTTACAGAAAATGATTAAAATGGTATTTATTCTCTGTTAAGATTACACAAGATGTTGCCAAATTTGTTTTTGCAGTATGTGTATTTCCGAATGAAATGACTTACCACGTTTATTGCCACTTTATTTTAAGATATAGGACTCTATTAAATTAAGAAATATATTTTCCAAAAAAATCGTATTCTATCTTATTTGTGCTAACTGTTCTCTAATTGTAAGTGTTTGCAAAATGATACTTATTTTTAATTTAATCCTAAAAACTATAGCCTCCTACGTGATCTGTAGAAAAATAACTATATTTTGACCGAAAAGTTTTTATTTTGTAGGTGCCTATAAGTAAAACCTGTATATATCCTGCATGAACCCTGTGCATACTCCTGTAATAGAGGACGAGAAAATGGCAGACAAACAAACGACATTAAATGGAAAAGTACAAAACGATTTAAAACTGACATGGCGACAAAACAAACCATGACATCAATATATTGGAGAACATGTAACTTTGGCTCAAGTACATATTCCGATGTTGTTGGTGATGTAGGTGTTGCGTTTATTACATTATCTGGCCATTTACAAGCTCTAAAAACAAAAGGCATTCTTGGATACTGATAAACTCCCAGAAACATGGATTTTGGATGATAAACTCGTGTTGACCGAATTAGGAGTAAGCATTATGCAAGAGTACTTGACAAAACACAAAATTAGATATAAATGCTCCACTTGATGTTATTTTAAGCAGATAAAAAAGGAATATGAAAAAACACCGAAGTCTACAACACAAAAAAACAGGGTTTTATTTGAATAGCAATTCTACTTTTCAAAACTGTTTAACGAGTCTATTCAAAACATGAATCTGACTGAGCTCATAATTAGTAGTATTGCATTATACACCGAATTGGATAGTCAACCTCAATATAATCAACTACATGACCCATCGACTTATCAATCATTGACCAAGAGCAAACTCAACATAGAAATACGCACTGGTAGATTAGCATCTATTGCATTGCCAATTATGTTACAGGGACAAATGCCACAGTTGGAATTGAGAAATGTACTTGGTGATAGTTGGTCATGGATGGGAACTGTTGGCAACCGACAATAAACAGATACATGAATGAAGCCATTGGATTGGGATTAATTCAACAAAACAATGGTATAGTAACGAGTTTAAAGCCTACGACAACTGATATCGTTTCGTGGTTAGCAAACAAGACAGGTGACACTTTCTCTGAATACCCCAATGTTGCACCAAAATCATCATTGTTTGTATTCAAAGAATCTTTTAATTTCCTACCATTGAAGACATACTACATCCACATAGATCAGATATGGATGAACTGTCGTGGTGTCGAAATATATATGATGGTGTATCTGATAAAGACGTATATCAGAATTATGTATCAGAAGCCATTGGATATCTTAGTCAATAAAACTAATCTTATTGAAGAACTTGACAGTGGACGACTTGGTGCCTCGAACAATATATCAATATTGAAAACGCCGGTGATATGAAAACAACGTTTGGATAATTTTATGCGATTTGTGAAAACGAAACAATTATGCAGCTAAGATATTGTTATCAGTAACAAAAACCTGAACAATAGAGGAATTATTCCATAAAAACAAAAAATGCTTTACATGTTTCGTGCGAATCACTCTGAAGAAATGATAATAAAACTTGCAAATACAGGATTGCTGCACATAGGTCTGGCTTTCTCAAAAGACTACAGAACAGCCAAAATATATTCATTTTCGCATATTCCATTTATTAAAGAAGACAAAGCACATTCACAATATACAGAAGCAAACGTCTTAAAAGGAATTAAACCCATGATAATATCATCAATTAAAGATTATTTTGTATCCCAAGAAGAAAAGCCAATATTGTCAAGGGTCTAAATGATAAAAAAGAGGTATATTTTATGATATCGATGAGGAATATGGGTAAAAAAATGTCAAGAAAATTAATGGCCTGATTCAGCTACCCCTTGTGCCATTTGAAGTGAGTGAAGACTTCTTTCAACTATGCAGATGTCAAAACTTCATTGGGTGACGTAGGTCGATGTATTGCAATATTCTTTATTGACAACCAATGATTCACTCGAATATACTCAAGGTAATTTCTGATATGATTGGTAAGAATCAGGATGTTGCAAAACACTTGAAATGGATGCTGTTACATTGAAAAAGAATTAGCTGCAAAAATATAATTTGTGCTCTTGTAGTCTAGCCAGAATAAGACTACCATCTTACTAATAGGCGGACGTGGGGTTTAAATCCCACCAAGTGTACATTTTATTATTGCACACATTTGATTAAATATATGTATCATGAGGCATTACTGTAGTATTGTGAAAAAGGTGAGGCTTTGGACTCCCCGTTGCAGAGCTCCCTCCTCAGCATTGATTCAAGTTTTCAACGCTATACTTTAATTATGGTCAAAGAATTATTACTTTGTTGAGGATAAGAGAAGTCTGTTCTGCCCACAGCGCCTATATAAGCAAAAATCCTGTTTTACTATGTAGGCTTTTAACTATATTGCCGGCCCCCAACCTCGGCATCTTTCTAATTAAGAGACGTCTATTTGAGATTTTTGAGATATTACATAGTAACTTGAAAGGGGATAGGCTTCAGACTTCCATTCTATGATCCCCCTACAGAATTGGTTTCTGACTTTGATATCTCTAATAGCATACAATCCCTAATATAAATAAAGAAAGGAATACAATAGCATTGTAACTTTAAGGGGATGAAAAATTAATGTTAAAAAACAAATAATAGCGTTTGCATTTATAGCATTCACAGTAATCTTTGCATGCGGTTGTATTTCGCTTGAATCGACTTCTTCAGATCAAGTCTCAAACAATTTACAACCAGCTATTAATTCAAATTATACTACAGATGATTCTTCTGAAGAAATACTTCCAGAGTCTACATTGCCGGCCATAGACCTGAACAACATGACTGTTCACTTTATTGATGTAGGACAAGGTGATTCTATCCTAATCCAAGTAAATGGAAAGAACATGCTTATTGATGCAGGCGAACAGAAGGCAGGGGACAGAGTTGTATCTTATCTCAAAGACAACGATGTTGAAGAGCTGGACGTGATAGTAGCCACACACGCGCATGCGGACCATATCGGTGGGATGGTAAACGTATTGAACAACTTCAAGGTCAAGAGGTTTATAGACAGCGGGAACCCACATACTTCAAAGACCTTTTAGAACATGCTGATCAAGATTGATGAGAAAGATATACCTTTCAATCTTGCAGAAAGTGGTCAGACCATAGAGTTTGACCCATCTGTAACCATCACTGTCCTCAATCCGGGGGAACTCACAGGCAATCTCAACGATGATTCTGTGGTCCTCAAGATGACCTATGGCAGCATATCTTTCCTATTCACAGGAGATGCGGAGCAGGAAGCTGAGAACAGAATGATTGCTACAGGATATGATATTGACAGTGATATTCTCAAGGTTGCTCATCACGGAAGCACATCATCTACATGCACTGAGTTCCTGGAACAGGTTAGTCCTGAAGTAAGCATAATAATGGTTGGTGAAGACAACAGTTATGGACACCCACATCAAGAAATTATGGACAGACTAAATATATTTGGGTGCGAAATATACAGAACGGACCTTGATGGTGATATTATCGTTAATACTGATGGGAACAAATACACTGTAGAGATTGCACATGAGGAATAATAATGAATAATAATTTTAAGGTGTCACTAGATAGAGTGGAAGGAAATATCGCAGTTCTTCTTGTGAGAGATGAGGAGTCGATAAAAATCGACATTCCTATGTCCCTTCTCCCTGCTGGTTCAAAAGAAGGAGATATTCTGGCTATCAACATTGTTAAGGACGAAAGGGAATCAGAAGATGCAAAGGAGAGAGTTTCATCTCTGTTAGATAAGTTAAAAAACAAAAAAGTATGAAGGATTAGGTTTGTGGAAAAACGATGAATCTGTTTTGATTTATGCGCTAGGAATCGCGTTATAATTGAGTAAATATATGTATCATTAGTCACCAACACAGTTGTGTGAGAGGGTACGGAATTATAGCGGTGAGCTCATTCCAACCACCAGCATTACGACAATATTTATTGGGAGCTCAATAGCTCTGTCGTCATTAAATAGTTTTTCAGGAATGATCAAAAAAATCACCGGACTCTAAGAAAGATATATAATATTTAAAATTATTGATTTTGATCTTAAAATTGTTTTGTGCAAACAGCAGTATCTTTCAAAACGTAGCAGACATGTTGCTAGCGAAAAGCAGAGGATAATGTGCAGTGCTGCACAAAACTGCCAGTTTCTAGCAGTACACAGTTGCAATTTTAATACCAAGCCTCACTATTACTTTAATAATATACTATTTAATTGGATGGATGTTAGGGAGAATTTTTTATGAAACTTAAAAATAAGATAATAATTTCTTTTATAGTATTATCTATGCTGTTGATTGCTCTTTTTGCAATCCAGGGCGCTTATAACCAGAAATTACTCATAGATGCACAGAAGCAGGATATTGCTGCACAGGTCGATAAAAATGTTCAGAAAAGAATGGCTATTCAGGTGCAGACTGCTTCAACTGCGCTGATACCAGTAGCTGAAAATGAAGAAATACTGAAACTTTTGCAGAGAGAGACAGGGAAAGGTTTACAGAATTACTTTTCCTGTATTTGAAGAACTTTCAGCAGATGGTGTAGAACAGTTCCAGTTCCACTTACCAGATTCCACTTCATTCCTCAGGCTACATAATCCTGAAAAATATGGAGATGACCTTTCATCATTCAGAAATACTGTTAATGAAGCAAATTCCAAAAGGCAAACCGTTTCCGGGCTTGAAGAAGGCAAAGCAGGATATGGTTTCAGAGTTGTCAGACCCTTACTTACAACGGGGAACATATTGGTTCTGTGGAATATGGTATCGGATTTGATGAACATAAGTACTTGGACAACTACAGAGTGCTATGGATTGGGATTACTACATATACACATTCCCTGATGAATCAAGTGTTTCATGGGAATCCAGTGATAATGGACTCCTGGCCTCAACAGTAGAAAACGATCCTTTCCAGACAACACAGGAACAGTTGAGCCAGTTAAAGAAGAGTGAAACTGTCTACTTCACATCAGATGACGGAACACACCTTGTGGTGCTTTCACCTTTTGAAGACTACACCGGAGAAACGAAGGGATATATCAAATCTGCTATACCCTGACGCAGTCAGCCTTCTGGCAGGAAAAACATCTGACAATACAGTTATTATTTCAATCATAGGACTGATTCTCTCTGTTGCGCTTGGACTCTTCATTGCAAAGTCACTGACAAAGCCACTTGATCAGATACTTGATGTTACAGAGCATATTGCCGGCGGAGATATGACAGTACAGGTACCTGAATCTGATGACGAGATAGGAAAATCCTGAATTGCAATCAATAAGATGGTTGTCGGTATCAAGGAAATTATCCAGGAAGTGCAGGATAAGTCTGCTGCAGTTAATGCCACAGCAGAAGGCTTACTGGATTATACTGAAAAACTCACGGTAGCCTTTGGTGAAATGAGAGGAGACGTATCAGAAATTTCAGCCGGTGCTGATTCGCAGTCCAGCAAAATTGTTGAGATCACAGGTGCAATGAATGATATGACCTTATGCAGTCCAGGATATTGCTAACAACGCAACCCTGGCATCAGCAACTTCAATCGGTGCCAACGAGATGATGATGGACATAGCCAGCAGTCAGAACTGCTTCTGGAACAGATGAATGGAATTAAAATCATCATCATACGAATCAGTGGAAGTAATTGAAAGACTTGATGAGAAATCCGCACAGATAGGTGAAATTCTTACCATGATCACGGGTATTGCAGACCAGACAAACCTGCTTGCCTTAAATGCAGCAATTGAAGCAGCACGTGCAGGCGAGCATGGAAAAGGGTTTGCTGTTGTTGCAGACGAGGTCGCGCAAACTTGCTGAGCAGTCCGGCTCAGCAGCAAAGGAAATAGCTGATCTCATTAAGGAAGTTCAGATAGAAACAGAGCGTGCAGTTGCACTATCCGTGAAGAAACAACAAAAGTTGAAACCGGTTCCCAATCAATCAATGAGGCTGTTAATGCTGTCAGGGAAGCTATCAAGAACGGAGAGGAGATTGCAAGAATGGCTCAGGAAATTGCAGCAGCCACTGAAGAACAATCTGCATCCATACAGGAGGTTACAGCTTCTGTTGAAGAGGTTTCTACAATATCAATGGAATCCGCTGAAGGTACCCAGAAGATTTCCATGACAATAGAAGAGAAGAATTCTATTATGGCAGATCTCTCAGACTCAGCAAACGACCTTTCAGATATGGCTGAGCATCTCAGGGAAAGTATTTCAGATTCAAACTGGAGTAATTTTGTACTTGATCAGGGCTTTTTTTGGCCCTCTGAACTCTTTTCTTTAAGACTTCTTTGTCCTGACAATAATCGTTACATTCATGTACCAAAACCTTCTTTAATTCTCACATGAAGAAGATTGTAATCATCGATTACGGACTTGGCAACCTCAGAAGTGTCCAAAGGGGTTGGAACACGCAGGCAAACGTAATCATATCGCGATCCTGAAGAGATTAAAAGCGCTGATGGAGTTATCCCTTCCCGGAGTAGGTGCATCTCAGGGACGCAATGAAATGGACAAAGTCAGAAAGACCATTGATGACTATGTTGTCACAGGTAAAACCAATGCTTGGAATATGTCTTGGACAACAAATGATGATGAGCACATCAGAGGAAGGTGACTCGAAGGACTTGACCTTGTAAATGGTAAAGTGCTCAGGTTCCCGCATTCAGAACTCAAAGTTCCGCACATGGGCTGGAACTCAATAAAAATAACACAGCAACACCCTCTTTGGATGGGATAACTGGATGGTTCCTTCGTTTATTTTGTACACTCATACCATGTGACACCGGGGAAAAGAACACACTCATATCATGCGAATATGGTACTGAGTTTGCAGCTGCAGTTGTTAACGATGCAGGCAATGTAATAGGGACCCAGTTCCACCCTGAGAAAAGCGGGGATATTGGTCTTAAAATGCTGAAGAATTTTGTTGCCATGTGCTGAAGGGATAAAAATGATATTGAAGGCTATGCAAAACGAGGCTCAAAAATAATGACCCTGAACTTGAAGATAAACTCACAGCCAGGATACTGGAAGAAAACAAGCCCTGAACACGCACGAAAACTCGCACAGGCAACCATCGTTACTGAATCCGGCAGCAACCCTTGTCCCGAAAGGTGATGTTCTGGAACCCACCGTGTCAGGTGTGACAATGGGAGAATTCGGAGTCGGCTCCAGGGGTCTTGGTGACTTCTACACTCACGAAAAGATTGCTGAGGTAATAGGAAAAACAAAAGCAGTGGTCGATACCACACACCTTGATGACTCAGGAGTTGTAAAATCAGATGGTGGTGAATACATAATTCTCACTGTAGACGGTATGCATTCCAGACTCAGCGATTATTCCTTCCTTGCAGGATTCCACGTTGCAAGAGCAGCCCTGCGTGACATATATGTCATGGGTGCAAGGCCCGTTGCAATGCTATCGGATATCCACGTAGCCGATGATGGAGATGTTGGAAAGGTCTTTGATCACATTGCAGGTATTACTGCAGTTTCTGATCTCTCAAATATTCCATTAATTACAGGCAGTACCCTCAGGATTGGCGGCGACATGGTCATTGGCGAGCGTATGACAGGGGGGGTCGGTGCTGTTGGTGTTTCAACTGATCTTACATCCCGTGAGCAAACTCGTGTTGATGATGTCATACTCATGACAGAAGGAGCAGGTGGCGGAACAATATCCACAACAGCCCTCTACTATGAGATGCATGATGTTGTTGATGAAACAATCAACATAAAGTTCCTTGAAGCATGTGAAAAATTACTGGACTCTGGTCTTGTGAAACATATTCATGCCATGACTGATGTCACAAACGGGGGCATTCGTGGTGATGCAAAGGAGATATCCAGAACAGCTGGTGTCAAACTGATCTTCGAGGAAAAAGAGATGAGAAAGCTTGTCAACCCAAGAGTGCTTGATATGCTTGAATCCCTTGAAATAGATTATCTTGGTGTTTCCCTTGATGCCTTACTTATTATTGCACCCGGGGAATACGCAGAAGATATTATGAAGACAATCAGAAGTGCTGATGTGGATATCGCAGTCATAGGAAAAGTTGTGGAGGGCACCGGAGCCGAAGTTATAATTGACGGGGAAGCAAGGGATTTCACACCACGCTTCAGGGAATCAGCCTACACGCCAATCAAGAAAATGATAGGCGATGAGAATCCCCGTGACTTTGAAGAAATGAAAAAAGCCATCGATAAAGCGGCCCTCAATGCAATTGAGAAGAAACGACGTGTAGTCGAAATGGTAAAAAGAAAGTAGAAAGGCAAAACCTTTCTCTTTTAACTTTCCGATTCCCTTTTTTCAGGTTCTGCTTCATCCTTTAATTTTTCAACCACAAGAACAACACCATCTTTTTCCAGAATATTTACCTTATCACCTTTTTCTATAATTCCTGAAGAACGTGCTTTCCAGTGCTGTCCACGATGAATTATGTAACCTTCCTGCCCTTCTCCAATAGGGTCCAGTGCCTGGCCTATATCACCTACAAGTTCACCGAAAAGTGGTCTTTGTCTCCTGACCTCAAACACCTTGTAGATAATAAATACCAGGAAAAGGCCAAGAAGGATAGTAGGTGCTGACACCGATATGATTAATGTCCTCTGGAACTCAGCAGGCGTATAGTTACGCGGAAAATCCGTTGGTGCAAGAAGCACACTGCCTGCAACAACACATACAAGGCCCGCTATTCCGAAAACACCAAATCCCGGCGCCTGAAACTCCAGAACAAGAAGGGCAACTCCAACTATGATCAGGAACAAGGCACCTATATTTACATCAAAGCCACTGCCAATAAGTCCCAGTGCAATTGCGACAACTCCGAAAAGTTCAGCACCAAACCCCGGATTTGAAATTCCCAGTATTATTGCATATACCCCGAGAAGCAGGAGCAAGGAAGAAACAATAGGGTTTGAGATAATGTTCATAAAAGCAAGCTTCAGGGATGGTTCATAGTATGTGACAGAAGCACCATCAGTCGCAAGGACTTTACCTTTTACCTCTGTACCGTCTATCTGAGTCATAAGGTCTTCAATTGAAGGAGACACATACTCAATTACCTCATACTCAAGTGCTTTTTCAGCATCAAGATTCAGGTTTTCTGTTATAAATTCCTCTGCAGCAGTCTGGTTTCGCCCAAACTTTTTTGCATTTTCAGTAGCCCTTTTTACAAGAGCATTTATGATCTTCTCTTCCTCAACAGGTTCGCTGCCACTTGCGGTAACCGTTACCGGCTGCGCGGAACCTATTATAGTATAAGGTGCCATTGCAGCCACATCAGTACTGATCAGTATGAGTGTGCCTGCAGACCATGCCTTTGTACCTTCAGGATAGACAAATCCCACCACCGGGACATCGGTTGCAGCTATCTGCTCGATGATATCAAGGGTTTCATCCAGATTCCCGCCGGGAGTGTTCAGCGTGATTAAAAGAACTTCGTAATCATCATTTTCTGCAAATGCTATGGCATCGGCTACCATATCATCTGTTACAGGTGTAATGGAATCAGATATCTCAAGTACCAGCACTTTCTGTTCCCCGGCAGCACAGGCAAAACCTGTGAACAGGGACAGGAGTAAAATAAAAAAAAGAAAAGTGCTCAGGTATGACCGGCACTTATGCTTCATGCATTCCTCCTTCATTCCGTATTCTTTGCAAAGGCTTTTGACATGGCAGCAATATCCGCAACATCACTTGAATTTGATACCACAATGAGATTACGCTCCCTTGCAATTTCAGCATATGTCTGCAGTTCCCTGAGCTTCAGACTCACCGGCACTTCCTGGTATAACTGTGCAGCCTGCTTCATCTTTTCAGCTGCAATGAACTCACCATCTGCAAGTATAATACGTGAACGCTTCTCACGCTCTGCCTCTGCCTGCTTGGCAATTGCACGGAGCATAGTATCATCAATGCTTACATCACGAAGGGTCACACCGGTTACCTTGATGCCCCAGGGATCTGTGGAAATATCCAGCTGCTCCTGAATGTTCCTGTTAACATTTTCCCTGTCAGAAAGAACATCATCAAGCTCAAGCTGGCCGATAACATCACGTAAGGTGGTCTGTGAAAGCATGGCGGTTGCATACTTGTAGTTTTCAACCTCATTAACGGCTCTAGAAGGATCAATTACCTGGTAATAAATAACTGCGTCAACAGCTACGGTAACGTTATCCTTTGTTATTACAGCCTGCTTTGGAACATCAATAGTTACAACACGCAGGTCAATCTTTACCACGGTATCAATTACAGGAATTATAAGAAACAATCCTGGTCCTTTAATACCACTCAGCCGCCCCAGACGGAAGATAACCACACGCTCATATTCATTAACGATCTTGATAGCTTTTGACAGTATAAAAACCGCCACAATAGCTAAAGGTAAAATAAAATCCATCAAAGGTATAGAATCACTCTCCTGAATAACTTCACATATATATAGGAGAGATACTTCTTAAAAATATACCGCTGCATCACATGAAATAATTAAGGGTTAGTGAAAGAGAATATAAAAAGAGGATAATAATTTATAGAAGGCTGGGTCTGAATTTTGTTTGAGGGGATGTACACGAAAGCATGAAAGCAGTTGTTATTATTGAAATAACATTTCAGACCCAACAGATTATAGAACTCATTTATCGTTTATTAATGTGATTGATTTTGATGTTAATAATTTCAAACAATTTTTCAAAAACGCAATCAATAAAAGAATATATTAATTAAAGATATAAATATTTCTCCACTTTATTGCTCATTTACCCACGCAAACACATAAATCCAACGTTTACTATTTAAGACTAGATACAATGAGCGAGAAATGTACAGAATGCAACGGGAAAGGATACAGTGTCAAAGGCACGTCCAAATGCCCGGATTGCAAAGGGACTGGGAAATCAAAGTCTGTAGACTTTATGAAACTTTCAGAGAAAGATATGGCTAATTTTTTGAAAAACGGATCCTCCTGCACAAAATGTGGTGGAACCGGGGAAATTGAAGAACGTGAGACATGCCCGACATGTTCCGGTAAAGGTGCTTTTTACAAATGCAAGATATGCGGAACTGAAATGGATGGTCCTTACCAGGGGGATGAGGTATGCCAGCCCTGCGCAAAAAACAGATCGTCTATAAACTTGATAATTCCTGCACACTGGATGAGCTGGAAGTGGGCAAAATGTATCATGCTGCTGTCAGGAACATTGCTGATTTTGGTGTCTTCGTTGATCTTAATTCCAACCTAAGGGGCCTTATACATACCAGTAACATGCAAGGTCCTCTTGAAGTAGGAGAACCTGTCATCGTAAGTCTCAAGGAGATCAAACCAAGAGGTAAGATGGACCTTGTACCACGTAAGCTTAAGGAATACCAGACAGTGGAACTTGAAAAGAACATTCCCGTCAGACTGGCAAGCGAGATGCCTAAACTGATTGGTCAGACTGTAAGGGTCGAAGGAGAGATCATACAGGTCAAGCAAACTGCCGGACCTACTATTTTTACAATCGCAGATGAGACTGGACAGATATCCGGTGCAGCCTTTGAGAGTGCTGGCGAAAGGGCATATCCGGAGATCGACTCCGACATGATAGTCACAGCCACCGGAGAGATATCAGCCCGTGGAGACAGCTTCCAGCTCGAGGTCAAGAGCATGAAAAAGCTCACCGGACCAAAAGAAGCAGAGGTCCTCAAGAGAATAGAGGCTGCCATTGACAAAAGGGCAGAGCCCTATGAGATTGAATTCATGGTGGAAAGCGAGGTTCTTGAAAATCTCAGGCCTATCATGAAGAAAGCTGCAAAGGAAATAAGAAAGGCAATCATCAAATCCACACCTATACTTTTGCGCCACCATGCCGATGCAGATGGTATGACAGCAGGCCTTGCCATTGAAAAAGCGATCATTCCACTAATAAAAGAAGTCAATGGAGCTGACGGGGAATATTATTTTTACAAACGTGCACCTTCAAAGGCACCATTCTATGAGATGACGGATGTTGTCCGTGATATTGGATTTGCCCTTGAAGATGTGGCAAGACACGGGCAGAAGATGCCTCTTGTAATAAGTGTGGATAACGGCTCCTCCAACGAGAACGTGGCTGCAATGAGACAGGCAAAGGTATACGGCATCCAGATGATAGTCATGGACCACCATCACCCAGACGATGTGGTTGATGAATACCTTTTGACCCATGTCAACCCGGCACACGTCGGAGGAGATTTCGGTATGACGGCAGGTATGCTCTGTACCGAAGTAGCACGCATGATAAATGTCAACGTTGAAAATGAGATCAGACATCTCCCTGCAGTAGCAGCCCTTGGTGACCGCTCAGAAGCGGAAGAGGCAAGGAGATACATAGAACTGGTATCTGACAGGTATACCGAGCAACACCTGAGAGACATGGCACTTGCCCTTGATTTTGCAGCATACTGGCTTAAGTTCAACACTGGAAAAGGCATCGTAGACGATATCCTGGACTTTGGTGACCATACTATACACAAGAACCTTGTCACCGTGCTTTGCGAACAGGCAAACGAGATGATAGCCGAACAGATGGATGTCTGTATGGCCCATGTGAAATCCCAGGACCTTCCAAATGGTGCGATCCTCAATGTGCTGGACGTGGAGAACCATGCTCACACATTCACATTCCCACCACCAGGGAAGACATCAGGTGAAGTCCACGATAGATTGTGTAAGAAATACGAAGACAGACCTGTTGTAACCATAGGATACGGACCTGACTTTGCTGTAATTCGCTCAAAGGGAGTACTGATGAACATACCGCAGATGGTAAGAGAACTCTATGAGGAAGTAAAAGGTGGTGGAGTCAATGGTGGAGGACACCTGGTAGTAGGAAGTATCAAATTCGTACAGGGTATGCGCACTGAGGTGCTCTCAAAACTCGTTGAAAAAATAGGTTCAGTAGGAGTAGAATAACTCCTACGCAATAATTTATTTATTTTTTTGCTTAACTTAGCAGCAGTCCACACGGACAATGCGTACCATTGCATTTACAGGGACTTCGGATATTGAATCAGAGCCGCTCTTGTCAACAAGTACTGCAATGGCCAGTGGCTTGGCACCGGAGCTGCGAAGATGGGTAACTACATCTTTCATGGTGTTACCGGTTGTGATTACATCATCAACTATAATGCATTTCTTGCCCTTAATGCCTGCAAAATTCCTGCTGAATGCTCCCTGCAATTTAGAACCGTCATCCTTTTCGTTGTATGAATGATAGACTGAAAGTTCGGTTCCCAGTTCCTCTGAAATAAGGGTAGCAAGAGGAACACCACTAAGTCCTACACCTACAACCAGATCAATATCGCTGTCTGCAGCTTCTATGGTATCAAGAACCATATCACACATGGCAATTCCCACATGCCTTGTACGATATGCACTCTTTCCAATACTGCTCCAATTAACAGATATATCTTTAGGTGCAGGGGATGCTTCTTCCTTTTTTGCACGGGTCAGCAGCCATGTTACGGTTTCCCTGGAAACATTAAGCTCGTCTGCAATTTGCCTTGTGACCAGGCCGTTAGCCTGCAATTCAAGGGCTTTCTGGATTAGTTTCTCGATATTCTTCATAAGAATCCCGCATATTCATGTTTAACTCTATAATTTAGTATATATCAACAGAGATGTTATATTTTTCTTTTGCGCCTTTTCTTTAACGCTGAACCACAAACAGGACAGATTTCCCCGCTGTCAAAGCACCTGCGACAACCAACACATTGCTTTTGCCATACAAGTACATCCTTTATTTTTTTCTGCGCCACCGGCCTAAATTCAATACCGATTACCCTGGCAACATTCTGGACTGCGTAATCATCTGTCAGCAGCACAGAATTATCTTTGTATTCCAGTGCCTTGGCAAGAATATCAATATCAGTTTCAGACAACTCTTCACAATCCCGTGTTTTTTTTGCAACCTGCATCACTTTTTCCCGGTACTGTTCATCGGGCATTTCAACCCGGGCACCACTTTCCCGGGCAAGATCAAAGCGCATTGAAGCTTCGCTGCTCTTTAATTCGTTGACAACGGAAGGAATTGTTATAATCCTGTATGGTTCGATTCCGCTACCCATTATAAAGACTGCAGAATCTGCAATGTAGTAGTCCATAATAGTAGCAGATACTTGCTGAAGATAGATAATTCTTTGTCATATTTCTATTCAAATATCTCACAGTATTTTTATATAATTGACTGTATATCAGTACTGTTCAACAATTGCAAAATACGAGATGATAGACATGTCCAGATTATCAACAGGAATTAAAGATTTAGATAAAAAATTACAGGGAGGATTTCCAGAAGGAGAGTGTATTCTTATAACCGGAGAACCTGGTGCCGGAAAAACAATTTTCGGCATCCAATTCATTTACACCGCTTGCAAAGAGGGTAAGAAATGTGCCATGATTGCAACTGAAGAAACACCTGAAAAAATAGTTGAGCATGCAAAAGCATTGGAATTTGATCTGGAACCCTTTGTGGAAAATGGACAGCTTACAATGATACGTTTTCTGGAAATGAGAGCATTTGATATTGATGAAGAGGACAACGGAAATTACATGCAGATCGATGACATCAGTAATCTCATTCATTTGATGCAGGAAGACATTGATGTTGTCGTTCTTGATAATATGGGAACATTTTCAATTGGTGTCGAACTTAAAGAATTCAGGGACAAAGTCGACGTGCTGGCTTACCTCCTATCAAAACAAAAAAGGACATCCTTAATAGCAATGGATGCCACTGCGCATGAACTCACACACAGGATAGCAGAATATTCTACATATGGCACCATCAGGCTGATGCTTAAAGAGAATCCCTACACAGGAAAGATGGAAAGATTCATGTATATTCCTAAAATGAGAGGCACAAAGCTCTCCATGGAACCCATAAGCTATGACATAACTGAAGAAGGGATCAAACTGCTACCACCAAAAACAGGCAGGTAAGGAAATGTTTAGGAGAAAAGGATATGAAAAGGTTATCCAGTGGAATACCTGATGTCGATAAGAAAATACAGGGAGGTTTTCCTGAAGGAGAATCAATCCTGTTAACAGGGGAACCTGGCACGGGTAAAACAATATTTGGAATTCATTTTCTTTATAATGCCTGTATGGAAGGTAAAAAATGTGCAATAATGGCAACCGAGGAAACACCTGAAAAGATAATAAATCATGGAAAATCTATCGGTTTAGACATTGAACCCTTCGTGGAAAATGGTCAACTCACAATAATAAGGATACTTGAGAAACGATTAAGCAGTGCAGATGAAAAATATGGAAATATTATATCTAACGCCAGTGACCCGCAAAATGTCAGATATATGTTACCGGAAGATACAGAAATAATTGTGTTTGACAACATTGGTACCTTTTCAATTGGGGAAGAACTTAAAGAATTCAGGGATAAACTTGAAACCCTTATTTACGTATTCTCAGAAGCAAAACAGACTTCCCTTATAATAATGGATGCAACAGCACACGAGCTCACACACAGGATAGCGGAGTATTCAACCTACGGAACCATCCGCCTGATGACAAAAGAAAATCCCTATACCGGAAAGATGGAAAGGCTCATGTACATCCCAAAAATGAGAGACACGGAAATATCCCTGGATTTTACAAATTACAGCATCACGGGAGAAGGGATCAAACTGCTTTCTTCAAAAACCAATAGATAAGTATAATTGATAAGATCCCAATAATAGGTCTGGCAGGCTTGATAATATGGACATTGAAAAAGCTGAAAATATCATCGTGGAATTTATCAGGGAAAAAACAAAGGAAGCAGGAGTTAAAGGTGCCGTTGTTGGCCTTAGCGGAGGAATAGACTCTGCGCTTACAGCTTACCTTACAGTTGAAGCCCTGGGAAAGGAAAATGTCCTTGGAATACACATGCCTGAACTCAACCTCACACCGGCAGAAGATGTACTGGATGCAACTGAAGTTGCAAGCAGGCTTGGAATCGAGTTTAAGACGGTAAATATCTCGGAGATTCTGGATGGATTCATGAATTCCATTCCTGAAAGCTCCACCGATAATTCACACTGCAACGGTAACCTCAAGGCCAGAATAAGAATGTGTGTGCTTTATTACTATGCCAACATGATGTCACGTATGGTAATGGGAACCGGGAACAAAACCGAGATTCTTCTTGGATATTTCACAAAATACGGCGATGGAGGAGTTGACATCGAACCCATAGGCGACCTCTACAAAACAGAGGTAAGGGAAATGTCAAAACTCATGGGAGTTCCTGAAGAGATAATCACAAAAGCACCTTCTGCAAGGTTATGGGAAGACCAGACCGATGAGGATGAGCTGGGAATAACCTACGAACTGGTGGACAGGTTCCTTGCCCTTGTGATGGAAGGTGAAACTCCGCAGGTGGCACAGAATACCGTAGGAGTCACAAAAGAACAGAGAGATTCGGTAATTAAAAGAATTAATGTGAACCTGCACAAACAGAAAGCACCCGGGATTGCTGAACTCAAAAGCCTGAGATAAATACGGGCGTATTATCTTGAAGGAAAGAGAGGAACATCCTCTTTTTCAAATCTCAGAAGTTGTTTGGCAAGATGTCTTCTGGCACACGGCGGAACCTCATAGAAACCAGAAACAATATCTCTTTTTACTTCAGACTTGTCTGTAACTGAAGAGCTTGTGCCGCATTTCCTGCACCTGTAACCCTGTCCTGCGCCAGCAGATTTCATTCTTTTTCCACAGGAAGGACATTCTGGATTGGATATTTCATACTTTTTTGCAAGCTCCAGTATCTTTATTTTTTCAATATTCACGGTTCTTTCAGTTACGCTTCCATAAACAACAACCCTGTCACCCGGGATAAGTTTGCGTATTAGTTCCCTGAAATTTTTTGTTGGCTCAAAGGCTGCACAATCAATATTTTCGCCTGCATCATCCTGCAGGGAAAAGATAGTGTGTCCACCCCTGATAGTTTCCGGTTCAGAACAGACAGTTCCTTCCAGAATGTAGGAATGCATTTCCTCAATTTCAGATATTCCTGAAACTGGAATTAAATGCATGTCTGTTCCCTGGTTGGTACGATAAATGCATAATCTTTCCACCGGTTCTGAGATTACAAAAGAAGCGGCCTTTTCCACTGAAAATGCATTTTTTCCCCTTAGTCCATAAAGAACAGGATCTCCTGAATGAGGTACACATACAACCAGATCATTTTTCATGTCAACAGTATCCCATGTATCAGGATATGTCTGCCTGTCTGCTTCAAAAAGAGATTCATCATCAACATTACGTTGTGTACCCCAGACATCTTTTTCTCTGTAGGCAATGTATTCATATGTATGGTCCCAGCTAAGATCCAGCATTGCACCGCATGCAGAGAGTGCTCCGATGAGACCCCTTCCATTCTTGAAAGCTTCAAAATGAAGACCCAGGGATGAAGCCAGTTCTTTTGCTTCATCAATTGCAATAACTTCCTTTACAGCACGTCTGAAAAAGGAGGCAAGAGTGTTTGTGACTTGCTCAAACTGGAACTCTTTAACAAAAACAACACCAGGATTTGTATTTTCATTTTCCATACATGCCATGGAAGAAATCCTTGAAGTCACATGCTCCACTACTTTTTCCGGATCCTTACACTCAACATACAATGCCACAGACGCATTGCCTCTGGTCTTGTAGGGAATGGTCGGGTTCAGGCGGACAAGTACAGGTTCTTCTATGATTTTTGCAAATGATGAGAGTTCATCCCGCAGAAGAGCGCAAAGATAAGTCGTACACATGCCTTCACGGGAATCAGTATCATCAATTCCTATAATCAGTTTAGTGGATTCATAAGTCATTGGACAATAGCTGATAGGATTGATTATTGTTAAATTATTCTCTGAAAAATCATTTCACCCCAGGTTTGACAGTTATCACACCCTGATGAAGAGAATGTTTTCTCTTTTGACCTTACTTTTTCTTTTTGTCAGGAAAAACTATATTCTGGAATAATCCCGTACATTCTTATTTTTTGTTGCATTTTGATTAAGTATAGCAAAGCTAAGAACACTTTATTACTGTTGACCGCCAAGCTTGGATTAGAAGATAAAAATTTGAAATTGAATCATAGAAGGAGGAGATAGAATACACAAACTGCATTATTCGATTGTTATCGACGCATCGAAAGAAAAGGTATGGAGCACTATGCTTGACAAGGATTCTTATCGGCAGTGGACGGATATATTTTCACCAGGTTCGTATTATGTAGGTGACTGGAGCAAAGGAAATAAGATACTTTTCCTTGGACCTGGCGAAAATGGTGCTGTTTTTGGTATGGTGAGCCGGATAAAAGAGAACGATCCATATGAGTACATATCTATCGAACATATTGGCTTTTTTCAAGACGGAAAAGAAGATACTTCAAGTGAATCAGCAAAGAAATGGGCCGGAGCACTTTGGAAAAGCCACACATTTAAAGAAATAGGAGATATGACCGAAGTACTCATAGATGTGGATATAACAGATGCAGAATACGAAGAAATGGCCCAAACCACCTGGCCTAAAGCACTCCAGAAGCTCAAGCAACTTGCAGAGAAGGAATAACGCTGAAACTTTAACGTCGTTAAACATTTTTGCAAAAAATCATTCCATTCGTAAGATAGAGAAGGGATTGCCTGAATCAGGAAAAGAGGTTATCTTAAAGTGAAAACTATCAAAAATCTGAATACAGAGTTTGTTTATTCTTCAATTGCAGGCAGGACTACATGCAGCTCCGTACCTTTGCCTTCCTGGCTTTCTGCCCATATTGAACCTCCATGAGCCTCTACGATACTTTTACAGAGATAGAGTCCAAGTCCGTTACCTCCATAACGTCTTGTGAGTGAACCATCCACCTGGTAGAACCGTTTGAAAATACTTGGCATTTCATTCCCGGAAATACCAATACCAGTATCCTTAACCATAGCATGTACACCGTCATTATTTGAAAATACTGAAATTGTTATGGAACCATCAGGAGGAGTAAACTTAAACGCATTTTCAAGTATATGGGAAAATACCTGTTCAAGATACGTCATGTTCCCGCAAACAAAAGGAACTTTTTGATCATAATCTTTGTTAAAAACAGGAGTATCGCCTGTGCGTACACTGAGAATCTCGTCTGCTACCTTATCGAGCAAACCCGGAATATTTATTGAGTCAAGGTGATATTGAATATTTCCTGAACGTATATTTTGCATATACAACAGGGAGTCAATTAATTTTTGTAACCTTTGGGCATTCTGCAAAACGACTTTGATACTTCTTTTCTGTTCATTACCAAGTAAACCAAGATGACCTTCATACAGCAGTTCACTATATCCTTTGATAGGTATCAGAGGAGTTTTTAGTTCATGAGTGATGTTTGCCATGAATTCATCTTTCATGCGGTCAAGTGATTCAAGTTCCCTGTTATTCTTCGCAAGCTCCTCAGCATATGCTTTTATCTTGCTTTCATTTTTCTTTCTTTGTACCAGTTTCCATGTGCCTTCAATAAGGAGTGTTACCTGCCTGATATCTGAGCTGTCATAGTCACTTTCCTTGTTACAACACCTGCAACCATAATTATACGTTTGCCATCAAAGATGGGTATTCCAAGATGGTTCCGTATGTTGATATGACCTTTTGTGCCTTTTTTGCCTGTATTCTCCCCGGGATAATCGTTCACCACCACAGACTACGCTGCCTGATTGGTTCGCCCCAGACCCATTGCATCAAAATGATAGACGGTATTTATTTTTTCGATTTTGCATGTGTCCTGTGATTTTTCAGACCAGCCAAAATGCTTACAGTTTTCTTCCTCATTGACAAATCCTATGTATCCTGCACGACTTTCCGTAAGTTCAACAGCTTTTTTCCAGGGAAAATTCCAGCACGTCATTGGTAGTAGAATATGAAAACTGGTTTAATTTAACCAGAGCATCGTTTAGTTCATCCAGAAGCAGGGCTTTTTGTGCAGCTTTTATCTCAGTAATATCCTTAAAAAGGAGAATATGACGCCCGCCTGCAAGTTTTGTAAGTAACTAATATAAAGTTTAGAACCATCTTTGCATTCAAGTCTTAATTCATCAGTGTAAACAGGATTTTGTTTTTCATCAGATGAGAGTTCTTCCTGAGATGCCGGATCATAAACACGTTTATGGCATTCAGGATCGGGACAGGCGAAACCCCACCACTCGTCCATGTCAGGAACATCCTCAAGAGTGTAACCAAAAATATCAGTACCTTCCTGTTTAAATAAACAGGATTTAAATCAGAATCAAGAATTGCAATTGCCTGGGGAGAAAATTCAATTGCCTGTCTAAAAACTAATTCATAATCTTCTTGTTCCTGCCGGATGTTTTTGCGCTTTGTAATATTCTCCTGAAACAAAATACCCTGGAATTCACTGTTACTACCATTGACCACAATTCCAGACCTAGAGAAAATGGAGAATGTTTTTATTGAAGTCAGTAACGGAACTTCCTAGGTTTTCAACAGATCTGATCTTCCCGGAAACGAATTTATCCCACAATGCCTGGAGATCAGAGTGGTAGTCGTCTGGTATCAGGATTTTAAGCCACTTTTTTCCGGAAAATATCCGTTTCTTTATATCCGGTCAACTCAGGAAGCTTCTTATTTACAAAATGAATATTGCCCCGGAATATCGATAAAAAGAGCAAGGTTTAATCCGGTATGCCTCTTCATCAGCCTGTCCGCTATAAGCATGCACATTTTCAGCTAATGATGGTGAGCGCGTAGCTGCATTTTTAAAAAAGATGGATCTTAACAAAGACACATTTTTTTCAATATCCATTTTGACAATCCTGAATGCATCTGTTAATGAGCAAGAAAGAATATTCCTATGTTCCATAACCCCATCCTTTAAGCCTACCTACCCTTACATAAACAACCAACAAGCCTGAAATGATTCGGAAAAACAGGCGTTTTTGTATATACAACAAGATTTCAATACATTGCATAAATAATTTTCGAGGTGAGAAACAAAAAGGATTTTAAAACTAAAAACAAAAAACCCACAAATCACAGACATATTTATATAGATAGCAAACAATGGCTATTTAGCCATATTTGTAAAGAGATCCTTATACATCAGATCATTGATGTATTACAGCAGGCAGGCTTCACTGTATCAAAGAGATGCAATATTCGACCACGAAGCTTTGATCTTGCAGCAAGGAAAGGCGAAACTCTTCTTTTCTGTAAAGTTCTTTTTAATATAGACGGGCTTAACGAAGAAACCGCAAGGGAGATGAAGAGCCTCGCACGGTATCTGGGAGGAACTGCAATACTTATAGGGGCAAAAACCAGGGACCAGATGCTTGAGGACAGCGTTGTTTACATGCGCTACGACATCCCTGCAGTAAACGTTCAGACCCTTTATGATTACTTCGTAGAAGACGTCCCTCCGCTGGTTTCAGCAGCTCCGGGCGGACTTTACGTCTCAATAGATGGAGATGTGCTCAAGGAAGCACGCAAGAAAACTTCCATGTCATTGGGAGCCCTTGCTACAGAACTTGGGGTTTCAAGAAGGACAATCAGCAAGTATGTGAAGAAGGAGGTATGGATGCTTCATAGATGTAGTGCTCCATCTTGAGGAATTGCTGGATGTTGCTCTTTGCAAAGTCTATAGACATACTTCACTGTTTTGAAAAAAAGACCAGTATGGAGGTTCCACAGGAAAAGACTCCTGAACCACAACCGGATGATGGTATACTTGGAATGTCTATGCACTTGGATACCAGGTTGTTTCCACAAGCCAGGCACCCTTTAAGGCTATATCAAAGGACACTCAGACACACTGCTTACCGGTGTTTAAGACATACAAGGGCGCTTATGCATCAAGCGTGCAGACCTACAGTATATCCTTGTGTTACAAGAACAAAATCGGTCTATCATCAACGGTCAGATTAAGTCAGAGACTGTTGAAAATACAGTTCTTATTGAAAAGAGCGAGCTTGACAAGCTGTCCGGTACAGATGAACTGGCAGACCTTATAAACGAACGTACCAAAAAACATAACATCAATATCTGATTACTGGAATTGTTATTTTCGGAAGGGAAAGTGCGTTATTATTTTTCGGCAGTTATTTATAAATCCAAAACGCTAATATACAGATATCCCTTTTAGAACTACCAATGACTACCAACATCGCAGTACTTGTTTCAGGAAGAGGATCTAATCTCCAGTCCATAATAGATAATATAGAAAACGGATACATTCAGAATGCAAAGATATCCGTTGTTATAAGCGATGTGGAAGATGCCTATGCACTTGAACGTGCAAGAAATCATGGCATTACAGATGTTTTCGTAGACCCTTCTGATTACCAGAACAAACAGGAATACGAAAATGAGGTCCTGGAAGTCCTGAAAGACAACGATGTTGACTTAATATTACTTGCAGGCTACATGCGCCTTGTTGGAAAAGACCTGATTGCGGCATACCGCAATAGCATTATAAACATCCACCCTGCACTTCTTCCTTCTTTTAAAGGACTTCACGCCCAGCAGCAGGCTTTTGATTACGGCGTAAAGGTAAGTGGTTGTACCGTCCACTTTGTGGATGAAGGAATGGACACCGGTCCGATAATTATCCAGAAATGCGTGTCTGTCCTTGAAGGCGATACTGCCGATGACCTTGCAGCCCGCATACTTGAACAGGAACACAAGATTTTCCCGGAAGCTGTCAGGTTATTCGTTGAGGGTAAACTTAAAGTGGAAGGTCGAATTGTAGTACACACGTAAATTAGCTTATATTAACATTATAACACCCTGCGAAGCAGGGGTCCAACTACTATCGATATCGAATTTAATGGTTGATAACAATGTCTTATGTCTCAGAAATAGACCCGGAGATTGCAGAAGCCTTAAGGCTTGAAGCAAACCGTCAGGATTACAAGCTGAACCTGATAGCATCAGAGAACTATACAAGCCGTGCAGTAATGGAAGCACAGGGCTCTGTAATGACAAACAAGTACGCAGAAGGATACTCAGGAAAACGCTATTATGGCGGTTGCGAATTTGTAGATATTGCAGAAGACCTTGCTATTGAAAGGGCAAAGGCGATTTTTGGTGCTGAGCACATAAACGTCCAGCCACACTCAGGTTCCGGTGCTAACATGGCATGTTATTTCTCAGTAATCAAGCCAGGAGACACCATTATGTCAATGGACCTCACACACGGAGGTCACCTGTCACACGGAAGCCCTGTAAACTTTGCAGGACAGCTCTATAATATAGTACCATACGGTGTTGACAAAGAGACAGAAGCTCTTGACTATGATGCACTTATGACTATGGCAAAGGAGAAAAAGCCACAGATGATAGTCTGCGGTGCTTCAGCTTACTCAAGGACCCTTGACTTCAAAGCATTCAGGGATATTGCTGATGAAGTAGGAGCATACCTACTTGCAGATATTGCACACATCGCTGGTCTTGTAGCCAATGGCGGCGCACCCAAGTCCTGTACCATACGCTGACTTTGTCACAACCACAACCCACAAGACCCTCAGAGGTCCAAGGGGTGGAATGATCATGTGCAGGGAAGAGTATGCTAAAGACCTTAACAGGTCAGTGTTCCCTGGAATCCAGGGCGGTCCACTCATGCACGTTATCGCAGCAAAGGCTGTTGCATTTAAGGAAGCAATGGGAGAACAGTTCAAGGCAGACCAGGTCCAGACCGTAAAGAACGCAGATGTACTTGCAAAGGAACTTCAGGCAAGGGAATTTGATATTGTTTCCGGTGGAACTGACAACCACGTAATGCTTCTTAACCTTAACAAGTTCGACATCACAGGAAAGGATGCCGAAGCAGGAATGAGCAAGGCAGGAATTGTCCTTAACAAGAACACCATTCCATTCGAAACAAGAAGCCCATTCATTACAAGCGGAATCAGAATTGGTACACCTGCTGCAGCAACAAGGGGAATGAAGGAAGAACAGATGAAGGAAATTGCAGGATACATTGCAGAGGTTATCAACAACCTTGACAATGATAAAGTCCTTCACGGTGTCAACTCCGATGTTGAACAGCTGTGCAGTGGATTCCCGGTTTACAAGTAAATCAAAAACGCAGGCTGTATAGAAACTACATCAGGTGTTTGCATAATGGCAGAAGAGAACTACGATTCCAGGAAGATAGACGGCAGGAGCCTGTCAAAGAAAGTGGAAGAGCAGGTAAAGCAGGGAGTTGACAAGCTCAGGAAAGAAAAGGGAATTACACCCGGACTTGCAACCATACTTGTTGGCGAGGACCCTGCGTCCAGGATGTATGTACGCCTTAAACACAAGGCATGCGAAAGAGTCGGCATACATGCAGAGGACCAGAATATGCCTGAGTCAACCACACAGGAAGAGCTCATGCAGAAAATCCAGGAATTGAATGACAGGGAGGATATCCACGGAATTCTCCTCCAGTTGCCTCTTCCAGAACACCTTGATGACAAGTCCGCAATGCTTGCCATTGACCCTGCAAAGGATGCGGACGGATTCCACCCATACAATATGGGAAAACTCCTCATCGGCGATGAGGGTCTGGTACCCTGCACCCCTAAAGGAGTAATCAGGGCACTGGAAGAATATGATGTAACCATTCAGGGAAAACATGCAGTAATCGTAGGACACAGCAATGTCGTAGGGAAACCTATGGCTGCAATGCTTATCAACAGGAATGCAACTGTTTCCGTTTGCCATGTGTTCACTGATGACCTGAAGAAGTTCACCCTTGACGCAGACATACTTGTAGTAGGAACCGGTGTTATGCACCTCATCAAATCAGATATGGTGAAGGAAGGTGCAGTAATCTTTGATGTAGGGATCACCGAGAAAGAAGGCAAGGTATACGGTGATGTAGATTTTGATAATGTCGTGAAGAAAGCTTCACTGATAACCCCTGTTCCGGGAGGCGTTGGTCCCATGACCATTGCAATTCTCATGGAACACGTGCTTATGGCAGCTTCTAACAGCTAATAAGCACACTTATATTTTATTAATTGAATACTATTTTGACAAAATGTTTTTGCTTATTTACCTTTGATTAATGCTACCAGGTTGAATAATGGTTGTTGATGTAGACATATGCGGCTTGAAAGTTGGTGACGAGCATCCTGTAAGACTTATGGGTATCATCAACCTGAGCAAGGAATCCTTTTACAAGGGTTCTGTTGTTGGTAATGATTCACTTCTTGATGTTGCCCAAAAAATGATTGATGAAGGTGCGACTATACTTGATATTGGTGCCCGTTCAACATGGCCACTTGCAAATCCGGTGATTAGCGAGGAAGAAGAACTTAATCGCATGATCCCTGCACTGGAAATACTAAATGATAATGTGGATGCACTCATCTCTGTAGATACTGTTTATTCAAGCGTCGCAAAGGAATCACTGAAACATGGAGCAGACGTTGTCAATGATGTTTCAGGGTTCACAACCAATCCTGAGATGATAGATGTTGTTGCTGACTACGATTGTCCTGCTGTTGTAATGGCATCGGAAGAGGTGCCCGGAGATCCAATTGGAATGGATGCCATCATGCAGTCTCTTGCAGACATAATCAGCAGGGCTGATTCAAAGGGTGTAGACACTGACAAACTTATTCTTGACCCTGCTGTTGGTAAATGGATAGCAGAAAAAGATCCGATTTTTGATTTTGAAACCATCGACCAGTTCGAGAGCCTCAGGGTATTTGGCAGACCACTGCTTGCAGCAGTTTCACGCAAATCATGTATCGATGCTGTACTGCATAAACCGGCAAATGAAAGACTGTACGGAAGCCTTGCTGCAACTGCAATTGTGGTTCATAAGGGAGCACATATTGTAAGAACACACGATATCCCTGAAACAAAGGACGTTGTTGAAGTTGCAAGTGCAATGAGAAAAAGACAGCCATTTGTAAAATCAGGGGATTTTGAAGTCAGCATCATGGACATAACACACCCTGATGATGCTGAATACCTCATGAAAAGCATGAGTGTTACAGGCACCGGTGCAAAAGTCATGAAGAACAAGACAGTGAGCAAGGTCATACGTGTAAATAATATAACCACCACTGAGGCACTGATCATAAAGCAGGAGATTCTTGCAAGAGGAGGAGATGCTGCTCTTGAGCGTGATGCTGTGTCACACGAAACCAACAAAACTGATGTGCTCATTATAGGAACCATATTACAATTTGAGAAACTGGTCCATAAGCTCTCATTCCAGGCACGCAACCTTCCGCTCATTGCAGAGATGATTGCGGAAGTACTTGAAAATGATATGGATGTGGAGCATGGTTACCTGAGGGAACTATGATAATTTCATCTGCAAAGCCCTTTGAAGAAGTAATGGAACTACTCAAAAACGAGGATGACATCTTCGTTGTCGGCTGCAATGCATGTGCAGCAAAACAGCATCTTGGCGGTGAACCGGAGGTGCTCAATATGTGCAGGCGTCTTGAGGAAGCCGGAAAACATGTTGTTGGATGGGTTGTCCCCAGTGCAGCCTGCAGTGTTGCATCATATAGTTACTGATTGAAAAGAATCCTGCCATAAAAGGTGCAAAGACCATCCTTGTGATGGCATGTGGTAGTGGAGTTACGATCATCTCAGGAATTACAGAAGTACCTGTGTACCCGTCTAACAACACAGAATCCCTTGGTGGACATACAAGGGGAGAAGTTGTTACTGGACTCTGTGCAATGTGTGGGGATTGCACTGTATACTATTTGGCGGAATCTGTCCCAAGGGCCAGTGTCCCAAACAGCTTTTGAATGGTCCTAATGGAAGGCCATTGATGGAAAATGCGAAGTGAATCCTGAAAAAGACTGTGTATGGGAAACTATCTTCAGCAAACTGGAAAAGACTGGCAGACTGGTTGCTACTGGAAAAATATGGACCATTGAAGAAATATCAAAGTAATCATTCCGAAAAAACAGGAATTATCCGGTCAGAAGCTTCATGCAGGTTTGTTCAGGATAATACTTTTTAAATTTCCCATGTCTTTCAGAACGAATGATGTTCTCTTCGTCCAGCTTATTGACATGCCAGTGAATTGTGCTTTTATCAAGTCCGAAGCTGAGGAAAGGTCTTACCTGTACCCCAGGTTCTTCTATTATTGTTTCAAACACATTTTTTACGGGTATCATTTTTAGATATACAAATTTTCTGACATCAAAGTCGGTATCCTAATGAAATACCTGAAGTAAACCTTCCATTACTAAAAGCCACAAGCATACCTGTCATTTTCAGTTTGGTTTTATGGTACCTGAAAGTGCCTCTTTTCATACCCAGTGAACTTAGCCGCTAGCCTCAGTACAACCCGGGTTCTCAGATACAAAAGAAGTATACTTTTCCTGTTGTGATCTCCACTTTTGCATTTTGTTGCTCCAAGTAAAAGTGGAACAATTTTTCAATCCTAAGAACCATACTGAAACAAAACAGCCAATTGTAATCAGTTGAAAGTACAAGTGACGGCTCACTAAAAATCAGTGTTCCTTCTGCACCGGCAGAGCAAATGGATTCATCAGGAACATCCGGTTTTCAGTGGATATAGCATATTCGGCACTGACCGTGCAACATAGAAAATGCTACCGAAAGCACGGAAAGTGCCGTTTTTGATAGCAGGTCTGTTTTTAGTTTCAATTATTGTTTACCCCCAACGAAACTGGAGTTACCAGCTATAATGAATATATGTACTACATAACCATTTATTGCATTAACAGATAAGAAAGATCGTATTTAGTGCTTGTAATGACTTCCAACTGAAGCGACTACGCAGTAAAAAGTAGAGATTTCACCATTTCAAACTAAAATGTAGAAACGCAATCAAGCGCTAATTAACAAAACAAACACCTACTATTGCTGACCATTACAATTTATAATATTAAATACTATTATTTGCGCATATAGTTTAATCAGTGGCCAAGAATACTTAAGTAATACTAAAAATAATTTTGCAATGATACATTGTAATAATGTGAGTGGAGTCAAACTTAACTAAGCTTTGGGTCCGCCTCGTTTTTGCGCATCAATGACCCGGAGCCAGTGGGACAAGGAAGCCAATATTTAGAAGCATGGGGAAGCGTTGTAAATTACATCTATGTGAGGGATTAAATGCCCTTTTCTTTTTATAGGATTATTAAGAATACAACTGTAACTACTAAAATAATTGTAATTGTGTTACTGAGCATTGGTATCGCTGTTATCATGGGAGAAATAAACAACGACACTTTAATCAATGAGTCCACAGCAGATAAAATCGTTTCCATCGGAGGAATAAATGTGGATTTTACGGATAATACTACAGAGAAAGAAGCAATTACAGCTGTTGACAGAATTGCCTATGGAATGGAATATAGACTTGAATATGATACTGATAACTTTGCAAACAATTATTATGTAAAAATAGATGAAAACAACTATACGTATAAGAAAGAGAAACTTAGCCAGGCAGAAAATTGGATTGAGACAGCAACTGATACTAAAAAGGAGAAACACTTTATTGTCAGTATATGGGATCCGCTTGTCGAAGAGGAGATTTTTAGGTGCCGCTGGAAAAACACAAAACCTTTGCCTTAAAGAAAGGATTAACTGTTACGTTGTATTTGAAGATGAAAAATGGATGAGCCAAAACAAGAGAAAAATCAAAGAAGAACTAATAGAAAATGAAAGAGTTATTGAGGTCTCTTTTGATTATATCAGGTATTGATACTAATTGTGACATTTTGGCCTTTTCAAAAAATTTTTCTATTTTGACAAAAAATTATTTATTTTTCACACAATCAATCACAAGAAAAAGGCCAACAACAAAAGGATGTTCATTTTCAAATTTTAATCATTGCTAATAAATAAATTAATGATTATTTGTCTATTGCCTGAAATCCAAAACCATTTTACCAGGTATATAAGGGGGAACTATGTGTTGAATAATAGCATAAATACACTATAATAGCCTTGTTTTGTTGCATCATATTTTTTGTCTCCATTCAGTACCCAGTGGAAATGCCCAGAACATCATTGACATACCGGACAATGAAAGCGTACAATCATACGGAGATATCGATTCTGTCCTATGGTAAGGGATTACTCTGATCCTGTTTCCATTGAAGAAGTAAATGAGGCTACAAATTCAGTAATGGAAAGCTACAAAGAGAATGCGGAAAATTGCATCCCTCTGTATTCCACTCTGTTCTAGGTTGTCGAAAAATGATGTTATCCTTGCCTATTGTTTCAGAATTAATGAAGAGGGATTGACCAGTTCCTACACAGGAAAGACCGGAAAAGACGACGATGATGAAAGTCTGGTAAAAATCCATGATAATGCAGCAGACTGGTATCAAAAACAGGTTCTTGAAGTTGATTCCAAAAATGATACAGTTATACTGACCCGTTGGAAAATACAGAAAAAGCAGCTGTCAAGATTCAAAACACGAAAACGCTTAATGAAACAGAACATGTAAATTTCAGATACCATCCAAAGTATACCTTCTTGTGTGGAGTGCTGAGTGCATTTATCCTTATAATAGCTGCCTGCATCACGAACAAAAAAAGGAGAGATTAATATGAAAAGTTTCTATGGGATAAGCTTTTTTGACTGGGCAAATATACTGATAGCTGTCGGTATATTTTGTGTTCTTTTGCTAGGCTTCAAAATGCTGAAGATAGAAGAACTGGAAAATCAAACCCTTTGTATGAACACTTGTTGCTTTTCATTTTTAGTAACGAATGCAATTTCATCTCTAATCTAATTCAAATGTTAAGTAAACAGTTGGAACTTTGGCCATAAATAATTAATAAAATTAATAATTAATTGCAATGCCCAGAAAAGACCGAATGTCTTGTGGAACTCGGAGTGACAACCTCAGGATCATACAATGTTGAGCATAAACTGGTACATGATCCTTGCACCCGGAGACTTCAAACTAAGTTCAGCATTTTGTTTCTGCAAAATAGGGAGAAAGTGGGGAATGACAAAAAAAAGAACAGCATTGGTTATTGCATTCGTTTCATTTTATTGTCGGAATAACAGGCGCTGATGCAATAAATGTAGGTAATGATGAAGATTTTAATTTTCATCAATACAGGATACAATTGACAATGCTTCTGCAAGAACACGGTTCTGATTAATGGAGGAACATATTCAGGAGCAATTACCGTTGACAAGCCTCTGAGAATTAAATCTATTTCATCCAATCCACAGAAGATGTCAGAATTAGTTCTGATAATTTATCCATACCTATAATTCATATCCTTGCAGACAATGTTGAAGTACAGGCTTGACAATTCCTGGAAACAGCAACAATAGCCGTATAGCAGGAATATTTACTGAGCTTAGCGTTGATAACTCAATTATTCAAAACAATATAATCTCAAATACTTATGATGGTCTTTTAATTGTTCTTCGTCGGGTCTTTAATCCTGAACAATACTTTATCCATATAATAGTATGCATGAACAATATTACTAATCTAAATACGACTCTGATGAATAATCTCATTACTAAAAACGAATGGGCTCTACCTGAGCCTTTCAGATGAAAATATTATAGCTAATAACAAGTAGCAACAATGAAAAATATGGAATTGGGCTTCGAAAATCAAATGATAATCTAATAACAGACAATTATTTCATTTCAATAAATATGGACTCCATAATTGATTCAAACAATAACAGGATAACTGACAACTTTACTTGATAATAATAAGCAGAGTGGGTTCCTGTTATGGCATACTAACTCGAATCAAATCAGCAACAATATTCTTGAAAGCAATGAGAATTCAGGCATACATATAATGCAGTTGCTGTTCAAACAACTTTTTTAAATGGAAATAACACTTTCCAGGTAACCTGAATGGAATTACAATTAAGAACGCATAAATGACAATTTTATTATTAACAACACATTCATCTCAAACACAAAATATGGCGTATATCATGCATCTGCAGGTAGTGAGAATACTTTCACAGATAATACCTATGAAAACAATAAAGAAAAGAATATCAAAATATCATTTATCCAGACTATAATACTGAGAATATTTATCGTTCTTTTAATTGCAGCTTTTGCAATCTATTTTGATATGGGATGGCTGAAAAAAGCGCTTTTGGTTTTGGTATCCTGGTATTAATCATTTTCATTCTGGTACTTGCATGGTACTTCCCGTTCCCCGAAGCAGGAATGACTGAAAATGTAAAAATAATCAACTTGCAGTGGACGGATAGTGTACCTATAAATGAAACTCATACCAGAGGAAATCTTTCTTTTGACTTAATGTATGTCGATAAAGAACACCCCCGTGGTCTTGAAAAAACACTGCCTGTTGAGATTCATATCAGTTCCAGAAGCACACTTTATGAGGATTATGAATTGGCGTACAAGGGCTCTTACACTGGAATATATGGAAGAAGACCATTACAGTCAAGAGTTTTGTTCTTGAAGGGAAAAGCCGGTGATACTTGTAGGCTTTATGCAGAATCTTTTTTGATTACCCACACATCCATTTTAGGAGATTCAAGAATTGAAGACCTGGGAATGGGAAAATCATGAATATTTAACCAAACAGATTCTAATCCTGACAAGAACCTGTAATCAGATGTTTACATGGACATAGCACCTATCTTATTCAGCACCTTCATCATTGTGTTCGTAGCACTCTACCTCCATATTACCTTAAAAAATACAAATGCATAGGTACAGAGGTTTATGGAAAGCGTTGGGAGACCTTAATCAAACACCTGAAGAGACTATCCTTTACACATTGGGATGGATAATTGGATCTTTGTTTTATCTGTATTTACTCAACCAGCTAAATCAGATGAAAAAATAGATTAGTTTTGATATTGATAATAATTTATATCAAATCCGCTCAACGGTTGGGACTCACAGCCTGCTCCTTAATAACTTAAATAATTACTATTTATCCCCGCATAAATATAGAGAGTCTTGTGGGGAACCCAGTGTACCAACTGCAGGATCATTATGCTCTTTGCTTGAAGTCAGATGATCCTGCATCCTTATCTAAAATGAAATTATAAGTCAGATAGGATAATACAGAAATAATGACAAATTTTTTGATGAGAGAAATAGTATTATAAAAACAGCAGGTTTACTTGCTTTCAACCTCTATTTTCACTTCTATTACCAGTTGTCCGGCAAATTGTCTTAAGAAAGGTATCTTTTCAATTATTTTATCAACCAGTTCTTTCAATTTACAAAAGGAACTGCTAAACTAATGAACTTAATAATAAGACTTCCACCATATGTCAAGACACTGAAATGATTTGTTTTTGTACTTCCCTTTCCAAAAACATTTCATTTCCCTGTTAAATGAATAAGGGACAAATGGTTTTCATCAGGAACATGAAATGGTGTCGGAAAAAAATTTCTAACAACAAAAGCCTGCGGATTTAGTATACCCGGTTCAACAAAAAGCATAAAAATGATTTCTTTTTTTGCACAATGCTGTAATTGACGAAAAACATCATTATATTCAGAGATATGATGAAGAATTACTAGAACCTTCCCACTTAGTCAAAAACATCTCTTTAAATGGAAGACACCTTGCGTCACCAAAATATATGATACAGAACCGTGTCTTTTCTTGGCTCGTTCAAGACCTGTCAGGAGATATCAATACATACAACCTCATCTGCATGTTCTGTTAATTCCAACAAATTGGGTCCTGCACCTGCACCTAAATTCAACATGCCTTTATGGCAATCTGTGGAGTTCTGTTTGTTTATTTTCAAAATCACCGGCAAGTCATTTCATCTAGTGCCATCTGCATCATCCCAGAGCGTATCGGCATTCTGATACACATCATTGTACATTTCTGTTGGTTCATCGAGAAACTTACCCAATAAAGTCATTTGCAAAAATCAATTAACACTTGGCTTTATCCAGGCTCTGAAGCTGATTTCATATATTTGATTTTTTTATCTTTCCTTTTATTAAATTCTTCGTTTTGAAATTAAACTAATGAATTACTTTTTTGGAAAATAAAAAAGGTAACAAAAGAAGAAAATACCTCCTACTGAAGGAAAAACTTGAATCACTGCTGCGATGATTTTAAAACCCAATCATGCATATAATTCCCCGATGTCCCGGACCTTCAAAGACAAACTTACATCAAAGATTTCTGATTACAGCAGAGGTCAGCCCTCCAAAGGGAACAGACCTGAAAGAAGTCCTTACTGATGCAGAGCTTATCAGGGGATGGGTTGATGCGATAAATGTTACTGACAACCAGAAGGCAATCATGCGTATGAATCCACTGGCAGTAAGCAGGGCACTTAGTGAGTCACGAAGTAGCATCCATGCAGCTGACATGCAGGGACGGAACAGGCTTGCACTGCAATCGATCTTCTTGGGCATATGCCATGGGTATCAGCAACATCTGTGTCATGACAGGTGATCACACAACAAAAGGAGATCATCCGGGAACAAAACCGGTCTATGACCTTGACTCAGTTCAGCTTCTTACAATCATAAATAAGATGAAACAGGGCTATGACCTTGCAGAAGCAAACTGCATTCACTCCTGTGTTTGTTGTTGGTGCTGTCACCAACACCGATTCGTCAAAGGCTCAGATGATGAAGCTTCAAGGAAAAAAGCAAAAGCAGAATTGATTTTATCCAGACACAGGCTGTCTATGATATTGCTAAATTTGAAGTCTTTGTGGAATCCACCACTGACATTGAAATACCTCTTATTGCCGGAGTAATCCCCCTGAAATCTGCAAAAATAGCGCGATATCATGAACCAGAACATTCCGGGAATCCAGCGTACCTGATGATATAATACAGATAATGGAAAGATCAAACGCCACTTGAAGAAAGTATGACCATTTGCGCCGAAACCATATCTGAACTCAGGAAACTCTGCCGTGGTGCACATATAATGCCTATTGGCAAGCATACGAATACACAAAAAATACTTGAAATGGCCAGTATCAGGAAGAACGACCAATGACAAAAACGCAAATAGACCATGCCAGAGGCGGCACCCTCACCAGAGATGGCAAGAAGTTGCAAAAGAAGAGGGCCGAAAACTTAGTAATGGAAAGAGTTGCAGAAGGCAACCTTGTAATAATGACACGAAAAGGATGCCCACGCCGGTTGCAATAGGCAAAGGTGCAGCTACCAAGATTAATGTGAACCTTGGAACATCATCCGCAGCTATGGATCGATTCTGAAATAGAGAAGGTAAAAAATCGCACAGAAATATGGTGCAGCTACTATCACAGATTTATCAATGGGTGGAGATATTTCATCCATCAGGAAACTTGGTGTTTGAAAACACAGAACTCCCGGTCACAACTGTTCCTATATCTACCAGACCATTGTTGAGTGTGGAATGGATAATGTCACTTTTGATGACATCTTTCTTACCTGAAGAAGCATGTAGATGAAGGAGTCAGTTCAGTACTTATTCATTGTGTTGAAAGGAAAATACTTGAAACACTGAGGAACAACGGGAATAATGGGTATGGTATCAAAAGGCGGGTCTTTTACCAGCAGTTTTATGCTCCTCAATGACTGTGAAAACCCATTCATAGAACATTTTGATGAAATACCAGATACTGGGGAAAATGATGTAGTACTGTCCCTGGGAAACACCATGAGAAGCGGATGCATCCATGACCTAAAAGATAGTTCCCAGCTTATGGAAATAGAAACAAACGCCGCCCTTGCAAAAAGAGCAAATGAAATGGGTGTACAGGTAATAATCAATGGTATGGGCGGTCACATACAGGCATCTGATATCCCGGGTTCCGTAAAATTATATAAAGAAAAAGCTGACTTCCCTTTATTTGTTGCGGATCCCTGCCAAGCTGGCTCATGCAGTTAGCTTTCACGATCATATCGCAGGAGCAGTAGAGACCCATGGCAAGTGGTGCCAGTGCAGACTACAGCACATTACCATATCCTCCGGCAGAGCATCTTTCTTTACCCAGTCCACAGCAGGTGAGGGATTGATCGCTTTCAGGATAGCAGCACATATAGGGGATTCCATGAAATACGGTTTAAACGACAGTGACCTCATGCTTGCCACAAAGGAAGCTTTCTTTTGGGCTACAGGACGAAGGCCAGAAATTGCAATTGACCCGGACGGGCCTTCACAGCTATGTCCTGATGAAGGACCCTGTACCATGTGCGGGGATTACTGTGCCATAAAAATAATGAAAAATTACCTCACACTGGAGATAACTAATGCAGGCGTTCCCATCCTTGCAGATGTTTGGCATAAAACACACCACTAGTGAACCCAGGGATGATATTTCAGGATTATTATCTGTTCTCTGGAAAAACAGGGAATGCAGTTCCAGGACAATGACATACTAATAATTGCGGAATCCACCTTACAACAGCTGAAGGCAGGCTTGTCTTTCTTGACGACATAGAAGTTGGAGAGAAAGCAAAGGAACAGCAACAGGCAGTACCAGCTTGACCCAAAAGGGAAATGGAACTCATACTTCAGATGTGATGAAATATTTGGTGGCGTTCCCGGTGCTGCACCCACAATCACAAAGTACACTTGCACCAAATACCAGGATAGATGGTTCTAACGCACCTGATGGACATGTAGTTTCTTCTTCCTGAAGATGCAGAAAATTGCAGGAAGGATTCGCAGAAATTAAAAGAAATGCAAATGCAATATCGGTGTCATTGTCGGGGACAGCCGGACACAGCCCTGAGACTGGTTGTGTTGGTATTGCCCTTGGAACATCCGGGATAATTCCCGTAGAGGATGCAAGGGGTACATGACCTTTTTGGAAAAGAAATGACAATTACCACCAAGCAATTGCCGATAACCTTGTATCTGCTGCCCAGTTGATAATGGGAGAAGCAGGGGAAAGCGTTCCTGCGGTTCTGGTAAGAGGTGCACCTGGGCCGGTTGTTGACGAGGATATAAATGCCATTGTTCAGCAGGGAAAGTCATGTACTACAACAACTTATAAGAAGAAGCAAAATCTATTTTACTTTTTTTATATTAAGTTAAATATATCTATAGGAGTCTGTAGAATAATACTGCCACAATAGTTCTTATATAGCCTAGTGATAAGAAGAATGCTAATTTTTAACTAAATATTCTATTGGTGCAAAATACAAATGCTGAACCTGACACATCGGCGCCAACCTTGGAAAAGGTTGGATGATATTATGGACAAGAGAATTAACTTGTTATTTACACTAATTTTGGCAGAGTTTCTTTTAATTGGAGCTTTGTTTCCCACAGTGCTCATATGACACCGACAACGTACCAATGGGTATTGCATGCATTAATGACTCGACATAAGGATCAAATGTTATTGTCATGGTTCCAGACGGATGCGACAGGACATTCGGTATACATGGTACGGTGGAGAAGAACTCCAGCTTGACAGCATATACCGGAATGGTGTCCACATACATGGCAAACTCAGTCATCACCGGCTCTGCAGCTGCAGGAACCGCTTTTGCTACCGGTGAAAAAACCACAGCAAGATTTGTCGGTGTGGGACCAAGAAGCGATGACCTTCTTTCAACACTTGACGCAGAGGATATGGCTGAGCCATACGTCCAGCACAACCGTTCTTGAAGGTGCAAAACTTGAAGGAAAGTCTACCGGTCTTGTAGCAACATCTGAAATACCACATGCCACACCTGCAGTTTTGCTGCTCACGTGGATGACAGGGAAACTATCACGACATCATTGAACAGATTGTTTTTATAATGACGTAGATGTGGTCTTTGCCGGAGGTAAACTTCCTCAATGCATCATGGCGCGCAGACGGAGAAGACCTCATTGCAGCACTTGATGAAAAGGGATACCAGTTCGTTGAGACAGAAGAGGAGATGATGAAACTTGAATCAGGGAAAAGTATGGAGATGTTTGCAAGTAGATATGTATCCGGAAATGGACCGTGGGGGGTTCAAGAAGAACCATCTATAGCAGATATGACCTCAAAGTCATTGAACTGCTCTCACAGGACGAGGACGGATTCTTCCTTATGGTTGAAGGCAATGAGTTGACTGGGCAGGACATGCAAATGACCCTCTGCATATATGGTCACCGATTTCCTTGCATTCAAGTGAAGCTGTTGAAGTGGCTGTTGACTTTGCTGAGGAAAACGGACACACACTCGTACTTGTGTTCCCTGACCACAACACCGGTGGTATGACAATTGGAAACTACAGCACATCCTACACTGACCTTACAGTAGAAGAACTAATAGATCCGCTCAGGAACACAGGAAACAGTGCCGACATTGGATGGACCACTGGAGGACACGCTGGAGGAGATGTACCTCTCTGGTCATATGGTCCTGACAGACCAATAGGTCTTTTCGATAACACTGAACTTGCAACATGTGTAGCTGATGCATTTGGTTTTGAGCTTGACTGTGTGAGTGAAGAACTCTTTGTCGACGTTGAAGAAGCATTCCCGGAAGTGGGAGATTGACACCACAGATGAAGCAAACCCTGTACTTGTAATCAAATACAATGGACTTATTGCTGAACTTCCTGTAAACAAGGACGTAATGACCATTGATGGCGGAGAAAATCGATCTCGAAGGTGTTGTTGTATACGCACCAAAAGCTGACAACGGTAATGGAAAAGTATTCATTCCACAGGATGCTGTAGATCTCCTTGAGGCAAGCAAACCGGGAAATGGCAACGTAGATGATGAAGAGTATGTTGATATTGACGATGCATTTGCCGGCAAGTGGGAACTCGATACAACTTGACCTGAAAACCCGGTAATTATGATTACTTTCAACGGTAACGTACAAATCCCTCTCGATGATGTCAGGTTCTTCATTTCACAGGATGTACTTGATACTTTGAAGTCAATGTGGGCATAAAATTAGATATTATATAAAGGTCAATTTCCTTCTTTTTATAGGTATTTCAGATTACTGTAACCAGTTTCTTTTGCCAAAAATAATCCAGGCTAAAAGATAATTTGGATGTGTGCTTGCTAATTATATAATATCCAGAAACGTTCATTTATGGTTTTTATTTTTTGAAAAATATGACAAAATGAAACTATTTTGGCAAATGGAAACGATAGATTAATATGAGTGTCATCTAATCAGAACTAAAGACGAATAATTCTAATAATTTTTTTCAATTGAGGTATTACAATTCATAGAAAAAAGAAGATAGAAGTCCGCAACCTAATCAAAATATTTGGTAAAAACCCCCGGAAAGCAATTTCCCTGATTGAAAAGGGAGCTTCCAAACAGGAAATCTTTGAAAAAACAAAACAGACCGTTGGTCTTTATGATGTCAGTTTTGATGTTTACGAAGGTGAAACTTTCGTACTTATGGGCCTTTCCGGTTCGGGAAAATCTACTCTTTTACGCTGCCTGAACCGATTAATAGAACCAAGTGACGGACATATCCTGATTGATGGTGATGATATTGCCACCATGAACGACAAAGAACTCAGGGAAGCCAGAAGAAATAAAATGAGCATGGTTTTCCAGAGTTTTGCGCTTTTGCCCCACAGGACGGTTATTGATAATG
This sequence comes from Methanolobus sp., assembly GCA_041395005.1. GTDB lineage: Archaea > Halobacteriota > Methanosarcinia > Methanosarcinales > Methanosarcinaceae > Methanolobus. The sequence goes on along the minus strand of JAWKHE010000003.1, from coordinate 107,907 downwards.
TTGCTTTCGGACTGGAAATACAGGGAGTATCGAAGGATGAAAGATATACCAGTTCCGAAGAAGCAATTTCCAAAGTCGGACTCAAGGGATATGAATACAGTAAAACCGCACAATTAAGCGGAGGAATGCAGCAGAGAGTCGGACTTGCAAGGGCACTGGCCACAGACCCTGATGTTCTGCTGATGGATGAGGCATTCAGTGCACTTGATCCTTTAATAAGGTCTGAAATGCAGGATGAATTACTTGCACTTCAGAACAAGATGAAAAAAACCATTGTTTTTGTTTCCCATGACCTTGACGAAGCACTAAAACTCGGTGATAGAATTGCTATTATGAAAGATGGCATTATAGCCCAGATAGGAACTGCAGAAGAGATACTAACGAATCCTGCAGATGATTACGTTTCTGAATTTGTTGCAGGCGTTGACAGGACAAAAATACTTACTGCTGAGAACGTGATGAAAAGACCTGATCCTGTAGTCTCGATAAACTCAGGACCTGAAATTGCACTACAGCATATGAAAAAGCATGGACTTTCCTCCATATTTGTCGTTGACCCTGACAAAATAGTGCATGGAATACTCTATGTTGATGATGCTGCCAGGGCAGCTAAGGAGAAGAAAGCTATCAGGGATGTACTGATTTCAGAGGTCCTGTCTGTGAAACCTGATGTACCGGTCAGGGACATCATTCCTATGATGTCCGGGTGTACATGCCCTCTTGCAGTGGTTAATGAAAATAAGAAACTCATAGGAGTTATTGTCAGAGGCAGCATACTTGGTGCCCTGGCTATCAAGGAGGACGATCAAGATGGTCTTGCCTGAACTTCCCATAGGGGAAACAGTAGAAACAGGAATTTACTGGCTTAATGACAATTTCGGTTTTTTGATGGATATCTTCAGTGAGTTCATCGATATGCTCATATCCGGATTCAAGGATATGTTATTGTTCCTGCCACCTATCGTATTCATCATACTTGTTACAGTACTTGTATTTCTGGTCTCAAAGAAAAACACAAAACTTGCAGTCGGAACTGCGATTGGATTTGCTTATAGATAGCATGAGGCCTGTGGCAACTTTCCATGGAGACCATAGCACTGGTGCTATCATCTGCTTTAGTGGCTTTATTGATAGGAATTCCAACTGGAATCCTTGCTGCCAAGAATGAGACCGCTTTCCATGTTACCAAACCTATCCTTGATTTCATGCAGACTATGCCCTTTTGTGTATCTTATCCCTGCGGTCATATTCTTTGGACTGGGAAATGTCCCGGGACTTGTTGCAACTATTGTGTTCGGCAATGCCGCCTGCAATTCGTCTGACAAATCTTGGTATCAGACAGGTCCCTGTTGAATTGCAGGAGGTTGCAACTGCATTTGGAACTACACCAATGCAGAAGCTTTTTAAAGTCGAGCTGCCGGTTGCGCTTCCAACCATAATGGCAGGTGTGAACCAGTGCATTATGCTATCGCTTTCTATGGTAGTTATTGCAGCTATGATTGGAGCACGTGGACTGGGATATCAGGTACTTGTTGGTATCCAGAGGGTTGATATCGGACAGGGATTTGAGGCAGGTCTTGCAATTGTGATAATTGCCATCGTACTTGACAGACTGACACAGAACCTGACTCCAAAGAAGTAAGCAGGTTCTCTTTTTCATATTTACAAACCATATGGTTTTAGTATAAAATAATAAAATGTTGTGATTAAGTGAAAAGACAAATAAAAGTCCTCTCAGTATTAATTATGCTTGCTATGCTTGTCATGGTAAGTGGTTGTGCTGATGAGGGAACAAACGAAGCTACAGGAACAGACGAAGAAACAAGTGTTACAAAAGAAGCAACTATTGGCTATGTACTCTGGGACGGGGAAATTGCCAGCACCAATGTCATGAAACTTGTCCTTGAAGAGGCAGGCTATGATGTAGAGATAATTGCTGTTGATGCAGGCGCACTCTATCAGGGACTTGCAGACAGCCAGTTCGATTTTACAACCTCAGCATGGCTCCCACAGACTCAGAAGAACTACTGGGAAACCTATGGAGATGACATTGACAGTGTTGCAGTGAACCTTGAAGACTGTCGTATCGGTCTTGTTGTCCCAACATATGTGACAATTGATTCAATCGAAGAACTTAACGACAACAAGGAACAGTTCGATGGTGAGATCATAGGTATTGACCCCGGAGCTGGAATTATGTCGACAACAGAAACAGCTATTGAGAATTACAGTCTTGATTACGAGCTTGTTCCAAGCAGCAGCGCTGGTATGACTGCTGAACTTAAGAGTTCAATAGATGATGAGGAATGGGTAGTTGTCACACTCTGGTCACCCCACTGGGCATTCAACAGCTTTGACCTGAAATACCTTGAAGATCCAAATGGTATCTACGGCGAAGCGGACCACGTTGAAACCCTCGCAAGAGTAGGACTTGAAGATGATCCAGAACTCTATGCAATCATAGGCAGATTCAACTGGACCCATGATGATATCCAGTCCGTTATGTCAGATCTTGCAGATGGCATGTCAGAAGAAGAAGCTGCTCAGAAATGGGTAGATGCAAATCCTGAAAAGTAAGTGAATGGATAGGAGAGAACTAAGTTCTCTCTTCTTATTCTTTTTATTTCAATAATTATTCAGCTTCTTCAAGTCCATATGCCTGCATTATCATATGATACTCCAGAGGAGGCATCCTTGAGTAGAATGCTCTTTTTATGACCTCGCTAAGTGATGGATGAATATCCATTGCATACATTATCGGACTGGCATCCTGACCTTCGGTGTACATGAGAGGAATTATCTGGTGGATGAGCACCGAAGCTTCAGGTCCTATAATATGGGCACCAAGGATTTTCTGTGTTTGTCCTTCAAAAATAACTTTTACAAACTCGTCTCCAAGAGACATAGCAACACCCTTTGCAGTTTCCTGGAATCGATAGAAACCAATTTTAATATTGTCTTCACCATATTTCTCAACAGCCTGCCTTTCCGCCATTCCGACACCGGCAATTTCAGGATATGAGAAAACCGCATATGGAACTGCATGATAGTCTGCCTTTATTTTCTTTTTCAATATTGCATTGTAGTAAACAACACTTGATTCATGGTTTGCAACATGCTTGAAAAGATATGTACCATTGGCATCCCCAAATGCCCAGACATTCTTTGAGCTTGTCTCAAGGTGTTCATTAACCTTAATCCAGCCATGTTTATCTGTTTCAATTCCACCAAGATCAGGTTTGAGGATGTCAGTGTTAGGACTCCTGCCCGTTGCCACAAGTATTGCAGATGCAGTGATTTCTTTTTCCTCGCCTGTTTCGCGGTCTTTTGCTATGACAACTTTCCCATCTGCAGAGGATTTAACTTCAACTACTTCACAGTTAGTAAGAATATCCATGTACTCAGACATCATTCTCTTTGCAAGAGTGGAAACCTCCGGTTCTTCTTCCGGTATTATCCTTGCATTTCTTCCAATTATAGTAACCTTTGAGCCCATGGCTGAGAAAAAATGTCCGTATTCTGCAGCTATGTAGCCTCCACCAATAATAGCCAGACTTTCCGGAAGTTCTGTGAGTTTCAGAACATCATCACTTGTAAGATAATCTACTTCTTCGAGTCCTTTTACAGGAGGAATGGCAGGTTTTGATCCTGTACACAAAAATATCATTTTAGCTGTTATTGTCTCTTCGCCAACTTTCATTGTATAGTGAGAGACAAACTCAGCTGATTCATTGTAGAAATCCATCCTGTGAAGATGAGTGTAACTGTGCCTGATACCTTCAATATCCTGAGATATTGAACTTTGCATCCTTTGCATTACTGCCTTAAAGTCTATATTTTCAATTGAAGCCTTGATACCGAAATTGCCTGCAATTCCTATTTCCCTGACAAGACCGGCAGGATAGAGAAGCATTTTCGAGGGTATGCAGCCCCTTGTAAGACAAATGCCTCCTGGTTCATCTTTGTCTATAAGTGCAACTTTCATTTCCGGATCTGCATCCAGTATTGCATTTACATAGTTCATACCGGAGCCGGAGCCAATTACAATCAGATCATATTCTTTCATTTGATTCCCCACAGTCATGTTCCTGTGAACATTGGTGCCTATATGTATAATTATTTTCGATGTAAATATTGGCAATACCTGTTTAGAAATGCTTGAATAACTTAAACAGAGAGAAAACTAAAAAAGAAACAAGGGCTATTGAGCCCTTTTTTGAACAAGAGAGAAACATACTCTTTAGGTTTCTTATTCTATAAAGGTGCTTTTGAGTATACTTGTCATATAATATAATAATGTAGAATAAAAATCAGTAGACACTTTTTAGTTAACTTTGACAAAACAAAAATCAAGTAATTATGGAAGAAGATTTTAGATTTAAGTTAATAAATAATCCGTAACTTCCCGTATTTTATAAAAATTTCATTAAAAAAGAGTTAGTTATTTGAATGAGTGAGTTGGCAGCGATCCGTAGTTCCCAAAGACTCTCGTACTTTAGTACAGTATGGAACGCTGGCAGGCTTATCTTCTGTGTTCGGGATGGGTACAGGAATCACCCTGCCGCTATGGCCGCCAAACTCACTCATAATGAATTGATAAAGGTATAAGCCAAGGTCCAGATTCGAACTGGAATGGAATCGCTCTGCAGGCGATTGCGTAGCCGCTCCGCCACCTTGGCAATAAGCGATTCATGAATGAATCCATTATATTTATAGCTTACCTTTTGTATCGTATATACTTCACATACACATATCAGATTTCGCCTGGACAAAGCAAGACAGACAGGCACGGATAGTTAGTAGCCGCGGACTTAACACCTCGTTGCCTTGGTGCGTACATCCCGACCCTATCAAACCGGTCTTTTACCGGAATCCTTAAAGTGGTCTCTTTTCAAGTCAGATTTCGAGCTTAGATGCATTCAGCTCTTATTCCTTAGCGCGTAGCTGCTCAGCAATGCCCTGTCGGACAACTGATACACCAGTGGCGCCGCTACTCTGTTCCTCTCGTACTAAAAGTAGCTTACCCTCAGACCACAGACACCTCTAGTAGATAGTAACCGACCTGTCTCACGACGGTCTAAACCCAGCTCACGATCTCCTTTAATAGGCGAACAACCTCACCCTTGGCCGCTGCTGCACGGCCAGGATGGAAAGAACCGACATCGAAGTAGCAAGCTGCCGGGTCGATATGTGCTCTTGCCGGCAACAACTCAATTATCCCCGGGGTAACTTTTCTGTCATTTTTGGCTCGCACCAAGCGAGCTCAAAAGTTCGCTAGAACCGACTTTCGTCTCGTCATCCACTACTGTGCTGAATAACGTCAGGCTGACTTATGCTCTTGCACTCTTCAGTGGGTTTCCGACCCACTTGAGTCAACCTTTGTGCGCCCTTGATATCTTTTCAAGGGCGTCCCGCCCCAGGCAAACTGCCCACCTATCGGGGTCCTCCTCTCGGAGTTAGGGTCGTAATTTCAGAAGGGTAGTGTCCCAATGGCGACTCCATCGATGCTGGCGCACCGACTTCGACGTCTCCTACCTACACTGTACATCCAAAATCACAACCCAACGACAGGCTGCAGTAAAGCTCCACGGGGTCTTCACTTCCCCCTAGAGGTCTCTAGACTGTGCACTAGAAAGTAAGCTTCACCGGACTCTGGCTAGGGACAGTAGAGCTCTCATTGATCCATTCATGCGAGTCGCCAATTAAGCGACAAGGTACTACGCTACCTTAAGAGGGTCATAGTTACCCCCGCTGTTTACAGGCCCTTCGTCCCGTTGAAACGGGTTTTCAGGTACCTGCACTGAGCAGGATTCAGAGATCGTACTAGCCCTTACGGGTTTGCGATCTCCTATGTTGGTATTAGACAGTTAGAGCTCTCTTGTCACTGCGACCTGCTGTCTACACAGCAGGCACTCCTTCTCCCGAAGTTACGGAGCTAATTTGCCGAATTCCCTTAGCCAAATTATTTCCGACACGCCTTAGCCTTTTCAGCTAGGGGCACCTGTGTCAGTTCTCGGTACGGACCCATAACTTCCTTTTCACGGGTTCCCGGGTGCAGCCAACTTTCGCCATAACACATTCGCCTGCTTCTCGCCATTACGGCTCTCCACAGGATTCGGTGCTTAGACGGCGCGACGGCGCCGCTTGGCCTGCCCAAAAACGTTGGTTTCATTGTCATGAGGTACAGGAATATTAACCTGTTTCCCTTTCGGCGTACTCGAATTACGGTACGTCTTAGGACCGACTAACCCTCGGCTGACGATCATTGCCGAGGAAACCTAGCCCCTTCGGCGGATAGGATTCTCACCTATCTATGCTGTTACTATTACCAGGATTTTCGTTTCCGCACGGTCCACAGGACTTCACAGCCCTGCTTCTGCCCGAACGCAACGCCTTTCTACAAGATTACCTTACGGTACTCCGTGGTATCGGTGGTCGACTTGAGCCCCGTCCATTTTCGGGGCCCCAAACCTCGACTGGTGGGCTGTTACGCACTCTTTAAAGGATAGCTGCTTCTAAGCTAACCTTCCAGCTGTCTAGGGCTTAGGACGCCCTTTAGTATTAACACTTAGTCGACACTTAGGGACCTTAACCACGGGCTGGGTTGTCTCCCTTACGGACTACAGGCTTACCCCAGTAGTCCGGACTCCAACCTTCTTCGACGACGGTGAGTTTGGAGTTTGACAAGCGGCTGAGGAATTTCTTCCCCGGGACCACCAATCAGTGCTCTACTTCACCGACTATCTCCAGTTAGGTCATGCTACGACATGTTTCGAAAGGAACCAGCTGATGCCGGGTTAGATTAGCCTTTCACTCCGAGACGCAGGTCACACGAATGATTTGCAGATCAATACCGCTTGCGGTCCTCCACGTAGCTTTCGCCACGCTTCAACCTGCCCACGCCTAGATCACCCGGCTTCGGGTCATATCCTAATGACTCCACGCACTTGTATACGTCGCTCCTCGCCTTACGGCTGCGAGCATGTTGCTTTCGCTTCGGCTTCCTTTTTGAGTTAGCCATCGCCATTTGAATATACTCCCTGGCCCGTTCTTCAAAACGTAAGATATGACATTGGCAATATTACCCGTACTGCAGCCTCGCGACTGTTTCCTTCGTAATAAAGATCCTTTAACGCCATATCGCTCCATCGCTTCCAGGTTTCAGGCACTTTTAACCTCCCTTCTTGGGGTACTTTTCAGTTTTCGGTCACCCTACTAGTTCGCTATCGGTCTCAAGGAGTATTTAGTTTTGGAAGTTGGTGCCTCCCAAATTCACGCGAGAATTCCAACTCACGCTACTCAGGTTATAAACCAGATCCTTTGATTGTTGTTTACGTGACTATCACACTCTACGGTCTAACGTTCCAGAAAAGTTAAACTTCAATCAAGGGGGATCTTTAGAAAAAACCTATAACACCACATCTCCCATCTGTTACCAGTGGGATTCAGTTTGAACTTTACCGTGTTCATTCGCCATTACTAACGGCATCTCTTCGATTTCTTTTCCTGCCCCTACTAAGATGCTTCAATTCGGGGCGTTCCCGATCATAGATGATCAACACACAAAATGTGTTAGGAAGACCCATTAGGAAATCCTGGGTTCATAGGCTCCATGCACCTACCCCAGGCTTATCGCAGCTTGGCACGTCCCTCATCAGCTCTTGAGCCGAGCCATCCACCTGAAAGCATATTTACCAGAGTCCATCTCACTTTGTCCAGTGAGCGTCTGATATATGCATGCATATACACGACATCATTGCGATTGTTGTTGCTTCAACCGCTTCATCCTTCCCCGGAGACATTACTCTCCAGGTGCACTAATAATGGACTTGCAGGGATTCGAACCCTGGGCCTTCGCCTTGCAAAGGCGACGATCTTCCAACTGATCTACAAGCCCATAGAAGATTCACTTATTGAATCTTGCCTTTTTTTCTTGAATCTGACAGTTTTTCGATTTCTGACCGGTAAGTGGTGATAGGCTTTTTGCCTATCTTGCTTAGGAGGTGATCCAGCCGCAGATTCCCCTACGGCTACCTTGTTACGACTTAACCCCCCTTGCGAAATTTAGGTTCGAATACGGCACTAGTCCATACCCTCACCCATACCTCACTCGGGTGGTTTGACGGGCGGTGTGTGCAAGGAGCAGGGACGTATTCACCGCGCTATATTGAAACGCGATTACTACGGATTCCAGCTTCATGAGGGCGAGTTACAGCCCTCAATTCGAACTACGGCCGGGTTTATGAGATTACCAACCCCTTTCGGGGTAGGGACCCATTGTCCCGGTCATTGTAGCCCGCGTGTAGCCCTGGAGATTCGGGGCATACTGACCTACCGTAGCCCGCACCTTCCTCTGGTTTAGCACCAGCGGTCCCCACAGAGTACCCATCATCCCGAAGGATATGCTGGCAACAGTGGGCACGGGTCTCGCTCGTTGCCTGACTTAACAGGATGCTTCACAGTACGAACTGACGACGGCCATGCACCTCCTCTCAGCGATTCAGGTAAGACCTTCAGCCTGACCTACATATTGCTGTCGCCCCAGGTGAGTTTTCCGGCGTTGAGTCCAATTAAACCGCAGGCTCCACCCGTTGTAGTGCTCCCCCGCCAATTCCTTTAAGTTTCAGCCTTGCGGCCGTACTTCCCAGGTGGCTCGCTTCACGGCTTCCCTGCGGCACCTGAAACGGTCGCACCATCCCAGACACCTAGCGAGCATCGTTTACGGCTGGGACTACCCGGGTATCTAATCCGGTTCGTGCCCCCAGCTTTCGTCCCTCACCGTCGGACCCGTTCTGGTAAGACGCCTTCGCCACTGGTGGTCCCACAAGGATTACAAGATTTCACTCCTACCCCTGTAGTACCTCTTACCTCTCCCGGTCCCAAGTCTGACAGTATCCCCCGGAAGCCTAACAGTTGAGCTGTCAGATTTCCCGGAAGACTGATCAAACCGGCTACGGACCCTTTAGACCCAATAATAGTGGCCACCACTCGGGCCGCCGGTGTTACCGCGGCGGCTGGCACCGGTCTTGCCCGGCCCTTGCTAACACCTGCTGTTTATACAGGTGGACAGCCAACATAATATGCTGGCACTCAGTATCCCCTTATCGCGGTTTCCCGCATTGTAAAGATTTCGCGCCTGCTGCGCCCCGTAGGGCCTGGATTCATGTCTCAGAATCCATCTCCGGGCTCTTGCTCTCACAACCCGTATCCGTCGTAGGCTAGTAGGTACATTACACCCACTACTACCTGATAGACCGCAGATTCATCCTAAGGCGCCGGAACTTTTGGTCACAGAACATTCCAGTGTCTGTGACATATCAGGTATTATCACCAGTTTCCCGGAGTTATGCCTGACCTTAGGGCAGATTATCCACGTGTTACTGAGCAGTACGCCATGTTTACGAAAAACATTTGACTCGCATGGCTTAGTCGAATACTGATAGCAGTGACCTCTGGCAGGATCAACCAGAATTATAGTTAATCCACACACAAAGTATTGTTTATTTTGGAAGTCATTTAAGGAATCAGTCGGAAAGAACTCTTCATGAGAGTTTTATTTCCTTTATGCACATGTTTGGTTAATTCCTTATAGTTAGTAGTTATACACTACCGGTCAGAATTAACCGAACTGCCAAATCCAACGTCAGACAGAAAAAACTTCTGTCTCCACTTGTTATAAGGCGGTGATTGTAAGTGTTTTCGCGCGATTTGCGCGGACTCCTTCAAAGGACATCATTCTATATATACCTTCCGAATCAACAGATTCGGAGGCAAAGGATGAACCTTTGTAAACACCTGCCATGATGAAATGAAATTGATACTTCATCTTCTACTCTGCGATGAGCTTATTTTCGTGATGCAGTGACCGCATCACCCGGCTCCTCGCGAGCACCCTTACATAACAAGCTTACTATATAAACGTTACGGGAGAACGCATTATTATCCCCTCCATGAAACATATTAATAGAAATATTCATCTTCTTTGCGGAGAATATTTATATCATCAATTACAAGGCGGAGTGATTAATATGAATTCAACCGTAGAACTGAGGGATCGCTTTTTACAGCGATAAACCGCTTATAGATAAACACAAGACTATTTTTGACACGACACTGCGCGACGGTGAACAAACGCCTGGCGTCTCACTCACCAACGATCAAAAACTCAGGATTGCCCGTCAACTGGACAAGCTTGGTGTTGATGTGATCGAAGCCGGTTTCCCAGTATCTTCGGAGGGCGAAAAGCAAAATGTAAGAGCCATAGCCAACGAAGGTCTGAGTCTCGATGTCTGTGGTCTTGCCCGCGTCCTTACCAAAGATCTGGATGCATGTATAGATTGTAACGTTGATATGGTGCACACATTTGTATCAACCTCTGACATCCAGAGAATACATACTATAAAGAAAAGCAGGGAAGAAGTACTTGCAATGGCAGTAGATGCTGTTGAGTACATCAAGGATCACGGCGCAAAGTGTATGTTCTCAGCAATGGATGCCACAAGGACCGATCTTGACTATCTGATAGAAGTGTACAAAGCCGTGGAAGATGCAGGCTGCGACATACTAAACGTACCTGATACCGTAGGTGTAATGTCTCCTTCATCAATGTACGAGCTTATAAAGAATATCAACGCTCACGTAAACATCCCAATTGATGTTCACTGCCACAACGATTTTGGAATAGCAGTTGCAAACAGCCTTATGGCAGCTGAAGCCGGTGCCAGCCAGATACAGGTTACTGTAAATGGAATTGGCGAGCGTGCAGGTAATGCAAACCTCGCTGAAGTCGTAATGTGCCTTCATTCAATATACGGTGCAAAAACAAACATCAAAACAGAATACATGCTTGAAACTGCGAAAATGGTTGAAAACTACACAGGCATACACATGCCTGCAAACACACCAATCGTAGGAGACAATGCATTTGCCCACGAGTCTGGCATACACACCCACGGAGTACTCGAAAAATCCGATACTTTCGAACCTGGAATCATGACTCCTGAAATGGTAGGTCACAAGCGGCGCATAGTCATAGGAAAACATGCAGGAAGACATGCTGTTAAGAAATCCCTGGAAGAAATGGGAATCGAGACATCAGATGAGCAACTGGATGAAATTCTTGCCAGGATCAAGGACATAGCAAACAAAGGTAAGCGCATATGTGATGCCGACCTTCGGGCGGTTGCCTCAGCAGTCCTTGGAAAGAATCTGGGAAGTGAAACCATTGTCCTTAAGGAATTCTCTGTCATGACAGGTAACCTCACAACACCAACAGCTGTTGTAAGGTCAAAGATCGGGGACCAGGAAGCTGTTGCGTCCAACTATGGCGTAGGTCCGATAGATGCTGCACTAAAAGCAGTTGAACTCATGATAGGCGAGTATACCAAAGTAAAAGTGCGTGATTTCAGCCTCGAGGCAATCACCGGAGGTAGTGACGCACTCGCAGAGGTAACCATATCAGTACAGGATGAGGAAGGTCGCGTAGCAAGCGCACAATCCGCCAGTGCAGATATAGCCACAGCATCCGTGGATGCCCTGGTTACCGCCATAAACCTGCTTCTTGATAAAAGAAGCTATGGAATATGGAATAACCCAATTGATATTTGGACCGTTTTAAACGGTCCACTTCCTTTTATTTGATCAGAAATTTATAGCAGACTTGCTCCACATTCTTTCCTGCAAACTGTAATAATAAATGCAGCAGATATTCTGAGAATATTTCCCATCACTGAAAATTTATATATAAAAGTATTTGTATATTTACTATACTACGTAATTGTAACTTAATGTCTGAGCTAAAAGACGCTATTTCTAATTATAAAGAAGGGAGAGGAAAAGAGTGGATCTTTTTAAAAATATGAATATTGAAAGAAAATTAATTGCTATAATGCTAGCATTAAGCTTGATACCCCTATTACTTGTTTCGGCCATAAGCTATTCGCAGGCAAGTGTAGCTTTGCAGGAAGATGCCTTTGAGAAACTTACTGCGATTAAAGCCATAAAAACAAACCAGATTGAAGATTATTTTGACCAGAAAAAGAGCGAAGTATACATCTTTTCAGAAGACCCGGCAGTAGTGGAAAGCCTTCCACTTTTTGCAGAAGCTTTCAAAGGAGGAACAGGTAGTGCTGAATGGAAAGCACTGGATGCTGAATACAGCCCCCTTATGGAAGATCTCATAACCGAATTCGGGTACTATGATCTGTTCCTGATAGACACTGAAGGAAATATCGTTTACACCGTTGCAAAAGAAGCAGACCTTGGTACCAACCTGGTAAATGGGCAATACAGTAATTCAAACCTTGCAAGTGCATACAAGCTTGGAAACAGCGAAATATCATATGTTGATATGGAAATGTATGAACCCTCTGACGAACCTGCCATGTTTATTGCAGGCCCGGTACATGACGAAAACGGAAATAAAATAGGTGTTCTTGCATTCCAGATGTCTGTTGAGGCAATCGATGCCATAATGAATGAGCGCAGCGGTCTGGGTGAAACCGGCGAAACATATCTTGTCGGGGAAGATAAACTGATGAGATCCGATTCAAGATTTGAGCAGGACGCCACAATCCTTGTAAAAGAGATTGATACGCTGGGAGTTACTGAAGGTCTTGCAGGAAAGGATGACACTAAAATATTTGATGACTACCGCGGTGTGTCAGTACTCAGTTCATACACACTGATAGAATTTGATCATTTCAACTGGGTGCTCCTTGCAGAAATAGATGAATCCGAGGCAATGGCAACAGTTACAACGCTTGGTTACGTCTATATCTCAAGTATCCTGATTTTCGGAATTATTGTTTCGGTAGTTGCCTACTACTTCTCCCGAACCATTACAAGCCCTATAAAATACATTGTTGGCGTTACAGAAAAAATTGCAGATGGTGATCTGACTGTTGAGATTGAAAACAATTCAAACGATGAAATCGGCCATTTAACTGATTCTGTCCGGAAAATGCTCGGCAGTCTTAAGGAACTAATTGGTGACATACGTACAAGTTCTTCCCTTCTTGCAAGCACAGCAGAAGAAATATCCGCTTCATCAGAAGAGATATCCGCGGCTACAACTGAAATTTCAAATACCGTTGTAGAAGTTTCAAAGGGAGCAACAGTCCAGTCATCAAAAGCAGAAGAAACTGCAAAGATAATGTTTGATCTGACTGAAGCAGTTCAGGAGGTAGCCAGCATCTCGCAAAGAGCTGCAGATGATGCAGCACATTGCAATGACATCATCGGCAGCCTTGGAATGATCACAGAAGACCTGCTGGGCAAGATGGGAAACATAAAAATGGCAACTTCAGATTCAGCTGAAGCTATCATGGATCTGGATAGCAAATCCAAGCAAATTGGGGAAATTGTCAGTCTAATCACTAACATCGCAGACCAGACAAACCTGCTGGCACTAAACGCTGCCATTGAAGCTGCACGCGCAGGCGAGCATGGACGTGGTTTTGCAGTCGTTGCAGATGAAGTAAGAAAACTTGCAGAAAACTCAGGTAATGCCGCCAGCCAGATAGAAGACCTGATTCATGAAATCCAATCCGGCACAAACAATACAGTTGAATCCATGCAACATGGTACCGAAGAAGTATCAAATGGTTCAGAAGCACTTAATGAAGCTGCAAGTGTCATAGATAAAGTAGTGGAATCAGGAATTTCCATTGGAAAAATGGTTCAGGACATTGCTGCAGCAGCCCAGGAACAGGCTGCATCAATTCAGGAAATATCATCTTCAATTGATGAAGTAGCTACTATTTCACATGAATCTGCATCCAGTACGGAAAATACAACTGCTGCCATTGAGGAACAGACTGCTACCATGCAGGAGCTTGCTCAATCCGCACAGGTACTTTCCGGAATGGCTGAGAACCTTATGACAACTATTTCCAGATTCAAAATAGATGAAACAAGGAAAGCAGAAACAATAATTCCTGAATACACAACAAACATACAGCCTCCTGATTTCCTTGATGATGATTTTGATCTGGAAGCAGATAGGGCTGAGTCTATAATTGTGTAAGCTGAAGAAAAAGTGCACTCCAAAAAAGCAGTGTACAATTCTTCTCTTTTTTTATTTCTTTTTTTGAGTTGCTTAAAATCACCTTTTACTACAGGACGTCTTTCTTCAATGACTCCCGGTTAAAGATGAATCAGATCCATATCTATATAATAAGATTATAACTGGATACACATGAACTATGAAGTAATTGATTCTCATTGTCACCTTGATTTTCCGAAATTCAACAGGGACAGGCATGAGACCATTGAAAGGGCCAAAAATACCGGGGTCATCAAAATGATAAACTCCGGCATTGATTACAAAACCAATGCAAATTCCCTGGAACTTGCCAGAAAATACGAATATATTCATGCAACCCTTGGCCTCAGCCCGCAGATGGTTCCTGAAGCCAGCGAAGAAAAAATTAAGCAGATACTTTCACAGATGGAACGCAATGCTGAAAAAGTAATAGGAATTGGTGAGGCAGGACTTGACTTTTTCTACTGCAAAACGGATGCCGGGAGAAAAAAGCAGCAGGAAGTCTTCAAAAAAGTAATTGATATAGCTGAAAAGTATAACAAGACCCTTGTTATACATGGAAGGACGGCGAAGACCTGGCACTTGAAATGACAAAGCACCTTGACAGAGTTGTGTTTCACTGCTTCGGTGGCTCCCTTGAAACAATGAAAAACATAGTCGATGCAGGACACTATGTCTCAGTACCTACCCTTGTATGCTTCTCAGAACACCACAAGTCAATTGCAAAGAATTTACCGCTGGAAAATATGCTTATTGAGACAGACAGCCCATACCTTTCCCCGAGAAAAGGAAGAAACGAACCGGCATTTGTACGTGACTCTGTTGCGGTTATTGCAGGTCTTAAGGACATAGATGAGGAAGAAGTTGCTAGGGCAACAGTACAAAATACCCGCAGGGCATTTGAACTCTGAATCCATTCCATTTATCCACAGGTGAATCAACATGCAGGTTAAACATATAAACATCGGACTATACGATGCCAATTCATATCTCATTAATAATAAAGTGCTTGTAGACGCAGGAATGAGCACTGAAGGAATCATAGAAGCCATCAGTGCTGAAATGGGCATTAATGATCTTGAACTGATAATACTCACCCACTGCCACTATGACCACACTGCTTCAGCAAAGCAGATAGCAGAAGCAAGTGGTGCAAAAATAGCTATCCACAAAGATGATGCTCCGCTTCTGAAAAGTGATGTAACGACTGTTGCAGCCATGTTCGGAGACAAAGCCCCGGCAATTGTCCCTGACATGATACTTGCAGAAGGAGACAGGATTCCCATAGGCAATGATGAAGAACTTGAAGTAATCCATACTCCGGGTCATACCCCAGGTGGCATTTGCCTGTATGAGGAAAAATCAAAATCTTTGTTTTCAGGAGACACTGTTTTTCCTAACGGAAGTATTGGAAGGACAGATTTTGAAACCGGAAACCGGACAGATATGACAGAGTCAATTAACAAGTTAATTAAGCTTGATGTCAGAACACTTTACCCGGGACATGGCGAAGTAACTTCAAATGACGTTAACACGCAGATCCAATTCTCCCTGCGCATGTCAAAAAGCATGCTGCTCTAAGGATAAAACATGAAAAATAAAAAAATTAAGAGAAACAAAAAAGCTGACCCTTCCAGGTTTCTCCCCATGAGCCTTGAAGAGGCTAAAAAAAGAGGATGGGATGAGCTTGATGTTATCATAGTAACAGGTGATGCCTATGTGGACCACCCGGGTTTTGGAACAAGCATAATAGGCAGGGTACTTGAAGATGCAGGTTACAGGATAGGAGTCATATCCCAGCCAGAATGGGAGAACGTGGAAGATTTCAAGAAACTTGGAAAACCACGCCTGTTTTTTGCAATCAGTGCCGGAAACACCGATTCAATGGTCAGCAACTACACCCCGTCAAAGAGGCTGCGCCATGATGATGCGTACTCTCCCGGAAACAAGCCCGGGCTTCGTCCAAACAGGGCAACCCTGGTATATTCCAACCGCCTGAGGGAGGCATATCCGGATGTTCCCCGCATTATTGGCGGAATTGAAGCATCACTTAGACGTTTTGCACAATACGATTACTGGTCTGACAAAGTCCGCCAGTCCATTCTTGCCGACGCCCCTGCAGACATTCTTGTTTACGGAATGGGAGAACTCCAGATACTTGAAATCGCAGACCGCCTGAATAAAGGAATTCCTGTTTCAGAAATTACCGATATTGACGGAACTGTCTGGAAAATGGATATCAAGACATGGAAAACCACACGTGAGGAAATGTTAAAGGGCCGAATAGAGCTTGCACCATACATTGAAGTTTCAAAGAACAGGGAACTCTACGCAAAAACATTCAAAAGCGTATACCAGGAGCAGGACCACATACGAGGACACGGAATTATTCAGGTCCATCCAAAGACAGTAATAATACAGAACAAACCTATGCGCCCCCTGTCAACAGAGGAGCTTGATCACGTTTATGAACTTCCTTTCACAAGGGAAACACATCCTTCCTACGCCGAACCTGTCCCTGCACTTGACATGGTCAAATTCTCCATTAACACTCACAGAGGATGTTTTGGAGCATGCTCTTTCTGCGCCATTGCCCTGCACCAGGGAAGAATGATACGCAGCAGGAGCATGGAATCAATACTCAGGGAAGCTGAAAGCTTCAGGGATATGAAAGGATTCAAGGGAACTATCAACGGGCTAGGAGGTCCTTCTGCCAATATGTATGGAATGGACTGCAAGAACTGGGAGAAAAACGGAGTCTGCAAGGATAAAGTCTGCATCTATCCACAGGCCTGTCCTTCACTTGACACCAGTCACAAGAAACTAATCGAACTTATGCGCAGACTCAGGGAACTGCCCGGTATCAAGAAGGTATTCGTTGGTTACGGAGTACGCTATGACCTTGCCCTGCTGGATGAGGAATACATGGAAGAACTCTGTGCCCACCATGTCAGCGGCCAGCTTAAGGTTGCACCTGAGCACTACTGTGACCATGTGACTGATGTCATGAAAAAACCTGACAGGGAAGTTTTTGAACGCTTCGAGCGAAGTACAACGAGATTAACAAAAAACTTGGAAAGGACCAGTACCTTGTAGCCTTTTTGATGTCCAGCCACCCGGGATGCACCCTTAATGATATGATAGAAACTGCAGAGTATATCAGGGACACCGGACGCTATACCAGACAGGTTCAGGATTTTACTCCCACACCTATGACATCTGCAACCTGTATGTTCCACACAGGTATTGACCCTTTTACAGGCAAGAAGATCTACGTAGCAACATCCCAGAAGGAAAAGAGTATCCAGAGAGCGATGCTTCATTATAAGGAACCTGCAAATTACAACCTTGTTTATGAAGGACTTAAAAGGGCAAACAGGCTTGATCTTGTTGGAAATTCATGGAATTGCCTGATAAGCAGGAAAAAGGAAAAAACAGAGGATGGTAGTTACAGAACAATATCGTTATCTTTTTAATTAACGTATGTTTTTGTATTTCATACATTTATCTTTTAAGTAAAAATGGAAGTTATACGTATGAAATACAGATTAATCATCGGAGTTTTTTTAATACTCCTTGTACAGACAGCATTCGTGTCAGCTATCCCCGTTACAGGCATAGAGGAAAACGTAACGGAAAGTGACTTTTTTCACGGGAGTACACCAATCCGAAGAGTATTGAAGCACACCAGATAGCAGTATACAGCGAAGACGGTGAACATTCACAGATACACTTAAACTACAGGCTCACTCCTGAGACTACCATAAGTCCTGATGGGAACTACAGTGTTTACAAGAAAGCACTGGATGCAGGAGATGGAGTAGGCATTGAGGATTTTGTAATCAATGATACCCTGGCCGGAACCGAGACCAACATCAAAAACATAATTACCATGGGCTACTATGCTGTTGCATTCTCTCCTGACAGCAAGATGTATGCTGCTCCACGAATAATCTTTTCTGAAGACGGCAGGAACGGGCAGTATGCCATTGATATCTGTTCAGTTGAAAACAACACACTGCTGCACAGGGAGATGACTCCTTATTATAAAGAAAATACAAAGAGCACACCAATGAAGTGGGACAGGTCAATTGTCTACGAAGTTTACTGGTCAGAAGATGGAAGCTGCATCATCTATGATGTCCTTGGAGCTAACATTGATGGAGGAACCTATCCAACATATATTGTTACCACAAAACTCAACCTGGATTATAATGAACTCAGGAAACTGAATGGATATGAGGGTTCAGACAATTACACTGGAGAGACGACCACTGACGATAGAACTCCGGTTGAAAGCAGTTCCATGCCTGCCCCGGGAATTGGAATTACAGGTTCACTGATTGCCCTTGCCATAGGCAGGAGAATTGCTGGAAAATAAGTATAAAAGAAAATTAAAATGGCTATTCCATAGCCATTTCCAGCAGGTCGATTACATCCAGTACATCAACCCTGGGACCACCGCGTTTGAGGTTGGTACGGCACAAAGGACATGCAGTTACAAGGTAATCTACGTCCTTTGGTACTTCCTCAAGCCTGTTCTTTGATATTTCAAGTGCAAGATCAGGATAGCCTTTCAGTACTCCGCCACCTGCTCCACAGCAAATAGACTCTTCCCTGTTGCTTTTCATTTCCTCAAGATAGCAGACAGACTTTATGATCTGCCTTGGTGCATCGAAAACCCCGTTGCACCTGCCAAGATGACATGGGTCATGGTATGTAACTTTCAGATCAAGCTTCTTGAGATCCAGCTCTTCAAGACGGTCTGCAAGGAACTCAGTAACATGGAGAACTTCAATGTTGTCCGGATAATCATTCTTTAATGTGGTGTAGCAGCCTGCACACCCTGTGATTATTGTGTGCGCACCTATCTTTGTTAGCTGCTCAAGATTTTTTGATGTAAGTTCAGACGGATCGGAACCTGTTCTCAGAAGCGGGGAACCACAGCAGACCTCATCTTTCAGTACGGTTACACCGAACTTCTTCAGTATATCAAAGGTCTTTCTGGTGATTTCAGGATACCTGTATGAAGCAAGACAGCCTGCAAAGAAAACATATTCCGCCTTATCCGGAAGCTCATCTTTTAAGTCACCGAGCCATGCCATCCGGTCTGTTTCCTCACCAAGGGGATTGCCCTTTTCCAGGGCTTCGGAACGCAGCAGCTTCTGGGCATCGGTCATCTTTCCCTGAAGTACAAGCTGATGTCTCAGGCCTTCAATAACCTTAACGGGAGCTGCACCGGAAGGACACATCTGCTCACATAGTCCGCATGTTGTACATGTATTAATACTGTCAAAGACACCTTCATCTGCTTCCAGGCCTTGAGAAATACCATGAGCCACAAGCATACGACCACGGGAGCTGGCTGATTCCCAGCCGATTACGTCAAAAACAGGGCATACTGAACGACATGTACCGCAACGGACACATTTGAGAATTGAACGCATATCTGATTCGTTCACCATTTTTACACCCCCATCTTCCCGGGATTGAGTATTCCCTTGGGGTCAAGTGCTTTCTTTATCAATTTCATTATATCAAGGGCATTCCCAAGCTCAAGATCAAGGTATTCTGCCCTTGCACTGCCAACTCCATGCTCAGCTGTAACAGTGCCACCAATACTGATTGCAGTGCGGTGGATCTTATCTGCTGCCTTGTTGAGTTTATCCCATTCCTTTTCACTGAGTACGTCAATACACATTCCTGTGTGCAGGTTTCCATCGCCTATGTGACCATAGGTCATAATTGGAAGATTGAACTCCTTTGAGATCTCACTAACCTTATGCAGCATTCCAGGAAGCTCTTTAATCGGGACACCGATATCCTCACCTACATAAACACGGGTACGCAGAGGGTCAAGCCTTGAAACTGCAGCACCTACAAGTCTTCTTGCAGCCCATATTTCATCCCTTTCCTTCTTATCAGAAGCTGCCCTGATACTTGTTGCAAGGTTGCTGCATACATCCTTAATCATTTCTATGCCTTCCCTTACACTGTTCTCAGTTCCATCAACCTCGAACATAAGAATGGCGCCTGCCTTTGGAAGACCAATGTGTGGGTCGTAGGTGTTAATAGCCTCAATAATGTTCCTGTCAAGAATCTCACATGCTGAAGGAACCAGTCCGGATGAGAGCACTTTTACCACTGCAGCACCTGCATGTTCAGGATCCTCAAATGAAGCAAGCAGAACTGAACGCTCTTTTGGAAGAGCCCTGAGCCTCAAAGTTGCTTTGGTTATTATTCCAAGGGTTCCTTCTGAACCCACAAAAAGATCTGTCAGTGAATATCCTGCAACAGATTTAGTAACCTTGGTACCTGAATTTATCACAGTTCCGTCTGCCATTACCACTTCAAGTCCAAGTACATAATTTCTTGTGGTACCATACTTTACGGAGCGCATCCCGCTTCCGTTGTTGGCAATAAGACCACCCAGTGTACACATTGCAGAGCTGCCCGGGTCAGGCGGGAAGAAAAGCCCATATGGTTCAAGGGCGTCATTTAGTTTCTGCTGGACAATGCCCGGCTCAATTGTAACCTGAAGGTTATCAAGGTCCATTTCAAGAATTCTGTTCATTGATGACATGTCAAGTACAATGCCACCTTCTACAGGCACGGCTCCTCCGGCCAGTCCTGTACCTGCACCCCTGGCAGTAACAGGAATCTCTTTTTCATTTGCGAGACTGACTATTTTTGAAACCTCATCAGTATGTGCCGGTCTGACAACAAAATCAGGCATGCCTCTTACCTGGGAGGCGTCACATGAATAACAATAAAGTTCTGCAGCCGATGTGGAAACTCTGTCGTTTCCTACGATATCCTGCAGTTTTTTAAGTAAATCGGATTTTTGCATGGAATCGTTTTTTAAGTGGGATAGGATAATTTATAGTTTTTGGTGAAGGCAAACATTTACATCTGACTACAACTATTATGCAGCAATGACACGATACTTCGAGGTAGAACAGCGTGACGGTGCTGCAAGGATAGGGAAACTTCTCCTTAAAGACAATATCCGTACTCCCTATATTATAGATACAAGAAGCCTTGCTTCCCCTGAAAGCCTTATAATTGACGGAGGTTCCCTCTGGAAATATGCAGATGCAAACCCGGCTGAAAATAATCTCAGAGAGTTAAGGGAAAAAGCAGGTGAAGATGTCCTTATAATACTTCCTCACCAGAATCTCACACCTGACGCACCTCAGGATCTTGGGCTGAAACTGGCAGAAAGAGCAGAGATAAACCTCAGTGGTGCCACAGGAATTACCTTTGTTAGCGGACAGGAGATTAAAGCCCACGACCTTTATGTCATGTCCGGAGCAGGATGCTTTGAGAATAACGCAAGAAAATTCCTGGACATTCTTTTTGAAATGAAGAAGAAAATCGCAGATGACACTGCCCTCTACGCACCAAATATCTCTATCCCTGAAAACATCGCAATGCTTGCTTACCTTGGAATTGATATATTTGATACTACAAGAGCTATAGTTGCAGCCCACAATGATATTTACCTCACAACAGCAGGCCAGTTCTACCTTGATTCACTTGCAGAATTACCATGCAGGTGCAGTGCCTGTGCTCCCACAGACCTGAACAGTCTCATGGAAATGGATAAAAAAAGCCGTGCTGCCATACTGGAAAAGCACAACATAAACGTAATGGAAGCTGAGCTGGCACTTGTCAGGGAAAAGATACGCAATGGAATGCTTCGTGAATATATTGAAGGACAGTGCAGGGTACATCCATGGCTTACAGCCCTTTTGAGACTAACAGATGCGGAATACAATTACATGGAAAACAGGAGTCCCGTTGCAAGAAATAATGCACTGGTGGCCACCTGTGGAGAGTCACAGAACAGGGTTGAAATTGTCAGGTTTGCAAAAAGAATACAGGAAAGATACACACCCCCTGAAACAGATATCCTCCTGTTGCTTCCATGCTCTGCAAAAAAACCTTATTCAACATCAAATTCCCACTGGAAATTTATCAATGCCCTCAGGAAAAACCGGAAATTTGTCCATGAAGTAATCATCACTTCTCCCCTTGGAATCGTGCCAAGGGAACTCGAACTTACATACCCTGCAGCGCACTATGATACAACTGTAACAGGATACTGGGATGCAGATGAAAAAGAATGGGTGGCATCCTGTCTTGAAAACTACCTCCTGCAACATAAATACACTTCAATTGTTGCTCATGTTGAGGATGCATATCGCGATATTTGTGAGATCGTATCGAGAAAAACTTCTGGAATTGAAATAATATATACAAGCCTTGGCAGTGTTAGCTCGCCTGAATCACTTAAAAAGCTCAGTGAAACTGTGGCCGGGCTTTGTACCGGAAGAAAGCGAACCCATGAGCAGACACAGAAAGACCTTATGAAAGCAGTTGCAGACTACCAGTTTGGAAAAGGCTCTGGAAAGATACTGGTACCGAAGGCTCAACTATCAAAGGTCCTTTCCCAAAACACCAGGTTTTGTCGGTAAAAAACAGCTAATTACACTGATTCCCCAATACGGCACCCTTGCTATTACAATAGAAGGCGCAAAATCAATTATGGAACAGGGCAGGTACATAGTTAAAATTGATGATTTTGTTCCACGTGGATCCCTCCTGGCACCGGGAGTAACAGATGCAGACCCATTGATAAGACCTAACGACGAAGTAATCATCTTTGGGGAAAAAGCAATAGCTGTTGGAAGAGCAAACATGAGTGGAGATGAGATGAAGAAATCAAACCGTGGAGTAGCAGTAGATCTTCGTCACGTTAAAAAGCAAGACTGATGAGAAATATTGTGATTCGATGATAGTTATCAGGAACTTTGAACCTGCCGATTTTGAAGAAGTGCTGGAGATAGAATCAGAAGCATTTGCAGAGCACCTAATCCTTTCCTGTATATGAGTTTCTATGAGATGAACAGTGACGGGTTTCTTGTTGCAGAGTACAATAACTATGTAGTAGGGTTTGTTGTCGGATACAGCCTCTCAAGTACCGAAGGAAGAATTTTTTCACTTGCAGTAAGGGAAGGTTACCAGAGTATGGGAATTGGAACCAGACTCATGAAAAGTATTCTTTCCGTTTTTATGTGCAGGCTTTTGCAATTTGCAAGTCTTGAAGTAAGGCTGACTAACGTAAGAGCCCAGGAATTTTACAGGCGTATGGATTTTTTACCCTGCTGGATAGAGCATGGTTACTACAGTGACGGAGAAGATGGGATTATAATGAAAAAAAGATTGACACCTTTCGAACCCTCATTTCTGGGTAAGAAAGGTACAAATGCGTTTCAGAGAAAGAAACGCGCTTTCAGATTTCCTGACAATGTTTAATTTGTTGTTTCGCCCAGACCAACACCAGAACGAACAGCAAGTTCCTGCATTCTTACAGAAGTACGGCCCATTCCTGAAATATCATCCTGGGATAATGCAGCGGCAATATCTGTTCCAAGGACAAAAATAGCATGTTTGTGTTCAGCCTTACTCCTGTGAATGTGCAAAGGGCTTATTGAAAGGGAATCATATTCTCCAAAAGAGGTATTCATTCCCATTTGTTCAAAATGTTTTCTAATCTGCGCCATCAACGTGTGCAATTGTATTAGTTCATCTTTATGCATACCAACCAACCTATGTAAATTTGAACTTTTATTGTTCTTTTGTGCACTGTTAAAATTAATGCACTACTGGTAGTTGGTAAATTTACTAATAAAGGCATTTCCCACGGAAGGCATTTCCGTATTATGACTTTATAAGTTTTTCTGTTTAATTTCAATGATTAAAAATGATAAATCGACACCTAAATGTGCAAAACTGAAAAAAACGCAACAAAATATATTTAATAGGCACGTAAAAATAAAAATACTGTGCGCAAGTGCACAGTAGATGAAATCAGAGTGAAGCTGCAGTCAGAACTTTAACAGAAGCAGGGCGCTTGGTAACGCTTCCAACCTTTGCTCCAATAAGACGTTCTATTCCTTTATCTGCGGCTATGTCCAGTATTCTCTGTGTTACCACACCATCAAATACAACTGTCTTAACTTCATCCTGATAATCTTTCAGGGTGCTCACAAGATCACGAACAGCCGTTTCATTAACAACATTATCCTTTCCATCAAGGAAACGAGCACTGAATGTACCTATAAGATCAGTTGCATGTGGTTTGAATCTCTTATTCTCCGGTGATGCCGGAACTTTTGATTTAGGAGCAGCATCCTGGTTTCCATTCTGCTCTGCTGCAACGGGCTTATCATTCCTTGGAGGCCTGCCCCTTGATGAGTCCCTTGACGGTCTTTTTACCTGAGAACTGTTTACACGCTTGACATCTCCTGATGGTCTTCTTTCCTTACGTTTAGGGAGACGCTGTGGACGGGCATTGTTATCAGACTGTCCTGCTTGATCCTTGATCAGGTACTTGTCGATTACCTGCTCAACAGGAACTTTCTGCCTGAGAGACCTTACAATCTCTTTCTGAACAAGGTCCTCAACACTCTTTCCATCAGGAGCCCTCGCAATATAATCAATGTTTGCTACCTGGACAAGTTCCTTGATGATAAGTTCTCCTCCACGGTCACCATCTGTGAAAGCAGTAACTGTATCCTTCTTCTTAGTCAGCTCTGCAACCTCAGGAGGAACATTGGTACCACCTACACAAATTGTATTCTTGATACCGTACTTCAGGAGGTTCAGGACATCTGCACGTCCCTCAACAACAATTATTGCATCGGATTCAAATACTGCAGGACCACATGGAATCTTGTTCTTTCCGAAGTACTGCATTTCCTCAACCCTTACGGACTGGCGTACTTCATCTGCAATTTCCTGTGACTCTGGGAGGTTTTCATCAAACATTCCCTTGAAAATGAATTTTGCCCTTTCAATAATCTGATGGCGCTTTGTAGCCCTGACATCCTCGATGTGAGTGATCTCTATCTTGGCACTGCATGGACCAACCCTGTCAATTGTCTCCAGGGATGCTGCAAGGATTGATGTTTCAACCTTGTCAAGACTTGATGGAATGAGAATTGTACCCTTTGTCTTGCCTCCTTTTGCATTGACAACAACTTCGATCCTCCCTATTCTTCCTGTCTTCTGGAGGTCACGAAGATCGAGGTCAGAACCAAGCAATCCCTCCGTCTGACCAAAGATGGCACCTACTATATCTGGGCGCTCAATTATTCCATCTGCATTTATCTTTGAATGAATTATATATTTAGTAGTATCTGCATTCTGCATATGATAATCTCCGAATTTTGTAATGATGATACCAGAACAATTCGGAATACAAAAAAGATATTCAGTAAAAACTACAGAAATGAAATCATGCCGAAAGGCGACTAACAAGTAAAACTAATATCAATGATTAAAAGTGAATATTTCCACTTAATCCAGACCAACGTCAAGCTGAGTACAGCAGTAATGTCACATTCTGCACAAAATGTAAGTGTGCTGTTCCAACTGTATTATGGCGTGGCCAATAAGCAGTATCTCCAAATCCCTCATTGAATACTTTTGGCTTTTGACCTGTCAGGCATTTTATGCGTTGTTTAAAACACCTTATCGATGATGATTCTTGTTTGAACCGTAGTGATTACGAATGACTATTTGTATTATTGAAAGATACCCTTGTTCGTAGTATCTGTATTATCTTGTTTTCAAGCATTAATAACCATATGATAATGATTACACTAAGTAATAGAATTCAAAGTTTTATAAACTTATGGGTTTACGTTGAACATATTTACACTACCAATAAATTTGGCACCTAGAACAAAATATGAACTGGTAGCACCCCATATACTTAGAGGGATATGGTTAATATGGCCGGCGACTTTTAAAGAATATGCAAGAAAAAAATACACCTGACAACAAAAAAATAATTATAATTGGTGCAGGAGCAGTGGGTATGGCGGTTGCCACCAGCCTGAAGCGTCATAGTGATTATAAAGTAACTGTTTTTTCTGCAGATTCACACACAGCATACAGCCAGTGTGGAATGCCTTTTGTCATCGGGAGACAGATAGAAAATTACCAGGACCTTATTTTAAGAGATGACAGGTTTTTTAAAGATATGGATATTGACCTCAGGCTTAAAACAAAAGTTGATTCCATTGATCTGGAAAACAAAACCATAAACTCAAAAGGTGAAAAATACCAATTTGACAAACTGGTTATTGCAACCGGGAGTACACCTAAAGTTCCGGAAAATATTCCGGGAATTTCACTTGAAAATGTCTTTACACTGCGGACTCTCACCGATGCTATGGAAATAGGGAAAGCACTGGAAAATGCTTCAAATGTAGTAATAATAGGAGGAGGTTCAATCGGTGCTGAACTTGCAGCAGCCACTTCCGGCAGAAATATTAATACTACACTTCTCAACAGAAGCTCATCAATTCTCTCACATAACGTAGATCCTGACATGGCAGATCCAGTTCAGGAACATCTCGAATCTTTAGGAGTCAATGTAATAACAGGATATATCCCGGAATCCATCAACGGAAAAGAAAAAGTGGAATCCGTAACAATATCAGGAACAGAGTTCCCTGCTGATCTTGTGATTATTTCCACCGGTGTGAAGCCTGAAAACATACTGGCAGAAGAGGCTGGAATTGACATTGGACAGACAGGTGGAATTATTGTAAATGAATATTTACACCCCTCAGTTAACGGAAAGTTCAATCAGAATGTTTTCTGCGGAGGAGAATGTGTTGAAGTTTACGATTATGTTACAGGCAAACCAATGCTAAGCCAGGTTGCAAGCACTGCAAGAAGGATGGCGGGAGTTATAAGCGCTAACCTGGTATCCGAAGACCAGAAGTTTGGTCCCATACTCAACCCATGGGTTGCAGTAATAGGAAAAATTCAGGCAGGATCAACCGGAATTACCTCATAGGATGCAGAGAAAAACAGGATTAAAATTGTCACCGGAATTGCAACCGGTTCCACAAGAGCAGGCTATTATCCCGGAGGCAGCAGGCTTTTTATTAAACTTATTTTCAGTGAAAAATACCTGGTTGGAGCTCAGGTAGTGGGCGGGGAAGGAGTCAAAGAACGTATAGATGCACTCACACTTGCAATAAAAAAGAAGGCTACAATTGAGGAACTGGAAGATATGGAAACATGTTATGCACCTCCTGTATCAACACTTCAGGATCCTACTAATTTTGCTGCAAAGGGTGCATTGAAAAAAATACGTAAGAATAAGACATGATAGAAATTGATGGTTCATACGGTGAAGGTGGAGGACAGATACTCAGGACTGCAGTTGCCCTATCAGCTGTTATTCAGGAAGATGTCCACATAAGCAACATACGCCGCAACCGCCCTGAAGAAGGACTTAAGCCCCAGCACCTCAAATCCATAGAAACTGCTGCATTGCTCTGTAATGCAGATGTAAGGGGACTATACCCGGGTTCCACAGAGATATACTTCTCTCCATCGGAAATAAGGGGGGTTTCTAAAAATATATTAATAGGTACTGCCGGAAGTATACCTCTTCTCATGCAAACAATAATGCCTATTGCAGCCTTTTCTTCTGGAAAAACAAAACTCAGGATTACCGGAGGAACTGATGTTGCCTGGTCACCTTCCATAGATTACATTAAAGAAACCACATTAAAGGCTCTTTCCAGAATGGGATACAAAGCAAATGTAGAACTTATTGAACGAGGATACTATCCAAAAGGTGGAGGAATTGCTGAAATTGAAATTGAACCTTCAAGCATAAAAGGATTTGATTTTAAGGCACAAGAGGAAATCAAACACCAAATTCCAGGTATTTCTCACTGTTCAGGATTACCTGAACATGTTGCAAAAAGGCAGGCAGACTCCGCTACAAAATTTCTGGAAGCAAATGGAAAAGAAACAAAAATATCTGTCCGGACAGGAAATTATCACTCCACAGGGAGTGGAATAACCCTCTGGTCTGACCTGATTGGTTCCGTGAGTATTGGAAAAAGAGGATTACCTGCTGAAAAAGTAGGGAAAAAAGCTGCCCAGATGATGTTTGAATTTAGAATCGCTGGCATCCGTTGATATTAACCTTGCTGACCAGCTCATACCATACATGGGACTTGCAGGAAAAGGATCATTTAAAGTCAGGGAAATGAGCCAGCATTGTCTTACAAATATCCATATAACTGCACAGCTACTGGATGTCAGTTTCAGCGTTGATAAAGCAGATAACTTGTTTTATGTAACAGTGGAATGAGATTTACTCATCTTCCACTATAGTCAGGTACTCCGGGGGAATTCCGCGTGCAAGTACTATATCGTCATTTACAGTGACAATATCCACTCCGTCCTGCTGGGCAGCGCTTGCATCAACCTCAATTATAACCGGATTGTCTGTATGAACTGAAGCCGCTTCCTTTGCCTTTTCATAAGATGTACTTAAATGCACATAGCATTGCCTGATTGGGAAAATTCCATTATCCAGCAGCATATCCGCTTCTTCCTGACTGACTCCGTAATACAGGTATGGAAGATCATTTTCAGGATAATCGGATATAAGATCCACATCCACTGAATGGCCATATCTTGCCCTGATAAAGCGGTCATCGATTTCATAGCGACCTTTCTTATCAGATTCAACCAGAGATATCAGACGTTCCATGGTGCCCCACTTGTAACGTCTTTTCATGACATTGGAGAGTTGGTCAAGTTCCACCCATCCCTGCTGATCCATATCAATTCCCACATCATCAGGAAAGTGCCTTAGCGCACCGGAAATGAACCTTCCAAGACGTTCCTCCCGATCATCATCCAGCACGTAGCGTCCTTCTTCTCCACACTCGGGGCATTCTTCTCCCCTGAAATAGCCATGCTCTTTACATTTACGGATCATGATATCTGCAAATAAACCTCATAATTAATATAAGTTATCAAAATTGGGCGAAAAGCATTTTATATTCTTTAGAAGATGAAAATCAGAAACTATTAAACAATCTACGTTAGATTAATTATCTAAGAGAATACTAGACTACGTGAAAGGAAAATAGGACAACTATTCAGAATTATCAATTCGCTTTTCAGGGTAATATTATGGATGAAATTAATGATGTATATGAAAAACTCGGTGGCATAATCAGTAAAGATGATTTCACACGCAAGGTTGAGGAAAAAGTGGAACAGATGAGCGGGCTCTGTGATACAAAAACTGCAGCAATGCTTGTTGCACATGACCTTGGAGTAAGTGACACCGGGGAAAGCCAGCTTCAGAAAGTATCAGATATAACTCCTGCCAGTGGCAATGTAAAGTTCATTGCAAAGACTATGTCAGTGTTCCCTGCAAAGGAGTTTAACCGTAATGATGGGACGGTAGGCAGAGTTGCAAATATTGTTGTTGCAGATGAAACCGGATCCATACGCGTAACTCTCTGGGACGAAAGGGCAGACCTTGTGAAAAACGGAGAGGTAGCAGTAGGACAGACTTTCCAGATAGCAGGATACGTTAAAGAAGGTTACTCTGGTGTTGAGGTTAACATCGGAAACAACGGAGTATTCTGTGAAAGTGATGAAAACATAGAAGCAAGGATTGATTCCAGACAGATTAAGGACATCCAGAACGGAATGGGAGATATTAACATCCGCGCAAGGATACTTGACATTTCTGATATCAGGACATTTAATAAAAGAGATGGTGGAGAAGGAAAGGTTGCAAATATCCTTGTAGGAGACGAGACAGGAAAAATAAGGGTCACACTCTGGGATGAAATGGCTGATCTTACAACTGAACTGGAAATGGACAGTTCTGTTGAGATACTGAATTCATATGCAAGGGAGAATAATTTCAACCAGCAGGTGGAACTACAGGTTGGAAACCGCAGTGTGATCAAGAAAATTGACGATGAAGTTATATTCAAGGAAGATTTTACACCCATATCAGATATTGTGCCTGGAGAATCATATTCCATAAGTGGGCAGGTATCAGGTCTTGGGGAAATAAGGGAATTTAACCGTGATGATGGCACCGTAAATATGGTTTCAAACATATACGTATCAGATGATTCCGGAAGGATACGTATTGCATTATGGGGCGACCATGCACTGCTTGTAGACCAGCTTGATATTGATATGACTGTGGAAATTATAGACGCTTTTTCAAAGTCCGGATTCAATGACGAAATTGAACTTAGTGCAGGAAACCGGACAAAAATAATGGTGCGTTAAAACCATTATATTTATTATTCTTTTTGTTATTTTTTTCAAATGAAAACAATATTTTATTGTCGTAAAATTCCCCCAATTGCCATTGATTTTTACCTGTTTAATCCTAAGCTTTTGATCCACGAACACCTATATATAGAATAAATGTCACATTTTATATTAGTGGACTATAGGTAACAACTTCCTTTAATCCAGGATTCTGAGGTACTTCTTATGGTCTTGAGTGTTCAGAACAATATGGAAACCGACATTTCTATTCAGGAAATCCAGAATGAAATGCTGGTTAAGGAAATAATGTCAAAGGATATTTTTGACATTGACATCACTACGAGTGTTCTTGAAGCTGCCAGGAAAATTGCTGATAGTTATTCAGGCAGTCTCATTGTCAAGGAAGATGGTGATAGCATTGGTATCATTACTGAGCATGACATTATTACCAAGACCGTTGTAAAGAATGTACTACCTTCTGAAATGACAGCTGGAGAGATTATGTCATCTCCGATTATAGCAACAAAACCTTCAACAAACATAATTGAAGCTGCAGAAATGATGGTTAAATCCAACATTCGCAGGCTTGCTGTAATGGAAAATGTCACCATTGTCGGAATGATAACTGACAGGGATATTATAGCCATAGCTCCGGGTCTGACTACAATTCTGGAAGGACTGATAGAGCTGAATCATGAAAATAACATCCGTCATGAAACTGAGCTTGAACGTGGTATTTGCCAGCGTTGCGGAGCTCTTGTTGACAGCCTGGCTGATGTTAACGGATTGATGCTTTGCGAAGACTGTAAAGAGGAAGAAGGTTACTACGACTAGTTTTTTGACTGGTCAACTGATAAAGGACACTTCAAGCTGGTGAAATAAATGTCTGTCCCGATATATCTTAAAAAAAGAAATGTATCGACTTTCAAAGCAACACCTGATTCTCAGCCGGGAATAGTGACTATGTCCTGGTGCACAGGTCTTGTCGTATCAATTGCTAGCACAGACAGGCATAGCATATTATCTGCATTTTAAGAGTGCTTTTCAGGCACTTACATGCGAGGATTTGTTTGCCATGAGTTTGGATTGTCGATCACAAACTTCCGGACTTTATCGAAATTATTGTCCGTGTATTTTGTGATGTTATGGAGTGCAGTGGTTTAGTTGAAAATAAAATACCAGGTCATTGAGCCGGATAAAATTAAAAAAATTTTCCGGGAAAAAGACCCATCAGGAACAAACATAATAGCTCTGGCTATGTGCGCTTCCAAAAATCATTCCATAAATGCTCCGTGTTTGATGACAAAACAAACTGAAGTTACAGTCATGTCAGTTGACATTGCAGAATTGGCAGGAGGTGGAAACTAAAGCCCGCATAAAACGGGGAATGTCACTTCTGTGACACTTCAGAAAAATGAAAGGGATTTGTTTCCCTGAAGCACAAAAAAGGTCAACAGACCACTAAAAAGAAAAGTGAAATGTTTGCATCTTCTGTCTAAGAAAAGAGGATGTAAATGGAACAGAAAATAAATAAAATATCCTGCAAGCCCTTTTTTAAAATTGTCAGGGCTTATTACAGAAGGAGGAACGACATGAATGTTAAAGACATTATGAGTTCACCGGTCTATACAATAGCACCGGAAGAAACCGTAGCACATGCAAGAAAACTTATGCTCAAGCATAAGATCAGTACCCTGGTGGTAGCTGAGAACGAGAAAATGGTTGGTATTGTCACAAAGACAGATCTTGGAAAGAGGCTTGCTCAGGCCGAGCCTATGTGGAGAAGAAGACCAATTGACAAAATACCTGTGAGCATGGTGATGCATGAAAATCCTATCTCAATTTACCCGGGTGCTACCGTAGCTCAGGCAAGCGAGCTCATGATGGAGAATGGTATTAATTCACTGGCAGTGGTGAACAGGGAAGTACTTGGAATAATTACCGGAACTGACATCATGAAGTACTTCTCGGAGCAGGATATAAAAACAAAGGTCTCAGAAGTAATGAGCGAGGAAATTGTGTTTGTCCACAGGCACCACACCATAAACCATGTTATACACGTTATGGAGGAAAACCAGACAAACCGTGTAATTGTTAATGATGATGCCGATGAAGCGGTTGGAATTATAACAACTACCAATGTGGCATTCAATATAATGTCTGACAGCGAAGGAAACCTTCCGTCAAAGAGCATCAAAATGACCAGACGTTCAAGCCCCGCAGGCCAGAAGGAATACAGGTACATAAAAGAAGTACCTCTTGTTGCTGAAGACATCATGTCTGAACTTCCACATTCCATAGATGTGAATAACAAGGCAGTGAACGCAGCAAAAGTCATGCTCTCAGAGCATTCAATCGCCCTTCCGGTTGTAAACGGAAACAAGATAATTGGCCTGATCAGCAGGCGAGACATACTCAGAGCAGTACAGTGAATATCGGGAACCAGAAAGTGAAAACAAGATCAGAGGAATAACTATGGAAGTAAAGGATATAATGACAGAACCACTGGTAATAGACAAATCAGATACGATATCACATGCCCTTGACGTCATGGATAAGAAGGGAACTAGACGTCTCCTGGTAAAACATGATCATAAACTGCTTGGTGTACTTACCATGAGAAACCTTACTAAGGAACTTGGAACACGTAAGAAGGGAAGTAAACCTGCTTCCTCCCTGCATGTAGCAACTGCCATTTCAGATAATTTCATAAAAGTCCTGCCGGATACAAAGGTCACTGATATTATCACACTTCTTGTAAAGAACGGAGGAGTGGCAGTTGTCATGGACAATGATGACATTATGGGCTGGGTAACACCCAATGAAATACTGCAGAGTAATAACCTCAATGGCTATGCAGGAGAAATAATGCAAAAGAATCCAATAGTTGCAGGACCAGCTGATCGTGTCAGTCATGTAAGGAGAATCATGCTTGATAACAACATAGGCAGGGTTCCGATAATAGAAGGCGACAGGCTTGTTGGAATGGTAACTGAAAAAGACATTGCTAAAGCCATGAGATCTTTCCGTGACCTTGTTGAAGGAAGCAAGCAGGAAGCAAGAATCAAGAACCTCATTGTTGAGGATATTATGAAGATGGAGTAAAGACTGTCTTTACCAATACTTCAACAAGTGATGCAGCCAAAATGATGCTTGAGAAAACCTTGGAGGACTTCCTGTCATGAACCTTGAAGGACATATGGTAGGACTTGTAACAAGGAGAAGCATTATCAAAGGAATGGTAGAGTAAATACCAGGTGTCTGGTGATGAAAGAATATCCGCAAATAGAACTTGATATTGAGAAGGCGGCAGAGTTCTGGAACTCACGCCTTCCAGGCTTTCAGATATCATTGAAAAAAGGAATCTTCAGGAGAAACTGGGACGAATACAGCAACTTATATCGGTTTGAAGGACATGCACCACACCTTGAAGATGGCACTGTACTTATCGATAAACATGGTTCTTTTGAGCTGATTCGTGGTTTTCCTAAAATAAAAAGAGCAATGCTGCTTGAAGCGGCCGTTAAGAATAATTTTGCGCAAATCGGTTCTGTTGCCGTTGAGGAAAAGATGAACGGATACAATGTCCGTGTAATCCAGTATAACGGAGAACTTGCTTTTACCCGCAGCGGGCACGTTTGTCCCTATTCAACTGAAAGGGTACAGAACTTCCTGGAAACTGATTTTTTTGAGGATTATCCGGATATTGTTGTTTACGGGGAAATGGCAGGCCCTGAAAACCCATACGTGCAAAAGCAAGTTTATGGAATAGATTCCCTGGATTTCTTTGTTTTTGATCTGCGTTACAAGAACACAGGCGAAGCCATGCAGGTTAAAGAAAGAAGAAAACTTGCAGAGAAATATGGATTCAATCAGGTCAGGCTCTTCGGAGAATTCGCCATCAAGGAAGCCCCTGGAAAAATAACTGAAATAATCAGGGAACTTGGGGAAAAAGGCAAGGAAGGCGTTGTTATCAAGGATCCGGAGATGGTATTGCAACCAGTTAAATACACATCTTCACAGAGCAATTGCAGTGATCTCTTACAGGCATTTAAGTTCTATAATGAAGCCGGAAGGGATTATCTCTTTTCCAGGGTTGTCCGTGAAGGTTTCCAGTCCTATGAATGGGAAGAAAGTGAGGAAGAATTCCGAAAAAGGTGCTTAAGACTCGGGGAAAGTATACTTCGCCCCATGAAAGAAACCATTGCAAAAGTAGATTCCGGAGAGAGAATTTCAGACGAATTCGAAATCAGAGTCCACGACCAGAATGCAATTGAAAAGTTCAAAACATACCTTGAAAGACTTGGATTGTATGTCATTTTTGAACCGGCTGAAAAGATAGGCAATGAATACCTTGTCAGGGTCAGGAAGATGAATAAAAGCACAAATGATAAGACGGTTGCAATGCTAGAAGGACAGTTGTGGTCATGAAAAAGACATATATTATAAAAGGATAATTCGTAGACCATATTAAAGGGTGCCCACATGACAAAGATTGCAATTATAGGAAGTGAGAAAAGCGGTAAGACAACCCTTGCCGGTAAACTTGGAAAGAAAGGTAATGTTTCAGACATAACAATGTATGACTATGCCAAGAACGACATGATACTCACTACCATAGATGCCACCGGTTATCCGGCATCTGTAAAGTCTCTTGTCACAGCACTGAACCTTTCAGATATTGCGCTTTTATGTGTCCCCCCTGAGGGACTTGACCCTCTTGCTGCAGAATGTATTATTGCACTGGATCTAATGGGATACAAACACGGAATTGTTGTGCTGACAAAAGCAGACTCAACCTATCCATTTGCAGTTGACGAATTAAAGGCAAAACTGCAAAAACTGACCACCGGAACTGCGCTTGAGAACTGGGACTACATGTCAATTTCAACCACTTCTTTTGAGGGAATGGAAGAATTGAAAGAGCTCATCGTCACTATTGGTTCAAAGGTCGACGAAGAACAGAGAGAACTTGACAATCTTCCTTCACGAACATTGATTGACCAGTCTTTCAACGTTACAGGCATAGGATGTGTTGTACTGGGAGTTGTAAGTCAGGGAACTATTAATGCAAAGGATAAAATGATCGCATATCCAGCAAAGAAAGAACTTGAGATCAGGTCCATACAGATGCATGACATTGATGCAAAGTCTGCACCTGCCGGTGCAAGGGTCGGACTTGCCCTGAAAGGAGTTCAATCAAAGGATATTGAAAGAGGATTCGTGCTTTCACAGGAAGAAAACGTTTCAACAGATTTTGTTCTCAAATCTAAGGTTTCGCCACTTGCAAAGGAATTCAACACCGAAGATATGCTGCACCTTTTTGTCGGACTGCAGTCTTCACCTGTGAGAGTTACAGAAATAACAGAAAACGGGGAAAAAGTTGAAACCGCAAAACCCGGGAAAGAATATATTCTAAACCTCAAAGGATCAAAAGAAATTGCTTATAGTAAAAATGACAGGTTTGTACTGACAAACCTCGATGAGAAGCAGAGATTCATTGCTTTTGGATACGAATAAAATTATTCTTTTTTCTTTTTAGGGGTCAGGTGCCTGGCTCCTTCCAGAAAACTGGGTCTTTCTATGGATTTTACACGCTCCAGATTATCAGGGAGCTCAACCATATCAGGCTGGAGAATCATACCAGAAGAACCACCATATTGAAAATTCATACTTTTGAATCCTGAGCTGGCACGAGAAAAAGGTGTCCTGCTTTGGTCGTTCAATAGTAACTTCAGGGATTTTCTCAGGTTTTTCTGCCGGTGCCACCTTTGAAAGACCGGATTTTGTATCCCTGTCTTTTGCCCTGATACCTCTTCCTTTCCTAAATTGTAATTCTCTTTTACAAAATCCCTGAGACCATATTCATCAGCAAACCTGTATATCTGGGTCAGCTTCTCCTGAACCCAACCTATTTCAGAATGTCGATGGTAACCTACTTCATATCCTAATCTTCTGGATGCATCTGCAAGTTAGGCCTTGCCATCGTCTGGCAATATTTTCTTGATCCCTGTTTTTTGAATATTTTTACCATAGGAAACTACCATCATTCAAGATGCCCTTCCTACTTTCAAACCCTGTCATTAAATGTAACACTTCGCATGTTACAATCATGTTTAGTACCACGCATCTTTATAACCTGTACTGCACGTGTCATTGTTTTATCATAAAGGAAATTGTGCATGAATATAACCCCATGAGCAGCGAACTGCTCTGTAGAGTAGGCAGTCGGATCTGTCATTTCTGAGAGAATAATTGTTGTGCATCCCAGTTTCTTAAGATTGCGAATAAATCTGCTCATTTCCTTTTCCTGCAATGAAAGGTCCCTTGTGGTGAACCTGATTGCAGATACCGAATCAATTACAAGCCTCTTAACTTCGTATTCGGCTACATAAGCGGCTATCTCCTTGAACACCATGGAAGGTGAAGGAGCCTCACTTTCGACTGAAGTTTTTCCGACATTATAATCAGGAGTTATGAATTCACTGAGTTCATCCATATATCCATATTCCATTCGCGGTCCAAGATCAGCAAACAAAAGTTTCTTCATCTTGATCAAATTTGGAACATTCATGGCATAATTTGACATGTCATTGATAATGTTCTGGGGGCATTCAAGCAAAGTCGCATATAATCCGACTTCACCCAGACTTGCTCCATGTGCAAGGAACTGAACTCCAAAAGTTGTTTTTCCACTGCCCGGTGGGCCACTCAATACATAGACCCTGTCTGTCAGGGGAGACCACCCTGAACCAGATCGTCAAATCCCTCTATTCCTGTAGGTATCCGCATTTATATACTTCCCAAACATACTGAATAGCAAATTAGTAATATAGTAATGCAATTATATTAAATCTAAAGTATTTCAATGCATCGATGTATAAAAATCATATCACACAGATTTTACATGGACCGGGAAAAAAGTACTGAAGTAAATAGTTTTAGAATACGCACAAAAGATGTCTTCTGGACTACAAAAGTTTTTGTGTTAGCAGCCACATGCGCTTTTATCCTTGGAATTATTACATATATCCTGACGTTAACTTTTGCAGAGCCTGAGCCTGTAAGTCAGGCTATAATGAGCACTGCCTCCGCAGCAACCGCCAAAGTAGAAGTTACTGCTAATTATATTAGTCCCATGTGGGCTATATTTATTTTCAACAGTATTGCTGCCTTATCTGCAGTTATTGGTACAGGACTTTTCATGGCTGTTCATCACATGCTGATTGGTGACATAGCCATGAGACCGGAACACCCATTTTATACCCGGTTCTCTGTTACTTTTGAAAAAATGATGATGCCTGCCTACTCCCTATTAATCAGGATAACAACCTTACTTGACAGGGATTTTTCACTGATAGAAATATCCGGTGATGAAAAAGAAAACACAATATGGAAATATTGCGGTTACGGAAAAGATGAGTACAGAATGTTTTCCTATATACTTCCATACACAGTTCCCCTGTTAATCCTGATAGTAAATGGATTTCTGATGGGTATTCTGCTTTCATTCTTTACTTTCACCGGAGCAATGGTCGGGTATGAGTTGTTCGGAATAAAAGGAATAATAATTGGATTAATGTATAATATGGTTTACTTCTTTATTTCCATAATACCCCATGGAATAATCGAAATTCCTGCAATTCTTGTGGCAGCTGCACTCGGATACAGGTTTGCATATATTCAGGCACATGCTGTTATCGAAAAAAATCTGTTCAATACAGGTGACATCAGTATCCTGAAAAGTGATGCTGCAAAAGTATTTGCTTCCACCAGGGATTTTCTCCGTTCTTCCCATACATGGAAGATGATTATGTTGATTGTACTAACACTACTGATCGCAGCATATATCGAAACGTATGTGACACTTGGTATCGTTGATAGGGTTATGCAGTTTCTTGACACTTTCATTGAAAATAGAATAAGCTGAGATGACCGTAAAAAAGTTACATAATGTTTTTAAAATCAGCTATACCTTTTGAAACATTACTCAGTAACTGTGACGCCATCTCCTGGGAAGGCCATGAACCAAGACCACAGTCCGGACCTGCATACTTAATGCAGTCATCAAACATGGAATACGCCTTTGAAAGCCTCTTTGATATGATTTCAGGAGTTTCCATATCTGTTATGATCTCGGAGAAATGCTGGGTGTCTTTCCATACATTGGTATTGTATTTATCATTGAGAACAGCAACCAGATTGAATACATCAGTCCTTGCGATACCCACTCTCATATATGAATCAGTATCTTCAAGCTCCTTTTTATCAATCAGCTCAAGATAAGATGGAGTTGCTGCAGATTCAACACCTATCACACTGATATTCTTAGCCTGGCTTGCAAGTTTGTAGTGGAGCGGCGAATGAAGGTGGATTTCAACATCACAACCTGCTTTTTTTGCAGAATTGCATGCAATATCCATTGCCTTAATAAGGTCATTGTCAGAAAACATTACCTGGGGATTGATACCAATACTTGGTTCGTCAATTGAAACGGTCTTTATGTTAAACTCTTTTGCATTTGAAAGTGAGTTTTTAACAAAACGATCAATGCTTTCACCCAGCAGTTTTAGAATATCCACGTATTCAGTACCCCCGAACTCCTTGAGATAAAGCTCAAGAGGACCTGTAACACATACACGGACATCCAGTTTTTCGCCTTTCTCTTCCCTGTAGGCTTTTGCAACTGTTTCTATGGCTTCGAGTTCAAGAATTCTGGCAGAATCTGTTTTTACCTTAAATGGTTCCTCTGTGCATTCAGGATCCCTTATAATTGACAGGAACTGTTCATTCATATCCTGATACTGCGGATATGTGGACACTTCAACACCGGCATCTACTTTCTTCATGAAAGCTTCATTGATGACTTCAAAAAGCTTATCATCATTTTTCCTTTCAGAAAACTTTTCAGCCATCCACTCTCTGGATACGCCTTCAGGTAAAGGGAAACTGCCTATGTCATCAAAGATAATCTCTGCCATGCCATGATTATTAGCCTGTATTTCACTTATAAGTTTTGAGTGTGATTGTTAAAACAATAAAAATATGAACTATTTCAGTTCAGCAAATATTTCATGTATGTTACCGTCGGGATCGGAAAAAAATGCTGTAATTTGATCCCATGGCATTTCTTGTGGTTCTTTTACAGGCTTCCCGCCATTTGATGTGATAAACTCGTAAGTCCTTTTTACATCTTCCGGGCTTTTACATTGAAATGCAAGTTCAAATGCCTGACCTGTGCATTTTTTTGTATATTCATTGCTATAATCATTCATAACCAATCTGTTGCAAATAGCAAACCTTACACCCTCGTTTTTAAATTCAACGTAATTACCGAGGTCGCTTTCAATTTCAAACCCCATTA
The DNA here is from genome assembly GCA_041395005.1 of Methanolobus sp. GTDB lineage: Archaea > Halobacteriota > Methanosarcinia > Methanosarcinales > Methanosarcinaceae > Methanolobus. The sequence goes on along the minus strand of JAWKHE010000003.1, from coordinate 68,356 downwards.
CGCCTGAATAAAATTCTTTCATGGCATTTACATCATCTGTCCAGATAGTAATTAAATTGATTTTTGCTTCCATATAACTTGGAATAAGAAGAGTGTTATAAAAAATAATTCCATACAAAAACGAGAAAAGTGCAAAGCCAATGCTACAAAAATTGTTAATGAGAAGAAATGAAAATAACGGCTTTGTTGCCGTTATTGTTTCTTAAATGCAGAAGAGATTTTAGACATATAGTAACTAATGCACTGCTGAGAATAATCCAGTGACCTTGGAGACATGTGGGAGATTATTTCATTTGCATCCCTGTGGCTTTCCGTTGTTTCCTTTGGAATTCCATACATATCGCTGTGATTGGAGACTTTTTGAAGCATTGCATTCTGAAATTCGACCACATCAAATTTCTCTTCAGCTGTTAGCTTTTCAAAGTCTTCCCTTAAGCAGAGGATCTTTTCGGTTCTCTTCATTTATTTCAATGTCCAGAATAGGGTTTTGAGTTCCATTCGTACCACGTTTATATGTATTGTATTAAGAATAGATATAGTTTGCTAATATTATATTTCTATAAAATATAATGAATAAAGAGATAATCTTAGTGCATATATTAACACTGTTCAAAAAAGAAAATACCCGGAATTAATCCGGAGAAATTAAGTTCAATTATTTTCAGACGGGAGAGTCAACAGCAATCCCACATTGCTCAGTGTCAGCAACCTGCTTGAACGCAATAAGGAATTCCTTTGACACTCAGATCCAGATCAGCTGCCAGTGGCTCTGCTGCAAACCATACTTCTTTCTCGTCACCACGGGTAAGTGATACGCAGGCAAGCATATCGGCCTTAGTAAGCCTGTAAACGAATCCTTTCCAGTTGGAGTTACCCAGGATGGGTGAATGGATTTGAGTTCATTTACAAATTTATCCCAGTTGATAGTTGCAGACGCCTCAAGGTTCAGTTTTACAATTGCACGGTCACCTGTGACTTCCTTTTCAATTACCCTGACAAGCTTCTTGTATTCAGGATCAGACTCATCAACAAATCATAGCCTCTTTCTCAAGCTTATCTGCCTCATCTGCAAAGAACGGGGCAAGATTTACTGTATCAGATGGTTTTGTTGCCAGTGAAACTCCAAAGAAAGCTACTCCGCTGAGAAGCATTCCTACAATAACACCGTGGTTTGAAAGCACAGGATGAATTGTATCAAGATAAGCTGTTGCAAACGGAGCAGTGTTTGCAAGATCAACGGCTGTTAATGCTATCTGTACAACTGCACCAACAATAAGTCCTGCAAGGGCACCTTCCTTTGTTGCACGCTTCCAGTACAAACCTCCCATCAGAGGGAAGAAGTAGGCTGCACTCGCAATGAAAGTGGCAATGTGGATTACATCGATAATACTGTCAATGTAGAAGGAAAGAACAGTAGCCAATGCAACAAGAATCAGCACACTGACCCTGTTTATTGTCATCATCTGCTTCATGGTTGCATCAGGTTTTATGTATCTCTGGTATATGTCACGTGAAAGACATGAACCACCTGAAGTGACAAACGTATCGGCGGAGGACATTGCTGCTGCTGCAAGACCAACCGCACAGAGACCTATTGCAACTGGTGAAAGACTGCTTACAATGTAGACTAGGTAGCGCCGGTTCTGCCTCTGCCATTGCGCCCATTCCAATTTCTGAAAGGAAGCAGGTATGGAAGGATAAATATGATTGAGACTGATAGCAATAGCAGTACATGCCACACCGGAAGATCAGGAAGATCAGGAAAGAACCAAGGATCATACCTTACTTGCAGATTTCTCATCCTTTGCGGCCCATATCCTCTGCCATGGATCCCGTTCTGTTATCCATCCGGGAATAATTGCAAAGATAGCTATTAACACCGCCGGAACTCCGACTATGAACGGATTCCACCATCCTGCAGGGAACATCACCGAACATCTCAGATGATGTCATTGCCGGTACTTCTGCTGAACCTGAGGTAGCTGCAGTAACAACTACAAAGGCAATAATGAGTGAGAAAGTGGCAAGCATTATGAACTGTATCATATCGTCCATATAACCGCAGAAAAACCTAAGTGTTACGTACACGGATATTGTAAAGGGCAACAATTGCTGCAGCATAAATAGGTTCAAGGCCGAAGAAAAATGCTCAGTACCAGTGAGAAACCTTTGATGTCTGCAACTGCAAAAAGTGCCATGACAATTGCAATAACAATTGCAACCGGTGCAATGGATTGCGCCGCTGAACTCTGCTCATGTTTCGGGCTGTGTAATAGCAGGCAGGTGTTTAATTTACCCTACAAGAATAGCGCTACGATCAACAACAATGCAAGAATGTTAGGGGCTACAAAACTCCAGATGGAGCCCATTCCAAGCAGCATGTACAGACCAATGACAGCCAATATACCACCTGCTGTCATCCATGAGGATGCTGCGGAAAAACCAATGCCCATTGCACTGATCTTACGGCCTCCAAGCCAGAAGTCAGTTACTGATTTCTGACGTTTTGTAAAATACAACCCTATGCCTATCAATCCAATGATAGATCGCCATCAATATGATGGAATATCTGATAACTTTCCATAATTACTACCTCTATAAACAACAATATAATTACGGCAAAAATGCCGAAGACCTTTAAATAAGCATATAAATCTAATAGTGGGTAGTATATAAGCGTTTTCAAAAAATTCAGTTTATGTTTACGCAATTTTATTTAACTTCAAATATTAAGCACATTCAAATACCACTTATTTGACTTTACGTTCAAATTTAGTGAAAAAATTAATTTGATTTTTAATTTATTATGACAGATCCCTATATACTAAACTAATTGAATCCAAAATAATATTATCATTCAGATACTATTATCTTCCATGACCCTTGAGCCGGTTCACATAAAAGAGATACACGAAATAGTCGATCGCATTGATACATGTTTTAAAAAAGATGATGACAACTGCGATGACACTGAAAATATATCAAACATACTTGACCGGCTGAAGAAACTGGAATACAACGGAAAAGTTGTGCTGAAATCCATCGGACCTGTAAGGCGTGGAAAAACAAGCATCGAAAGGATGCTGCAATCAGAAGATCCATTCCCGCTAACATATTCATGTGACAGCGGCAGCACAACTGCAAAGACATTCGATAACGGTCTTTATGTTGATTTCTGCCACTGCGCAATGGCCAGCACCCCTTCTGACCTTGATATACATGACAAAAGAACCATCGTGGCAGCGGCTTATACTGCAAGTAAAAGAGTGTATCTTAGTACAAGTAAAGACTGGGAATTATTTGACGGTGGCGCAGCCAGAAAGAAAATAATTCGTGTCCTGCCCGGGAAACTAAAAAAGAAAGTTGGAGATATCCTGCACGATGTAGCTCTTTACCTGAGTGAGTCCGAACATATGCTCTGGATGCTTGATAACATTAAAAGTGAGGGTTTCTTCATAATTGATGGCCCTATCTATCCTAAAAGGATTATGTACTGGATGGTTGTCAATTCAGAAGATGTAGATATACATACAGATGAAAACTGCACTAAGATAATTCAGAACTACATTGACATAATGGACCATCATATGGAAAACATGAAACCCCTTGTGGGTTTTGTGAAAAATCCCGAGGATATGCAGATAATGCTGGCCCTGAAGAAGCAGGATGATGAACTTGATCTTCCCTGGCTTGTAGATGCCCAGTTCTTCAAGAATGCACTTTCCCTTGAGAAGACAGGAAGCAGCAGAAGAGAAGCTGAAAAATACATTACATATACCAACTGGTTCATACAGCCAAACCAGTTCTATGAGAAAATGCTCAAATCCACCTCTCCACTGGTAGCTGAACTGGCAAGCAGTAAATTTGATGCAGAGGACTATGCACTCAGTTTTTTCATGGCATATGTCCCGAAGCTTAACACGATTTTCAAAATAGAGTCACCTTACGGTTTGATAAAAAACGATGAAATGAGAAGCCGCATTACCAGGAAGGTACTCTACGATCTTGCAATGAATGGCATACCAAAAACACTGTCAAAGGCAGACTCAATAGCAAAAATACCTGTATCAGAGAGAAGACATATCATAGACAGGTTCAGGAACTCAAAAATAGATACTAATTATAACGATACAAGATGGGATGAAAAGGATGAGAGATGAGGATATACTTTCTTTTGCAAGCAAAGGTGATGCGAAGCCTAAAAGTGAGAGTTCACCCACAGGTGCAGTAAAAGAAGAACTATTTGAGGAGTTTGAACCGGAACCTGCGGTTGTGCGTAAAGACAATGGTATCTCAGATGATGCTTTTGGAATAATCACCACAGGAATTGACCCGCTTGAGATTACAGAAGCCGGTGCAAGGATCACAGGTTACATAACAACGACCCAGCGCCAGAAAGTGAGATTAGGTACGTATGCTCTGGTGCCATACGGTGATGAAGACCTGTTTGCAAGAATCTGGAAACTCCAGTACCTGCAGGAGTTTGCAGTGGATGATGCCACTGAAATTCACTCACGCAGAATGTTGCAGTCCAATACAACTGATGAGGTTGATTACAAATTCCTCGCATATCTTGACCCGATATGCATACTGTATGAGGCAAGGGACAGGGCAGGAAACCTTTCCAGAAGAATGAGCGACAGGATACCCCGTCCTAACACGCCAATACTACCTGTGACTGACAAGAAAAAGATTCAGACCGGACTCAATATTCCCGAGGAGGGTATTTTCATGGGACACCTGAGTGTTGGTGGCGAACTTGTCAAAACCCATGCTGTTCCACCTACAGTTCCCTACTATCTGAGAAATGACTACTCTATGGGTGACCCACTGATATTCAGGCATATGCTTGTCTGTGGAAGTACAGGTACGGGAAAGACTTTCCTGACAAAAAATTATCCGCCAGTTTATGAGTGATGATAACGCTACAAGCTACGCGGTTCAGAGGAAAGGAAAAATCCTGTCTTGTGATGATGGACCCCCAGGACGAGTATTCACAGCTTTTTGAGGACAATCCATGAGATAACCGATGATGACGACTTCAGGTTCAGGGCTGAAAAGGTCAATTTCGGCGCCTACAAAATACGAAGACTTTACGTTAAAGGTTGACGGCGAGGCTATACCGGCAGGTCAAGGGCAGAGCAGATAGAGTTCACAATTCCCTTTGAAATGGTACGCAGCAATTCATGGCTCATCGCACCTGTGGGGATGACAGAGCTGCAGTATGTTGGAGTTGACCTTTTGCTTGATGATTATTTCAAAAGCTTGGACAGCACACATACAGTGGTTTCATGGGCTTCATTGATAACGACGTTACAAGGGAGATGTGTTGAGAGCGGCAAGATACACGAATCATCATATGACGGTATCGTGCAGAGTAAGAACCGTGCCCTTGCAAGGGTGTTTGATCAGCCTGCAAGACCTATAAGTGAGATATTGGGACAGATTTTCAAGCCGGGACAGGTGAGTGTTTTCCCCACGGAATATATCACAAATTCCTGGATTCGTGACATAATAACCCTCACTTTGATGAGCCTTATTGTTGACAACAAACTGAGCACTTCAGGTGAAGCTCGCTGTGAAGGAAACACCAATAATCCGGGACTTGATGAAGCGCACCGCTATCTTGCTAAGGCAGGAGGAGAGCACTCAAGAAGACTCATCTCCAAGTTTGCTGATGCTGCACGCCAGGGAAGAAAGGAAGGACTCGGACTTTTCCTTATCACCCAGGACCCGCAGGATATTGACGATACCATTTTCAAGCAGATCAACACACGCATTATCCTTAATCTCAGCAATGATGCTGCAATCAGTACCATGAAGGTCAAAAAGGGAGTTTGAGAAGCGTATACCTTACCTGAAAAAGGGACAGATGATAGTCCAGAGTCCTGATAACAGTGATATGGTTGAGATCATGGGACTGTCAAGGTGTGTTGTGAAGCACGTATGAAGTTCCTGAAAGAGGGGGTAAATGGGCTGCAAATAATGTCGCCCAATATTTTTTTTAAGTTATAGAAAACATTACCTCAAAAAAGGCAAATTTTATGAAAAATCTCATGTTTTTTCCCCTTTTCACCGAAACGTATATATGAGCCCAGTACGTAAGGGTGTCTCGCTCAACTGAGCAGAACAACGCGGGCCGGTAGCTTAGCCAGGCAGAGCGACGGACTCTAATCCGTAGGCCAGGGGTTCAACTCTTCCGGCTCGCATCTTACAATCTTTTCTGACTTTCCTACCTAATACTTCTAAAATATTAAATCCCATTAGGTCAATCTATCTTCATTCTCAAAAATGGAAGTATAACTATGCCAAAAGTGAGTGTTGACATTCCCCAGGAACTTGATGACCTTAACATGCATATCGGAGATAATAAGAAGTTCGTTACACAGGCCGATGCCATAAGGACAGCTGTGCGGAAAATGCTTGACCAGCTGGACGATATTGACCGCAGGCATGGTCGACTGGACGAATAAGAAAAGAAAACAGAGAGAAAACCAGCTACTCACACTTTTTAAATTCAAAAACTATCTCTGTAGAAATCCTGTGTACGTGATTGATACAGCCTTTTTCCTATTTTATTTCCACAAAACAATTGGTAATCCAGAACCAAAGCAACCATCCGCCGAAGGCGGCACATTCCAATAATGCTATACAGAAGATTATTACAATTATACAGATAATTCCACAGGCCTGCGATTAAAGTATTCTACGGTTCTAATACGCACATTTTTTTTTTATGGAAAGACACGGCTTCGCCGGACCCTTCAGGATCATTTAAGTTATTCATAATCTGTTAGAAATCACAATGACAGGATTCTACAGAACTCAAAACTACAGGCTTTTCAAATACTCAATACACTGCCTGCCTTCATCAAGGCTGCCCATTTCAGTGACAAGCCTGCCCTTGTAACCTGAAATACTTTCCATCAGTTTTTTCCAGTCGATAGTGCCCTTTCCCAGAGGAAGGTGCTCATCATGAACTCCATGATTATCATGGATATGCATATGTTTGATCTTACTGAGACATTTCTCCACGAACTCATCAACAAGACCCATAGTGTTGGCATGTCCCACATCAAAGGTCATTCCGGCATTTTTCCTGTCAACCTCTTTCAGGATCTGCAGCATTTCATCAGGAACCTTTCCGTATATTTTGGGAATATCCGGCATGTTCTCGACTGCAATTGTAATGCCTCTCTCTTCTGCAAAATCACATAGCTGTTGAATGGATTCGACATTCACCTGCCATGCTTTATCAGGAACCTGATTTCCATAAGGAGAAAGATAACCCGGGTGCAATACCGCAAGTTCCACAAGACCTGATGCCATTTCCAGGTAATACTTCATCTGGCGCATAACTTCGTTGTGTATTCCTGTATTAAGGCCAGCCATGTTCATATCTGAAAAAGGCAGGTGCATTGTAAGAGTAAGTTCAGTTGTTTCATGAATATCACGAACCTGCTGAATGTTCTTCTCGTTGAGACATTGTGAACCTTCCTGGACAATTTCCCATCCTGTATACCCTATATCCTCAAGGTTATATGCCCAGTTGAAAGGAGAATCCACGGCTGCACGTGATGAAAAACTCAGGTTTCTTACATTCATCTTAAACATCCCTTATATTCATTTCAAAATCAGGAATACCGTCCTCTGTTGGTGGTGTCAGCCAGTCAAAGAACCTTTCCATTTCCGCTTCGTTATCTGCCTGTACGGTGATTTTGATAGAACCCAGTGGTTCTTCCTGCGCAGGATAATTCAGGCGGCCAACAGTGGCTACCTGCTTGCTTATGATAAAAGAAGTTGAAAGGCCATCTTCTGAGCGTCCTACATTCAGCCTTGTGCGTGAAGTATCAATAATTTCCTCTTCCCTTATCTGATAGTGAACATACTTAAGCGCGTAAATATCACTCTTACCGGTGAACTTGCCACTGTATTCTGAGAGTTCCTCGTAATCAAAATCTATTTCAGGAAAAATCTGATCAAGGGCGGAGTGAACCTTATCCTTGCTTTCCGTTGGATTTACAACCGCTGAAACTGTAACTTTTATCATGGGAATTACTCCTGTCAAATGTTAGTTTACCTGTTCCTGTTTTTATTTCACAAGATCAGTGATTTTTTCCCTGAATTCCTCAAGAGTACTATTATTCTCAATTACCATATCGGCAACTTCCATTGCTTCGCCCATTCCCCATCCGAGTTCACGCTCATCCCTGACCTTCAACTCGCTTACATCTTTCATGTCATCGCTTCTCTTACGTGCAAGCACACGCTCGAATCTTATTTCCAGTGGAGAATCCACAGACACAAGTGTGAAATCATCTCCGAAAGCTTCCTTGAAACGCTCAACCTCAGGAACGCTGCGAACTCCATCAATTCCGATGAAATCCTCATTTGTTGCCTTAATCTTGGGGATACATCTTTTTGCCACGGCATCCCTGCCTTCCTTCTCACGCAGGTCGGTACCTACACCGCCTGTGTTGGCATCAGTTGGTTCCAGTCCCCTTCGAACTACCTCTTCCCTGATGACATCTCCCATATTGATAACAGTGATACCTTTCCGGCGCAGAACTGATGCTGCCTCTGATTTGCCCGAGGCCGGCATTCCGACAAAAGCTAAGATCTTAGTCATAGATAAACCTGGTTTTATTTGTGAAATATAAAGAATGAACGCTGTTTCGAATTAATGGAATAGGATTTTCCATAGATACTACTTATATATTAGTATACCCTTCGATAGAAATGTTCCAAATACTATCTTAATTATACTTACTGAAAAACAGGCTCATTGAATTATCAATGACTACAAGAGATTCCCATGAAGATCGCAGACCTGAAAATTCCCGGAAATATTCTGCTCGCCCCTATGTCCAATGTCACAAACCTGCCATTTCGTCTTATGTGCAGGACTTACGGGGCTTCCCTTACCTATTCGGAAATGATCAGTGCAGATGCGGTCATATACGAAAATGAGAAGACTCTCAGCCGTGGGAAAACATGTGATGATGAACGGCCTCTGGGAATTCAGATTTTTGGAAATTCTCCTCAAACTATGACAATAGCTGCCGGGAAAATTGAACAAATATACCGACCGGAGATCATTGACATCAATTTTGGCTGTCCTGCAAGACTCCTTACAAAGGATGGATGTGGCTCAGCCCTTCTCAGAACTCCGGAACTAATCCATGATATTGTTGAAGAGGTAGCTGAAAAACTGTTCACACCTGTTACTGCCAAGATTCGCATACTGGAAGATATGGAAAAGACACTGGAAATAGCACACCTTATTGAAAGCGCCGGTGCCTCTGCAATAACTGTGCATGGTAGGACAAGACAGCAGCAGTATTCAGGGAAGGCAAACCACGATTACGTGAAAAAAATCAAGCAGGAACTGGGCATTCCGGTAATTGCCAACGGTGATATTGTTGATGAGATATCGGCAAAAAATATCCTTTGAGTACAGGATGCGACGGGTAATGATAGAAGGGGGCTGCAATGGGCAATCCTTTCCTTTTCAAAAAGAATATCCTACAAGATATCTGAACTGGGGAAATGCTGGATTACAAACTATGTACCCAGAGGATTGCAGACCGTGTATGTTACTTGATCTCCGGATGAATATAACTGATGCACACAGCGGCATGTTAAGGCGCAAGCACAATGGTTTACCCGGGGATGAGAAATGGCAGGCATATAAGGAGAAGTATTGCAGCTTCAGACAATCTTGTAGATATTTTTGAAAAGTCTTACGAAATGTGCAGACATGCCGACTGACACCATTTATATCTAAAACATTGTTCTTAAATTATCTTGTATTTTATTAAATGTCATGATTTAATTGTGTAAATTACCGAAAAGACTAAATAGTAATTAACTGATTCTACACAATTAAACATTGCATTTAACGCTATCAGTTGACGGAAAATTCAGGTCTTTGGTGCGGCACATTTTTCGACACTGTCCGGCGATGTTGATCCGTAAAAACGCATGAAAACCGGATTAAATTGTTATATCTATTATTACAATAAAGGGTTTATGGCACTTAGATGAAAAGTAATAAGGAATACACGGTCGAGGCGGGACAGGGCTCAGTCACAGCTGCTGAACTTCTCGCCGTTGCTGCTTTTGCAGACGGAATCGTTTCAGGCATTCCCCGCATTTGGAGTGGAAAGAAGGGGAGCACCGGTCCAGGCATTCACAAGGATCAACGATGAACCCATCAGGCTCAGAAGCCAGATCTACGAACCTGACTGCGTTATCGTTCGTGATCCAACACTCCCTTGAGGTTGTAGATGCTGCGCGGTCTCAAGGATGATGGCATTCTTATCATTACCATGACTTTGATGCTGACAAGTTCGATCTTGATACAAAGGCAAAGATAATGACAGTCAATGCAACAAAGATTGCACTGGACATTATCGGAAGACCTATCGTAAACACCGTACTCCTGGGAGCTTTTGCAGGTGCAACAGGCGAAATCGAGCCAGAGTCCATCATGGAAGCTGTAAAGGAAAGATTCCCTGGTAAGGTCGGAGACAGGAATGCCGAGGCTATCAAGGAAGCATACAATATGATGAAGGAGGCAAATAAATGAAGATCCTTCCAGGTGGAGTCTGCGATGCAGGCACAACCAGAGTTAACAAAACAGGCGGATGGAGAACCTTCAAGCCGGTTTACGATTACGATAAATGCATAAAATGTAAATTATGTGAACTCCTTTGCCCGGACAGCTCAATAAATCCAAGGGACGACGGATTCTTTGAGTTTGATTACGAATTCTGCAAGGGATGTGGAATCTGTGCAAATGAATGTCCAAAGAGCGCAATCACAATGGTTCTGGAGGAGAAATAAATGGCACCGGAAAACAAACTTGACAAAAGCAAGATGGTAGTTGTTGAAGGTTCATACGCTGTTGCACACGCTGCTAAGGTCTGCAGGCCAAATGTAATTTCAGCATACCCTATCACACCACAGACCCACATTGTTGAGGATCTCTCACAATTCATGGCAGACGGTGAGATACCAAACTGTGAATACATCAATGTGGAATCTGAGTTCTCAGCTCTCTCTGCACTGGTAGGTTCTTCAGCTGCAGGGGCAAGATGTTACTCAGCAACAACCTCACAGGGTCTCGAACTCATGCACGAGGTACTGTTCAACATCTCAGGAATGAGACTTCCTGTTGTAATGACAATTGCAAACAGAGCAGTTAGTGCACCTATCAGCATATGGAATGACCACCAGGATGCAATCTCCCAGAGAGACACCGGATGGCTCCAGCTCTACGCAGAGAACATACAGGAAATCTCAGATATGACCGCACAGGCATACAAGATCTCTGAGGACAAGGATATACTCATGCCTTCCATGACATGTATGGACGGTTTTATCCTATCACACGTTTACGAACCTGTTGTACTTCTTGAACAGGATCTTACAGATGAATTCCTGCCAACCTACGAACCAGAGAATGTTCTTGATCCAAAGAACCCACTGAGTTTCGGTGCTTTTGCAGACCCTAACTACTACACTGAGTTCAGGTACCTGCAGGAGCAGGCAATGCAGAAAGCTCTTAAGAAGATAGAGGATGTAGCAAATGAATTCTACGACGTATACGGAAGATACTACGGAGGACTTATTGACGAGTATCGAACAGATGATGCAGACATCATCATCATGGCAATGGGATCCATTATCGGAACCATTAAGGACGTCATTGATAAACTCAGAGACAGGAATGTAAAGGTCGGTCTTCTCAAGGTTAGATCCTTCAGGCCGTTCCCTGTTGAAGCTATCAAGAATGTTGTCAAGGATGCAAAAGTTGTTGTCGTGCTTGACAAGAACATTTCACTCGGACTTAACGAAGGTGCACTCTTCACTGAAACAAAGTCCTCACTCTACAACACCGACATCAGGGTACCTGTAGTAGGTTACATGATAGGACACGGTGGACGTGACATCAAGATCGACACAATCGAGAAGATCATCGATGAGGCGACAGAAGTCATGAAGACAGGTATCAAGATCGAGAGCCAGTTTACCGATGTGAAGGAGGAACTACTATGAAATCATTGTTAGCCCCGGGACACAGAGGATGTGCAGGTTGCTGTGACGCAATGGCTGCAAAGTTCGCACTTATGGGCGCCGGTGAAGACTGCATTGTCATCAACCCTACCGGATGTCTTGAAGTTATGACCACCCCGTTCCCTGAAACTGCATGGGATGTACCATGGATACACTCACTTTTCGAGAATGCAGCTGCAGTAGGAGCAGGAGTAGAAGCTGCCCTTAAGGCACTTGGTAAGAAAGAGAACACCAAAGTACTTGTAATGGGTGGAGACGGTGCAACACTGGATATCGGTATGCGCTCCATTTCCGGTGCATTTGAGAGAGGACACGACATCACTTACGTCTGTATCGACAATGAAGCTTACATGAACACCGGTGTTCAGAGAAGTGGCGCTACACCATACAACGCTTCAACCACAACAAGTCCTTCAGGAAAGGTTTCATTCGGAAACCCAAGACCAAAGAAGAACATGCCAGCTATAATGGCTGCACACGGTGCACCATACATTGCAACAACTTCAGTTGGTTTCCCAAAGGACATGATCAAGAAGGTAGCAAAGGCTACTGAAATTGAAGGTCCTACCTACATCCATGCACATGCTCCATGTACAACCGGATGGGGATTCGATACCTCAAAGACAGTGGAAGTTGCAAAGGCAGCAGTCCAGACAGGTCTCTGGCCACTCTACGAAATGGAGGATGGCGAGATTACAAAGGTCAGGAAGCTCGGTAAGAAAATACAGCCTGTTGAGGATTACCTCAAAATGCAGCGCCGTTTCAAGCACCTTTTCACCATGGAAGGTGGAGAGGAAGAGATCGCTAAGATCCAGGCAATTGCTGACAAGAACATTGAAGATTTCGACTCTAAACCCGTATCTTTTCTTCTTTTTATTTTGGTTCTTTTTTCTGTATTTCAGATTTTTCAGGTTCGTTTTTATGTTTTTTGTTCATTGTAATGTTATTTTGATTAATATTATTGTCAAAATATCGATTCTAATTTATTACAAAGAATATATTGTTCTTTAAATTATTTTTATTTCGAGACGAAATGATGGGGTTTACAATAAAGCTAAAAACTATCAAACTATAATTCTCCCCATGAGCATTCAAGCACCTGTACCTGACAACACAGAGAATTTTGATGAAATATTCAAGCTCCTGCAAAACGAATATCCAGATGCAGAACCCATGCTTCATTTCAATAACCCTCTGGAACTGCTGGTTGCAACAATCCTCTCCGCCCAGTGCACGGACAAACAGGTGAACAAGGTCACACAGGTATTATTTACGAAATACCAAAGTGTTGAAGACTTTGCTAATGCTGATCTCACTGAACTTGGAAAGGACATCTACACCACCGGGTTCTATCACCAGAAGGCAAAACACATCATAGGAAGTGCACAGCTTATCCTTACTGAATTCGGAGGAAAGGTACCTGACAGCATGGAAAACCTGCTGAAACTTCCAGGTGTTGGCAGGAAAACCGCTAACATAGTCCTTGCAAGAGGATATGATATTATTGAAGGAATCGCAGTGGATACACACGTTACCCGACTGTCTCTGAAACTTGGGTTTACAAAAAACAATGATCCAAAAAAGATAGAGATCGATCTTATGGCTCTTGCTGAGAAAAAAGACCTTGAGAATCTTTCCATGACACTGATACTTCATGGCAGAAATGTCTGCATTGCACGAAGGCCTAAGTGCGGTATTTGTGTTGTGAATGAGCTTTGTCCTTCAAGTGAAGTTTAAAAAACCTGAATCATTATTTGTAATTTTACAAAATTAATCTCGATAGATACCTGTTTTAATTTTGTTTCTTTTGTGAAGTACAAAATGCCGATTGTGAAATTCATCAATCTGCAAAAAGCATCTTTTCAACTGTTTTTGTATAAATGATTATTATCGTATTGAATACATAAGCACTTACTATTGAATGCGTCTTTTTATATAGTATAAAATATATACTATTGGCCTACATATCATGTAGATACTAAAAACAAATTTTCCGTATATACAGTTTCGAGGCATTATGTTTTTTGATTTAAGCAATTATTCTTTCATCAATCCTGGTTATGAAAAAATAGTCCATAATAACTTGAATTTATCCAGACCATTCAATAGACTGAGATCTCCCTTACTTTTGACACTTATAATAATAATTCTCTGCCTTAATTTCGCATCTGCAACAACTCTTAACGTTAGTCCAATTGCAGGCCCGGGGAATTATACAACCATCCAAACAGCGATTGATAATTCAAATCCTGGAGATATAATTTTGGTTTATCCAGATACTTATACTGAAACTATTAATGTCAACAAATCCGGTATCAGTATTATCTCAACAGGTGGCTCATCAGAGACAGATTTAATTGCTCCTTCTTCAGGCAATGTATTCTACGTTGGAAATGTAGAAGGAGTGACTATAAATGGATTTAATGTGAGTGGACCAGCACCCGTAAAAGGAGTATATCTCTATCATTCCGACAATTGTACTGTAGCTAATATTACAGCTAATTCTATCAGTTATGGGGTCTACCTTGAGAACTCAGGTAACAACACACTGGCTAATAACAACCTTGAAAACAATAGTCATCAGGGAATCAGACTTGTTAATTCAAACTACAACTCAATTCTGGAAAACACGGCAATTTCTAATTTATTAGGTATCTATATCCTTGATTCAAACTACAACACGCTTACCGGAAACACAGCTAATGGCAGCACCCAGTTTGGAATTCAACTAAAGAATTCAACTATCAACACTGTAACAGATAACAGAGCATTTTCCAATGGCTATGATGGTATCACTCTTACTTCTTCATTTAATAACACGGTTACAGGAAATACAGCCGGATTGAATACTCACTATGGAATTTACCTGAACAGTTCCAATAACGGTACAGTTACAGGAAATACAATTAACTCAAATGCTGAAATAGGGATATGGGTTGAAGGTTCAGACAACTGTACAGTCACAAACAATACAGCCAATCTGAATCCGCGCTATGGTATAGCTCTGGAATATGCAGATAATAATTTAGTGGCAAACAATACAGCTGTCTCCAACGGTGCCGGAGCTTCTGATCATACGGGATTTGCACTTGGACATTCAAATGACAATACGATTACAAACAACATCGCTGAAAGTAATACAAATGGAATTGCCTTTGCATATTCAAGTGGAAACCTCATAACAAACAATACTGCAGGAAACAGTACTATTGCTGGTGTTTTTGCATATATATCAGGCAGCAATACTGTAGCATACAACACAATTAACCAGAATACCTATGGTATTATGATGGCCGGTGCATCAGGAAACCTGATTTATAACAATATCTTCAACAACGCAATCAACTTTGTAGATGCAGGAAGCACTGGAGCCAATATATGGAATGTCAGCAGGGAGCAGGGTCCGAATGTAATCGGAGGAGTGTACCTTGGAGGAAATTACTGGAGCACACCGACAGAAACAGGATTCAGCCAGGTGATTCCTGACAGTAACGGAGATGGAATTTGTGATAGTGAAAAAACCCTTGCATCAAATAATGTGGACTATCTTGCTCTGAGAACAGCAAGTCCGATTCTGACACTGGGTAATATCGAAAATTTAGCTGTTGACTGGGGGGCATTTAATCTCAATCATTCTGTTACTGTACAGAACCAGACCGCAGACAATGTAATTATCACCTATGATGTTCCGTGGATTCCAGATTATAACTTAAATACTGTACCTATTGGAGAAACAAGATGGTTAAATCAGACCATTTCCAACAATACAGTCCAGAGAATCAATGTCCTTGTATTTACCAATACAAGCACCATCCCGGCATTTAACGATTCAGGAAGTTTCAGCATTAATATAACCCCAAGGGATATCATAATTGATACTAATCCTGTTTCACAGACTGTTGACAGGATTGATGATTTCCGGATCAATGCAAGTGCTGAAGGGGAATATAATGAGACTTTCCTCGGTAATGCCTCCCTTTTAAGAAATGGTATTGTGGTTGGCAATCCGGTCAGTGTAACTGACGGAAATGCAAGTTTCAGCTGGAATGAAACTGCATCCGGAGACTATACTTTTGCTGTCCTGTTCTACAATACCAGCCATTATTACAACAGATCTTCAGCTGAAGCTGAGATCACTGTACAGAGTTCATCCGGCAGCAGCAGTGGTAGTGGCGGAGGTGGAGGAAGTCCGGCTTCTGACGACGTTATAACAATGGATATTGAAACCCTGTTTGTGAAAAAAGGATTCAATGAATACATGTTTGATGACCCTCAGGGACCTGTTGCAAACCTGAGTTTCTTCAGCAACCATGCGCTTGGAAATGTTAATGCAAACGTCCAGGTCCTGGCAAATGGATCAACTACACCTGAATACCCGGACAGCCTGACAAAGATGACAATCAGGATTTCCGTTGGAAATCAGGGGACACTGAAAGATGCAGATGATATTCACATCAAATATAAAGTGGATAAAAACTGGATCAGTGAGAATAATGTTGATTCTTCGACAATAAGGTTGGCATTGTTTAGTAATGATGAATGGATTGATATGCCAACGACTGCTGAAGAAGAAAACAGTGAGTTCAGGTATTTCAGTACTGATACTTCTGATCTTGGTACTTTCAGGATAGTCGGTGATGAATTTGCAGTTGGAATTTCAGAAGAAGTGAGTCCTGATGAAGATGACAACAATGATGAGGCTGAAAATCCAGTATTGATTCCAGCTCAGGAGGGTAAAAACAGTAACTTCCCTGTTGCAGCGATAATCCCCATAGTGATTTTGCTTGCAGGAATCGGATTTGTGCTGATAAAACAGCGGAAGGATGAAGAGGAATAATTTCAGGATAAAAATTGCTGTAATTATTCCAATTTGAACTCACTTAATGAAATCGATTTTCTGTATCTAATCATATTTTTATTTTAAATATCACATAAAATTTTTGTTTCTCCAACAAATAAATATCCATACCACATATGATAAATTATCAAGAAAAAGAGCAAAACAATAGGAGGGTGGGAAATGATTTTCATGGATATTGTGACGTGGGATCCAAAAGATAATGACACAGTACACCAGCGGTATGAGGCATGGGTAGTTCCAGAAGGCTACAATATAATATCAGAGTGGTTCGACCTCTCATCATGCAGGTTCTTCACAATTTACGAGCTCGAGAATGAAGAAGCATATGCAAGGTCTGCGTTCCCTTTCAGAGATATCACAAAGCTTGAGACTATTCCTGTAATAAAACCGGAAAAAGCCTTTGAAATTGCTGAAAAGATGATGGCAGAAATGGAAAATGACTGATAAGCCAAGAGAAGGAATACCTGAATTATTCAGGATTCTTTTTTATTTTAGAAATGAGAAAAGCTGAGTTTAAGACGGTAGTTCAAAAAATTATTTTTCCATTGCCTTAACTCTCAATTCATTCGGCATTTTCTCAATAGCATACCTCAGCGCAGTTCGTGGCATAACTTTCCTGTTTGCCACCACGTAGTCAAATACTTCCTGCTGATGCTGCTTGCTAGCTTCCTTGAGCATCCACCCATAGCCTTTCTGAACCAGATCATCCTTATCAGCCAGCAGCATATCAGCGATCTCAAAAACATCATCCAGAAAATCTCCCCTGCGAGCCGCTAAAATGAGTGTTACAGCAGCGGCACGCCTGTACCAGCGATTCTCAGATACTGTCCACTTTTTGATTGAATCAATGTACTGAGGATACATGTCGATGAATGTACCTATAGTGTGATTGCAGAGAGTATCACATTTCGCCCAGTTGTTGACATAATCCCCGATCCACCTCTCAAACATAGCAAAATCCTCAGGTTCGTACTGTTTTCTCAGGTTGTACGACCATTCGAATGCAATGAACGCTTCCTCCATGTAATCAGAACTGAGAAGTTCCTCACATAATGCAAATATCTCTGATTTGCTTTTGCCGGATACTTGCTTGTAATAGGTCTTTGCTATTTTTCTGGCAACGTGAGTTTTCATGCCGTAGCATTTTATTGGTTCTTTGAAAAAGCGGTTTGAGCTTGCTCTGGCTTCTTCGTCAGAGTTTTGCTTAAGCTCGGCTCGGAGTTGGGAAATTATTGAGGTCATGAGGTTTTATTGGAAGAATTTAGAGATAATTGTGATGGGTGAATTTAGAAAAGGAATTAATTGAATGAGTTTATATTTTAATTAATGCAACAAGTTGTTTATTTTGATCAAAATATCTGGATTGAACTAGCTAAAACATATTATGGAAAAAACAGCGATCAGAAAATAGTTCAGCTTTGCAAAAAAATCATCCAGAAATCTGAAAAAGAAGAGATCATATTTCCTCTGTCTCTTGTTCATATGATTGAAACACATCATGCAACGAATGAAAAAAGAAGGAACGAACTGATTGATTTTATGCTTAAAGTATCTCGTGGTTACATAATTTATCCTATTAATGTAGTAAGGCAATTTGAAATTAAAGTGGCTTCAAGGAAAATTATGGGTTACCCAACAACAGTTGACATAACTGAACTTATTATTAAAAAAGGAGGAGCTGCTTTTTTTGGGGCTAAAGGCCGGATTGAAGCAAATGCTCCTGATTTTGTCAAAGAAGAGATATTACAATTTACTGAATCTGAAGATTTTTTAAGACATATGGCAAAACATCCTAATTTATTCAAAGAAGAATTTGATCTTTTTAAGCATTCAGAAGAAATAAACAAAACACGTAAATCTTATCTTGAACTTATTAAGGATAAAAGATGAGAGAGAAGTTTTTATTGTATATCAATTTTAGAGAAGATGTTTTTTGGATCTTATCAAAAGTTGTTATAGTTATGGAATGAGAGAAGAGAATACACTATTAACTCAATGCAAAAAATCTAAATATGTAACTCTTTGTAAAAGTATTCCTACATTTTATGTATTGTTTTATTTGTCATACAGGAGTGAAATGTACACAAATAGACAAATTGACAGTCATGACTTTTATGATAAAATAGGATTGTCAGTAGCTATCCCGTATTCTGATATTGTGGTTTGCGAAAAAATGTTTGCTTCAATTGCAAAACAACAAAAATTGGACGAAGATTATGATACAATTATACTGTCATCTCTTCAAGAATTGAGTAGTCATATTTAAGATGGAAAGTTTTTCGTAAATTCCAATAACATTTGTAACTTATTTTCATTATCAATCGATTTTATATATTTAATTGCACTTTTAACCATTATTATAACATTTTTCACTTATATCAGCTGGCTTTCAAATGGATATTCAAAACAAAGTCTCAAATTACCTCAAAGAATCGTTTACAAGTGATCTAAAAGCCGGATTTATCACTGCTATTGTAGCACTGCCGCTTGCTCTTGCTTTTGCAATTGCTTCCGGTGTGGCACCTGAGATGGGACTGTATACGGCAGTCGTTGCAGGTATACTTGTTTCAGCAACCGGTGGCTCCCGATATTCCATCACCGGTCCCACAGGAGCAATGACGGTGATAATTCTTTCCACATTACACAGCTTCGGACTTGAAGGTCTTTTTCTTGCAGGCTTTCTTGCCGGTGCGTTTCAGATACTGTTCGGAATCCTGAAACTTGGTAAAGTTGTCAAGTACATCCCTCTGCCCGTCATTTCAGGATTCACGAGCGGTATCGGTGCAATTATCCTCATAGGTCAGATACCAAATGCCCTTGGCCTTGTTATACCTTCAAAAGAACATGTATGGGAAACACTCTTTGCTGTTGTTTCCAGCATAAGTATAGTAGATAAAACAGCAATAATTCTCTGTTTTGGAACAATCCTGCTGCTGCTGTATCTTCCAGGACTTATGTCAAGAATAAAATACATCAACAGCCTGCCTCCTTCAATTATTGCGCTGGGATTATCTGTCCTCATGGTATTTTACTTCGGAATCAAAATACCACTTGTAGGCAGTATTCCCGTGGGACTTCCACAGTTACAGATACCTGATTTTAATCTCAATTTGCTACTTGCAGTCCTACCGGCTTCCTTTACAATCGCACTTCTGGGGTCCATTGAGGCTTTGCTCTGCGCAGTTGTCTGTGACGGTATGACCAACAGCAGGCATGACAGTAACAAAGAACTTGTAGGTCAGGGAATAGCTAACATAGCACTGCCCTTCTTCTCAGGAATTCCATGTACAGCTGCCATTGCCAGGAGTGCAGTTAATATAAGGGAAGGGGCAAAAACACAGATATCAGGCATCATTCACGCCATAATACTTTTGACAATACTGGTTTTCTTTGGTCCTGTTGCTGCGTATATTCCTAAAGCCTATCTTGCAGGTGTACTGATACTTGTTTCTGTTAGAATGATCAATGTGAATGAGCTCAGAACCACCATGAAAATCAGTAAAATGGACTCTGCGGTCCTGCTGGTCACTTTCCTGCTAACAGTTCTCACAGACCTTGTATTTGCAGTCCAGATGGGTATGTTCCTGTCAATTATACTGCTCTTTATAAGACTCACAAATGTCATCGATGTTCAGACTATGGAGAATTATGACAGGACAAAAGGTATCAATGCTACTATTTTTGCAGACCCTTACCTTGAGAAAAATGTCTCGGTTTACACCTTAAATGGTCCTTTCTTTTTCGGAGCCATGAATGTTTTCGAAAGCAAGATAAACGAGCACATGAATATCAGCAAACCTCACATAATACTGCGTATGCGCTATGTTCCATTTATTGATATAACAGGTATTGAGCGCCTCAAAAGCTTTATCAAAGCAAGCAGGAAACAACACCAGAAGGTTTACTTCACATCAATACAGCCTGAAGTCATGAAAAGAATGGAAAGTGATGAAGAACTTTCAGAACTCATGGAAAAACAGCATGTGCACATTTGCGACAGCACCCAGGAAGCTCTGGCCTTTTTGAAAAAGAAATACGGTAAGAAGTAATTTCTAAATTCAAGATCGATTTATAGGGATAAATGATAAATCGGTCTACTGTTCTTTTATACAAGAGGATTAAGTTGAAATTCACATGCCCTTTAATTGCAGTCAGTGACCTTGAGGCATCAAAAGAGTTCTACGAAAAGGTGCTGGGTCAGAAAATTATTCTGGATCTTGGATGGAATGTAACCTTTGACGGTGGCTTTGCAATCCAGTTTAATTTTGCCGAGATCGTATCAGTTGACAGGGAATCAGTCATGAAGAGATCACATAATTTAGAGCTCTATTTTGAGGAAGATGACTTTGATTCTTTTACCGAGCATCTTAAAAAGTTCGATGATATCGAATACATCCACCAACCTAAAAAACATGATTGGCAGCAACGTGTTGTTAGAATATATGACCCTGACAAACATATCATAGAAATCGGCGAATCAATGTCAGTTATCGCAAGACGTTTTTTAGATGAAGGAAAGTCCATAGAAGAAACTGCAAGACTCATCCAGCATCCGGTGGATTTTGTTAAAGCTGTAGCTGCAATAAGAAAAGAAAAAACCAGATGAAATAAAAGAATCAGTTTAGAGGTATCGTTATGAGTCTTCAGGATGAATTGAACAGAATCGCATTGGAAAACGGTGTCAAGTATTTTGGTGTGGCAGATCTTTCAGATGCTACTAATTTCATTGTGGATCAGGGTGGCAGCGACCTGTCTGAATATCCATATGCAATCTCTATCGGAATAAGACTGATGGATCCCATTGTTGACAAAATACCTCACAGAAAAGAGAAATCTGCGTTATTGAATTACAAGCATCATGCATATGATGTTATCAACTCAAGACTTGACATGATAGCTTCCATCATGAGTAGTCATATTCAGGAAAATAGTTATGAAGCACTCCCTCTTCCTGCGTCAAAAGGATAGATGATGAGAGAATATGTGCACAGTTCTCCCACAAACTGGCTGCCCATCTGGCCGGACTTGGATGGATTGGAAAAAGCTGTCTGCTGATAACCCCGGACAATGGACCAAGGGTCAGATGGATAACAATACTGACAGATGCACCTCTTAAGCCCACCGGAAGCAAAATGAAAAGCAAGTGTGGAACCTGTAATGAATGTGTGAATATCTGTCCGGTTCATGCTTTTACAGGCAGGGATTTCGCTGAAAGTGAGAGCAGGGAAATGAGGTATGATGCAAAGAAGTGTGGGGATTATTTCAAAGTAATGGAAAAGAAAGGACAGATACCTGTGTGTGGGTTATGTGTTTATGTGTGCCCTCATGGGAGAAAGAAAGATTTAGTTCCTAGCCCAAAATATAAAGTGTTAACATAAACATTAAACAGACAATTATGTCCTATAAAGAAATAATCGAAAAGTTATCCTTACAAGGTGTAGTATTTGCTGATGGACTAACCAATAAGGAATTCAATAATATTGAAAAATTCTATGACATTGAATTTCCAACCGACTTAAAAGATTTTTGAGCATGGCCTTACCCATATCTAAAGGATTCTACAATTGGAGAGACTTTAGTGAAGAAAATGTAAATACAATAAAAAATCAATTGGAATGGCCACTGAAGGTATGATATTTGACATAGAGCATAACAGTTTTTGGTACAAAGAATGGGGAGCAAAGCCTGATAACCAAATGGAAGCTATCAAACTTTGCAAAAAAGAGATGAAAAAGTACCTAAACTTGTCCCTATATTTTCACATAGATATATTTCCTCAGAACCAAAAGAAAGAGGAAATCCTGTATTCTCAATTTATCAAACAGATATTATTTACTATGGAGAAGACTTACGTTCTTATCTAAAAATAGAATTCAATATGAGAACACAAAATAATATAGATTTTACAAAAGTAAAGTACATCCGGTTCTGGAGTGAAATTATAGGTAATAATAAAGGAAAATAGAGAATAACTCATTTTCCAGAATTGAAATTACTGGGCTCTTGTTCCACATTCACCACAGAACTTGGCACCTGGGTCCATTTTACTGCCACATTCTGTACAAAAAGCCTCCTTCTGGAGTTTTGCACCGCATTCCTGGCAGAACTTGGCCTTGTTATCAGAAAGCGGAGCATTACATTCAGGACATGATGCCCTTACACCTTCTCTCCAGCTTTCCTTTCAGCATCTCCCTGTCCTCTTCTGCCACTTTTGAATGTGCCCACACTTCTTCCACGGTGCGGCTTGACTGGGCAGCTGCCATCTCAACAGCCAGATCAGGTGAGCATTCCTTACAGAGACCCTTTGAGTCGTTCCAGCAGCTCTTCTTACATACCCATGAGGAACAGCGAGGGCACTGGATAAAATCAGGTTTAAGCTCCTTCATTGCACTAACAAAAGCATCATCATGTGCTCTTTCCCAGTTCACGGAGCGGGCTCTTTCACTCAGGTCTGCTGCCTTTCCGAAAATACCACCAAGCATTCCACTGGCAGTATCCAGAGCTTCGGTCACTCTTCCAAGAGTAGAAGGCTTGAACCTTGTTCGATAGCCTGTTCCACAGCGGTCACAGTAAAACTCGAACTGAAATCCCTGGTCAGTGCTCTGATCTGAATAATTGCGGGTGAATTCTATTTTTCCACTCATGCTTTTTCTCCTATTTTATCCACATTCAGCTACCATTTTAAGCAATTTTTGTGGATACGGGGCCTTCTATAGATAGAAACAGGGTGCTGTTTCAAACAATTAATCAACATGAATAATCCATGATTGCAGTATCTATTGAAGACTGTACATTAGCATATGATTTCAGAATCGTGATCGTAATATATGTGTTTTACCATTTGATCCATCTCCATGAAAGAAAAAACTGCAATTCTGAGGACTATAACTCAGAATTATCCCATTTAACAAAAATTATTTTCAGCAACTATCGTCTGCAAACAACTGCTTTGCAAAAGCCATTCTCTCTTCCAGACCCGGACCTTCAAATTCTTCTGCAACCTTTTCAAGCATATCCGGTATAGCTATGTGCTGGGGACAGGCATCCAGGCACTGGCCACACTGAACACACTGTGATGCAAAATTAGTATCAGCTCCCCTGAGAATTCCACCTAATTTTGCAGCGTACATCATCTTAAGCCTGTCACTGCCACCGAACATGTGCAGGTTATTATAAACATCAAAACATGCAGGTATATCAACACCTTCAGGACAGGGCATACAGTATCTGCATCCTGTACAGTCAATGGGCATCAGTTTTCCATACTTCTCAGCTACTCTTTCTACAAGATTTAGCTCTTTTTCACTTAATGAATCTGGAAGACCGTCTTCAGCAATCCTAAGATTTTCTTCCACATGTTCCAGGGCGCTCATACCTGAAAGAACAACTGTTACTTCCTGATGGTTCCATACCCATCGAAGAGCCCATTCAACAGGACTGCGTTTCACGTCAGCCTCGTTCCAGATATCCAGTACTTCTAAAGGTACAGGATCTGCAAGATTTCCACCACGCAGAGGCTCCATTATTACAACACCAAGGCCTTTTGAAGCGGCATGCTTCAACCCTGCTGTCCCGGCCTGGACATTAGTATCAAGGAAATTGTACTGTATCTGGCAGAAATCCCATTCATAAGAATCAACTATCGGTGCAAAGTCCTCAGGATCACCATGATAGGAAAAACCTGCATTTACTATGCGACCATCAGCCTTTGCCCTGTCAAGGAATTCAAGCACGCCAATTTCCTTTATTGTTTTCCAGCTACTGCCTACAAGACTATGGACGAGATAGTAATCAATACAATTCGTATTGAGTTTTTCAAGCTGGGCATTCAGGAACCTGTCCATATCTTCCGGCTTTTTCACCATCCATTGAGGCTGCTTTGTAGCAATCTTTACTTTTTCCCTGTATCCGTCTGCAAGTGCCCTGGCAAGGAAAGGCTCACTTTCACCCATATGATAAGGCCATGCAGTATCAATATAATTCACACCATTATCGATGGCATAACGAACCATATCAGTAGCTCTTTTTTCATCTATACTCCCGTCTTCTCTTACCGGAAGGCGCATTGCACCAAAGCCAAGTATTGAAAGTTCATCACCGTTTTTTGGCATTTTCCTGTATAACATTGAATTACTCCTTAGCCCTAATTTCTGATTGGTTATGATTTAAATTATTCCTTAGCAAGTCCTTAACATAATTTTTGCAAAGGAAATATAAAGAAGAAAAATAGTCCATTTTCCTGTATGTCTCCTGAAGAACCCACTGAAAATAAAACACCTCATCTTCCTGAGGATTATGATGCTAAAATATCTGCTGTTCTTCCCTGTTACAATTCATTCCATGAGGAAAGCATCAACCTTATCAAATCACTTCCAGATACACCAAAAATCTGGATGGATACAGGATGTGGCACAGGAACATTCATCTCAAAGGCAATTGAGCACTTTCCTGACACAAATTTCCTTATGCTTGACCCATCTGAGGGAATGCTAAAGCAGGCAAGGGAAAAGCTTTCTTCACGTTCCTGTGACAGACTGGAGATCCTTGGGGCATCGGCAACTCAGGATTTTACTCAGGAACTCATGGAACAGCCGGATGTAATTACTGCAATCCAGTGCCATCATTATCTTGACATGGAAAACAGGAAAAGAGCAGTACAAAAGTGCCATGAACTGCTAAAGGAGGGTGGTATATTCATTACTTTCGAGAACATCAGCCCGTTCACTGAAGAAGGAATCTCTATTGGAAAAAGATACTGGGGAGATTTCCAGTCCAGGCGTGGAAGAACTGATGATGAGATTAAGATCCACCTTGAACGTTTTGGCACAGAATATTTCCCGATAACAGTTGAGGAGCACCTCAAACTGCTGAGGGAAACGGGATTCAGGACTGTGGAACTATTCTGGTATTCCTATATGCAGGCTGGTTTTTATTGTATAAAATAAAATGCATCTAAAAATGAGAGTTGAGATAAAATCTCAGTATCTCAGCAGTGCACCCACGACATCTTCAGAATCCAGGAAATCCTCTTTTTCCACAAACTCAACTTCAGCACCGGTGCGCTGTGCCATTTCATAGAGTTCTTCCACAACATCAACAATCGATGTAGGACCACCGCATCTGTTACATTCCTTTGGAGGATTAGTATTTGCCTGCAGGTTCTGGCATCTTTCGCATAACCAGCCTGGAACTGATGAATCTTTCAGTATGATAAGAGTATTTACCCTTGCCTGCTCAAGTGCTGCCTTTACATCATCAATTCCATGAACAGCAAGGCCACCTTTTAACAGAGCGGTCTTGAGCTCTTCAGCAGCATGTCTGGATTCTGAATCCTCACTTTCCTGAAGTACAACGTCTCCGGCTTCCACAAGTTCATCTCTTGAGATATCAATAGGAACATCAATTACACCCAGAATCTTATGCTGAATTTCCTGTGGAAGCATTTCCATCAGTTGCTGCTTTGCTTCCCCCGGCCCTGCAAGAACAAAACCTTTTGTCTGTAACTGGTTACAGGTTCCCTGGACACTTTCAGCAACTTCAGAAAGGAAGGATTTGATGGCACCTTTTCTCAGGTGGTTGAATCGCATCTGGCTCCAGCCACCTTTTTTATGCTTATTCATCAGATCTGTTGAGAGATGTTTTTTCTCCTCTGCAATGTCTGAACGAATACATGTGAACCTGGCTTCCTGTGAATCAACCAGAAGCACACCGTAATCCTCGTAATCAGCTCTCAGTTTTGCCAGTGGAAGAAGATACGGGGATGTGTCAAGAACAAAAGATTGGTCAGTTTCCACAGCCAATCTGTAAACGTGAAGAAATGATTCTTTCGAGCTTGCAAAAATAATCCTTCCTTTCTCACCAGAGATAGGATCATCAAAAATTGAGGGTTCTGCCATCTCAAATGTCTTTTCAAATTCAGAACGCAAAGCAGATGATAAAGCCTTTTTAATTGCACTTACCCTTGAATCCACAAAGATACGGTTAAGATGTTCATTTTCCTTTCCTGATACTGAAAGACAGACTGAAAGGTAAACTGGTTTTTCATCGTATATCTCAGCCAGTGACCTGATGTCAATATCAGTTACAGCAAGAAGTTCATTATTTATTATCTGTTGCAGGTTCTCAGAAGGTTGCATAAAAAGTCTAATATCGGATTCTATTTAAATTTAGTTAGAAAACGCCGACTCTATTTGAAATACCTGGATTAATATGGAGTTTGAAAAAAATAATTACAGAGATCAAAAGTAGTTAATAGCAACGTGACAGACATTCTAAAAAGTGCAAAATACAGTATCAGACTGAAAAATTCCTGGCAGGATCTTTCTACTGGAAATAAAGGGGTCTTGAATTATCCGGATCCGGAAAAAAGTCCCTTTGAAATGGCTTACCTATATTCACCAGGGTGGAATCAGGACATAAGCATTGATTCATTACTTGAAAGGAAAAAATATTTGATCAGATGGAACTCACTTTCATGAGTAAAATCAATACTAGAAGACGTATATCGTTCAGATGAAAATAACATAGATGCCGCCAATGATACAAAAAAGGATTCCGAAGAACTCATGGGTGAGATCAGATCAATGCTTCCATAAGGCTTCAAAGATTTTAAATGCAATTATCTTCAAGTATTATGTGCAATTGCTGAAAGTGGGCAATTTTTTGAGGCAAATATAATTTAGATATTGAAAAATCAAACAGAAAAAGCAATTAATGAAAGGAAAGTCTTGTTAACGGCGTTAACAGTGTTAAATAACAGCAAATATCTCATAAAGAAGTGAAAAGCATGGACAAAACATCAAAGACAGGACAGAAAAGATGCAACATACTGGATTCCATGATTGACAACAGATACCGACCGGAAATACCGGAGATCGTAGACCTTGTCGTTAACAGTTGTTCTGATAAATCCTGCTTTGACCATGTAGATGCTGCAGTCATTCCATCTAAAGAATCACTTATAGAGATAATTGATCTTATCAAAGATATCCTCTTCCCGGGTTACTTCGGGGACCAGACTGTTGACAGGAATACTCTTTCTTATCATGTGGGAAACGAAATAACAGAACTTTTTGCTAAGTTATCAGAACAGATTACCAATAGCATAATACACGAATGCAACCGCTATGAAGAAGAATGCACCGAATGCATTGATCGCGGACACGAGGAAACACTACGCTTCCTTAGGAAAATACCGGAAATAAGGTCCATGCTGGCATCAGATATTATTGCCACATACGAAGGTGACCCTGCAGCCAGGAGCTATGATGAAATCATTTTCAGCTATCCGGGAATCTTCGCAATGACTGTCTACAGATCAGCCCATGAACTGCACAAGCAGGGAATCTCAATAATTCCCAGAATTATGACAGAGTATGCCCACAGTGCCGTGGGAATCGATATTCATCCCGGTGCAAAAATAGGGAAGGGATTTTTTATTGACCACGGTACAGGAGTTGTTATCGGGGAAACCTGTGAGATTGGAAACAATGTGCGAATCTACCAGGGAGTCACCCTTGGTTCCCTGAGTTTCCCAAAGGATGAATCAGGTAATATAATCAGAGATCAGAAAAGGCATCCTACTATTGAAGACGATGTTATTATCTATTCTAATGCAACCATCCTTGGAGGAGATACTGTGATTGGAGAACGGTCAGTTATCGGAGGTAATGTCTGGATAACAAAGCCAGTTCCACCTGATACAAAGGTCATTATCGAAGAACCAAGACTCATTTTCAAGGAGAAAAAATAAACTGCCATAAGGGAGTTGGTAAAATCCGAATCTATGAAGACATAACAAAAACTGTTGGAAACACACCGCTTGTAAGCCTGAACAGAATAACTGAAGGGTGCCATGCAACTGTGCTAGGTAAGGTTGAATCTTTTAATCCTTTAAGTTCAGTTAAAGACCGGATTGCTCTGAATATGATCGAAACAGCTGAAAAAGAGGGATTACTCAACAAAGATACAGTTGTCATAGAGCCAACTTCAGGCAATACAGGTATCGGGTTGGCTTTTGTTTGTGCAGCAAAGGGATATCGTCTCATTCTTACAATGCCTGAAACCATGAGTATTGAAAGGAGAAAGATACTCAGGATGCTGGGTGCGGAAATAGTGCTTACCCCGGGAAGCAAAGGCATGAACGGAGCCATTGAAGAAGTTGAGGAAATAGCAAAGAAAACTGAGAATTCCTTTGTCCCCAACCAATTCATGAATTCTGCAAATCCTGATATTCACCGTCGTACCACAGCTGAAGAAATATGGAAAGATACAGACGGCAAAGTAGATTATCTTGTGGCAGGTGTCGGAACGGGAGGAACTATAACAGGAATCTCTGAAGTTATCAAATCCCGAAAGTCTTCTTTTAAGGCAATAGCTGTTGAGCCTGAGGATTCTCCTATTCTTTCCGGTGGCAATCCTGGTCCACACAAGATACAGGGAATAGGAGCTGGTTTTATCCCGGAAGTGCTGAATAAGGAGATCATTGATGAAGTAATCAGGGTAAGTGATGAAGATGCCTTTGAAACTGCAAGACAGATGGCAAAAAAAGAAGGGATACTGGTTGGCATCTCATGTGGGGCAGCTCTCCATGCAGCTCTTGAGGTAGCAAGACGAGTGGAAAATGCAGGAAAAATGATAGTTGTTATATTACCTGACACAGGTGAGAGATATCTCAGTACTGCACTGGCAGATGTTGAAGTTTAAGGCGATCAGGAAAAAACTTTTGTAAAAAGAGTTAACAGCTCTTTTTGTTTTTATCCTTCTATTTATATCCAAAACTTATATATCCCATCAAATTCAAGATTTATTTGGGAGTATTTGAACACAAAATCTGTAAGGAGGAGTATTAACTCTGTTTTTCCGGTGTTTTCTTGTTGCCGGTATGTTGGACAAACAAAGAGAACAGGGGTAATTGTATGGTAAACATCAGGCCTTTTAAGGAAGAAGATAACGAAGCTTTGCTTAATATAGAGAAGTTGTGTCCGCAGGGAAATGAAGAATGTGCCCTGACCTATGACAGGAAGCCGGATATAACTGCAAGGTACGAACTTTACGATAACCGGGAAATTCGTGTTGCAGAGGAAAATGATTCACCTATTGGATGGATTGGATGGACTGCAAAATCCGGGAAGGAAATCAATTATGTTTATGTAGCTGAAATGATGGTTCACCCGGATTACAGTGGAAAGGATATAGATATCGAACTTATAAGGGAAGCAGAAAAAGCTGCACAGGAGGCTAAAGCCTCACATATTTACTGCTATGCATATGAAACCGATGAAACTTTCATCAAATTGCTGGAAAAACTCGGATATATTCAGGAGAAAGAAATCCACGCCCTGGGAATGTCTGCATACAAAAAGATCATACTGAAAGAGCATATGACCTTGAAAGAATAGATGCCCGGGATATTCCTGAAGCCATTGACCTGATCAATAATTACTACAAAGACAGGGCACACTTTTCACCATTTACAGCCAGGAGCTTCAAAGAATATGCCAACAAAATACCCGGATACGGCATCGAGAATTTCATTGTTGCAAAATGGAAAGGTAAAATTGTTGCTTGTGGTGGTTTCTGGGATTCCTCGGTTCTTATGGAAATGACGTACACAAAAGAACCGTTGATGTGGAAACTCATGGCCAATGCCTATGGTATACTCAGGCACTTTATCAGCATGCCGATAATTCCATCAGAAGGGGAATTCTTCAAGTTTCATTCTGTGGTAGACCACGCCTTTGAAAATGAACATGAGGAAGCTATGGAAGATATACTGAACTACTGTAACAACCTTATGTTTGATACAAAATGTGAGTTCTTCGAGTATATTCAGATCCTGATGACCCATTGATTGGTGTGCTGAAAAAATTCAAACCACGTTCAGAAAGCCTGTATATTTACGCTAAACCGGTCTCTGGAAGAATTCCGGATTTCAGCAGGGTGTATGTGGACTGCAGGGACACAATACTCTGAGATTTACAGATTTTTACTTCTTTTTATCTTTATTATCAGTTAACGATAAAAAGCACGTAAACGTTCTTACTAAACAATGGAACGTGTAATAATCCATGTGGATATGGACTACTTCTATGCAGCCATAGAAGAAAGGGAAGACCCAGCGCTTGAAGGAAAAGCCGTTGTTGTCTGCATGTATTCAAACAGGGGGGAATCCGGAGGAGCGGTAAGTACCTCCAATTACATTGCCAGGGACGCTGGAATACATTCTGCCATGCCCTGTAAACTTGCAAAATCCAAAAAACCGGATGCTGTTTTTCTCCCTGTACGCAAAGCCTTCTACGAGGAAGTTTCCGCAAATGTAATGGATATTATCAGAACCAGTGCCGACAGCGAAGAGGCTTTTGAAAAAGTAAGTATTGATGAGGCTTTCCTTGAGATAAGCGAATCATGTAACGGAAATTATGAAGTGGCAGAAGAAATCGCTTTCAGGATAAAAGAAGAAATAAAATCCAGGGAAAAAATCACCTGCTCTGTAGGAATCGGGCCGAATAAACTAATTGCCAAAATGGCTTCCTCTTACAAAAAACCTGATGGAATCACAGTTGTCAGGCCGGAAGATGCACAGGATTTCCTCAGACCCATGCCTGTTAAGAAACTATGGGGAATCGGGAAAGTAACAGAAAATAAACTGGCAGAAATGAATGTCAGGACAGTTGAAGAACTGGCTGCCATTGATGCAATGGATCTTGTTGACGTTTTTGGAAAAAAGAAAGGTATGTGGTTAAAACAGGCTGCTTCAGGTATCGATGAAAAACCTGTAAAAGAAAGGACAGCAACTGACCAGATTGGCAGAATGGCTTCCCTTAAGCATGACACAAGAAATGAGAATATGGTATTTTCATTGCTTGATGAATTAACAGATGATGTCATGAGTAAAATAAAAACTAGAAAAGTATCTTTTCGCTCCGTTACAGTAACTGTTATATTCTCAAACTTTAAAACTTCTACAAAAAGCCGGACTTTAAACCATGCTGTAAATGACAGGGAAATCCTGAGTGAAAATGCAAAGGAAATGATGAATCAGTTTCTCGGGGAAAGTGAAATGAATTTCAGACGCATAGGTGTGAGGGTTGATAATCTGCAGGAAAACACCGGACAAAAGAGCCTGTTTGATTTCTGAGGGATACAATGACTGCGTATATTGACAGGTATTCTGACAACAGACCTGACACTAATAACTGGAGAGGAAAACTGTATGACATTATATTTGAGTCTGACACGCCTTTCGGGAAAAATTTTGACCTGTTGCTCATAATAAGTATTCTCCTGAGCATATTTGCCGTGATGCTTGACAGTGTCAGTTCCATAAGAACCGCACATGGGACCCTGCTATACAATATTGAATGGTTTTTTACAATACTTTTTACAATTGAATATACACTACGCATGATATGTGTAAAAAGCCGGATCAGATATGCTACAAGCCTTTTTGGAATAGTTGACCTGCTTGCGATAATCCCCACATATCTCAGTCTCTTCCTTCCAGGAAGCCAGTTCTTGCTGGTTATAAGGATACTCAGAGTACTGAGAATATTCCGTATTCTGAAGCTTGTCAAGTACATGAATGAAGCTGAACTGTTAACTGGAGCACTGAAAGCTAGCAGACGCAAAATAACAGTTTTCCTTTTTACGGTACTTGCACTGGTGGTCATTCTCGGGTCGCTCATGTATCTGATAGAAGGTGAAGAAAACGGATTCACAAGTATACCTTTCAGTATATTCTGGGCAATTGTGACCCTGACAACTGTTGGATACGGGGATCTTGTACCAAAGACTCCACTTGGTATTGCTCTTGCTTCTGTTGTAATGATAATAGGATACAGCATTATTGCTGTTCCCACCGGAATTGTGACAGCTGAAATAAGTTTTGCCTCTATGGAAGAAAGGGACAGAAAAAGGATAAAAGTTGTCTGTGGTAATTGTGGAAATCAGGACAATGATAAAGATGCTATTTTTTGCAAGCATTGTGGAACAAAATTACGAGTATGATATCAGATATTCATTTAAATTAAATATTTGATATTTGATATATTACTTTCTTATATTTTTACTGAAGCTCTGCATCTAGGTTTTCCAGTAAATTAAATTGTAAAGTTCTTAAAAAATAATTGAACTTTATTTTTCCTTTTACCACCATATATGCCAATTCCGGATACATATAAATACGAGAATTCCAGACATTTTGCTGATTGGATAGTATAAAGTTATACCAATGGTATAATCCGATTGATGCCCATTTTTGATGTTTTCACTATAGGAGAACGCTTTTTATGTACGAGCAAAAAAACGATGAGCAAACAGATCAGCAGCTCAAATTATTGAAAAATACTTTTGATTCAATGCAGGATCTGATTGTCGTAATAGATCGCGATCTCAGAATAGTGACAAGTAACTGGAAAAATTGTGATTCAATCCCTGCAAATCTCAAGAAAGGGAATCCCCTGTGCTACACATGTCTGATGGACCGCAAAGTCCCCTGTGAAGGATGTAAGATTCTTGAAGTATTTGCCACCGGGACCTGCAGGAAGTTTGAGATTGAGGACCCACTGGATAATAAAACAAAGCTTATCGAACTGTCCCCTGTTTTTGATGACAATAATAGAATCATAATGGTTGTAAGACATGCAAAAGACATCAGTGAACGAAAATTTGTTGAAAAGGCCCTCCAGATGAGGGAAAAACAGCAGGCTGTTGTTGCAAAACTTGGACAGGATGGACTTGCAGGAGTTGATCTTGATACTTTTATGCTGGAATCCGTAACGCTTGTTGCCGGTACACTTGATGTTGAATACTGCAGGATAATGAAACATGAGAATGGTGTTTCCACAATGGTTGCCAGTTTTGGATGGGATGAAAAAGATGTTCAAGAGAATGAAAACGAGAATAATGAAGTCGTCTGCTACACTCTCTATTCATCAGAAACAGCAATTCCGGGTGATGGAAAAACATCGGACATGACCCTGCTTCAAAACAATGGAATACTCAGCGGAATGGATGTTAAGATAGGTTGCAAGGAAAGACCTTTTGGAATGCTCTCCATTCATACAACAAAGACAAGGGTCTTTACAAAAGATGATATTAACTTTGTCCAGTCAGTAGCAAATGTGCTTGCAGAAGCCCTTAGCAGAAAGCAAACAGAGGAGAATCTTAAAGAGTATACTAAAGAGCTCGAAGATGCAAATTACCTCAAAGTACTGTTCACTGATATTCTTACCCACGATATTCTCAATCCCGCAAACATTATCAGGGGCTTTACTGAAGAAATGATCCTCCTTGAAAATGAGGATAACAAGAAAAAGCTGCTTGATAAAATTCACAGGAATAATGAAAAGCTTATCAGCATGATCGAATCAGCATCAAAATTCATTAAACTTGAATCAATTAATGATCTGAAATTTGAAAAGCAGGATTTTTCCCCGATGCTGGAAAAAGTCATTAAGAGCCTTGGACATGAACTTGGAAAAAAGGAAATCAGGCTTTATTTTAACCCAAGAAAGAATTATCCTTCCCTTGTAAATCCCCTTATTGAGGAAGTATTTCTTAACCTGCTATCAAATGCAGTTAAGTTTAGTCCTGAAAGTGGAAAAATTGTTATTAATATCACAGATGAAGGAAACATGTGGAAGATCAACATCAGTGATGAAGGACCTGGAATCTGTAACAAGGACAAAGATATTATATTTGAGCGTTTCAGGCAGGCAGATAAAGGAAGCATTAAGGGAAGCGGACTCGGACTTGCAATTGTAAAGAGGATTGTTGAGTTGCATGGCGGGGAAGTCAGGGTTGAAGACAACCCTGCGGGCAGGGGAAGTATATTCTGGTTCACCCTGAAAAAAGCATACATCTACTGCGAAGGAAACTGAATCATCGCTTTTTCTTTTTACTCAGTTCAATATCAACCTTTACTTTCCTTACTGCAAGATCCGTTGCAAGTCCCCGAAGCATCCACCTGAGAGCAGAAGCCTGCTGAACTGAATTATTCGGAAATTCCTTTTTAACTATTGCTGAAGCTTTTTTACCTGCCTCTTTCTGCAGTATATCAAGTTTCTTCCTGGAAAAGGAATCAAAACCCCCGACCTTAAGCTGGGCAAAGGATTTAAAACCCGGAGAGGGGTTGGTATTCAACTCATTGATTTTCAGTCTCATTTTTGCAGACACAGTTGAAGAGTTTACATCTGCAACGAATTTCCTGTTTTCAGGTTTAACAGAAATTTCCTGTGAGTTATTTCCGGTAATTTTTTTCCTTGCAGATTTTGGCATTGCCAGGCTGTCAGCAATGCTGTTCTGTTCCCTTGGAACCCAGCTGAACTTTACCTTCAGATCATGTTTTTTGATTATGGAATCTGTTTCCTCTTTGATCTTTGCAAGGTTCTGATTCTTAACTTTCCATTTTCCCGACATCTGGCTTATCACAAGCTTGCTGTCACCACGAACATGAAGAGGGCCCTTCCCACCACTTTTGAGGTAATCAGAAATCCCTTCTTTCAGTGCTGTGTATTCAGCAACATTATTGGTATTGGAAGATGAGGGTTTCTTTTCCTTACTCCCCTCTGTTGGTTTTTTACCACTGCTCCAGTTTATAATCCACCCGAATCCCATTATTCCACCGGGATTCGGATCACAGGAACCGTCAAAATTCAATGTGTCCATATTTACTTTTAAAAGTTAATCATTGCTTTAGTATCTGCCGGGAAAAATAAAAAATAAATCAGGAACTTTTAATTTCCTTCCCGAAACTCAGGGCATCCTTAGGACACACATCAATACATCTTCCGCATTTAATACAGTCCGGACTATGTGTTATTTCAACAATATTAAGATGCATAGGGCATACTTTTTCACATTTATAGCATTTAATGCATTTCTCAATATCGACCTGAAGAGGATACTTGTTTACTCCTACAATGCTCTGGAGTGTTCCCATAGGGCAGAAAGTACACCATGTCCTGGGGGCAATTGTCACTCCCAGAATTACCGCAATTGAGGACGTTGTCAGGCACATAATGACTAAGACCATTCCAATCTGGTTTACAATCCCGTGGGTATTCATGAGCCTGTAACCCATAAAAACCATCATCAACAGGAAAAGTGGAACTCTTATGAAGTAACTTTTGAGAAATTTTGGTATCTTCCTTTTTTCTGATACCTTGCCCACCCAGAAATCCATGAAACTTCCCCTGGGACATAGATTTCCGCAGAACCAGCGGCCTCTGAATGGGGCTATCAGGAAAATAGCGCCAAATACCAGCAGCATGAAATATCCAAGCAGAGGATACCAGAGTCCTGCTATTGATACAATAATGACAAGTGGTCCCATGTACGGAGTTATTTTGAGCATTATTTCACCTTATATGATATTTTTATACTTTTCTATAATATTAATCTTTGTTAATGCATTCAATTTGCAGCAGTCTCCAAAGAGTTTTTATTTACTGATATCTAAAATATTAAACAGGTTTACGCTCAAAGCAAGTGGGGAAAAGCAAAATATGGAAGATAAAAATAGCGGACAGCATAGTGATCAACATTCAGAGAAAAATCGTGGAAAAGATCATGAAGAGCATACAGAAGAACATCATACGGAACATGAAAATCATAGCTCTCATGATAAACACATGAACCATAAGGGGTATGAAGAACATTCCAATCACCATGCAATGATGATTCAGGATTTCAAAAAACGATTCTGGATATCCCTTGTCCTTACAATTCCAATACTTTTACTTTCACCTATCATACAGCAATTCCTTAGCTTAAGTTTTGGAATCACCATTCCTTCCTTTAAGGGAGATATGTATGCCCTCTTCGCTTTTTCAACTATAGTTTTCTTCTATGGAGGCTGTCCATTCCTGAAGGGTATAAAAGATGAACTTTCAGCAAAAAACCCTGGAATGATGACACTTATTGCTGTTGCCATTACTGTTGCATACGGATACAGCAGCCTTGTTGTTTTTGGACTTGAAGGCAAACTTTTCTTCTGGGAACTGGCAACCCTTATAGATATCATGCTTTTTGGGCACTGGATGGAAATGAAATCAGTTATGGGCGCTTCCATGGCATTGCAGGAACTGGTAAAACTCATGCCATTGGATGCACACCTGGTAAAAAATGATGGAATAGAAGATGTACCTGTTGATAAGCTTGGAATTCAAGACAGGGTTCTTGTAAAACCCGGGGAAAAAGTACCCGTTGATGGAATTGTTGTGAAGGGTCAGAGCTCCGTAAACGAGGCAATGCTTACAGGAGAATCAAATCCTGTTTCAAAGAAAACCGGAGATGAAGTAATAGCCGGTGCTATCAATGGAGAAGGTTCCCTAACTGTTGAGGTTCAAAAAACCGGAAAAGATTCTTTCCTGTCACAGATGCTTGATCTTGTGTCACAGGCACAACAAAGCAAGTCCAGAACACAGAACCTTGCAGACAGAGCTGCACTGTGGCTTACGATAATTGCTCTTTCAGCCGGAACACTCACTTTTTTTGCATGGCTGACATTTGTAAAAACAGATCTTGCATTCTCACTGGAAAGAGCGGTAACTGTTATGGTTATTACGTGTCCTCATGCCCTGGGACTGGCAATACCACTGGTGGTTGCAGTGTCTTCTGCCATTGGTGCACGCAACGGACTTCTTATCAGGAACAGAGGACCATTTGAGAGATCAAGGAATATTAATGCCATTGTTTTTGATAAAACAGGAACACTCACAAAAGGACAGTTTGGAGTCAGCGATATTATTTCCTTTGATGAAAATATGGAAAAAGAAGAGATTATCAAGTATGCAGCATCTATTGAATCTGATTCCGAGCACCCCATAGCAAAGGGAATTCTGGACTATGCTGAATCCACATACAAAGTGGAGAATTTCAGCGCTATTGCAGGAAAAGGTGCTCAAGGAACTATTAGTGGAAAGGATGTGAAAGTTGTAAGTCCCGGATATCTGGAAGAGGAAGGTATAGATT
The DNA here is from genome assembly GCA_041395005.1 of Methanolobus sp. GTDB lineage: Archaea > Halobacteriota > Methanosarcinia > Methanosarcinales > Methanosarcinaceae > Methanolobus. The sequence continues at coordinate 30,438 of JAWKHE010000003.1, read as the reverse complement.
ATCCAGAAGAAAAGCTGGAAGAAATAAACAGGCAGGGAAAAACCACCGTTTTTGTTCTGATTGAAAGAAATACGATTGGTGCTATTGCATTGGAAGATGTGGTCAGGCCTGAATCAAAGGAAACTGTAGCAAAACTTAAAGAAATGGGTATTAAATGCTTCATGCTCACAGGTGACCAGGAAGAGGTTGCAGAAAGAGTTGCAGGACAGATAGGCCTTGATGAGTACTTTGCAGGTGTCCTGCCCGATGAAAAAGCTTCCAGAATAAAAGAAGTTCAGGAAAGAGGACTCACCGTTGCAATGGTTGGGGATGGCATTAATGACGCACCTGCCCTTGCACAGGCTGATGTCGGCATAGCCATTGGAGCCGGTACTGATGTTGCAGTGGAAACAGCGGACGTTGTACTTGTAAAGAATAATCCTCTGGATGTACTGGCAATTATGGAACTTTCAAAGGCAACATACAGGAAAATGATACAGAATCTTTTCTGGGCAACTGGCTACAATGCACTGGCAATTCCGCTTGCTGCAGGAGTTCTATACCAGCAGGGAATTTTGTTATCACCTGCTGCTGGAGCGGTACTCATGTCCATGAGTACAATTATTGTTGCCATCAATGCAAGAATGCTGTCCATTGAAAAGAATTAGAATATAATCTCATATCGTTTAATTTCAATATATATATAAATAAAAATGTACAATATAATTCCATGGCAATCCTGATCCCGGACATCGTTGACACAGCCCTCATAAGTGCTGTGATATCTCTCTTCCTTGTTGCAGACATTCTGGTAAAAAACTATCTGAAAATAAATCTAAGGGATGTAGGTGCTGATCTTGCAATCGGTGCACTGGTAGTCCAGCTTGGGTTTATTGCAACCTTACTTAAAGGGCAGCAAATGGATTTCTTCTGGAACAACATAGTACTTGCTATTTGTTTTGTAATATTCTGGATTGTATGTCTCTGGCTTGCCGGAAGAAGGGATTCCCTTGATGATATGTTTTCCTATACAATAGGTACATTCGCACTTGCATCTTCCATTATGCATTTCCTCGGAACATTCAGGACAACCGGTATGGTACTCCTGCTTGCCTATTCATTCATACTCTCAGTTTTAGCATTCTTTTTAGCTGACTACCTGAGAAAGGAATCAGTAAAGAAAGACTATGAAAAGTTCACCAGAGATCTTCAGGTTTATGACGTAAATGAAAGCTACCGGAAACTGGAATCAGGAAAAGGTAATACAGATCCTCTCCAGCCTGTGATTGATCTTATCCGGGGAGCTATAAGGAACAATGATATTTTTGTTGCAAGGGTGGGCATCAGGGAATTGTCAGGTTTCTGCTCAAAAGTCCTTGCTTCAAGCGGGAACAAAGGTCTTGTCCTGAAATACCTTAACATGCACCTGTACCATCTGGCTGTGCTTGCCGGAGATGAAAAGGACAGGTTTGCACTGATAGAAGTAATCGATGCTTTTGGTTCGGTTGGTAAACAGTGTGCTGATGCAGATTCTGAGAGTTTTACATTGCTCAATATTGAGACTATGACTAACTTTTTTGAGACTTATAAGGAAAAAGAACCTTTACCACAACTTGATATTTTCTCATTAATCAAGCATTCAAAAAACATGAAAGAACTTACCGACAGCATCAGAGGTAAAGTGATATCAACCCCTATGCATGAGCTTGCTATTGTTACAGGTGCCCTGGGAATAACTGCTGCTGAAAAGAATATGCTTGAGCCTACGGAAAAATCAGTAATGCTCCTGAAAAAAATTGCCCTTGATGCTGCCACAAATGCAGATACAGCTACCATGGAGTACGTCAGGCTTGCTCTTCTTGATTTTGCCCGTACAGTTGATGGTAAGAAACAGGATCACCTAAAGAAACTGATCATTTATGCCCTGCGTGACATCGGGATTAAAACCGTTCACGAATCCCCCAGCCTGAAAAAGCATGACTGCCTTGACAAAGTGGTCGAGGCTTTAGAGGAAATAGGGGATATATTTGGAAAAGAATCGATCCTTGATGTGACAGCTGCACTGAAAGATATTGGAGTCGTTGCCGCAAGGAAACATTCTGATGAAAAAGTCTCAACAATAATTCCTGTGATGGAACATCTCTGTACTGTCGCCGCAGATAACAACCATGAAGATCAGGCATCAAACGCTGTCAATGCTATGCTTGAGGTCTGTGAAATATCAATAAAAGAACAGATGGTTGAATCCACTGCAAGTTCTTCAAAGAGCTTTGCAAAGCTTTCAAACAATGAGTCGGTTTCTCTCTTTGTAAATGAAGCTGTCTTTGAGATTGGAAAATACAAAGAGGTAGACAGGGAAATGTTTGCACTTTTTGATAAGACATATCACAAATACGGTGGAAGATAATCTCCTTTTCGAAGAGTATATGTATTGTAATTGTGTTGTATTACTGCTAGTTAGCCTGGCATGTAGTATGCCACTACTATTTCAACTTGAAACAAGGGATTATTATGGAAATCAATGGAGTAGAAATCGAAGATACTTTCGCAGAAGCGTTCCCAATCAAAATCTCAAGAGTACTTATCACCGCAGCAACAAAACGCTGGGCAGAGATAGCTGCACTTGAAGCAACCGGATTTGGTACCTCTGTTATTATGTGCCCTGCAGAAGCAGGTATTGAAAAGTTCGTAGGTCCTGATGAGACTCCTGACGGAAGACCTGGTGTATATGTCCAGTTCTGTACCTTCGGATACGAATCACTTGAACACCAGTTACTTGAACGCCTTGGCCAGTGTGTACTGACAGCACCAACAACAGCTGTTTTCAATGGTATGCCAGAAGCTGAGAAGCAGTTCAACGTAGGTTTCAAACTCAAATTCTTCGGTGACGGAATGGAATCCGAGACCGAGGTTGGAGGCCGCAAGATGTACAGCATCCCAATCATGGAAGGTGACTTCCTCGTAGAAGAGAACAGCGGTGCTATTGCAGGTATTGCAGGCGGTAACTTCTTTATCTTCGGTGACAGCCAGATGACAGCACTTACAGCAGCAGAAGTTGCAGTCGATGCTATCAAAGACCTTGAAGGTACAATCACTCCATTCCCAGGCGGAATTGTTGCAAGTGGTTCAAAAGCAGGATTTAACAACTACAAGTTCATGAAGGCAACTGCAAACGAGAAGTTCTGCCCATCCATCAGGGACAAGGTCGAAGGTACCGAAATTCCAGAAGGTGTAAAGGCAGTTTACGAGCTTGTCATCAACGGTGTCGACGAGGATGCAATCCAGAGGGCAATGAAGGCAGGTATCGAAGCAGCTATCGCAGTTCCTGGTGTATCAAAGATCACCGCAGGAAACTACGGCGGCAAACTCGGTAAGTACCAGTTCCACCTGAAAGACCTTTGCTAAAAAGGCTCTTTCATTTTTCATATTTTTTGTTTTTAGTCATATTGTGATTCTTAAGTTTTTTATACTTGGCTTTTAGCTGTGCATTTTTTGTTAAATACAAAAATTATTGGCAAACAAAGAACAGTGCGACCACCCGCCGCAGGCGGCACGTTCCTTTGCTGCCATCTTGATGACTTTTGAAACAATGCAGTTGTTTTAAATTGCTATGTTAAAGTTGCAATTAGCAGGATTTCAGAGCCAAAATTATGGAAACTCAAAAGGAATCTCTTCTGAATATGCTTTCTGGAACCTCAATTTCTTCTGCTGATAGTCTTCCTGATCTTCGATCAAAAGATTACCATATGTAGGAGCAAAAGTGTAGCCTCTTTCAGCATCTCCTTTAGTAACAAAAAGATAGGTTTCTCCCGGCTGGAGTAATTCATCTCCATCTGCAAGGGACAGATACTTCCAGATGAATACATGTTCATAACCACCGAACTGCTTTACAATGACATGTCCGGTAGCATTTCCTTTTATCGTTTCTATGATTTCTACACTGAAATGCGTTTGCAAATATGGTTCTGATGATGTACCAACCTGTTCGATTACCTTACCAGTGAATACATCAGTGGCAGCCCCAATAAGTTCTCTATCGTCAGAGACATTGATTGCGTAATCTACATGAGCGATTCCTTGTTGAGTATCAAAGTAATTCACCTGAATTAAATATGCAGCTGTTCCCAGAAGTCCTGCAGCAATTAAGAAAACTAAAAAAACATTAATTCTGTTTGTCATGTGTCTTTTCCAAATGATGAATCTATATATTACTCATTAGCAAGAAATAGCTCTAAGAGTATCTCAAGATACATATTATCTTGATTTTTCTTTTTTTCAGACTGTCTTCCTCGATATATTCATATACTTATTACTTTAATTACATTTAAGTTTAAAATAATTTATTACTTTTTATAAAAAGATTAACAGGTATTAAGCGTATCTTGAGAACTGATATAAATGCCGAATAAGAATGAAACAGTTAAAGAAAACAAGTGGCAACCTCTTATTTCCATAGCAAAAGCACTTGGATTGTTGATTGTTGTATTTTTCCTGCTCTTTGCAGCCTTTTTTATGTGGAGTGGATATAACCACATGCATTCAAAATCCATAGATGCAATGTTATTAGAGACCGCCCCTGATGAATTTGTCATAGTTACAGAACAGGAGATCAACAATTATCCAGCACTGAAAAAGGCAATCGACACACAAAGTTATGTGGAAACAGACCCGGACGAATGGCTCAAAACATCAGATTTCCTTGAAGAAAAAGGTAATTCTGTAATAAAATTCAGGGATGAATACTATCAAATTGCTTTTACAACTGCATAAGGAGCTATGTATGGAACAAAACACAATTCTAAAGTCCATTGCAGGAATATTTGTATTTTTAGCTGTGTTCTTGCTGGCCATCTTCTTTTCAGTGATATATCATTCGGGAGCAGGCCTCTATGTACAGGCAGAGCAACTCTCAGAGGTACCGGATAATTTTATGGAACTTAGTCAATCTGAACTGGAAAACTATCCCTACATACAGAAAGCAGTTTCCTCTCCTGGAACTGAATTCAAAGTTCCTTATCAAGATGAAGATGTAATGAAGAAGATTGATAAGTTTGGTCTAATGCTTTACAGCAATGATACTGAGTTCCTGAAAATTGGTGGTGACTATTATCATATTAATGTTTTGTGGGCAGATTGAAATGATGTAGTCGGGATTTTTGAAGTAAATATGAGAGAATAGCGTTCAATCAAATTACTATCCGTACATTATTTCTCAAATAAATGGAATTATCATAATAGTTGAAATTATGACAGGAATACAGGATTATCTAAGGGCAACGGACATTATGGACTTCAACCACCCAACAGTCCTGAAAAAAGCAAAAGAACTCGCCAAAAACAGCCAGAATCAAACAGAAACAGTAAAACTCTGCTTTGAGTTCGTCAGGGATGATATCAAACACAGCTACGACTACCGTATGAACCCTGTCACCCTGAAAGCATCCGAAGTCCTTGAACATGAAACCGGCTACTGCTATGCTAAAAGCCATCTCCTTGCAGCACTTCTCAGAGCAAACTCAATTCCGGCAGGAATCTGTTATCAGCGTCTGAGCAGGGACGACAATGCAGAAGGCGGGCCATTCTGTTTGCACGCTTTGAATGCCGTTTATCTTGAAAATATAGGATGGTACCGGATGGATGCAAGGGGAAACAAAGAGGGAGGTAATGCTCAATTCAATCCACCTTATGAACAGCTTGCATATGAGATCAGAATTGAAGGTGAAGCTGACCTACCTGAAATATGGGCAGATCCACTTCCAGTTGTTGTGGAAACACTGACTAAATTCAAAAGCTACGATGAAGTTTATGAAAATCTGCCGGATGTTTTGTTGATTGGGCAAAAGTGAGACTTATAGAGAGGATACTGGGATTAACTCACATTTTTGAGAAGGCATGGACTCCCTTACCTGAAAAATGAAGAAATAATATCTTTATTAGATCAGGTACTCATTATGATATTATTCCATGGTTAAATTAGATAAACTCAGCAAGCTCCTGAAAAACACAGCTCTTAATGCATTTGCCGGCTGGACAATGGTTTTGTTGCTTTCCCTTCTTGGAATAGGTAACTTCATCTATGGGAGATTCATCTGGACCATACTTATTGCATTTGTTGTAGTAATAATAATAGCACCTGCAATAAGAATGCGTAAGTTTTCTGTGATGCCAGCGTGGTACTTCGTATTTCTGGCAATTCTGCCAATAGTGAGCAGCTCCACAGCATGGTTTTTCTTTGAAACCAGTATTCCCTTTTACATATCAGTAGCAACAATTGCTCTGCTGCTTGCGGCTGAGATTAACTGGTTCACCTCGGTTAAGATGAATTACAAATTTGCCATACTTCTTGTTATAGTCACAACACTTGCAATATCAGGGCTATGGCATCTGGTTGAATGGCTGCTGGACATACATTTTGGAACCAGTTATCTACTGAATGCTCTTTCATCTGATGCCATTAATGATGCTGTGATGCACCAGTTCATTTATGCCACGATAGCAGGAATTGCAGCCGGCTTATTTTTCGGATGGTATTTCAAATATGCAAAAAATACAGGCCTTGTTGATGTTCCTATTCATACCTCAGCAGAAACAGATGACTACATCACACACATACCACCAGCTCCCATACGCAGGCTTCTGGGAATTTCCAACGAAAAACAGGCGATTGCAGCAAGAATAATGCAGGCTGGAATCCTAATGCTGCTTGTATTCGGAATTTTCATGAAAGACCTGTCCACCACAGTGAATGCAACAAGCGGACTTCTTCTTACATTTGTACCCAATATACTCACACGCAAATATAACATCAAACAGGACACAGGACTTGTACTCTGGCTTACACTCGCCATCTTCCTGCACACTCTGGGAACTTTTGAATTCTATGATTATATCGACAGATGGGATCATATTACCCATGCGCTTTCAGCCACCGTGGTTGCTGCTGCCGGATATACTCTGATAAGAGCCATCGATATCTACGTTGATGAAATTTACATACCTCCCCGCTTGCTCTTTATTTTGATTCTTATATTTGTACTTGCAATGGGAGTGGTATGGGAAATAATTGAATTTTTGAGTGATGAACTCACATCAGGACTTGGGTATAATGCCATTCTTGCCCAGCATGGAATTGGAGACACAATGCTGGATCTTATGTTCGATCTTTTTGGAGCTGTGCTTGCAGCTACATGGGGAACTGCTTATCTTTCGGATATATCCCTATCGTCTTGCTGAAATCTTAGGAGATATTCCGGCAAAAAGAACAGGTAAAGGTAAAAAGAAAAGTGAAAAGAGGAACATCACAGTCCTAGAACTGCAAGTCCTGCACTGATTCCATTACTTATCAATTCCTGTGGATTGATTCCTGTAACCTGGAGCATTACATAAACACCAAGGAATGTACCTATCATGCTTCCCAGATTTGCCAGGGCTGCAACCATTACAACACGGAAGAGATTATTCTTCATCATGTCCTCGGTTGTTTCAATCTCCACAAGCTCCTTGAAGTTATCAGTTGTGGGAGGGCGATATTTTGCCTCGGTCAGTCCTGCAAACCACCCTGCTGCCATCATCGGGTTAAGAGAAGTTAACCATGCAACAGAAAACGCTGTCAGGACAGAATACGGATGGCCACGTGCAATAATAGCTCCAACAGCACTGAGTACACCGTTTATAATAAACCACCAGGCAAAAGCAAGAGCCAGTGTTTCAAGTGGAACTCCTGAAAGGATTAGAAGTGCAAATGTTCCAAGAGCAAGTGCAACAACAAGGACACCAAACAACTTCATTATACTGAAACGCTTTTTTGGTGCTTCCTCTGTGTAGCTTACCTGAGGAATTGATTTTGGATTCTCGAGATAACGCTGTATACCTGACCTGTGGCCTGCTCCTATTACAGCAACAATTTTCTTGTTGCCGCCAACAGCGGCCCTCACGAGGTTGTTAGCCATATAAGCATCCCTTTCATCTATCAGGACTTTAACTGCATTTGGGGAAGTGTCCCTGAATTCTTCCACAAGCATTGAAACCATATCCTGGTTCGTTATGGTATCAATGTCTATATCCTCAGTTCCACCTATTCCAAGAACAGCTGCTATAAGACCACCAAGCATTTTCAGTTTCTCGATAAAACCCATCTTACCCCAGAAACGCTGGAGTGTTATCTGAATATCCCTGTCAATAAGCAGAATCTGGGCACCGCTTGCCTCTGCAGCCTCAATGGCACTGATCATCTCGGCACCGGGCTGAACACCCATCTCATCAGCAAACTTTTTCTGGATATGGGCCAGCAGCATGTGTACAAGATAGAAATAGACCTTTCCTTCCTTGAGAAGTTCTTTTACAGGGATATCACTGTTTTTTACATTGCCTTTAATGGCTTCATATCTTGATCTGCAGAGTTCAACTGCAACAATGTCCGGTTTTTCACGTTCTATTGTTGCATTTACTTCCCTGACACTTTTCTCAGATACGTGGGCTGTACCTACAAGAATAATCTCAGTAGGCCTGTTAGCTTCTTCACCTTCATCGGCGTCTGGTTTTTCCGGCGGAATTAATTCCTTGATAACCTGGATCTCAGTGGGGCCTGAGCTTGAAAAAGATGATTGTTCCGGATTATCATCCGAATACAAATTGCCGCCTGTGGTGTTGTAATCATAGCCGGAAACGTCTTCCTGCGAATTACTTAAATTATCATGTTTCAATGTGGAGCCTCTTTAAGAGTACTAGTAATTACTCAGTCAGTAACATTAGAGATCTCATAAGATCTGTCCTTGACAGAATACCTGTAACAGAATCGTTGTCCACGACAAGAATTCTTCCTATGTTATTGGCCGACATTACCTTGAATGCTTCTGTAGCACTGGCACTTGATGGCAGTGTAACGACATCCTTTGTCATGACATCGGACACAAGAACCGCATAGCGCTCATGTGGCAGTACATTACGTATGTCTGTAAAGGTTACAATCCCTTTTAAAGAATTGCCTTTCATAACAGGATAACCCAGATGTTTGTTCTCAAACATAAAATGTGAAAGGTCTTCAACTGACATTTCCGGTTCAACTGAGATTACGTTTTCAGACATAAGATCTGCAACCTTATATTTTTCAAGACTTACTGAAACTGCTGTTGACTGGTCTTCTCCTGATGCCCCCATGTAAACGAAAAATGCTATGAGAACAAGCCAGAAGTTTCCGAAAACAAAAACACCTGTCACAGCCATAAGAAAAGCAAACATTTTTCCAACGGATGCAGCTAAATGAGTTGCTTTTACGTAGTTCATTCTTTTTGCAAAAATTGCTCTCAGGATTCTGCCACCATCCATTGGGAAAGCAGGAATAAGATTGAAAATACCCAGTATAATATTGATAGAACCCAGAATGTTTACCATGAGGTATACCCATGTGGAAGAATAAGATGGAATGTAAGCAGATACTACTATATTCAGTATCAGGAGAGCAAAACCTATTAACAGGCTTACAAGTGGTCCTGCAAATGCCATTTTTAATTCCTGGGCAGGTTCCCTGGGAATCTCTTCCATGGATGACACCCCACCCAGCAACATCAGTGTTATGTCCTTAATCTCAACACCATAGCCTTTGGCTATATAGGAGTGTCCAAGTTCGTGGAGAAGCACACATACAAAAAGCAGTACTGTTGTTAACAGTGAAAGACCGTATGTCATTAAAGGGGAACCAATATCTGCAAAACCATATGGCTGGGGATTTGTTGCAAAAACAAGTGCAAAAACAGGAAGAACCAGCAGAAAAGTTATGTGGATTTTTATGGGTATCCCAATGACGCTTCCAATCTTATATGAAGAGTTCATGACATCATTTTAGATGGGTTCGTATATATTCTTATCTTATTTTCGGAAGTTTGTTTCAAAACCGGGTAATTGAATACTTTCACCCCGCTTGGCTCAGGAGTATATGTAGAAAAGATCTATTCACTATTATAACAGGCAAGATGAACACACGCCTTACACGCTTCAAGGCCAGGTGTCATCAAGCCTCATTCCCTCATTTTCTTTTTTTGGGACTTCTGAGAGTTATTTCTTCCGGGATATAAGCACCTGTTCCAGGTCTGCAACAAATGCATCAATCATTTCAAAAGTAACATGGGGCATTATTACAAGACGTAAACCATGTGGATTCTGTGTAATGGATACCTGCCAGTTATATTCCTTTGCCAGCCTCTGTCTGACATTATCTGAATCTGGAACATCCAGTGCAACCACATTCATTAAAGGCTTAATCAGCGGGTAAATTCCTATTTCTGCAAGCTTATCCAGAAGATAAGAAGTTGTTTCCATGCATCTGGATACGACTTTTCTGTAACCTTCTTTTCCCAGGTGGTTTATAATTGCATATGTTGCAGCAACAGCAGCACCACTTCTTGTTCCTGTCAGGGTGTACTGCGTTGAAACTGTAAGATAAGGTGTATCGGCTTTGAGGCTTTCAAGATCTTCAGCATTCCTGAAAAGAAGAACACCTGATGGTATTGTACTGAGCCCCATCTTGTGAGGATCAATTGCTATTGATGTTACACCGGGTAACTTAAAATCAAATTCATACTGCTCTTTTAAGAAAGGAAGGACAAAACCTCCGAAAGCAGCATCAATATGAAGAAAAATATTATTTTTCAGAGCAATTTCGGAAAGTTTCTTTATATTGTCAACCTGGCCGAATTCAGTTGAACCTGCAATTGCAACCATACCTATAGTATTTTCATCAATAAGGGATTCAACAGATTCGATGGAAACTTTAAGATCATCATTAAGACTTGCTTTCCTGAGTTCAATATCAAGGATATCGGATACCTTGTCGAATGAAAAATGAGCCGAATCAGGGACAACAAGGTTTGGTTTTTTGCAGTTTTCCATTTTCCTGTTTGTATTCCTCATGGCACGTATAGCCTGAATGTTGGATTCGGTTCCACCTGTTGTCATATAACCTGAAGCTTCTGAATGGTGCAGTAATTCCCCGAGGGATCTGAGAACTTCTTTTTCAAGATTATATGTACCTCTGAAAAGACCGAAATCCCCCATGTTGGATTCTATAAATTGCATGTGAGCTTCAGCTGCTATTTTGTGAGGGTAGGTACACATTGAGCTCAGTACGCGATCGTATTTCAGGTCCTGTCCCTTTGAGTCTTTTAAAATACTGAGTATTTCCTCTTCAGATAGGCCGGTTTCATTCATTTGCTATATGAATAATAGAAGATGCTTAAAACAATTGTGTTATGATACCACATGATTTAAGCAGATATAAAAAATAGGGTTAAATATTAAAATAAATTCAAAAATTAAGGGATCAGGATATACCTTTGTATATCTTCAGGCCTTCACCGGAAACCGTAACAACCCAGGGATCCATACTGTGAGTTGTAGCACGCATTTTTAGCACCCTGATGAAACGATAGGAAACATTCTGTTTTGAGTCGATCCCAAGTTCTATTATTCCATCTGTGAGATATCCTTCAATTCCTGTGTTTGCCTGTTTGGTATCAAGCGTATTGAAATTTTCAAATATAATAAATGAAGTCAGGTTCTCACGGCGAAGGGGTTCAAAAAGGTGATATAGCCTTTTACGCATCTCATCATCTTTCTCTTCCATGAGCGAATATAAGGCTCCAAGGGAATCCAGTGCTACACAGGAAAACTTAGGACCCCATTTTCTTTTGTATTGCATTATCTGGGTCTCAATTGTGCTTATGAGATCCTGTGAATATTCATCGAACTGCAATCTGTAATCGCTATAGTCAAGAATGCCGAGTCTTTCAGTAAGTTGTACTCCCATATGTTCCATATTCCTCATATGATTGGCTTTACTCTCCTCAAGGGTAATATAGAGACCATATTCATCCGCACCCTCCAGGTAATTTGATAAAACTGAGAAGGTACATCCTGATTTCAGGGTTCCCGGGGCTCCTGTAATCAGCACAACGCTGTTCTTTGGAATATCAGTCTGGAAGACTTTATTTAATCCCTCAATTGTATCTATAAATCTCATTTGTATCACATCAGTTTGTCCATCATTTTCTTTTTAACGTAATCCATTTCCATTTCCCTTAGCCTGGCCGATTCCAGTATATCCGTTTGAGCAGTGTCTACTAAGTTCTGGGTAAGGTGTTCCTTTATCATTTTGAATGCTTTAGGCATCAGGGATAAATCATTATCAACAAGCTCTATTCGTATCATATGCTCAAGTTTTGATGAAATAGCAAAAGACTCTATTCCAGTTACGTAAGCCAGATCCTTTTTATCTTTAATCCCCAGGAAAATTGCACATACTAGCCTGAAAATATCGCTTTTATCCTGGTCCAGCACATCAAAAAGAGCAAAAGTAATTGAATCTTCTACCGATTCAAGAGTAACTGAAACATCATTATTTGTGTCCATTTTAAGATGAGAAGCACCGGTACCTATATTTTCAATTTTCATTGATTTCAAATCTTCTATAGGAAGAAACTTCCATAGGTGTTCGGTACTCACATGACCTATTATTGAAGAAATATCAAATTTCCATGCAACTTTATTCATGCTTTCCGTAGCTTTGAAACTATTAGTACGGCTCCAGCTCTTTGCTATCTGCTTAAACGAAGATGTCAGGTCCTTTCCGATTGTACCTTCGCCTTTACCCTTAAGTTCCTCAACCAGGGCAAAACCGGTAGATGTAATTAGAGCATATTCATCAACATATTTTTTCTTTTTTAAGACATCAAAAGCGTGCTTTAACAAAATTTTATCATTTTCAAATATAGGAAGTAGTAAATCCATACTTGTGATACCTGAAGAAATAAGAACAACCAGCCTGGTCTGTTCAGGTGTCAGTTGTTCAAACTCAGCATCTGCAGTAAAACCAAGTAATGCTAAAAGATATGATTTTAATTTTTCAATATTATTCTTATCTCCTGTAAAAATAATAGAGGATGTAATATAAGAATTGCCAAAAGTGAGAGTTTTTTGTAATCCACCACGATGTAATTTGAATGCCTGCTGGATGCCATTACCCGGTTAACAATTGATTGTGGCAATTTCCTGTTAACCAGTTCAATTGATTTTAATGGAATAGTTTCCCACTCACCACCTTTTGGCAACCAGATTTCCTGATCGTTTATCCCTACTTTACCGTGAACCCATTGGGAATCAGAAATTGTAATATTAGTTACAAGTTGAGGAATATCTGCTATAAAGTCCACGTCAACTTCAGAGTATTCCATATAAGTACCTCATAAGCTCTTTTAAATTTCTAATTTCGCATTTTTCATGTCGATTTAATGCGTTTCATCCATCGCGCCATCAAGTGGAAATCTTTTTGCTCAAGTGTTAGGGAGTCAACATGAATAACCATGCTGGATTCTGAATTCATAATAGAATCATTAACTTCTTCTACAGCTTTGATTACTGATTTTATATCATTATCAAGACTAAGATACTCAAGTCCATCAAGAAAAACAACACCTTTGTCTACTTTTTCTATGAAATTTGCTATTGCAGGCTGCAACTTATAAAGCTCACTTGAATCAATGTATGGCTGGTCAGAGTCGTGGTTTTTTGTAAGCCAGATAAAAGGTGTTTTCAAAAGACCATACTTCTTTCTTATTCTTGCAGGATTTTCTCTTGTAATACAAAGACCAGGAACACCACTTTTAACCATATTTGCAAACATGAGATAACTTTCTTCAGTTTCGATCCCATCTTTTACGTAGATGCAACCGGCTTCAAGATCAATGTATTTTTCATCGTAATTTTCATCAATATCCTCAATCCCTTCCTGCATGGGATCAAAAAACAAATCCCTAAGATCCGATATATTCTGAAAGGTAACTACGGCTCTTTCATCCATTCCTTCTTCGGATACAATGGATTGAGAAACATTGGCCATCAGAGAAGTACCATCTTTCGTAACAAACTCCAGTATTAAAGGTCTTGTTGCTCCTTTTTCAAACTTCTCAGGTTTCTTCAGTAAATTCGTGAAAGGAACACCTATAAGTTCATCAAATTTAAAACCAAGTGCATCAAGAGCTTTTTGATTTATGGTTATTATCCGCATCTTGTTATCCAGTGAGAGGGTTGCTATCGGAGAAAGTTCCATTAAATTATGAATGAACTCATATGTCTGGACTAATTCATCGCGGGAAATTTTTAATGTCTCTTCTGCAATTATATGTTCTGTAACATCCCGATTGACTCCTACAATTCCTTCCAGATTGTCTTCATCATCAAAAATTGCAGTCTTTGTTATTTCCAGAAATTTTTTGTTACCAGCTTCATCAATAAAATTAATGGTTTTGCGAACAGGTTTTTTGGTTTCTATTGCATCTTCATCTACAAGTGTAAAACTCTGACTTAAAGAAGAATAAAAAAGTTCTTCGTCGATTTTACCAATTATATCTTTTTTGTCCCACCTACAAACTTTTCAAAGGATTTATTAAAAATAAGATAACGACCTTTCTCATCTTTAAAATAAACAACAGAAGGAATTGATTTGATTAATGAATCAAAAGTAATCCTGTTACGGCTTTTGCATGTCTCCCATTCAGTGTCCCCAATAAACCCATCAGCCGGATCTCCAAAACGAATTATTTCTGCAATGTAATCCAATTCATTTGATTCATTATACTGATAAGATGATTTAAGAAAAATATACTTTGATTTTTCAGAAAGATAAGTTTTATAAGAAAAATAGTCAGCTTTTTTAGATATATGTTCTGAACAATTTTCACAGGGATCAGTTCTTCCAATCAATTCAAAACATTTTTTATGTTGCAAATCTTCTTTCTCAAAACCTGAAAACATACAACCTGTATTGTTTAAAAAAACGATGTTATAATTTTTATCATAAATTCCTATAAGATATGGAAAAGAGTTAAGAATTTTTTGAATAGCTGGATCTACCTGAATTTTATTTGTACAGGATTTATCATTGGGTTTAGATTTTTTTTGGAGAGATTGCATATCCTGGATTTCATCTGACATACTATAGCCACCACTAAAACTTATATCTCAATCTTATATCTTTTATTCTATATATTTATTTTTAGAAAAATAAAAAATAAAAAAGATTATGGATTTAGCGTTGTTTCTATTCTATCAAAAAAAATTTTATTTCGTGAGTCACCCCATTGTTTCAACTGGAACATTTTTGTTAACATCGAAGGGGTTAAAATTAAATTTTTTACATTATCTCAAGAAAAGTTTATATACTTTCAAATTAATACGTAAAAACCCATCTTTTTTTGAAATTGTAAAAAAGATAGCCAAATCTTTTTTTCTGCACTCCAGTTGAAATCATAGGGTCACAGTTCTTTATAAACGTTCCAGTTGAAATAAAGGGGTTTAATTCCATAGGAAATTAATTTATTTATATGCACAAATCCTGACAAAATCACTAAAAACTTTACTGCTTTTGTTTTTAATATTATTTCCTAATTTTATAAAAAACTCCAGTTGAAACAATGGGGTCTAAACCACAAACATTAATAACCGACACTTCCATTGTATCATCTGGAATAAAGAGAGTAAAGCCAACTAACAATTGGTGTTCTTATTACTAAAAAGATGAAAATTTTTGGGTTTCATCTTTTAAAGATAGGGTGAAATAAGTAAATGCAAAGTAAATCATTAGATGGACTTTTCCAGGAATTACTGGAAAATGAACCTATTTTCAAAAATAAAGAGGTTTTAAGACACTCGTATACGCCAGATTCTCTCGTTCACCGTGACGAGCAGATAAATAGTCTTGCTTCTATTCTTGTTTCAGCCCCTCAGGGGTGACACACCTTCTAACATTCTTATTTATGGTAAAACAGGTACTGGTAAAACAGCAGTCACAAGACATGTTGGTATTGAACTGGAAAAGAAAAGGTGAATCACTGGGTCTTTCATGTAAAGTTGTCTATCTTAATTGTGAAGTCATTGATACCCAATATAGGCTTCTGGCAAATCTCACACGTCAGTTTGGTGAAGATGTTCCGATGACCGGTTGGCCAACTGATCAGGTTTTTTTCAAGTTCAAAGAGACAATTGATACTGAAAGACAGGTTGTTATAATAATCCTTGACGAAATTGACAAGCTAATCAAAAAAGGCGATGATGTGCTTTACAACCTTTCAAGAATCAATACTGATCTTGAGCATGCTAAAGTCAGTATGATTGGAGTTTCCAATGACCTCAAATTTACTGAGTTCCTGGATCCGAGAGTTAAAAGTTCCCTCGGAGAAGAAGAAATAATTTTCCCGCCATACGACGCTGACCAGATCAGTGATATTCTTCATGAAAGAGCTCAGATAGCTTACAAGCCTGATGCACTTGATGAAATGGTTATTCCTTTGTGTGCTGCTTTTGCCGCACAGGAACATGGTGATGCAAGACGCGCCCTTGACCTTCTCAGGGTTGCAGGAGAAATTGCAGAAAGGGAAAATAAATCCCATGTTGAAGAACAGCATGTTAAAGGCGCTCAGGAGAAAATTGAAATTGATCGTGTTATCGAAGTTGTGCGCACACTACCTACCCAGTCAAAACTTGCCCTCTACAGTGTTATGCTTCTTAGAAACAATGGTTACAAAAACGTAACAACCGGAGAAGTCTATAATGTATACAGGCAGTTGTGCCTGCAGGTTGACATTGACATTCTCACCCAGAGAAGAGTAACTGATCTTATGTCAGAACTTGACATGCTTGGAATTGTTAATGCGGTTGTCGTAAGCAAGGGAAGATACGGCAGGACCAAGGAAATCGTTTTAAGCGTGCCTATTAACAGCACCAAAAAAGTATTGTTTGAAGATTACAGGCTCAAACCACTTGAGTTCTTCAAGCCTGTACTTACAACCCAGTTACACCTTTAAAATAAAAAAAGAAAAAAAATCAGAAGCTTGGAATCATAAGCCTGAGATATCCCAGGTATGGTATCTTGTAGCGTGCAATACCAATTATCCATTCTTCTTTAACCGGTGTCATGTAGCTGACCTGTCCCTGCTGGTCATAATACCTGTTAGTCACAGAATTGTCACCCTTAGTAATATATCCTGAATGAGGGGCAACAGGTCCGTCTTCCCACATCGGTTCACCCTCTTCCACATAATACATTGCGCGGTGGATAATAGGAGTAACTCCTTCCTGTCCATAGGGTTTATACAATATTACATCACCGTAATTTTTGAACGAACTATAGTCATCCATTCCCTCTTCATAGGTAACAACCTGTGTCCTGTCAATACTCTGAATGAAAATGATATCCCCGATGTTCATGTGTGGTTCCATGCTTCCAGATTCAACTGCCACCATGGGAGTCCACATTCCGAAAAAAATCTGTGAAAAAATTGCGAAAACAAGTACTGCTCCAAGGACAGTAACAATGTCCCTTGCAAGTGAAACAAAGAAATCGTCACTCTCTTTAAAAGCATGAAAAGCCTCTTTTAAGTTCATTGTTCTTACCTTTATTGTAGCTGAATGAAAGAATGTATTTATGAGTTAAGGAATATATTTGCACAAAATAAAATGTTAACGGCACAAAGTAGTTTTTAAAGTTCTGGCGCTTTACAGAAAAACATTATTTGAATCTGTTATTATGAATGAGATAGATGTTATATCCGCTTTTATAGAAGAAGGTTATCAGATAAGTCCTGAAGCAGTGGAGCTTGTTTGCTCACATTGTTCTCCAAAGGAACTAATAGCATACATACTTGAAAATATAGATCTTTCCGTGCTTGTAATTGATGTGGAACATATTAATATAGAGGATTTCAGTGCTCTTGGCCAGGTAAATGACGAACACTTCAAGCCTTCTCCGGAATTACCTTCCACTACAGGTTCTGGTAACAATGGTTCAGGCAACAATTATTCTTATCCATATAATGAAGCTTCTTTTTCTTTCTGCAATTGTGAAAGTCCCATTTCAATTCTCTCAGATATAACAGATAACTCAACATGTGTCGGGGAATATATGGAATTTGTCCAGTTCTTCAGGAACAGGTACAGCAGGTTGAGTGATAT
The DNA here is from genome assembly GCA_041395005.1 of Methanolobus sp. Lineage (GTDB taxonomy): Archaea > Halobacteriota > Methanosarcinia > Methanosarcinales > Methanosarcinaceae > Methanolobus. The sequence goes on along the minus strand of JAWKHE010000003.1, from coordinate 12,462 downwards.
TATCCGTGGAAGAATCACCGCCCGTCCTATAGAGAGTCTTAAAAAGAATAAAGGAACAAATTACAGGGGAAGCCGCGAAGCAGGAGAAATATCTATTATCGGAATGATCTCCGATATTAAAAGCACAAGCAACGGTCACAAGATCCTTGAGGTTGAAGACCCGACAGGTTCTTTTTCAGTTCTCATACGTATGGCTGATAAGGAATTGTTTGAGCAGGCAAGCCATTTTGTACTGGATGAGGTTGTGGGTTTCACAGGAAATCTCACAAATGACGGTAATCTCATGATAGCCCAGAAAATAACGCTCCCGGATCTTCCTACAACGAACCTAAGGACAGGAAGCTTTGGAAAAGCAATTCTTACTTCTGATATTCATATAGGAAGCAATACATTTCTTGAAGAACCCTGGGAGAAATTCCTTGATTTTCTCAATGGCGATACTGATAATGAGGCACTTGCAGCTATTTCAAAAGAAATAAGATATCTTCTGGTTGCAGGTGATCTTGTGGATGGTGTAGGCATTTATCCGGGACAGGAAGAGGACTTTCTATACTGGATGTTTACGACCAGTACAAAAAAGCTGGTGAGTATTTCTCCATGATCCCAAAACACATCAAGATCATTATTTCTCCTGGAAACCATGATGCTGTGCGTCAGGCAGAGCCTCAGCCAAAGCTTCCTGAATGTATCAGGGAATATTTCCCTGAAAATGTTACATTTGTCGGCAATCCTTCAATTGTTGATCTTGATGGTGTAAAGTAATGCTCTATCACGGCCGCTCCATTGATGATCTGGTTGCTGCAGTGCCCGGTGTGTCATATACGGATCCTACAAAGGCAATGGTGGAAATGATGAAGTTCAGGCACCTTTCGCCAATTTACGGTAGTCGTGTTTCCATTGCACCTGAAAAGAAAGATTATTTCGTTATTGGAAATGTACCCGACATACTACATTGTGGTCATGTGCATACAATTGGTGTGGAATGGTACAAGAATGTCCTGCTGATAAATTCAGGGACCTGGCAGGATCAGACTGAGTTCCAGAAAAGAGTAAATGTGGTTCCGACACCTGCCCAGGTGCCGGTTGTGGACCTTGAAACTTTGAAAACCACCATTTTAAAGTTTAATGAATAATCCCTTTGTTTCCAGTGGAACTTCAAATTTATTTGAATAAGTTTATTTTAATCATTCTCCCTTTATCTTCAGCAGTGAATGGTTCATTGTTTGCTCAGGACAGATGGTCACACAACGCCTGCAACTGGTACCGAGACAGTGCTGACTGTCTATATTGACAAATCTTGCCCCGTTTTCCTCTATTATTTCCAGTGCATCTTCAGGACACTCTTCCTCACACTGATGACATAGTGTACATTTTTCCACCGGAGCTTCAAGTGTGATGCCAATGTCCTTTACAATATCAAGCCCAAGGTAGCCTACATCATCAATATCCCTTGAAACTCTTCTTTCAATGTCGACTTTTTCAAGATCCTGCGGGAATGCAGGGATACCATACATTTCAAGCATCTCGCCATACATTTTAGCTGGCATTCCCTGCTGCCAGGTTGATAGTTCGCAGACGTAAATGTCCTTGAAAGTCTCACTTGTGGCCATCATCAGATGGTCTGCGTGTATCCTTTTTGCAACTGCAATAACATCTTCCAGCTTTGAAACATCAACTGCAAGCTTCCTTGCCAATCCGATTGAAGTGTTTCCGAACTGGATAATTCCCTTTGAAAAGGCGGGAACTGAACCTATATGACGTGCCTTTTCAGCATCAACATAGGTGCCGGTTGCACCGGACATGTAAGAATATCTCAGGTCTTCATATTTTAATCCGGACTCAACAATGAGTGTCATGTGGGCAGCACGGATAGCTCCGATTGCTTTACCAACTTCTTCTACATCCTTATCGGTGATGACAATACCGTCCCAGAGTATAATTTTTCCATTGGGGAGTTTTGGAAGTTTTTCAATTATTCCTTCCTTGATTGCAAGTGCCATTGTGGAAATAACTCCTGTGCCTGTGATTCCTTTTGGAACAACCTCACCTTCTTCAATAGTCTCCCCGCTAACCGGTTCTACAAGAGGACCTTTCCCGGGATTCATTGTGCTGTCAAGTACGGTAAGTCTCCAGTGACCATCCTCAACGTTGACATCACTGATAGCACCCGGACCTGCAAGCATTCCACATGCAATTCCCTGTCCTTCGATTGCAGGCCCTGCGGCTGCACTTGCAGTTATAATCCTTTCGCCGATTTTCAGTGCCATTTCAGCATTAGTTCCATAATCAGTAACAAGACAGGGTTCAGTCTGGTGAATAAAATCAGTTTCCAGCATCATTGCAAGGGCATCTGCACCAATCTCATGTTTGATTGCCGGAGGAATTACTATCTCACAGTTATCCATTGGGTAAATATCTCCGAAAAGTTCGTTTGCAGGGAATATCCTTGCGTCCCTTTTCACATCCTTAACACCAAGGGATGCCTGCTTGTTTTCACCTGCATATGCAAGGTCCCTTATCTCCATGTTCTGGAAAAGTGAGAGTTGTATGGGATTTCCACAGACAGCTATTCGCTGGATTTTTTCAGGTTCAACATCGAACTTTTCAAGTATCTCTTTTACAGTTTCAACGATAAGCCTGTGAGCCACATCCGTTCCGGTTGTAATCGCAAAATCAAGATGGTCCATGACATTGCCGCCTGGAAGCGGATGTCCCATTGTGATTACCGTTTTAACGGTCTCATTCTTCTCAAGGTCAATAAGCTGCGACCTGAAACCACTTGTTCCAAGGTCAAGGGAAATCACGTACATTTACTAAACACTCCTTTTCCTGTTTCAATTCAGACTTGATATTTATGCTTAATTCCGGATAACAGAATACAGCATTGAAGCCACTCCAATCACAAGAGGCTCCATTACAAGGTCAACATGGTATTTCTGCCCGATTTCAGGTGGAAGTCCACAGGGAATTCCAGGTGTTGAGACCAGGCATCTTTCTTCGATCATACCTTCGGATATGGTATTTGCATTGGGAGTTGCCTCAAAAACCATTGAGAATTTTTTCCTGTCATCACTGCAATAAGGTTTTATTCCAAGTTCGTCCACAGCTTTTTGCAGGAATTCCCTGTTTGGATCACATGCATAGACATTGAATCCTTTTTCTACTAAATGGCAGGCTCCGGCATAACCGACTCTTCCGAGCCCGATGACCAGTATATCTTTTGATTTTGCTTCATTGTACCTTGAAGCAATATCTGCATAAATTACACCTGTTGCAACGTGGTTACTTACTATTTTCTCATTCCTGAGATTGTGTGCAGTAAAAATGTGGTCATCAGCCATCATTATTATATCAGCACCCTTTGAAACAGCTTCATAGTAGCCTGTGACATCAGGGTGTTCTGTAATGAATCCCTCAAAACCGAAATACTGGACTATGAACAGGAGTGATGATGTGAAATTGCCGATAATACCATTGCCAGCAGTGATTGGAATAATTCCTATTTTCTCAGTACCGGGTTCTGTACCGTAAAGTGCTTCGCATATTCCTCTGATGTCAAGACCTGTAACCTTTTTTGCAATTTCATCATTCTCTTCAAGTTGCATTGAAAGGTTTTCAAGGTCTTCCGGTGTTAAAAGTGCCATTCTTATACCTCCTGTTCAATCCTGAAATGATTGCATATCATTTCCATTGCGTTCTGTCTTATTGTCTCAGTTTTTTCTCTGTCAGCTCCCTTGCTTATAAGGGTAAAAACGCTGTTCCTGTTTTCTCCCCTGGACTCAAATATCTCAAACCCTTCTGAAATCCGGAACTGTACGTATTCATCTCCCTGTGAGAGCACATGCTCGCCAACAGGTCTCAGTTTTCCACTTTCAAGTAAAAGATGCTCGTAAATGCAATAGTTAGTCTCAGGAACAATGTCAGTTTCCCAAACCTCTCCCGAAAATGCCTGCATGAGCATTTCCACAAGATTGATTCCTGTGGAATGGAAAACAGCTGTGGGTGTCTGGCTTGGGAACCTTGCATCTATCTCAAGTACCTTAAGTCCATTAGGGCTGTCTATTGCTTCAACATCCATTATTCCCCGGAGATTGAGATTCTTTGCAAGCTCGTAGGTGATCTTCCTGAACTCAGGATAGTTATCAATGGGTGTCACCATGTGGCAGTCGTAGGTTTCATCAATGTGGATCTTTGTTTCCTTTACAACTGCAAAATTCCTGCCATCGCCTATCACTTCAAGGGATATCACATCGCCTTCGACGTATTCCTCAATAAGCATTGAAGGATCAAGTCCTTCCAGACCCTCGTTATCATATATTATAGAAGTCCCGATACTACTGCTCTCGCATGGGGGCTTAATAAAATATGGAGGATTTGTGGGTTTGTCTGCGGGGGTGGGTGTATTTATTGATTTGAAATAATCCTTGGAACGTTTCTTGTCCATGCTGATGTGATAGGCATCGAAATCAAAAAGTACCGGACAGGCAAGTTCATCTTTTATGCCCTTGAGAAACTCTATTGTTTCAAGGTTTTCGTTCACAGGGATGATCGCATCCACATTTTCTGAGAGTTCCTTTAGATTTCCGGCTTCCTTTACCACGTCAAAACACTGGAAACTGTCAACAAGCTTGCGTATAAGGGGCCTTTCCCTGCGATCAACAAGTAAAACTTTCATTCCGGCTTTGTGTGCAAGGTAAGTGACCTCAAAACCCTGTAGCTTACCGCCGATTATGCATATTGTTGTCATAATGCAGCCACCGGTATTCTGGTAGGAGTCTGTGGCTGCTTTTCAATAATCCTGTTGAATTCAGCCTGGCTTGCAGGTTCCATACCCATGCTTCTAAGGCGTCTGATTACACTCCTTGAGTCCCTGTCCCTTTCCTCAAGTTCCCTGTCATAGTTGACAACACCTTCAAGTGAGGAATCTGAGGAAATTATGGATGTAACCACATTTGCCCCGGCGTTCAGGCGGTGGACCATACCGTCTATTCCTTCAAGGTCAAGGGATGCAGGTATGAGTTTATCAGGGAACATCAGCCTGAGTACTGAGATTATCTTCAGTTCAGAGAGACTGGATTCCTGATTCGTTTCCTCAAGAGGTGTTCCTTCCTGTGGAACGAAAGTCATAACACGAACCATATCAGGATGTCCGTTTTCCATTCCACGGAGAGATACTATAGTTGACTCGATATCATTTCCTACACCGGTTAGTATACCATCTTCAACACAATATCCTGAGTTCCTGGCAAATTCCCTTGCATGGTTTCTTTCTTCAAATGACTGGCCAACCCTCAGTTTCCGGTAGAGTTCCTCATCATGTGTTTCCTGGTAAAGTGCAAGAAATTAAAGCTCCGTTCTCATGGAGCCTGCTAAGAGTATTATCATCCATGACCCCGGAGAGATCATTATTGGAAGTCCGGTTTCTTCCTTTACTGTCCTTACAACCTCAACAAATCTCTCAGGCTCGTTATGGAAATATGGGTCTTCTCCCATGGTAAGGTCAACCATATGGATGTTCTCGTTTTTGATAGCACGTGCCAGGCTTCGAATCTCGTTCAGGTTCAGGCGATAGCGCTGGATTTTATTGCATCTGTTATAGTAGCAGAAGGCGCAGTTATTTTTGCAATGGGTTGAGAAGTAAACGAAACTGTAGAGGAAAACCCTGTTTCCAAAGAAATAATCCCTCACTTTTCTTGCAACATAATGAAGTTTCAGTATGTCTTCTTCATCTGTCAGGGAAAGAAACTCTCTCAGGTTGTCGTCTGTGAGCTTCTGTCCATTTATTATCTTTTCAGCAACAATATCAAGTGTCTGGTAATCAGCGTTCTTTATCATGGTTTCACCTCACAGGTTGATACTTATTCCGTTGTAGTAGGATTCAGATCTGCCAGCACGCTTTATGTTTTTCAGATTGTGTTTTGCCTTGAGAAGTCTCTCAAGACCAAAACCGGCACCAATCCATGGCTTGTTCACTCCCCAGTCCATATCCATTGGAACAGGACCCACGACTGCAGATGAAAGCTCCATTTTTTTGTGCATCACATCGATGGTGTCACCGTAGACCATACAGCTGTCTGCCTCGATTCTGGCTATTCTATTCCAAGGAAATCCAGTAGTTCACTGATAAGAAATTCCAGTTCTTCCCTGTTGCAGTTTGAACCCATCTGGCAGAAATTGAGCATGGTGAATTCTTCAAGGTGGCTGTTACCATCAGATTCTTTACGATAGCAAGGACCGATCTCAAATATCCTGACAGGGTCGGGGAGCACGTTATCAAACTTTCTCAGGTGGTTGTAAAGTCCCGGGGCAAGCATAGGACGCAGGCACATGCTGTCATCGACCCTGAAAATCTGCTCTGATAATTTTTTGTCCTCGCCGACTCCCATTCTTTCCATGTATTCAAATGGAATAAGAATAGGTGACTTAACTTCGAGGAAACCCATATCAACAAAAAATTCAGTGATTATTCTTTCGAGTTTACCGAGTTCGTTTTCACGACTGTTCTCATACATCTCCCTTATGTCCTTCTTACGCTGGAGAGTCAGGGTGGATTCCAGTTCTGCAAAGGACCGCTTTTCCTTTGAGAATGATATCATCTCTCCGGGTCCTAAAAGTGAGAGTATCCTGTTTTTTTGCAGGGAAGTAAATTCCGTTTTATTTGACTTTGCCTGCTGTGGCTGGAAAGTTTTCTTAGGTTTTGGTTTTGAAGGGCTGGAACTGCTTTTAGCGGGTTTTGGAGTTGATCTGTGGTTGGTGGAACTATTGGCAGTAATTCCAGCCCGTGTTTCATTGTGAATGTCAGTTGGAGAATTATTATTTTCAATTCCCTGTGTGGTTTTTGATGTAAGAGGTTCAGGTACTTTTTCAGGTTCCAGCCTGAAAGACCTAACAATTTTGATCTCAGTTTCATCTTTCCTTGAGATCTTTCTTGAGAATTCGTTAATCCTGTCATCCGGCAGACGACAGTTTTTACAGGGTTTCTGGAATTTGTGGTTCCTCAGGGCCCTTGCAGACCTGCTGTTCCTTGAATTGCGTACGGTAACAATATCTCCGCAATCCATTTCTATTCTAATGTACTTCTGTGATGTCTCGCACTTCTTCACTCCGTGAAGGCGTCCGTTGCGTGACACCCATAATCCATTTTTGCTAATAAGTGTATCAAGTGGTTTTCTTTCCATGCTAACAGCTCCTGGAGTTTAACCTTTTTTCCGATCAATTCCTAGAATCCCAGGAATGCCAGTATCCAGTTGTGGTTCTTGTCGTTGTGTGTCATATTTTTGCTTCCATTGATTGTGTTTTTGAGATCTTCCTTGCAATATGATGCTAGAAAGAATATACTCTAGATTCTGCAGTCGACATATATATATATTACCCAAAATGTGCAGTATTTATATTTTTTGGGAATTCGTAATCTATCCTTATATTTATAGTTTTCTAACCGTTTTAAAATTAAACTTGGGGGAAGTGAAGGGATACCGGACAGCATCCCCTTCTTATAGATATAGACCCTCTAAAACGAGGTTAAAAACCACTAGGATAAGATAATATATAGGATAATTCTGTGCTATTTTTACAATAATATGTTAATTGTAACAGGAGAGGATAATTCTTCATACCCTGATGAACTTTCAAACATGGATCACCATAAATACCTGCAGAATAAAAATTGAAGGATCAAATTAATAAAGAAAAAACAAGGTTCTTTGGATTTAGTCTTGATTTTTCTCTATTTTTTAGAAGTTAGTTCCATCTGATGCTTATTAAAGCTATTTCAATTGCTGTTCGAAGATCCTCCTCTTAAAGGGTTTTAAAATATATCCATACGGCTCTGTCTGTTTTGCTCTTTTAAGGGTTTCGTCGTCTGAATGCGCTGTGAGATAAATGATGGGTATATCATTAACCTCTCGTATGCGCCTTAGCTGCTTGAATGCCGTCAATGTCTCCTTTCAATCTTATATCCATAATAACAAGGTCTGGTAAAAACCCTTCAGCTTTTGCTGACAGCTTCTTTTCCTGAGACTGCAACACTTGGCACTTGATAACCAAGTCTCTTGAAGTCTTTTTCTTTAGTTCCAGAGCAACCACATTCTCATCTTCAACAACAAGTATCTTTGGACTATCCATCTTTACACCTCTATTTTCTCTCCTCAAAATTTATGGAAAATTCAGTTCCATCTGTTAAATCCAGTTCAATGACTCCATCAATCTGGTCTACAAGGGTGATTACAAGCTGCAGACCTAAAGAATCTGTATTCCTATAATCAATCTCTGCAGGGAAACCTATTCCATTGTCTTTTATTTTCAAAAGAAACTTCTTGTCCTGAACTTTGAGCTCCACTTTAATCTCTCCTTTTTTTCATTTCAGGAAGGCATGCTTAAGCGAGTTTGAAACGAGTTCATTGATGATCATGCCAAGCGGAACAGCTGTATCCACATCAAGGTAGATGTTCTCAATATTTGAAACCAGGGCTATATCTCTGTTTTCAACTCCGTACGATTTGGACAGATATTTCAGCAGATTTTCTGTGTAATCGGAAAAGTCATACCGACATCTCTTTTGACTGGTACAGTTCCTCGTGTATCAGGGCCATTGAACGGACACGGTTACGACTATCCATGAAAGCTTCAATAATATAAGGATCCTTAAAATTTTCAGATGCAAGATAAAGAAGGCTTGAAATAACCTGTAAATTATTTTTAACACGGTGATGTATTTCTCTCTTGCGTACTTTTTCTGCCTGCAAAAGTGCCTCTTCCACCTTTTTACGTTCAGTGATATCGAGAATAATTCCCTGTAGTGTTATTGTACCTGAATGATCACGCCTAGTGAATGTCCTTTCATCCACCCATCTGACATCCCCTGATTTAGTAAATATTCTGTATTCGTAATTCAGTTCAGCATCTTTTGTCATATAATACTTGGAAATATGCAGATGCTTTCTTTCTGAATCCTCCGGATGCACTATATCAGCATACTTTATGCGGTTAGATGTGAAATCCTCAACAGTATAGCCGAGCTTTGAAATATTTTCTGAAACAAACTCAACAGGCCAGTCGGTTTCTGTCTTCCATTTGAAAACTATAACCGGACTGTTATTGATTATGTTCTCCATCTCTTCCTTAAGTTCATTGGAGTGCTTGAGATCTTCAGCGTATTTTTTAAGTTCCTTTTCTGTCTTCTTTCTTTTACTGATATCTCTTGCAGTAGTAACAACTGCAGTATATCCATCAAACTTGATCATCCGGCTGCTCAATTCCACTGGAAATGTGGTACCGTCTTTTTTCATATGGGCTGTTTCCAGCAGATTACTTTTCATTTTGCAGAGCTCTTTTAGGATCCGTAAGATCCCTCTTCTTCTGTTGGAAGTGTCTATATCCATCAGACTCATGGAAAGGAACTCTTCACGGCTGTATCCTACCCTTTCACACGCAATCTTATTTACTTCCAGTATTTTACCCTGCATATCAGTCAGATATATTGCATCATTTGGGCTTTCAAACAGTGTCCTGAATTTTCTTTCTGAATCTCTGAGTGCTTTTTCTGCTTTTTTCTGTTCCTTGATAGCCAGGTTCAGGGAACTTCTTGTCTTTTCGATTCCATCGGTGAGGATTTTGAAATCTCCTTCCCCATGAACCCAGACACCACGTGAAAAATCATTGTTCTGTATAGCAGTAAGCACTTTATTTGAATCCGCAATGATATTGTTCAGTGACTCCGCAAAATCATCCAGTGTGTCTCCGAATTGCTTGAATTCACCTTTTAGTTCAAGTTGGGTGCGGGTCTCAAGCTCTCCTTTTGCAAGAGCATTTGTAACTCTTATAGCCTCGCGTATAGGTGCAATAACGGCATCCAGGATCATGTTAAGTCCAACAGGTATTTCCTTGAAATCTATTTCTACGTCTGTTTGAGCTCTGGTATCCAGCTTCCCATCAACCGCATCCTGGGCAATATTCCTGAAGTTATTGACGATCTCATCTATAGGCGCTGTTATTGATGTTGCTATCAGATAAGCCACGAGACCCATAAAACAGATGGAAATGGTAGATATGACTATCAGTTTGTTTCTGAGATTTGTCACCCCGGCAAACATTTCATCCTTCGGAACCACAAGTACAAAAGAGTAATTGCCTGTCTTCACAGGTTCGTAAAACATTATGACATCTTTCCCGGTTGCAGGATCTATTGTTTCAACACTTCCACCTTTACCCTGTCTGATATCATCGGCGGCCTTTGATATTTCAGGTATACCAAAATCATAAAGTGTTCGCGTTCCCATGCTTTCTTTATATTCAGGATGTGACACCAGAATGCCTGTATTTCCCGTAACAAATGCATATCCTGTGTCAAAGGCTTTTATGTCACCAACAACATCGTTAATATAGTCAAGAGATACATCGACACCTGCAACTCCAACAAATTCTCCATTTTTAAAAATTGGTGCATCAAAGCTCACCATAAAAATTCCCTGATAAAAATAAGGTTCAGTAACAATATTCTGATGTGTTGCCTTTGGAAGCTGATAGTAATCCTGTTCGTCATAATGTACCAGAGGCTCGACTGCTATTTGCCCCTTGATAGTGTTCCAGTATGGTATGAACCTTCCTGTAGAATCATGAGCTGTAGTATTGATATAATCATTATCTTCTTCGTCAAAGGCATTGGGTTCGTATCCCACATAAACACCTGTAAGAGAAGGATACGCTTCAAGGACATTTCGGAGAATGTCATTAACTTCTTCCCTGTTAGCGGTTGTATACATTTCCATTGTTCTTGCAATAGTTTCTGCTATGGCCATGTTGGCTTTCATATCTCCGTCAAACTGATTTGCGTAATCCCTTGCCATTTCCACGGATTGAAGATGTGCGAGCTCTCTCTGCTGCGCAGTCACAGTTGAGATACTTACAGCAGTTGAAATGACAAGTACAAGAAAAACGCTGATGACGATATAAATGATCAGTTTGGCTTTTATCGTCATGTCATTCTTTTTCAATCAAATACACCCTCCAATGTCTTCTGCTCTGAATACTAGATTTCAGTGGACATATTTTTGTAATGCAGAACCATCTCTTCTCCCCACAGAAGTGAACTTTGGGAAAACCCCATTATATCCCTGTGATCATACATCCCACTGAAATTGAAGAAACTCGCCAAAAATAAATAATCCGTGACAACAATTGAGGGAGGACACAATTCTTTTTCGTACAGGAATAGTTTCGTATTTTCCGAGTCTCTCATTTCTTGCAGTTCCTTGTTCCTGTCTTCAATCATTCTTTGCAAAACGGATTGAGTGAGAACAATTGATACTTCGATTCCTTTCTCTGCTAGCTTACTGTAAAGTGGCGGATATAAAGGATGGTAGATAGAAAAAATGGAATGTACGTGTTTTGAATGCATGAGTCCCTCTGTAAACTCTACAGGGAGTTCGAACATATCGTTTAGTCCCGGTTCTGCAATTATACAGTCCTCGATTTCTCCGATTCTGTCCAGAAGGTGTTCTGGTATTGAATCCAGTTTTCTTTTAACCCAGTAATCAGTGTCCTTTTCAAAGAGCTTTATGATGCCATTAATTGGTTTTACTGTTTCTGCTATAAGTTTTCCAATGTAGGATAGTTCATATGTTTCTTCAGGATTGCAAACAAGTTTCGCTTCCTTTAGTTCCTTAAGAGGAAGTATTAATGAACGCCATGCAACACCAAAGGCTTTCTTCATTTCCTCAGGTGTTTTTGGCCCGTCCAGTAATAAAAGGAGTATTTTCCTCCTTTTTTTAGAGAACCAGATTGTTTCGGTTAATGATGAGTCCATATTCCTTGCTCCCGGCCATCAATATATTAAACATCATTTGTCATCTGACAGAGCTCTTTTGAATTACACCTGTAATATTCAAAAAACTCGTGACACCATTCCAGTGAACTTTCATCAAAGCTTATGATATCCCTGTGATCATACCGTGCTTCTTCATTGAAAAGACAGATATAGCAAAACCAGTCAGTTACCGTTATCATTGGTATTTTAGGGTTTTCTTCACAAAGAAAAATAGCTATGTTATCCATGCTGATCAATTCGTTGAATTGTTCCAGGTATTCTTTTCTTATTTTACCCAGTGCCGCTTCTGAAAGAAAAAGTGCAATATCTGCCCCTGAAAGGGCTGCTTTAAGGTACAGAGTAAGAAATGAAGGGTGTAGATATGAAACAAAAGTAATGATTGTTTTTGATTTAGGGATGTTGTCAACAAATTCCCTGGGAAGTTCAAACATGTGGTTAATATCGGGTTCAATCAGGAAATAATGCCCAAGATCCCTCAGCCTGACGAAAAGGTGTGACGGTATCGCATCAAAATCCCGGCTTGTCCAGAAATCTTTATTTTCCTCAACAATTCGTGATGTTTCACTAAATGGTAGCATATTTTTAACAATGATATTTCCTATAGAGGTCAGGCTGAAATTCTCATGTTCCTGTTTAAT
>JAWKHE010000002.1:0-179032 GCA_041395005.1 Methanolobus sp. | reverse complement strand
CATTACTTCTTCTGTGTTTGCTTTTCCGACGTCGTCAAAATATGTGATTGTCTTTTCCATGTTATCGCCTTCATGATTTTGTGATATAAAGTTGGATGAGTTCTTGATTTTATGTCATAAGAATGTTTGTGGTGAGAATGGTTATCGATATTTTAATTCATCCCGGCAAAATCTGTTAATTCCGGGAAACAACGTAAAAGAAATAAAAACAACAAACTGCTCCATGTTCTAATATTTATGGCGAATTCATTATAGTTATGTTACTTAATATTCTAAATATTTCAGTATGTATCCTACGATTTAGTAGATTTTTATATCACACATTATTTATAGTAATAACCAGCACCCTTTTTTAATGATTGATCTGAGGACCGTATTTATTTGCACAATTGCAGTTGAGCTTTTCCTTGTGTTAGTCATGTTCATGTATTGGAAAAACCAAAAAACGTATCCTGGTTTTCTCAAATGGACGCTTGGTGTTTTTTCATTATTAATCGCTCATATATTTTATTCTCTCAGGGGCAATGCTCCAGATTTAATAACAATTGTACTGGCAAATACATTTGTAATTCTCAGTGTGTTTCTCAAATTAGAAAGTCTGAAACTTTATTTTCACGTTCCTGCTTTTCGAAGGGATGCATATTTGTTATTTTTCCCTTTAGCATTGGTATTTTACTTTTTCACAGATTATATTGATAGTCCTCTGATTCGTAATATCATACTCTCAGTAATGGCAATCCTTATATTATCTATATCAGTGTATGTTCTTTTGGCTCGGTGTAGTCCCGAAGAGATGCTCTTTTCCAGGCTATTTGCAGCTCTTTATGTGCTTTTCGTCCTGGTTATTTTAGGAAGGTTGCTGGAGTGGTGGATTGTACCGGTAACCAGAGATTTGTTAACATTATCCTTTTTCAACAACATTCTCGTGTTTGTAGATCTGATTATTTCTGTTGGTACGACTATAGTGTATCTTCTGTTGAATGGGCAGAGGATGAGCAGTGAGATTGAATCTTCAAGGCTAAAAGCACAGGAGTTTGCAGAACGCTATTCTCACGCAGTTAAATCTGCAAAAGCCTATGTGTGGGATCTTGATCTGGAAACAGGAGATCTATTCTGGGATGACGCACTCGATAAACTATACGGGTCATCAATTGAATCTGAAAAACAGCTAAAAAGCATGTGCCATTCATTTGGTATTGATGTTGATGATGTTTCAAATCTCGGGAATGTGTGCGATATGAACATGAGCGAAGAAGATCTTACTGCTGAGGTTACTTTCTACCATCATGATAATGGGATGAGATTCTTGCTAGTTCATGCAACTACTTCCTGTGATAATTCACGTCCTGATAGGTTAAGCGGATTGATTTATGATCTTACATCTTTAAGAAAGGCTGAGCATGCATTAAAGGAATCTCACCGGAAACTAAACCTTTTAACTCAGATCACTCGTCATGATATACTTAACAGGGTTCATGTTGTGCGGGGATTTGGGGACCTCTTGACCAAGGATTTAACCAATCCCAAGCAGCAGGAAATGGCAGAGAATATAGTTGAAAGTGCTGATCTTATTTTTGATCTTATCTCTTTCACAGGCCAATATCAAAATATTGGTATGCAGGATCCGAAATGGCAGGATATTGCTATTCTGCTGGATTCAAGTGAAATTCACGCATCGATAGGTGATATTTCATTGACCCGTCCTGAACCCGGGACATTAATCTATGCAGATATAATGCTTGGGAAAGTTCTGTTCAATTTAATTGAGAATTCCTTGAGACATGGTGGTGATGTTAATTCTATTTCCCTTTCATATGAACACTCAGGTAAATCCCTCAAGGTAATATATCAGGACGATGGTGTTGGTGTTCCTGAAAAGGATAAAGAACGGATATTTGAAAGAGGACATGGTAAAAATACTGGTTTGGGTCTGTTTTTCTGCAGAGAGATACTGGAAATAACCAGTTTGGGTATTCGGGAAACTGGAGTTTTTGGTGAAGGTATCAGATTTGAAATAAAAGTCCCTCCTGGCTATTTCAGGACAGATAGTTAATCTACTTCTTTTCAATAAATTGAAAAACTGCCTAAACTCAAATCCTGATAGGGACTTAATGCTTTCCATTTTATTATGCTTACAAACGATGCTCTTATCTATAAAAGCAGTCATATTAATATCAGGGAGTTTAGTAAGTCATATTTATGAGGTGTTCGTTTGGCTGAAACAGACTATGATGATAACAATGTAAAGATCATAACAACAGAAATCAAAACCGAAAACCCTGTACTCATTGAAGGTTTTCCGGGAATCGGCCTGGTGGGTAATATTGCAAGCCAGCAGATAATCGATGAGCTGAAAATGGAATACATAGGTTCAATTGATTCAAGACATTTCCCTCCCATTGCAGTTCTTTACGAGGGTCTCATAAACATGCCTGTGCGCATATACGAAAGTGTTGAGCACAAGATGGTAATGGTGGTTTCAGACATCCCCATCAATCCGGTGGTTGCCTATGATATCAGCAAGGCCCTTCTCACCTGGGCGAAGTCTATTAACGCAAAGGAAATTGTTTCACTTGCAGGAATTGCAACCATGAGCGAGGACCATAAGGTCTTTGGTGCAGCAACAACCCTTGAGATGCTGGAAAGGATAAAAGAAAAAGTAGAACTTTTCCAGATGGGTACAATTTCCGGAATATCAGGTAGTATCATGGCAGAATGTCTTGTGCGCGAAATGCCTGCAATCAGCCTGCTGGGTTCAACCATGAGCCAGAATCCTGATCCCAGGGCTGCAGCAGTTGTAATTGATGTCCTGAATCTTCTTTATGGGTATGATATAAATACAGAAGGCCTGATTGAGCAGGCAGAGAAGATTGAAATTGAGATGCAGAGACTTGCTGAAGACGTAAGGACTACGGAACAACCCACAACAGGTGGAAGGAAAGAGTTCCCAATGTACGGGTGATTACTATGGAATATGTTGCTCTGACAGGAATATCCGAACGTGTTATATCTGAATTGCGGCAGAACAGGCTTCTTACTATCGAAATAAGGAGCCCGCATAATTTCCTGGCAGCTCTTCACCTGAATGTAGGTGATATGTTGCTGCTTACTCACACAAGTCCTGAAGACCTTACCGGTGGAAGCATGGGTATTATAGCAAAATTGCTCAGGCACCAGGTTTCAACCCATCGTGTAATGCAGACTAATGAACTCTATTATGAAGAACGCGAAACAACAAGCCTGAGGTTGCAACTGGACCCTAAATGTATTGCCAGGATACGTAAAGTAATGAACAATACAATAGGTGAAGTTACAAAAGTGGATGCAGAAGAAATCCCGCTCTATAACGCCAGATAAAATCTCTTTTAATCAAATGTTTCAGGGATGTTTTTTAATCCCGCTTCTATTGTTTCCAGCATGTCCCATGCAATTCCTACAGGCACTTCTTCATTAGCGTAGCCACTGTGTTTTCTTGAACCTTTGCAGCCATATGATATGCCAATTCCATCCTTAAGCGGTCTTGCTGTACAGTCACCACATATGGATGCAGCACCTATTGATTTAGATTCAATGCCTTTCCCATAGTGAAATGCATATGCCTGGATTATCTTCATGGCACTTTCCGGATTAAGGTATAGTAGCAGCACATCAAACTTCCCGCAGTTCTGTCAAAGGGTTCTATTTTCAATGACCTGTAATTTTTTCTATTCTGGGAAGTGAGCTCACCGCTTTCTCAGCAGTCTCTTTATTCCTGTACCTGTTAGATTTCAGGTAATAGTCAGCAGGACTGTTTTCACTGGTTCCAAGTATGTATTTGCCAGTGCCGCAGCGCTGGTCTTCTATCAGAAATGATTCTCCGGTACTTGCCCTGTGGATAAGTTCGCAATAAAGGAACTCAGAAGTTTCACCTTCCTCCTCACAAAGTGTGATGCATACAGGCTCGCCTTTGTTCAGCAGAGCTTTAATATTCGGATACATTTGAGAATTTATTCTTTCACTTCCAGTTAATCTAATATGGATTTCTTTGCTTCACCTGCATACATATGTGCAAGTCTTGTTGGTTCCGGGAGTTTGTAGCCTTTCAGGCAGTGTTTCACTATTTCCAAGGAACTGTTTACAGAAACCCTGTGACCGGGTGCCACAATAATCGGGTTACTTCGTTTATTGCTTTTCAGAAGCCAGCCAACCTGCTCTCCTTTGTATACAAGTTTGCACGAATCTCCAACTTCAACAGGGATTTCAGCATTTCCACACAGTATCTTTTTGGATACCCCTATGGTGGGAGTGTCCATAACTGCTCCAAAATAACTTGCCATTCCTGCTCTTATTGGGTGGTTAATGCCGCAGGAATCAAAAATCAGAATGTCCGGCTTGTTCTCAAGTTCCATAAAAACAGATGCAATTGCTTTCCCTTCCCTGAAGTTCAGGTAGGTGGGTATGTAAGGAAGAGGCACTTTCTGTACAATGTGCTTCTTCTCTGTTACCTCAAGTGAATCATAGTCAAGAACAGGCATGGCACAGACAATCTTTTCATCATCATATGCGCAGTCCACACCAGCTATTCTTTTTATCTTTCCACACCCATCCTCTATATTGAGATTTTCAATGGCTTTGTTCTGGAGGAATCTTAGTTCCTCCAGTGTGCGTGAAGAGGGGTCGAACCAGTAGTCCAGTTCGTTATTATTCAATAGTTGCCCTCACAGTAGTGAACACAGGTCCACGGATGTCGATCTTTTTCTTGTTGCTTGTGATAAAGCGCTGTGCAAGTGGTTCAAGGCGGATGTTGATTTCAGAAGGAACTTTTACAATCCTCACTCTTGTCTCAACTTCACTCTCACCGTTTGCAATAGCATCTTCTACATCCTTTGCTGCCTGGCAGGCAAATGCATCAAGGAACCTGACACCTGTCCTTGCAGAATGGTTCTCAAGGGCATTCTTCCATTTCTTGTTATCAGGCACTCCAAGTATGTCGTTATTGTATGCAACAATTTCATTAAACACAGCAGGTCCGCAAAGTTTTGTTTCTTCTTCAGGCTCAATAACTGTGACCTTCACTTTCTTCCCGTTGATTGTTCCTTCCCATGCAGGGAATTCACAGGGGCTTGGTGTTGATCCATTTTCTTCACACACAGCTACAATGGACTTTACAATTTCCATGCCTTCGGTGGTTTCAGGAACATTTGCAACATGTACATTCTTTGCAAGTTCATTGTCTGTCATCTTCCATTCTGAGTACTGTGTAATCTGCGGATAGTTGAGTGAACGGATATCAGTTGCATCATGGAGTATCATTGCAAGCCTTTCCACACCAAGCCCCAGGTTCATTACAGGGTATGGTATATTGTACTGTGAGAGGGCTGTTGGTGAGTAAATACCAAAGGTAGCTATCTCTATCCACCCGTCGGAGTATTTTGTCTTTGAGCCAACAAGGTTTGGATGATAGGCAAATACCTCTATCTGTGTGTCAGGCACGTAGTACTTACTGCGCTTGTCATCCGGCCTGAACATGAACTTCTCAAAACCGAATTGTGACAGTAAACCCTGTGCAACAGCTTTTCCATGGTCAATAGTTACGTTCTCATCCATGATCACGCATGATGCGGAGTAGTATGTCATAAGACGTGCTGCATCCTCATCCTGTTCTCTCCTGAAACAGCGGTCTATTGAGAAGAAATTAAAAGGCGGGTTTGCACGTTCGATGACTGATGAAAGACTAATGAACCAGCCTGATGTCATGTGACTTCTGAGTGTCTTCTTGGTAGCCTGGGGTATAAGTTCCTTGAATTCAGGGAATACCTGATCTATCATCTCAACGACAAGTGAGTCTGAGACGTTGATGCTGGATGCGATTTCAGGTACTAGATCATCTCCCTCAACATCTCCTTTTTGTATGCGTGAAGAACTTTCCTGATGGTCTCAATTGCTTCATCATCCACGCCTCCGAGGATTTCTTTAATCTCGGCAATGCGCTCATCTGAGATGCCCACATTAGGACGTGGCAGTCCCGCAAGATAGAAACACCTGTCAAGTACGGCCAGTGCTTCATGACTGAACTGTTTGTGAACCTCTCTCTCATCAACAATGAGTGGGTTCATCATTTCCTCAAAGCCCATTCTCAGGTAAGCTTCACGAAGCTTTGAGATTGTATCATAAACAGGATGGGGTTTCCCATATCTTATAGTCATGTGTGGGTACTGGTCATTCAGTTTTGATTCACTGATGTAGTCCTTACCCTTATTCCATGCAGCATCAAAGTCATCATTTGCTGATTTTTTGATATCATCAGGGTTGAATTTCATGTATGTTCCTCGTAATATTGGTTGTATGTAGGCGATTAATTAATTTGATTTTCAAAGTCCTTCATGGCTTTTCCAGTTTCTGCTGGCGTATTGCATTGGTAAGATCTCCCCGGGTTTTCTCTATAATCGACCTTGTAACGTCGGTTTTGCGCCGCAGCCCGTGCGTCATTGAATCAGGATAGTCAAACATCATCAGGCAATTGTATATTTCTTCCATCAACTGGAGATAGGTTTCGCCTTCATCCGGGTTATCTTTCCTTATAAGGTCAAGTATATGTCTTCTTAGTTCCCCGCTGACATCACCAAGTCCATTCAGGTATGCAACATCACTGACTTTTAATTCTTCCGGGTCGGGCAATTTTGTTTCGGTATTTGTACTGAGGATATTGTATATTACCACGCATTCAACATATTCCTGTTGGGCATGCTCCAGAAATCCGGAATAATATATGTCAGGGTGATTCAGAAGCCCAGCATCAATTTGATCCAGCATCTCTTTTGCTTTTTCAATTGAAAGTAATGCAGCGTTGAAATTCCGGTTGTGAATTTTGTACATTGCCGTCCTGCAATTGCGTACAACATCTCTGGAAATTGCCAGGGCACTCTCTCTTGCTTTGTCTTTTTCTTCGAAGTTGTCCTTTATCATGCAGGATATGCTATTAATCATTGTAATCATTATTTCATTCACCGCTTAATATATAATTATTTTTCAAACGCAAAGCTAAAAACAAAGAAATCTGCAGACCAATCGGAATATCAAATAAAAGTGAAATGTTAAAAAGGAAACAAGAATTAAATTCTTGTTTTATTCTTATTCGTCAACCGGGATGGTTTCGAGCTGGCTTGCAACATCCCATATAAGAGTCCTTGTGTGGACCGGGATGTTAGGGTCGTTGCTGATATCCTCAAGAATGGATATACTTGATGATGTCCTCAAAAAGAGTGGTTCATCATCCTTACTTAATGTTTCCAGAATATCATTTGCAGAACGCCTTATGTTCCTTGGTACTGAATTATCGTTTGCGATATATTCTAATTTTTGTTTGCATTCTTCAATGACTTGATCAAAATTTGACATGCGGATCACCTTAATAATTTTAAAATCAAAATAGGGTTGGTCAATTTATTCCTAAATAATTATATTCTATAAAAAGACTTTCATTGGTATATAGCTTTTGAGAAAAAGGAGATAATATGTCAAACACTGATGATGATAATATAAAAAAGATATCCCGTATGCTTGAGATTGGTGGTACCATGCTTGCACAACATTGTGCTAATTGCGGTGCACCTCTCTTCCGCTACCAGGGGCGTGTTTTATGCCCTGTTTGTGAAGATATCCGTGACCCACGCAGCCCCTTGCAGCCAGAGAATACTCCGACTTCAGCCCCATCTCCTGAAGAAGAAGTCTCTTACATGGAGGAAAATAAATCTCCGGTTGCGGCAACTCCTGAAGAAAACAGACCATCTGTAAAACCTTTAGCCAAAAAGACATTGGATAGCGTTCCTGTTCAGGGTTCTTTTTCAGAACTGGAATCTTTGCTTCTAAGCAAGATGACTTCCATGGCTCAGGATATACAGCAAGAAACAGACCCACGAAGGGTATCTGAATATCTTGATCTTATAGATCGCTGCATGGAAATCATTTCAAAAATGCGTAATTAAAAAACGTAAGTCAAAAATAACTACATGGGCGGCAGGGTCCGCTCAAATTTATTTTAATTCTTGTAATCACTGCCTACAATCTCCCTTATTTTTGCAGCAGTTTTAGGACCAATATTATTGACTTTGAGAAGTTCTTCATAGCTTGCTTTCATGATATTTTCCACCGAGCCGAAGTGCTCAAGGAGATTCCGGGCTGCCTTAGGGCCGATATCTGAAATAGAAGATACGACATATTCCTGCTGTTGGGGCAGCATTGCTGCTGCTTTTCTCCCGTGCATATTAACCTCTCTTTTTTCATCAACCTGCTCTCTTTTTGCAATCTGGAGCAGCATTGATGCCGTGTCATCAGCATCGCGGGTGTAGAATATGGATACTCCAAAATCAAGTGCAATAGAAGACAATGCTCCCTGAATTGAAGCAGGGTTCATTCCTCCGCAGTTGAAAAGGCTTTCACCTTCAATGATAAGTACAGGTTTTTCATAGGCTCTGGAAAGGTTTGCAATCTGCTCAAAAAGTTTTTGCTCAATAAGTGAACTCACAAAGTCCTGCGTTTCTTTTCTTTCAACAGCAATGCGGTCACTGAGTATGTAGTCTCCGATTTCCAGCGTTTTAACAATGATCTCAGTCCCACTCCTGTCAAGGCTGCGGGCAACTGTACTGCGTATCTCCCTCTGGTCAATGACTATTTTGATATTTCCTTTTTCAGCATCATATTCAAAGAGTGTTTTCTGTGGTTTCTCTGTTTTGTCCGATGCAAATTCCTCATCAATAGATGTATTCTTACTTGCAGGCATTGCTGCCTGAAGTTCTTTCATATTGTTCTGCATCTTTCTTTCCCTGGAAAGACTGCTCCAGTAATATGCTTCGTCCCGGGTCCCTTTTGTTACAAGGACAACCACACGCCCTTCGTGCTTTCTTCCTGTCCTTCCCTTTCTCTGGATACTCCTGATCTCCGAGGGAATTGGTTCATAGAATAAAACAAGATCAGTGGATGGAATATCAAGCCCTTCCTCTGCAACCGAGGTCGCCACAAGGACATTATAGTCACCTGCCTTGAACTGTTCAATAATCTCAACCTGCTGTTTTTGTGTTAGTCCTTTGTCCTTGTACTTTGAAGCCTGTCCTACAAACCGTACCGGTCTTATTCCTTCAACTTCCGAAAGTGCATTTGTTATCATCTCGGCCGTATCGCGATAGTTTGCAAACACAATAACTCTTGAGTGTGGTTTATCCTCCAGTTCCTCAAGAACAATGCTTTTGACATACTCAAGTTTTGGGTGCTCAATATCACAGTCCTTCAGGTGCCTGACAACCTGCCTGATGTATATATCTTCTGCAAGTCTTTTGGAAGCCTTGCTTCCACTTTTGGAATATGCCTCGTTATCAAGTCTCTCCATGTACATGCGAAGCGATTCCAGTCCCTGTGTCTCAGTAATCTCAACAGCGTGGTTCACTTTCATAATCTCTGCAAGCAGGGAAATTGCACTGTAAACAGATGGATCGGGAATTCCTCCACGCAACTGACCCTGTAATTTTGCCTGTAGTCCAAGTAAATCCTTTTTAGAAACGTATCTCTGGTTGTATATGGGGTATCCCAGTTCGGTCAGTTTTTGAACCTGTCCTCAAGCACTTTGTTTAGAAGATCCTTTATTTCCTTCATACTGTCCGGGAGATTGATGCGTCTCCACTCGATTTCTTTTTTATGGATGTATGGGATAACATCCCTGTCTGATTCCGTTTTCACAGCTACCGATTCAATGTGCAGTGACTCGCAGACCTCTGCTATCTTCTCATCCGAACTTCCCGGACTGGCAGTAATTCCAAGGCACAGGGGGGTTTTTTGCGGTTTCGAAATACTTCTCCGCAATATAAGTATAAGCATAATTACCCACTGCCCTGTGTGCCTCATCAAAAGTAATGTGGGTGACATCCTCTAGGCTGATTCTCTTTGTCAGTATATCATTCTCAATAACCTGGGGTGTGGAAACAATGACCTTTCCTTTTCCCACAATTCAGCTCTTTTATCCGGGCTGACACTGCCTGTAAAGGTAAGTACTTCATCTTCCGGGAGACTGAGTACATTCCTGAAAAAAGATGCATGCTGCTCCACCAGTGGTTTTGTGGGAGATAGCACCATTACCTTGCCACCAAGTTTTTCAAGGCGGGATGCCATGACAAGAAGACATACCACGGTTTTACCAAGACCGGTAGGGAGAACCACTAAAGTGGATGTGTTAAGTGCCTTTCCTGCCAGATCAAGCTGGTATAGCCTCTGCTCGACAGTTTCTGCTTTAATCAACTGGTGTTTGATGTAGTCAGGCATGTATACGGCTCTTAGTTTGCCATATATACACTCTTTAAGCTTTTAAAGCTGATCTAAGCGGGGTGAAAGTATTTTAAAAAGAGTTCAGAGTGCCTTTCCGGCACTCTCAAAGTCCCTGCCCTTATAGATAAGTTCGTGGAGCAGTTCTTCAATACCATCCATTGGTGCACGGACCTGTTTCATTGTGTCCCTGTCCCTGATGGTAACTGTGTTGTCTTCAAGTGTATCGTAGTCTATGGTTACAGAGTATGGAGTTCCGATTTCATCGTTTCTCCTGTAACGTCTTCCAATTGTTCCTGAGTCGTCATATGAAACCAGCAAACCTTTCTGTTTTAAGCTGGCTTCAATGCTTCTTGCAGGCTTGATGAGTTCTTCCCTTGTCAGCAAAGGAAGGATAGCCACCTGTACCGGTGCAACCTCTTTCCTGAGTCTCATCACAATCCTTGCTTCCTCTTCAGTGTCTTCTTTCCCTGCAACCATTTCTTCCTCAAATGCATGTTCCATTGTGGAATAGAAGATCCTGTCAATACCAAAAGACGGCTCAATGACGTGTGGAATGATGTTTTCTCCACTTATTTTTACAGTTTCCTCTGCAAACTCAACTATTTCTCCAGGCACGGTTACTTCCTCACCATCCACAGTAACTGTGATGTTTTCCTGCTCAAGCTCTGCCTGGCTCAGTGCTTTCAGTGCATCGGCAACAGCTTTTGCCTTGCCCTTAAAGATTGGTCCGAGTTTGCCCATGTTTGGCTTAACTACAAACTGTGTAACCATCTTTGGTTCACTGTATTCCCTGTAGATTGAGAGTTCTGTCTTGCTTACATTTGCATGCGCTTTCAGGTCATAGTCAGTCCTGTCTGCAATTCCCACAACTTCAACCCAGCCAAACCTGTCTGTTTCAATCTCGGCATCCCAGCAATCGATTGCATAGTGTGCCATCTCATCCTTCTTGTGCTGTCTGAACCTCAGTTTGTCAGCTGTAATTCCTATTCTCTGGAGGAAGTGGTTGGTAAGTCCTATCTGGTACGCAAGGAACTCATGAGCTATGGTGCCTTTGTCCACAGCTTCTCCAAGGGACATTCTCTCGATCTCTCCTTTGTCCTGTGCTTCGTCTGAATAAAGGTTTATTACAGTATCAGCAAACCTGGCGAAATTGCAGTGTTTCTTGTCATTGGGGTCGATGAAAATCTCAGCTTCAGCCTGGGTGAATTCCCTGAGCCTGATAACTCCCTGCCTGGGAGAAATCTCATTACGATAGGATTTGCCTATCTGTGTTGCTCCGAATGGAAGCTTTTCACGGTAGAACCTTGCAAGCCTCAAGAAATCCACAAACATTCCCTGCGCAGTTTCAGGGCGCATATATCCCTGTCTTCCTGTACCGGGGCCAATGTTTGTCTTGAACATGAGGTTAAACTCATAGCATTCCCCGAGCTCTCCTTCACATTCGGGACACTTAACATCATTTTCCTTTATTGCACTGTCAAGTTCTTCGTCACTTAAGGCATCAGCTATGGCAACGTATTTTTCTACAAGGTGATCTGCCCTGAAGGCTTCACCACAGTTCTTACATTCACATAGAGGGTCTGAGAAACCACCTACATGTCCGGATGCTACGAAGACTTCTTCAATACCAATTGTCGGGGCTTCGATTTCCATGTAGCCTTCCTGTACGACGTAAGTTTCGCGCCAGATCTGTTCAATTCTGCGTTTTAAGGTACTTCCAAGGGGTCCATAATCGTAAAACCCGGCAGTACCTCCGTAAAGTTCAAATGAGTTCCATAAAAATCCCCGGCGTTTGGCCAGTTCTATTACCTGCTCATATTTATCCATAAGATTATCCTCTTGAATTACTGAATTATTATGAATTCTTCGATATGCCCATTACATTTAATAGTAACGAAAGTACCTGAAAACAGACCATGTTCATATCTCTCTGTTTTGGATATGAAAATAGTATTTTTATGAACACAATATTTATATTAATGAACATGCTTTTTATTTATAGAGCAAGGTTGAATCTCAATCAAATCATATCATATCGTACCACCACCAACTTATATGATTCAATTGGTCATTTCAACACCGACCTTGCTCATTCTATCTTTTTCAAAAATTCTGTTCAATGAGCTTTGCATCATTTTCTATAAATTTTCAATTAATTACTAATTACTTATTTATGTGTGCCCTGTTACACAAATAAAAAAATAAAACTTTGTGGGGTTTAGGCAAAACCCCTTTGTTTCCAGTGGAACGAACTAATATATAAATATCACTCGGACTCGAGTGCTTCTTCTGCGGTCATGCCCTTATGGACAATTTTTGAGATATGTGAGACCAGTTTTGTAGGGTCGTCAGACTGGAATACATTTCTTCCAATAGCAACGCCTTTTCCACCGGCTTGCAGGGAATCATATACCATCTCAAGAAGCTGCTTTTCTGTATCCATCCTTGGACCACCTGCTACAACAACCGGTACAGGGCATCCTGCAACTACTTCTTTGAATGTGTCTATGTCTCCTGTGTAATTTGTCTTGACTATGTCAGCTCCAAGCTCTGCCCCAATCCTGGCAGCGTGTTTAACATATTCCACGTCATGCTCGGAAGTCACCTTTGGACCCCTTGGGTACAGCATAGCAAGAAGTGGCATTCCCCATTCATCGCACTTTCGGGCAATATATCCCATATCCTGAAGCATCTCTGCTTCATCATCCGCTCCAACGTTGACATGAATTGAGACTGCATCTGCTCCTACTTTGATAGCTTCCTCAATGTCAGTGACAATTACCTTGTGATTTGGGTCAGGTCCAAGGGAAGTTGATGCTGAGAGGTGAATAATAAGTCCCACATCCCTTCCATATCCGCGGTGACCGTGTTTTGGCAGTCCCATATGTCCGAGAACTGCATTTGCTCCACCGTCTGCAACTCTGTTTACAGCAGTTGGTAAGTCTATAATTCCTTTGATAGGTCCTGCTCCAACTCCATGGTCCATTGGGATAATAATGGTATTTTTAGTATTACGGTCGAAGATCCTTTCCATCCTGACAGATTTGCCAATTTCACTCATGTTTGCGTCATTGCTTTTATTGTAGATAATTCTAACGTAAAAAATATAAAATCGTGTTACAGGTTCTCATGCTGGTATTTACCACAGTAACCTTCGCTGAGCTCGCTGTGAAGATCAAAGAATAGTAACTGCATAACCCTTGCATTTTTTTTCAGTCGGAATCCATGTGGATTGTATACCACGAGCATTGATTCGCTTCTTCCGCGGTACCCGGAATCCCATACTGCAGTTCCTATATTTGCCCCGCACCTGAGCAATGTAGACCTTGGTCTTGCTATGGCTGCAAGATCCAGCGGGATATTGACTATTTCATTGAATGTTATTTTGTAAACTCCCTGCTCAAGAACTGCCCATCCTTTTTCATCAAAGTCCACAGGTTCTGTAGAGGGTGTTTCCCTTTCACTGTTATCAAAATCCACTGCACCGGAGTTGCTGAATTTTTCGATGTTTTTAAGGGTAAGTTCCACGCTGTTTGGCTGAAGCTGGGTTTCAGTATCAATCATTTTCTCAACAAGGGGTACTTCGTTTCCAATCAGTTCTCTGAGCTCGTTTCTTGATAAGAGGGCCATGCTTCAAGGTTTTCCTGATCGGATATATTTGTTTGCCAAAAGCCGACAAAAATACTAATAAAAATTAGTTGCATTATTATTATTGTAAACCAATTAGTTTATATTTGTTAGGAATTATCTATGATCTGGTGAGTTTGAGGATATTTCCACTTTAGTCCTTATGTCACAGGAGGCTGTGGAAATTAACAAACAGAAATCGAAAACAAAATAGTTTGATGGAGGAAATAATGTGAGAAGTACGGATCTTGTTAAACATGGAAACAGACCTGAAATGCTGTTTAAAGTAACTCTGAACCCTGATGGACTTACTTACCAGAAGGAAATCTCTCTTGTATTCCCTAGGTATGCAAGTGCAGATTTACCCCATTATAAGGAAGAATACATGGAGCAGGTACAGAACAGTGTTCCAGACAACTGCAAGTGGAATTTTAGTATAGGAGAGTAAACTAAAATCCTCTTTTTTCTTTTTTAAAATTCTATCGCTCTCCTTTCACCTTTTTTCTTTTTATTTTTTGCAACATAAACCAGCAAAAAACGTCAGGTTTAATATAAGATCAGATTACATATTATAAAGAGGAGGTAACCCCTTCTGGAAAGTGTGAAATGCTGGTGGGAATTTCAGCTCCGGGCTTTGCTCAGGGCAAAAGTATATTTCATGTTTTCATCAGGGGGTTAAGTTGGTGGTAGAGTGAAAGAAACGAATTCATTTTCTACTTATGGAGAAAATGGTACGGTAGGCTCCAGAAGAGATAGCGCTGGCAATCTGACTTCCGGGCAGCCGGATGATTACCAGACTTCATGTAGTGAGTATATATCTGGATGTGAAATAAGCAGTTACCTGCGTACTTCCAGTTCAGGTGACATACTGGAAGTAAATGATGTATATTGTCTTCTAAGCGGTTATTCCAGGGGAGAACTTCTCAATATGACCCTTAAAGGCATGGATGCCAGTATTGATGGCAATAATTTGCCTGAAAACCTTTCGGATTTTGTTCTCAAAAGCAAGGGTCATTTTTATTTAAGGCACAGGACAAAAGAAGGTAACAAAATTGTCCTGGATGTAAGTGCAACCTGCGTGGATCGTGAATGCTTTGAAATCATTTGCGTAATGAAAGATATTACCGGTCTTTTTAACGAAGAAATATCACTTGAGCAGGATGATACATACTGGCCTCTTTTCAAGGAAAACAAAGCAGTAATGCTTGTAATAAATCCTGAAAACTTCGACATTATTGATGCAAATATTGAAGCCTGCAAATACTATGGCTGGTCCCTGGAAGAACTCACCCGGATGAAGATCCATGAAATAAACACCCTTTCTCCTGAAGAAATCCGAATAGAAATGGAAAATGCTGTTTCTGAAAAGAGAAATTTCTTCCTTTTCAAACACAGACTTGCCAGTGGGGAACTTCGAGATGTGGAAGTTTACAGTAGTCCTGTAAATATGCAGTCCCGCAATTATCTGTATTCAATTGTTCACGATATTACTGATCGCAGGCGTGCAGAGGATGATTTGAAAACAAGGGAGATGCAGCTTCGTACTGCTCAAAACATTGGTCACATTGGTAGCTGGTGCTTTGATCTAAATACTGGTGAGGCTGATGCTTCAGATGAAGCAAGGAGGATATACGGATATGGTCTTGGTGGTGGAAAGTACCCGGTTTCAGAGGTACAGGCTATAGCACTACCTGAATATCGTCCGGTTCTCAATGATGCCATGAGGGCACTGATTCATGAAGATGTTCCATATAATGTGCAGTTCAAGATAAAGAGGCCAAGCGATGGTGCCATTCGTGATGTACATGTGGTTGCAGAATATGATGAAAACAAAAATACCTTGATTGGTACGGTTGAGGATATAACAGATCGTAAAAAAGCTGAAGATGCATTGCTTCATGCAAAGATCGTTGCAGAGGAGGCAAACAAAACAAAGGATGAGTTCCTGGCAACCATGAGCCATGAACTCAGAACTCCTCTTACCTCTGTTATAGGTTTTTCTGATGTGCTTCTTGATGAAACATTTGGTTCACTTGATGATAAACAAAAACGTTATGTTTCCCATATTCTTGATGCAGGAAAGCATTTGCTGGAGCTGATTAATGATGTGCTTGATATTTCAAAAGTCGAAGCAGGTAAAATGGATCTTTTCTATGAGGATTTTAATGTTTCCAGCGCAATTGCTGAAGTCCAGGGAATGGTTTCTCCCCTTGCAATGGAAAAGCATATAGGGATAAGTTCTGAGATTGAAAGCAAAGTAGAAAATATCAATGCTGACCGGACAAAGTTCAGGCAGATATTGTATAACCTGATTAGTAATGCAATTAAATTTACACCTGATAAAGGTTCAATAGCCATAAATGCCCGTCATTCTGATGGCATGTTACTTGTCAGTGTAACAGACATTGGTATTGGGATATCAAAGGAAGACATCGACAAACTATTTCATCCTTTCAAACAGCTTGATTCCTATATTACACAGGATTCAGAGGGGACAGGTCTTGGCCTTTCTCTTGTAAAGAAGTTTGTAGAACTGCATGATGGAAGAGTATGGGTTGAAAGTGATCCTGGAAATGGTAGTACATTCACTTTTTCTATTCCGGTGAAAGGAAAGAATTCCGTTTAATGTTATTTTTTAATTTTTGGTATGTAGAAATCCTTACATTAAAATTTCAAGGTAAAAAGCAAACGAGATTCCTCCTATTCATAAATGACTTGAGTTATCCCGAAGGGTCCGGCGAAGTCGGTGTTTTACTACAATAAAAAAGAAAATGATCCGTGCAGACGCATCGGAATGTGCCACCTTCGGAGGATGGCTACTTTATTTTTGATTATAGGTTCTTTTTGTGAAAATGAAAAAGAGTAATTTTTGTGTCACTCATATCAACAGGAATTCTACAGAGCCAAATTTTCCCTTCTTTTATGTGGATTATTTTTTGAATAGAGATTTCTCTGGAAATTTTGATAAAAATAGTTTTAAAATCCACGATTTGGATTTTAGGCAATATTGAGAATAGATTTCTAGGGAGAATAGACTATCTGGTATGCAAGCCAGCTAGCATATCATTGGTCGTACTTTTTTTTTAGAACAGCATAAGTAATTAATGCTACAACAATTGTTCCTGCAAAAATACTGATCAGTGCAGTTGTTGGTGGAAGGTAAGTGTATGCAATGATTGCAAGTAGTGTTCCGAGTATAACTGCGGCAGGTATTAGCAAGGAATTTTTCTTAAGTGATGTTTCATCAAGATCAAGTTGTGCCATTATCATCCCTTTAAATGCTTTTACTATCTTCGGTAATATATATTTATTTATATGCTCTGGTGAGATATAAATAGTTTTTCCTTCTTACCTCAATATTTTGAACATTCTGCTTACAAAAAACAAAAATGTAGTAGCATCCTTAGTAAATAATTGTCAGTGTACTTACTGTAATATATGCTAAAGTAACATATCTTGCAAGTTTACCAATAAAGACGTATATGGAAAATGTTTTGAAATTAAGTTTGAGAAGCCCACCTGTTGCTGCTATTGCATCTCCTATTACTGGGAGCCAGGTAAAAAGCAAAAGGAACGTCCCGTATTTTGAAAATAGTTTATCTGTTTTTTCCATATGGGTTTTTGAAATAGAAAAATATTTTTCCATTATATCCGTCCTTCCTCGCAAACCAATGTAATAAGTTGTGCAGGATCCCAGATAGTTGCCTATGGAAGCCACCATTATCACTGCGAAGGAATCAAAACCCTTGCTTAGCAGTAAAACAACATAGGCTTCCGAGCCAAGGGGGAAAATGGTAGAAGCAAGGAAACTTGCTATAAATAATCCTGTGAGGGCATGTTCATCTATTAATACATTTAAAAAATCGATCATCTTTTTATCCTTTCTGTATTTCTATGAGATGTTCCTGTCTGTATTTCAAGACTTTTATATATTAATAAGAACTATAATTAATACGTATCAATAAATTCTCCTTCGGCTATTTAGCTGACTGAAGTTAAAATGGATAGTGCTATTAAATATACCCGATGTCTCTTAACTTTAACCTAAAACATGGACGAGATGCCTGAAAACACCATACTGATCGTTGATGATGACCCGGTCAACGTCAAGCTGCTGGAAGCTTTCCTTTCAAACAAGTATAATGTTCACACAGCGCATACTGGTGAAGAAGCGCTGGATATTTTAAAATTTGAGAAAATAGATCTTGTACTGCTTGATATTATGATGCCCGGCATGGATGGCTATGAGGTATGCCGCAGGATAAAGTCTTCAGCATCTACATATCTTATTCCTGTTATTATGATTACGGCCCTTTCATCACATGATGATCGGCTGACGGGTCTTGATGCAGGCGCTGATGAGTTCCTTGTAAAACCTGTTGACAGGCTTGAAGTTCTTATCCGTGTAAGAACTCTGATCAAAAATAAGAATCTGTACGATCAGGTAGTTTCAGAAAAAGAAAGGGCACAAAAATTCCTTGATATTTCAGGCTGTATGATTGTGGCTTTTAATATTGACGGTACAATAAGACTTGCCAACAAAAAATGCTGTGAAGTGCTGGGTTACAGGGAATCAGAATTAGTTGGTAAAAAATGGGCCGATACAGTAATTCCTTCTGAGGCTACAAGTGACTTTTTTTCACTTTTAAGCAGTCTTCTTGAGGAGGGTTTTTCCAGTGTGAAAACTTTTGAATCTCCTGTACTTACAAAAGATGGGAAAGAAAGAATTGTCCACTGGAGTAACAGTGTTTTCATAGATTCCGGAGGTCTTGTGGGTATTCTCAGTTCTGGCTCGGATGTAACTGACGAGCGGCTTGCAAGTGATAAACTGAAAAAGTCTGAAGAGAAAATTCACAAATACGCAGAGGAATTATCACAAAAAAATGAGGAGCTAAAAACACTTGACAGGATGAAGGATGAATTCATTTCCAATCTCAGTCATGAACTCAAAACACCCCTTATTTCCATAAAAGGCTACAGTGAACTTGTATATGATGAAGTACTGGGCCCTCTTAACTCAAGACAAAGGGACGCAATGAAAACAGTTCTTGATAAATATGACCATCTTAGTTTCCTTATGGATTCTCTTATATACATGAGCATTGTAAAATCAGGAAAAGTTCACTACAGGCTGGAACCAATAAGAATTGTAGACAGCCTGCACAAGGTTATAGATTATTTTGAATTCAGATCTCAGGATAAGGACCTGATTCTTCTGGTTGATATCGAGGATTTCCTTCCTCTTATAAATGGTGATGTTGAGTACATACCCTATATATTCCGTTCTGTCATTGATAATGCTATCAAGTTCAGTCCATCTGGTTCCAAAGTACTGATACGTGCATTTAACGATAAAGGAAATGTGCATATTGTTGTCAAGGATTCCGGAATTGGTATTCCGAAACATGAAATTCCAAATATTTTCAGGCGCTTTTACCAGATAGACGGTTCAATGTCAAGAAAATATGGTGGAAGCGGACTTGGTCTGTATGTAAGTAAAACCATTACTGAAATTCATGAAGGGAAAATCTGGATAGAAAGTGAGGAAGGAGCCGGAACAACTGTTCACGTCCTGCTGCCTCCGTGTACAGAAGATAATATGAAGAAAATGAACAAAAGCATGATTTCTGGGAAATAAGTACGTTCGCTCCTTTTAGTATTATTCTATCTTCATTTCATGTTGCAAAGTGTTTTATATCACTGAATCACTCAGTTCTCTGATGTATGCTGAAGATGTAGTTTCGCGCCTCTGGGAATTATACCCAAGCGGATATTATCACATTAATAAGGACCCTTTCTATCTTTTGATATCCACAGTGCTGTCCCAGCGAACAAGGGATGAGGTTACAATCCCGACAACCCAGAAGCTTTTCATTGTATTTGGCACAGTTCAGGAAATGGCAGAGGCTGATGTTGATGAGATTCAGGATCTTATCAGGAATGTGGGATTCTACAGGGTTAAAGCCCAGCGTATCATTGATATTTCACGCATCATCCTGCAGGACTACGGCGGAGTTGTTCCTGACAGCATGGATGAGCTTCTGAAACTCCCGGGAGTTGGCAGGAAGACTGCAAATTGTGTACTTGGCTATGGATTTGAACAGGACGTTATTGCAGTTGATACTCACGTACACAGGATATCCAACCGCATGGGTCTTGTTGAAACATCTGAACCGGATGAAACTGAAAAAGAGCTTCAAAAAGTGCTCTCAAAAGAGGACTGGAAAGACATAAACGGACTTATGGTGCTGTTCGGCAAGAACATATGCAAGCCAGTGGGTCCGAAATGCGATGGGTGTATCATGGATGATATCTGCCCAAAATTAATCTGATTAAGTATTATTAAATATGATTTTTGTATATGCAAAAACCCGAGTTTCAACAAACTATTTATTGCCATATTCTATATAAAGCAGAAATCTCGTGTCCTGCCATAAGTCTAATATATAAAGGGCTGGTTTGCACGAGCATTGATAAATTTCATATTTGCAAATAGTATAATAACCTAATAAACCACTATATTATAGGCAATTAGAGACAATTTAGACAACTAATATTTATCCAGCATATACGAGTGAGAATCATGTTATTAATCGGAGAAGCATTAATCGGCGAGGAACCAGAACTCGCACACGTAGACCTTATGATCGGAAACAAAGACGGTCCTGTGGGTCAGGCATTCGCAAATGGTTTAACACAGCTTTCAGCAGGTCACACACCTCTGCTTTCAGTTGTCCGTCCAAACCTTCCAACTAAACCTGCAACACTTATCGTACCAAAGGTAACTGTTAAGAACATGGGCCAGGCAGCTCAGATTTTCGGTCCTGCACAGGCAGCTGTTGCAAAGGCCGTTGCAGATGCTCTTGAAGAAGGTACATTCGGCGACCTTGACATTGAGGATATTGTAGTTGTTGCAAGTGTTTTCATCCACCCTGAAGCAAAGGATTACAACAGAATCTACAGATATAACTATGGAGCTACAAAGTTGGCAGTTAAGCGCGCAGTAGATGGCTTCCCTGATATTGACACAGTGCTCAAGGAGAAGGACAGAATGGGTCACGCAATCATGGGATTCAAGGTATCCAGGCTCTGGAACCCACCATACCTTCAGGTTGCACTTGACAATCCAAACCTTCCGGTTATTCAGAACATTGTCAGCCAGATTCCAAAGAGCGACCATGTTATCCTTGAAGCAGGTACTCCTCTTATCAAGCGTTATGGTGTTGACGTTGTCACAAAGCTCAGGGAAATCCGTCCTGACGCATTCATTGTTGCTGACCTTAAGACCCTGGACACAGGAAACCTCGAGGCACGTATGGTGGCAGATGCAACAGCAGACGCAATTGTTGTTTCCGCACTTGCACCTATTGCAACCCTTAACAAGGCAATCGAGGAAGCTCACAAGACAGGTATCTATGCAATCATGGACACACTCAACTGTGACGACCCTGTAGCAGTACTCAAGAAGCTTGACGTACTTCCTGATGTAGTGGAACTCCACCGTGGAATTGATATTGAGGAAACAGAGCACGCATGGGGCAACATCGACGACATCAAGGCACTCTCACCAAAGATCCTGGTGGCAGTAGCTGGTGGTGTACGTATCAACACAATGCCACAGGCACTTAAGGCAGGCGCAGATGTCCTTGTAGTTGGAAGAGCAATCACCAACGCAAAGGATGTAAGGCAGGTTGCAGAGAAATTCATTGAAGGTCTTAACAACCCTGAAATCGACCAGTTCAGAGTTATGACCGACTTCTAAGCGTGTGGAATTTCCACACTCTTTTCTTCTTTTTTCTATACTCATAAATGCATTTTATATGCAAGCCTATTATCTGAGCAATTTTTATCTCGCTAACAAATCGTTCATATACCCATTGGACCATATATTTAGATAGTTAAAGACCAGAGGTACATACCATGAGAGAATTCACAGTTGTCATTGAGCAAGATGAAGATGGCATTTATGTAGCTTCTGTGCCGGAGCTGCCGGGTTGTCATACACAGGCAGAGACACTTGATGAGCTGAATGCACACATTAAAGAGGCTATTGAGCTATATCTCGAGGTAAGGTCTGAAAATGAACAATTAGGACACCTCGATCTTGTGGGGATACAGAAGGTCCGGGTCGATGCATGACTGGCAGAATACTCCCTATTTCTGCTAAAAAAGCCATCAAAGCACTGGAAAAACTGGGCTTTGTGCAAGTACGTCAGAAAGGAAGCCACCTTTTTATGCAGCATCCTGATGGCAGGTCTACTATCGTACCTGTCCATGCAGGGAAATATATTGGAAAAGGTATGATAAGAAAGCTCATAAACGATGCTAAGTTGTCAAGAGACGAATGGATGGACCTGATAAATAGCCTTATTATATTCTAAAGTGCGTAAATTAGAATTACCGGCCCGATGTAAGAGGGTCTTATCTTTCATTTTCACAGTTACCTTTATACTCTTTCTCACCTTAATAATGTTAAATTCGTATTGGAGAGATTTAATTTGAGTTCTACACTAATTGTCCTGAACCTCAAAACATACCTTGAGGGTACAGGCGAAGGCGCCGTAAAGGTTGCACAGGCATGTAAAGAAGTTGCAGATGACAGCGGAATTGAGATTGGTGTTGCACCACAGTTCTGTGACATCTACCGTGTAGCATCACAGGTTGACCTGCCGGTCTACGCTCAGAGTCTTGACCCGGTCGGAGCAGGCAGCTTTACAGGACATGCATTCGTCCAGTCTATCAAAGACGCAGGCGCAGTTGGAACCCTTATCAACCACTCCGAATGCCGTCTTACTCTTGCAAACATCGATGCATCAATCACAACCGCAAGAAATGCAGCTCTCAAAACAATAGTCTGCACCAACAATGTTGCAACATCAGCCGCTGCAGCAGCACTCGGTCCTGATTATGTGGCAGTCGAGCCACCAGAGCTTATCGGCTCCGGCATCCCTGTATCAAAAGCAGACCCCGGGGTAGTTACAGGTTCAGTTGATGCAGTAAAGAGAATCAACCCTGTAGTACAGGTTCTCTGCGGTGCAGGTATTTCAAAAGGCGAGGACCTTGCAGCAGCTCTTGAACTTGGTTCAGTTGGCGTTTTGCTGGCATCAGGTATTGTGAAGGCTGCAGACCCGAAGGCTGCACTCGAAGACCTTGTGAGTAAGGTCTAATTTTTTTTATTAAAACATTTAATAATTCCATTCCCTTTGGGATATTTTAGCTCTGTAGGAATCCTGTTTATGTAATTTTGAACTCAGCAATTGTCAATAACTGCATTATTTCAGTATTCTTTTGGATAGTAGTGACGGAACGTGCCGCCTGCGGCGGATGGTCATGTTGTTCCTTGTTTGTCAATAACCTTTTGTTGATTAAGAAACACAGAGGTATCGGGAACAATAATCTATATTGATTGAGGATCATGGATACTTAAACCATCCCGGAGGGCCCGGCGAAGCCGGTACTATCCGATAAAGTGAATGAAATCATCTCTCTCACGTAATTTTCTGCAGACTGTTGATCTGCAGAGCCAAAAAAAGGATTTGTTTTATTTCTTGTTATCCACGAATACTACAACCTATCCCTTTCAGTTGCCTTTCCACTTCCTGATGTACCTTCTCAGCTTCAACATCACCCATAATCATAACACGGAATGTGACACTCAGCCGCTTTGTTCCCTCAACACCCTCATACCTGTCAATTATTTCAATCGAAACAATATCATCATTACATGAAACAAGTTCCATTATTACATCAGCGTTTGCTTCCTCGGGAATCAGCACCGATATGTCTCTCAAATGATGCTCAAGGTTTTCGAGTTTCCACTCATGCATTTCCTCTTCATCTAACAGACGGATGTTCTCTATTTTCAGAGGTATCGTCCTGCTTCCACATTCCAGAACAACGGTTCTTGGTGTTACTTTATCTACGATTCCAGTATGGACTATTCCTGAGTAAATGTGCCTGACGCCAATTTCCTGACCAATGGAATCCAGCAGCTTATCGAATTCAGCGATCTTTGAGTTTATGAGCTTGTCAGATCTGCGAAGTGCAGATGCAGTGTCTCCGAAATGTACTGCTGCATCCTTCATTTTGTTGGTGAAGGCTTCAACATCCTTTTTCCGAACAATGGATGACATCTCGCTGCATTGATTCATGAATGCATCATGCACTTTGAGAACTTCCGGGTTCTCCATCTGGATGTATGCGTAGAGGTATGGGTTCTGTCCCAGTATCCTGCCAACGAAATCAAGCATGATGTCGTATACCGGGCTCATGAATCTCCTTGACTCGTTCACACTGAAATCAAGGGCATCAAAGGTTGTACCGATGGTGATGTATGCGAAATGGGTCAGTCCCTGTACAACGGAAACGAACCTGTCGTGTTCTGAGGGTGTGATTACTTCAATGTGTGCCCCGTTATCCTCAAAAAGTGAGCGCATTATGGGGAACCATTTTTCACATCGTCCGTTGATGGGTGTTAAAATAAAAATCTGGCCATGCAGACTTGGAATTGATGGTCCGAACATAGGGTGGGTACCAAGTATCTCCACATCCTCGGGAGCATATTTCTTCATGGCTTCAGTGGGTCCGACCTTAAGTGATGTGAAGTCCATAAGCAGGCTTCCACTCTTCATCTTTGGTGCAGTTTCACTGATGACCTTCCCGGTAATATTGATAGGTACGGTTACTATTACAATGTCGCTGGTGCTGATTGCGGCATCAAGGTCACTGGCAAACTCAACTCCCATTCGCTCAGCAACTTCAACTTTCCCGCTGCTGCCCCATACAACAACCTCGTAACCGTGGTTCTTGAAAAAAGGAGTGAACCACTGTCCCATTTCACCGGTACCGCCTATGATAAGGACTTTCAAATTCCAAGGCCCTCCAGTACCGCTTGTTTCATAGCTTCAATTGGTGGCTCAACGCCTGTCCATATCCTGAATGCCTCAGCACCCTGGTAGACAAGCATCATCTCGCCGGTTATTGCCTTTGCTCCGGCTTCCTTTGCTTCTTTCAGCAACCTGGTTTCCAGAGGGTTGTATACAATATCAAATACAGTAAGGTCTTTATGCATGTCCTCAGCAGTGGCAATTGTTCCTTCTGTTTTTGGTTTCATGCCAAGTGTCGTGCAATTAACAAGTATGTCGCAATCATCGATCAGGTCTTTAATGCGATCAATTCCGCATCCTGTGGCAATACCTACGCTCGATACTTCCATAGAAAGGTCAAGGGCTTTTTGTTCTGTCCTGTTTGCAATGGTGATGTTTGCTCCGTCCCTTGCAAACTGGAATGCTATGGCTCTTGCAGCGCCTCCTGCACCTGCTATCAATACATTTGAACCTTTGATTTCAACATCATGTTCTTCAATAGCTCGCTTGGCACCTATGCCATCAGTGTTGTAGCCGGTTAATCCATCCTTAAAATCAACTGTATTAATAGCACCAATACTTTCAGCCATGGGGTCTGCATCAACAATACCCAGGGCTTCCTGTTTAAGTGGTACTGTAAGGTTTACTCCGCCAAAACCCATTGCTTTAGCTCCAAGGAGTGCATCCTTCAGGTTTTCAGGGCTGACTCTGAAAGCCTGGTATGTGCATTCCATGCCAAGTTCCCTGAATGCCGCATTATGCATATCCGGGGATAATGAATGTGCAATAGGATCTCCGTATACGCCGTACACTGTGTTCAAAGAGAATCTCCAGGGCTGATTTTAGTTCATGTATCTTGATCTGTCCGGGAGCTATCGCCTGTGCTATTGCTCCGTATGTCAGGCGTGAACCATAGCATGGAGCTACTATGCGGCTGTGTTTGCCGATTTCGCCCATTGCGATTGTACATACTGGTTTTTCCATGTCAACTGTTGCCTGAAGCACGTCCAGCACATCCTGCTTTGATTTTGCCATGACGGCAAGTTTTGCAATATCCCCGCCAGCCTCATATGCAGTATTGAGTATTTCCTTCATTTCCTCAACTGAGGGTGTCTTATCAAAGTCATGTGCAGATACAATTATAGTTACGCCTTCTGCTTTTGCAGCTTCAATGACCTTTTGCGCTGCTGCTCATCTGCGCTGAGCTCGATATCCACGGCTTCCACAAAAGGCATAATCTCAACTAATAATTTAATCCTATCTTCTTCCGAACCTTCCCATTTGCCGCCATCAGATTGTAACCTGTTGGTTGCAATACAGGGAAGGTTGGTATTCACCTTAATCCTGTCAATAGTCTTCTTAGCCTCATCGAGATCTGAAAATTGAGAAGATCAAGTCTCAGTTCAAGGACATTCGCTCCCAGCCAGTTTGCAGCTTTTGCATTCTCAGCCGGGTCGTCGTCTATCACTGAAACAATAGCGGGTTTTTCATCAAGGTCAAAGTTTCCTATCTTTACCACTGAATCGCCCCGGTCTTACTTCTCGATAATTGTCTCTTCAATCTTCATTCCGAAGTGGCGTCCGATATCTTCAGAGTGTACAAGTATTTCATCGCCAACCTTGAGGTCAGTTACTGCAACAGGCTCCTTATCCTTTGTCACCAGTTTGATGGTTTCTGCATTCTGCAGTATGTTCTTGATAATCTTGCCGTTAAGGTCAGCTTCCACAAGGATGAGTGGTCTTCTCTCAATCTTGACCCTGCCTACCACACCAGTTCTTTGCTTTCCGTCACCATCAACGATGGTTACTTCATCACCTGCTTTAAGCTCTGAAAGGTAGCGTGTTTTCTCTCCTACTTTGATATAAGCGTGTACTGCACCTGCATTCACTCTGAATGGTCGGGAAGCAACGTATGGACTCTCTTCGGATTCAGAGTGTACAAGGAACATTCCGTTTGCCTGTGAACCTACAAGCATGCCCTCGCCTCTGACCATGAGGTTGCATGTGTCCACGCATACCCTGTCGCCCATGCCGATGGACTCGACCCTTGTGACAACAGCGGTCTGTATCGGGAGGTTTTTGACACCGGCAGTTTCTGCAATCTCTGCGGTCTTTTTGATCTGGCTCAGGTCCTTTGTGTCAAGCATTACTCCGTCAGTTCCGTGTTCCATGGTCTCAAAAGCAAGTTTTGCCTGTTCTGAGGTCTGGACGCCGGACAGGAGTTTTACATCCTTCTTCTGAAGCCCTGCAATGAGGTTTTCCAGTGGGATTACCTGCCAGTCTGTGCCTATTGTTACAAGATAATCACAGACACTTCCCATTTCTGCTGCAAAGTTCTCGTAGTCCTTGTTGCGGATAACAACATATCCTGCAACTTTCAGTCCTTTACCTTTCAGGCGAAGGGCTGTTGTAACGTCGAGGGAACCACTGTAGTCAGGTGGAAGGGGCTTTGTTCCGTCTCCCTCTCCTCCTTTTCCAACAACAACTATTTCTGCTCCTTCAACAGGGCTTGAGGAAAAGGCTGCTACTTTCACGTTTCCAAGCTCTTTTACCTTTTCAACATCAGCAGCATCAACCATAATTGCGTCTACACCGGATTCCATCCCGGTGGTAATTACAGCCTTGCGTTCATCCCAGTTGCCTTCATCGGCTTTGATCCAGATTATCTTATTATTCATAATGAGCACGTCCGCAAGCACAGGAAACAATCTCAGCTTATTTCAGCATTTCCAGTGCTTCTTCAACTGACTTTTTGTAGTGCACTATCTCTGTAATGGCTTTTGTAATTTTGGTAGGGTTTTCGTGCTGGAATAC
This sequence comes from Methanolobus sp., assembly GCA_041395005.1. Lineage (GTDB taxonomy): Archaea > Halobacteriota > Methanosarcinia > Methanosarcinales > Methanosarcinaceae > Methanolobus. The sequence continues at coordinate 151,437 of JAWKHE010000002.1, read as the reverse complement.
GTTTCTTCCTATTGCAACACCTCTTGATCCACCTTCCATTGCACCCTCGATCATCTGGAGGAATTCCTCATCGGTGTTTGTCTTTGGTCCGCCTGCAATAACTATTGGTACCGGACATCCCTGTACAACATCTTTGAATGTATCCGGGTTACCTGTGTAGAGTGTTTTGACAACATCTGCACCGAGTTCTGCACCAACCCTTGCAACATGGGCAATGAGTTCGGGATCATGTGGGTTGCTGATGTCTTTTCCACGTGGGTACATCATTGCAAGAAGTGGCATTCCCCAGTAGTTGCATTCCTCAGCCACGCTTCCAAGTTTCTGAAGCTGGTCTGCTTCGGTCTCAGAACCTACATTCACATGGATGGAGACTGCATCTGCTCCCATTTTCATTACTTCTTCAACAGAACATACCTGGACTTTGTTGTTAGGATCAGGTCCGAGAATTGTGGATGCACTCATGTGGACAATGAGTCCCACATCGTGACCATATCCTCTGTGGCCGTGGTTAACGATTCCTTTCTGCATAAGAACTGCATCTGCACCACCTTCAGCGACTTTGTTGATTGTATCTGCCACATCAATTAGTCCTTTTATAGGTCCGTCAGATATTCCGTGGTCCATTGGGATGATCACGATGTTTCTGCTGTCTCTGTGCATGATTCTTTCTATACGGATTTTCTTACCAATTTCTGTCATCTGATTTTGCCTTCTATAAATGTTAGTTATTGTGGATTAATGTGCTATATAGTACATTGATGTATTTATAATAAGTGTGTTAGTATGTGACATACTAGCATGGTTTAGTATAAAAAGGTTTTTGTCAGTTTAATTAAAAAAATAAAATCAGAGCTTAAATGTCCTTCAGGAACTCGCCAATTTTTATTCCTTCAGAACCGATGTCGTAGCTGATAAGGTGTTTCTCATGGTCACTGCCGTGCATTTTAAGAATTGACATTGTTTTCCTTATTTCCTTGCCAATTTCCATGTGTTTAAGGAGAATAAGGACATCAACAAGTGAAGATACAGGTATTTCAGTTGTGAGGACATTGCTGCCGGCAGCCCTGTTTCCACTGATAAACATGGAAGTAATTCCCATGTTTTTGAAACATCCTATGAGGTTGGCAATATGTTCCCTTTTAGACACAGGATCCTCGAATACATAATCAAAACCTGATATGTCATCAACAAGGACTCTTTTTGCTCCCATTTCCTCAATACTTTCCTTCAGGATTACACTGTGGCGGCAGGAATTGATTTCTGAGGGTGAAGTGTATATTATTTTTATAAGGCCATCCTGCTCCAGTTTTTCAAGTTCAAGTCCAAGACTTGAAGCATATCTTCTAAGTTCTCCCGGACTTTCCTCAAAAGAGCTTATAATTCCAGGTTCACCGTTTTTTGCACCCTGGACTATAAAATATAGTCCGAATAGTGTTTTACCGGTCCCGGTGTTTCCTGCAATAAGTGTTGAAGACTGCTCAAACAGCCCTCCACGGCTCAGCTCATTCAGTTTTGGAATTCCTGTGTCAACCCGGGATACTTCCGATGGCTGATCTGCATTTACGGGACTTATGCGGGGATATATTTTGATCCCTTCTGCAGAAATATCAAAGGTATGTTCACCTTCAGAGTACGTGGAATTATTCATTTTCAGCAGCTTTATTTTCCGTTTGCTGCCCCTCCTGTGTATTTCCTGTGACAGGTAGACAATACCATCCACAACATCACTGACAACTGATGTGAACAGCTCAGATTCGGTCATGGTTCCTGTAAGGTAGACAATGGCATTCCATTCTGCTATTGCAGAATTCAGGAATACATGAATCTCCTTCTTTCAGCTTCGGGAAAACCAAAACCCATTGGTGTTACCGGGTCTATGAGTATTCTGTCAGGTTTCAGTGAAGCAACTGTGTTTCCAAGATCTACAAGCATTGTGAGTGGGTCCCTTTCAACAGAACTGATGCTGAAAGTATGTATGTTTACTGAATCATGGTAAAAACTGTAATTTGAAAGTCCTTCCCGTATAGCACTCTCAGATTTTGTGCTGACGCCAATATAAAGCACATTTTCACCGTTTTTTGCAGCTTCGCATAAACTCTGGATTCCCAATGTGGTCCTGCCACTACCCGGAGTGCCTGCAATAAGCAGGGTTGAAGGCACAGAAACTCCTCCTCCGAGTATCTCGTCAAACCCCTGTATTCCCGTTGATTTCATTTCCAATATGTAACCTCATCCTATCACTATGTGAAAGTAAAGGAGACAGAATATCTTCCCTGATTGTATGTAATCTCTTCTCCCTTACTTAGTTTTGTTTGTGCTTTTACTTAACATTATTCATTAGTTTAATTGTTGATTATTTTTGTAAGTAATCCAATATTCTTTAATCACTTCTGTTGCAATGATCGTGAAACCTCTTATATAGTTAGTTACTATTATCGGTTGACTTTTGTATGCATAATTAAAAATTTAGTATTTTCCACAATTGATTTTCAAGTGCATCAGGGCTATTTTATCTGAAATCTGAGTAATTTCAAGAATTTTCAGCTTCTTGGACAGGTCAGAGTACGGACCCAATTTTGTCCATAGGGTCCTGTATCTTCGCCATTTCCCTCTGTATATCGCTCACTGACACATTCAAATAGTGCATGGTTGTTGACAAGTTTTTGTGTCGGAGAAGCTTGCTGACGTACACCAAGGGCAGTCCAGCATCGAGCATGTGTTGCGCCCTTGATCTTCTGAAGGTGTGGGTTCCAATCGTTTTATCCGGGTTCACCTGCTGGAGTATCTGATTCACAACCTTGTAGACATGACTCCTGTGGACTTTACCTGACTTATTTGAGAACATGATATAATCGTTGGGTCTGAGGTTGTTGTGCTTAGAATACCTTTTGATTCTCTTGAGTGTGGCAATGTCACAAGGCACTTTCTGCATATAGCCATCCTTACCTTTTCCTTTCCATATATCGATGCTCTCACCCTCAAGGTCAAGGTCTCGATCTCTGACATTGGTTGCTTCAGTAACCCTCAGTGCAGGCACATAGAGCAAAAGAATCCATATCTCGTACTTTTCATCTAAGGTTGGTAAGGCAAGCATTTGCTCAATTTCTTCAGGTCGTAACCATTCTTTATTATACATACTTTCAAAAATGCAACAACTACTTTAAAAACGTTTTCTCCATACTTTAAATCGAAAATAGAAGTCTTTAAGGTATCTGGATTTTAAAATATAGCAAAAATCAACGTTAATGATAAAATGCAACATTATGTACCTTCTGTTGCATTCAAAACGTGGTGGAAATTCTGATATAACTTTGTCATATACAATTCCAAGCAATTGTCAGAAGTGGTGGGAAAAGCATAGGGGTGAATATGTCACAGTGAAATTGTTAGCTGTGATAGATAAGAAATTCTGACACCCTTATCCTTTTTCTCTACCATTCAAATATGTGAAGGTTTCTTTACAACAAGGTTCTGAACAGACTCTTTATTTCAGACATGAGAAAAATTAAACTTTTAGATTATTTTCAAGAATTAAATCATGTAAATGTAATCAGAATTATTCATCTATCACTTTCACTAGCAATAGACTGTTTTTATAATCGTCTATCATACAGAAAATATTCTGTACATCACACTGTTACCTTACTACCGTCTTACTACCGTCTTACTACCGTCTTACTACCGTCTTACTAACGTCTTACTGTTGCCTTACTTTCAGTCATGCCTTGTATACATCAGCATGGTATTCATATACGGTAATATATTATTATCATGTTTGATACTAAACATGATAAATATATTGTTCACTATAGATTCAAAAGCAGTTTAATAAACATTTATTAACTGTAAACACCTTTAGTAATATAGCAATTTGTTATTAATGTGTATGTCCATTCACATAACGCAAATTGACTAAATAAGAAGGTAAAAGGATGAATCGTTTAGAATCGATAGCATCTGTTCTAAGTATCATTGCTAGTTTACTAGTAATTTTAGTATTGATATTAGGATGAGATGTAAAACAAGGATTTATGGTCACTTGATAATAACAGGGTGACCATTTATCCCTCTAAATATTTAAATCATAAAACTTTTTATCCCAAAATCCTTTTAAAGAAATAACACCTATAGTAAATTGATTCTAAACGAGTGACCAGTTAGCAAACTGAATGGACAATATTTCAGAGCATCATTTTATATTCATAATACATCGTTGGTCGGTGTATAAAATCTCAGGAGAAGGTTTATGGAGGTTTAGCACACGTATGTTCTGAATACAGTTACTAACTGGATACCTCAACTTTTCTTTTTCAATCAAATATTCAACCTAATATCAGAGATTCAAATAAGAAACTTTATAACCATCTCTTAATCTACAATTATTGAGGTGGTTGTATGAAGTTCTATGAATTGTTATTTTCTTTATTTACTATACTAATTCTTGTAAGCATTACACTTGGATGTATCGATGATTCCACTAATGGCAACGCAGAAAGTGAATCTGGAATTGTACCAGAAACGAGTTTTTCTGTTCGAGCAGATGGTAAACCCATAGCTGAATATATTGTACCAGTTGCCTATTCAAGTGACTATGATGAATGGATGGCTAATACAGCAGAAGAAAACAGAAAATATGTGCGTGATGAGTTACACCTTTTTACGTTTGCAGATGGAAAACAATTTGAATACTATTTAAAAGACCCAGATGTAGCAGTTGATAGTTTTCTTGTTGAAAGCGAGTGGACAGAAGAACCAGATGAATCACTTAGCCCAACACCAATTACTAGAGAAGAATTTGAAAGTGACTTGGAAAAAATACTAAGTGAATATAATGGTGCATATTACGAATGGCATAACAATGTGGATTTTGGTGAAATATTGTATATATACTCAGGTGAACCACTTGCATTATATTCAACATCCCTTCAAGCAACGATTCTTAAAGAATATGTTGATTCCAACCCTGATAAAGATGAATATGTAATAGGGTTTGAAATACCAATGGCTACTGAGAATACTGTAACCATTACTGCATTGTATTTTTCACCTAGTGATTATACAATTATGCGTGATGAGAGTCTTTTTGTATCTGATACTAAAATTTCAGCAGTTATTACAACATGTTCAGATGCAACGTACACTAGCATAGTAAAAGCAATTGATACAGGTATTTATGTTAATCATCCTGCTAAATATTGGGTAACATACGAATAAGTTAGGAAACGAACATTAAATCAGGCACAAACTATCTTAGTTATATTCAGAAAATCAAGAGCATACGCTTGATATTGGACAACAATAATGAAGTAATTTCTGAAACTTCTGTTGATGCTCAAATTCCTGATTTTAAACTAAAAACAATGGCCTGCAACTAATTAGAGGATCCAGTCCACACTGTCCACACCTTCCACAACAACGACACTATGAGACCGTGCGGACGGTGACCACTGCACAATAAAGTTTTTGAAGTTTGTATATCAGCGATGCGAGCTTGAATGTTCGAGACATGCCATACTAAGGAAAAGCCTGAGTTATGTCCGTCACAGGCGGGATTTTGGACAGTTTTGTCAGAAAAAGGGAAAATTGCCAGATTTGGTAGACGATTACTTTCGGGCTGCTTGGCTCAGGGACTTAAATCAGTAAGTGAATGTTTCTTTATGGAACCTGAAAGAGCAATATTCAGGGATAATTACCAGCTTCGAATGAAGAAAAAGACTCGTGAACAAAAGCAAAAGCGCGACAAGAGACGGTAAAAATGGTATTAGGTGCAGTCATCCGAGCATTAACCCAGCTTCAAGGTGATGTCTCAAAAATACCTCTAATAGGAGCGATCCTCGTCCCTATTATGGGTCTATTCATTGCCATATTGATGATAAAACAATTAGAAGGTAAGTTAAATAAAATAAGCTGGGCACTTCAGGCTTGGGACTGGCTCACAGGACTACCTGAGAACATTGAAATCTCAATGCCAGATTCTAATTTAAAAGTGATTCTGCGTGCCATAATTCTTGCAGTTCTTGTTGTAGGAGTATACAAAATAGTTAAGGATCATTGAAAATAATTCCAACATCGAACATATATTTCTCAATGATGTCATATTGTTCTATTAAACACAAATTTGAGAATAATAAATGATATACTATATGTGAGTGGAAACGAACGCGTTAATCTATGATTTACGCATGAGGAGAAACGGGAGACCCCTTTGGGGCGGGAGCGGAGGTAGCGACCCCTATTTGGCCTTCAGACCCGAGGTATTGTATTTGGCCTCAGCAAGTCGATCATATTAGGTATGGAACATATTTCCAAAACAAAGAACATATTGTTCTATTAAGTACGGATTTAAGAATAATATTTTGGGTCCTATATGTGTGAGTGGAACGGAGTGCGCTCATTTTCAATGATCACACGGAGGGAGAACGGGGAGACACCCAAGGGTGCGGGAGCGAAGGCAGCGACTCGTATTTGGCCTTCAGACCCGAGGTTTTGTATTTGGCCTCAGCCCGCCTATTTAGCCCTGAACGGCGGCGCTTGTGAACATTCCCCTACATAGTTCCGGATACAGAACATGGCAGATAAGGACCGACCGGTTGCATGAATAATGGACTCTAATGGCGTATTATTATCATCTGCCCCTATATGCCGGGCCAAATCTGCAATATCTGTCTCGGGAAAGGTTCTAAGCAGTTTTACAGCCTGCCCCTGTGGCAATTTTGGATTTCCGGCATAATAAAGCTCCATATTTTCGTCTGCTGCAAGGGCTTCCGCTGAAGGGTAATCGCTTTCATTTTGGAAAGCGTATTGCTCCGCACGGTCACGGATCATTTCCGCCCTCCTTTTGTATTCCGGAACGGCTGCAAGATCAAAGATTAGATCGAAAACAACTTCAAGGGAGGCATCTCTTTCCCACCATGTCAAATCTTTCCAAAACTTCTTCAGGTCTTCCATCTCGACGAGTGCCCTCTCGAGGGTCTCGGCGGCATCGTCAATTGATTTTTGTTGTTCCATATTTTGAATTTGTTGTTGGAGTATATAAATGTTAACCTCATAAACGCATGGCTGCGACGTATTCATGTTTTGAGTATCAGAAACTCATCCGGGCTTTTCCATCTGGAAGACCACGGCCCCTGATTGTGATTCCTTTTTCATTCATATCCACGATGTGAAACTTCGCGGCCGGGATGTCTCGAGGGGATAAAGGATGCTTATGGGCGTGACCCCTCCTGATTTCTGGATTGGAAGGACTCAAAATTTCAATTGAATTTGCACTAAACCATCCCTTGAACTTGATTTTATAGGGCCTGAGGTCTCCCCACTTGGTGAAAAATGCAGCATCAAGCAACCTGTTCCGACTCGCATATAATTCCGCAAGCTTCTTTCGCTTCTTGATTCTGGCATTTTCTTCTTTCAACTTCTCAGGGCTCTTAGTTCGTTGTGCCTGCCTTACAGGTCCAGCAGGCTGCGATTGCCTGCGTATCTGTTGCAACTGCATTTGCAATTTCGCGATCTGGTCATCCTTATCGCGAATGATTTTGATAACTTCAGAGTCGTTAATGCTCTCGGTAGGCTGTGATACTGGACCGCCTGACAGGGATTGTGGGGTCTTCATCCTGTTCTGGATCTCGACTTCAAGGGCTTCCCTGAACTTTTCATCATCATTTAAAATTGCAGATACACGATGCTGCAAGAGCTCCTGCTTTCGCTTCTTCTGGATGAATGGGTCCTGAGCATGAACCCTACCTTTTTTCGTAAGTTTGTATCTGGCAGGCTTGACGTTACCAACTTTCGAAATATAGCCACGTCTCCGCAAAGCGTATAGCTCAGATATGAAAGCGTGGTAATCCGGGTGCTGTATTCGATTAAACAGCTCTCGGGAAGTGTGCTCCTCGTGAATCAATTGACGGAGGATTGCCCCCTTTAACGTGAAATCTTGATAATTTTTCATAGCGTGGACCTCCAAGTCAACGGCATTGCTGTTGACCTGCTTCAAATATGTTTGAAATTAATATATACTTATCGTCAAAATGTCTCGCTTGCTATGGGTTTGAGGCATAGTGATTATGAAATACAAGTTAAGAACGTCGAAGGGATGACAGATTTTGCATACTTCATCCCGGCCTCAGTGGCGGAATATGTCACCATGTCTCCCGTCAATTCCATCTCTGCCAATCCAGAGTGCACGAATCGCAGAACCTCGTCCCTGACTGTGAAATAATCGTGCACCCTTGCCAATTCGCGGATGTCCGGAGTAGTGATCGCGCCTTCCGTGATCATGATTTTCAATATTTCACCCTCGATGGCACCAACGTTTCGCACTTCGATCTTCTTGCACCCGGCCTGTGTAGAAGTTTCCGGGCCACGTTTTACCTTGACAGAAACCGATAAATCTAGGACCTTCCGCTTTTTTGCAACTCCTTCCTTGATTCCTTTTTCCGGGTCCAGTGCGTGTTCTTCTCCTCTCGCGGTGAGACGATAGCGATAGGGGTTGCTACTTTTGTCCACCGTCAAAAATCGTCTTTCGACCAACCTATGGAGCCCGCCCTTAAACTTTTTCATGTCAGGATGTTTCGAGACCAGAAAAAGGCACTCCGCAGTCTGTGGCCCGTCGAGCAGAGCTGGGAGTACCACCCGTTTAATTGGAAAAAAAACCCTCGTGGGCTTCGATTCCTTTTTATAATGCTCCCTCCTCTCAAGATATTCACGCCCCTTGGCAGTGAGATCGAAGCTGCGGGGATTAGCAATTGTGATCGATATGAAGCCATCGCGGATGTATCTATTCAGCGCGATTTTTACCGCATCGTTAGGGCGATCCACATTTTTACAAATGTCTTCAACAGTCGTCGGACCATGGTCCTTCAGATACCAGATGACTTTGTGTTTGATGTGCTGCGCCATGGTCGAAATTTATTTTTAGGAAATATAACTATTTTGATCAGGTCTGTACCAGTTCAAGGTTTGCAGAAAGAGTGTGTGGACGGCGGCGAAAAGTGAAAAGTCCGCCGTCCATGGCGGTAAAAGATGCCAATGGAGCCCCCAATGGTTTGGCATTTTCTAAAACGGCTTTTGGGTTTAAAAACATTCTCCTGCATCTGGTTTTGTTCTCAAAAAGTGCGAGACGTTGAGATGATTTGCAAAATATTCGAAAACTCCATGCCCTCAAGGGGTGGCGATTCTCTGAACAGAGGAAGTGAATGTCGCCGGCGCCAAGAGGAAAGTGGAGATCGATCCGGGGATTGCCGACAGGGAGGCGGGGTGGCATGGGTTTGAGGGGTAGTAGTTTCATGGGTATTGGGGGGGAAAGTGCAATACGTAGCAGGGATTTTGGCAAGGGAACGGGAGAGGGAGTCGAGTTTTTTGTTGATTGTGTCAAAATCCAGGAGCGTTAAGGGATGGTGATAAGGAAGCAGAAGATGAAAGCTGTTAAAAGAAAAGTGAGATGCTGCTTCCCGATTAGTAGAAATGAACTTACATTTATAAAGATTTTGCTTATAGAAGTTAGTGAAATAGTTGTCGATTTATTTGTATGGGTGAAAAGGGTGAGAAGCACATTTTACTTTTCACCCATAAAAAAGTACTCCACGTCTAGGTGTTTCTGAATTCATGGGTGAAAAACGATTTTCTTTCTCACCCATAAGAAAAAGGTAACAGTAGAGCTTATTATTACTAAATGGGTGAGAAACTAAGTATATTTAATATTCTTTACGCGAAAATAATGATTAAATAATTTTTGTTTTTTTTTATTCAATATATAAGAGTAATTTGGATTTTGAGCTTGTTTCTCACCCATAGTCCGTAGCATACCGAAAATATTATTATCTTTTACGAAGTTATAAAAAAGAAACACAATAGCGTTGGCGTGGGTGAAAAAGAATTGAGTGAAAATCGTTTCTCACCCATAATATTCTTTTTAACTGTTTGTACCTTCACCGAAGGCTTTGTTCAAATCAAGCACTGTACCTTTCTTCAGTGGTGGTAGCGAAATCTTGGGTATTTTTGGCACCTTCTTCTCATAAGGATTATCATCTCCAAACAGGGCTTTGACACGATTTGTTCGGACATTCCACGGAACCTTAAGCTCAAGGTTGAACCATACCATCATGTCACGGGTCCGATCCTGTTTACTCTGTCCGCCTTTGATGTGTGGTAAAGTAAATTTCGCATTGGTAACAGCCCGTGTGAATGCTGGTTTACTTTTCGGTTCATCGACTCCGTTCCGTTCGCACCACAGAAGATAAGCATCATAAACGTGGTTTTTCGGTGTGTCGATACTTGATTCTTCGGTACACTCCATGAAGAAGGCAGCGACGTGGTTTTGCTCAAGCTCATACATACGCTTGATTTCCTCAAGGGACTTGTCGTAACTGAGGCGATCATTTTTGTTCACGGTCTGAAGGTGTTCCAATAAGATATTCAAAATACCTGACTTTTCTTCCGGCGTGGTGAGCTTTTTTATTAGGTTTGGTATTTGTTGTTTCGTGCCCCTGAAAACCCGGTTCATTTTGATAAGCACGAACCTTTGGAAATACGCATCATTCCCTTCCATGGGAGCGAATGGAAGTGTATTTGCGGCACTGATGAGCTTGGCTTGAATCCGAGTATCAAAAGCGGTTTTTCCCTTGTCCTGAACATTAATTCGTCCACCCGTTGTTATTGTCTTAAAATTAGGACAATCGGACATATTTTCTTTCGGTAGATCGTCGCTTATATTTGCGACCTTCCCGACTAGCTGATACGCTTGGAACTGATTAGTTTCGATCTTTTGTAAGTCTGAAGTCGAGACATATTTCTCGCCTAATAGTTGCTGCAATGTATCAAGAGTAGTTCCTTTCCCGGTTCCGGGTGGCCCAAGAACCATTAACGATTTATGATAGCAATTGTAAAGTCCGGGTAATAAGGTGTACCCGAAAAATTCGAGCACGTCACGACGGTCTGTCTCGTCCGGGAGAACGTCTGTGATGAATCTATCAAACCAAGGGCACTTTGCATTGGGATCATATATTACAGGATACTGGATCACGCTGTGATAGTCCGGGATGTGTGGTTTTAATTCGAGTGTTCGAGTATCAAGGAGCCCATTCTCCACATTAATTATGTACGGATCGTCAGGAATGAAGTCGTCAGGCCCGAACCATATTTCAGGAGTGTGTATGATGACATTGAACACCTCATGAACCAATCCGATCCGGGATTTATCACCGAGAATTCGATTTACTTCGGAAGTTGTGATGTCATATCCATTATTTTCATAAACACCTTTCTTCTCGTTGTAATGATAAATCAGCTTGTTTTTCCGTCCGTCTTTCAGGTTTATGACCTTGAGGTTCAGTTTTTCTATCAGGTGGTTGGCAATATCTGGTATTGAAATCTTGCCATTTTCGTCAGGTGTAGGGACATTCTGTTTTAATGCGATCTTACGCCATGTTTCACGGTTGTTGGCAATGTGTTGATCAGTCTTCAATTTGTCAACTACACTGTTGATGATATTTTCGAGCACTGTATTATTGACAACTCCAGTTGATAGACCAAGCGATTTTCTGAATTCATCTCTTGCTTCAGAATCTTTAATTAGATCGTTAAAATCCATTACAATATTAGAAATTATATTTTTGTCGTTTTTGAAGACATCGATTATGACATGATACCTGAAATTATTCACCGTTTCGTTGATGACAAATTTCAGTTCACGTAAATTGATTTCTATAGGATCATGATCAAGAATGACTTTCGACTCTTCAGGATATAATTCGATAGCGTCGAACATGTACTCACGGTATATTTCATCCATGCTCATGCCTCTTGAGCATCAAAATATTTCCTGAGACACTCGTTCACGTATTTACTTCTGAGCGTTTGTCCTCTTTGTTCTTCGATTTTATTCCATACATCAGGCTTGAAACTGATTCCTCTGGTTATTATTTTATCTTTCATCGTATCACCGTGCAACTTTTTGCAAGTTGCAGAAAATAAATAACTATTATCATATTTATAACTATCGAACATAATCAAGGCTACTGATAGTGTTATTTTATTTCAAAAACTTGCATACGTTGAGGGGATTCTTCGTTCTTGCAAAACCATTTTCGCAAGCTATAGCAGGTTTAGATTTGAAGTAAAAAAATTAGAAAAAGAAAAGAGATAACTGCTATGCATAATATATAAACTTGCATAGCAGGAAATAATTTAAGCATCACTAGCCGCGCCTTGATTTGTGACAGCAAGAAAGAAAAAAAGAGTAAAAAAGTGATCATTCGTTTGACGTTGCTTCAATCATTTCGTCGATCTTTGCTTCCAAAGTGTCATCAGCATTTTTGATAATTTTTGGCAATGACATTCATATCCAAATCCGGGTACATCTGTTTCAGGACATTGCTGAGGATGTCATCGCCGCTGACTTTTGATAATTCTGCAACAATTCTACGATCTCTGAAGACTGTGATCGAGAAGTAGCAATGACGCTCTTTAAGTCATCGATTCCCTGTTTAACAGCACCCAGTTCAGCTTTCATTTCTGCATTTTCCCGTTCGAGCGCTTGCAGCCTCAGGAAATCTTCATCCACAAGTCTTATTGCCTCCGTTTCCTTGAACTGAATGAGTGGTAGGCATTCATTGACATAAAACTTCATCAATGCCTTTTGATGCGGTTTGTAGTATGCATTCTCCACAGCCCCGGATTTATGACCCGCCATGTGTCGGATGAGTTTTGGCCGACTAGTATTGTTTTCCAGCGTATTAGTGAAAAATTCCGCATCTTGTGGCTTCTTATTGTATTTCTCTCATACATCACTGTACTCAGACCTGAGTCCGCGCTCAGGGTTTTGTACATCGATCGTATTGCGGCTCTGGATATCTTTCGGAGCTTCTCTTCACGATTCTCAAGGAATTTTGCACTGATTGAATTGTTAACAAAGAGCAGCAGGTCATGTTTACTCTTTCCCTTTTCAATGTCAATGTCAAAGCGTCTCTTCATATATGCATCCCATACCGTTTTCCGACATGTACACCCTTCCGTGACCGGAGGAGCATTACGTTGTTCGAGATAAGTATCGATTTGTTCGCAAGCTTCCGGGCTGAAAAATGACGAACTCATGACCGCTACGACTTTTGTTTTTTTGTCTTTTTACAACCATCATGGAAATGGTGACATCGACGAGGATTTCATTGCCGTCTTCATCCTTGATCGATTTGGTGACCGTGGTTTTTCCAGTCCTCGTATTGCCCGATCGTAAGTTGTAGTATATCCACTGAAGCCAGACCGGACTGACGTCTGGCCCAAAATCAGGGCTTTCATCAAGAGACTTCCAGCCTTCTGAATGGCCTCAATTGATTTCTTTTTTGTAGGTGATTTATCGTTTTCAGGAAGCGGCTCCGGGGCGATGTTGTTGTTGTTTAAACTTTGGCTGGTATATCAATACCAAATTTAGCATAGAAAGACCTGATAGCGGCTGTTTTTTGCGTTAGTGCCTTTGGGGAATACTCCTTATGGATTATTGTGCCGTCAGGGTGATGTAGCTCATACCCGGCCTTCTGTAGAAAACTGCTGAAGGCTACAATGCGCTGAATATGTCTTCTCAGATTTGGCACAGGGTCTTTTTCCATGAACCCTTCTTTAAGTAGTTGTGCTGGGGTCATAGTACAGAAAAGGCAGTACTGCTCCAGAGATTTTGTATACGCAATCTGTGTGTTATCTGATAAATTTTCGGTCCAGTGTTGGACAACTTTATCAGCTATAATCGCCGAGTATGTTAAGTCATGATCGTAATCCGGGATCAAATTCATGTCTTTGCCCATAATGCCGTTAAAAAGCTCAACATTGCCGGAAGAATTGTTTTCCAGTGATGCTGAAATGAATTTATCCCGTGAAGATGGTCCTTTCATACATATCACCAATAATATATTATAAATTGATATACATATGATATATCAATTATGCATACAAAGGACCAATCATAATTACTATTATGGCATAATTAATACTATAAATCAAATCTTTCAGGAAACATTCTATGAGGGAATTAAAGATTCTTGTTATCAATAATTATGGCCAGTTCTGTCATCTTATCCACCGTTCAGTAAGGGACCTTGATATGGATACTAAGATAGTTGCTAACACTACTCCTGTTGAGGATATTCTTGCTGAGGAACCTGACGGACTCATCCTGAGTGGCGGTCCTACAATGGAAAGGGTTGGCATTGGTGCAGAATATATAGAAAGTATTGACCTTCCTATTCTTGGTATCTGCCTTGGTCACCAGCTTATTGCACAGACTTTCGGAGGAGCGATTTCTTCAGGTGCTTCAGGTGGCTATGCAGACATTGAAGTTGAAATAGTGGAAGAAGATGAAATCCTAAAAGGCCTTGGTCCAAAGACTTCTGTCTGGGCATCACATGCTGATGAGGTCGTAACGCTGCCTGATAATTTCATACAGCTCGCAAGATCAAACATTTGTGAGTACGAAGCCATGAGGCACGTGGACAGGCCAATTTTTGGTGTGCAGTGGCATCCTGAAGTGGCACACACAGAAAAAGGAGAACAGCTTCTGACAAATTTCCTTGAGATATGTGAGAAATATTAATCTCACATTCCCATTTTCTTCATCATTTTTTGCATATTGAATTTTCCACCACGGAATCCTTTCATGGCGGTCTGCATCATCTGTGACTTGAGAAGTTCCCTGACATCTTCAGGAGCGCATCCTGAACCCTGGCAATTCTCTTGATGCGTGAACTTCCTATTGTTCTCGGATTGAGCATTTCATCTTCTGTCATGGAGTCCATGAGTACCCTGTAGCGTGCAAGCTTGTCCCCGGTGACCTGATAGGCATCTTCAGGGATTTTTGCACCCATACCTCCAAGCGGGAGCATCTGCATGATCTGTTTCATTGGTCCCATCTTGTTGAGACTCTCAAGCTGCTTGTACATGTCCTTGAGTGTGAACCTTCCACGGAGCATTGCTTCCATGTCAAAGTCCTCTTCTCCGAGGGCTTCTTCTGCCTTTTCAATAAGTGATTTAATGTCACCCATTCCGAGAAGTCTTGAAATAAACCTGTCAGGTTCGAATTTCTCAAGGTCTTCGGGTGTTTCTCCTACACCAATAAATGCTATGGATGAGTTTGTTTCGGATACTGCAGAGATGGCTCCACCACCCTTTGCGGTACCGTCAAGTTTTGAGATTACAACACCTGATATGCCAACAGATTCATTAAAAGCACGTGCCTGCTCACTTGCCTGCTGACCGATTGCACCGTCGAGCACAAGCAGTTTGTAATCTGGTTTTGCCACAGCGTGAATTTCTTCCATTTCCGTGATCAGGTCACTTTCAAGTGAGTGACGGCCTGCTGTGTCAACAATAAGTATGTCGTTCTTTTCCAGTTCCTTGAGTCCTCTCTCCACGATTCCAACAGCATCAGGGTTGCCTTCCTCTCCATAGAATGCAACATTGAGTTTTGTACAAAGTGTCTTAAGCTGCTGGTATGCGCCCGGCCTGAATGTATCGGCACAGACCACAGCGGGCTTGAGACCTTTCCTCTGGAAATAGCGTGCAAGCTTTGATGTGGTGGTGGTTTTACCGCTACCCTGCAGACCAATCATCATGATGGTCTGGGGCTTAAGGGGAATATCGGTCCCCTTTCCTATAATATTGATAAGTTCCTGGTATACGATCCTGATTACGTGTTCCCTTGGGCTCATTCCTGAAGGCACTTCTTCCTTGAGGGCACGCTCTTTTATTTTCTGTGACATTTGCATGACCAGCTTGACGTTTACGTCAGACTGGAGCAAAGCCCTCTGGATATCTTTAACAACTTCATTAACGGTACGCTCATCAATACGTCCCGATTTTACTATTTTTTTAAGGGCATCCTGCAGGGAATTGCCGAGTTTATCCATTACCATTTAAGGTCTTCCTTTTTCATTCTCTTTTTCTCTAATTAATGGGGAGTTAATATTAATTCTGTTGTGAATATGTACAATCTGTAATTTTGATTTATTATTGTCATTTGCTATGGGCATTTTCATGTTATTATGCTAGTATTACAGCGAGCATTACAGAAAAACTCCTGCCCACTGGCTCCTTTTCAGCTTTTCTTTCAGGAGTACCCACGCAAGGAGTACTGTTATGGTAGATGTTAATAGCTAAGGATGGCGGCAATATCAAGCCTTCCTGTCCTTGCAGCAAGTACATAGAATACGTTACCTCCTGTGTCAAGCAGTCCTGCAAACAGTACTAGTGGGAGGAGCTTCATACCTGAGAAATTCAGTTTTTGGCCGGAATAGAAGATCATACAGAATGTCAGTATGGTGGCAGCAGTACGGGAACTCACCAGTAGCCAGAATATTTCAGTGCCTTGAATCTGATCGATAAGTATCATAAAAAGACCAAAGCCTGTGCCTGCTATAATGGGGTATTTGAGTTTTTCCAGTTTTATTCTCTGGCTATCATGATCCCTTGAAATCATCCAAACGCCAGCAACGGCAAAAATAAATCCTGTTAATTGGCTTGCAGCTGGCAAGCCTTCGGTTATGATCCCAAAGGTAGTTGGAACCATAGCACTCCATACTGGGCTGCGTTACAGGTCCTACTATTCCATTTTTTTCTTTATGAGTGCATGGTAAAGTGCTACCATGGCCGGCGCCACCTGTGAGTCCGGCAAGAACACTCCATATGATGTCTGTTTTTGCAGGGATATTCTCCCCGGAAATAAGTGCGTACAATGTAAGAAGTGTTATGCCTGTGATCTGGGATATGACAACTACTCTCATTGCCCCGTTTCGTTTGCTTGCAACCCTCCGCAAAATCAGCAGATCCCCAGCAAAGTGCGGCAACAAGCCCGAATATGATTACAGATACTTCCATCAAGATCACTTTCCAATAGTTGGGGAACGGGAATTACCTCAAGCATTAATAAAGTTGTTACTTGGGCAGCTTAAAATACCGAAGATATTGTATCCTTGCTCAAAACCACCAGTTTACAGAAATCAAAATTATGTTGTAGAAAAGTAGCGGGGGATAAAGATTCGAACCATCGGTCTACGGGCTATGAGCCCGTCGGGATCTCCCTGGTTACTCCCACTCAGGCTCGCGGATTTAATTTGTGAAGTAAATCTTTCTATGTCTGCATACTATATATGTATATTTCCCGGAATAAGCCTTCTAACACACTAATTGATACTTAAATCATAATTATGTTAGAAAGTAGCGGGGGATAGATTCAACTATGAGCCCGTCGGGATCTCCCGGCTACCCCACCCCGCTTTGGAGATTGGTGTTTATTCTGGAAGGGTACTCCCCTCTCTCAACTATTTCATTGCAGATAAATGTTGCGTATAAGTCCCTTTTTGTTGTAAGCAAAATAATTATAGGTAAATTATATCTCTTTATCTGTTTAAATATAATGATTCATCTTTTGTTTACACTTATTGGAGAGAATGATATTATGCCTTTACCTGACAAATTCATAAATGTGTTGTAACGAACTGGGATTACATTTACGACCTTTATGTAGGAAGTTGCAAATGAAGTAGAAAGCTTCCAGGATATGAACCTGATATGATTGTCGCCTTGCCAGGGTGGGTGGTTTGCAGGACGTGTACTCTGTGATTTCCTGGGTCTAGATGACTTACCAGCCTGAAGATAGAGCACTACCTTGGGCATTGCCCTTTGCAGGTGATGAGCCACAGATCAAATACCTGCTTGCTGACAACGCTGTTGCAGGGAAGAAAGTCCTTATCGTGGATGACATTGCTGACACAGGTAAGAGTTCGATGCACTCAATTGAATATGTGAATGAACAGGAGCCAAAGGAAGTAAGGACAGCAGCTCTTCAGCATCTTGATTCTTCTTGAATATGACCCTGACTATGTGGGTGAGCGCCTTTGAAGAATGGGCATGGGTTGTTTTCCCATAATTTCATTGAGACATGGCAGATCTTATTTCAACACTTATGACAAAAGAAGATAAGTCCCTGTGGGATGTCCAGTCTATAAGGCATGGTCTTTACATGCATCATTCACTTGATTCATTTGCATTTGAGATTGCACAACCTGGCAGGCTTCCTGAAATTCTGAAGAAATGCACCGCAGGGGTATTATATGTTCAGTAAATGAGGATGGTAAACAATACTGGAAACTCGCCTGATTTTTGGTAATTCTTTGATTTCAATTACTTTTGAGGGATAAAATGCAGGAAAAAGTTGATATTGCAATAATTGGCGGAAGCGGCATCTATGATGCAAATCTGCTGGATAAGGTTCGTGATGTTGAGGTTGATACTCCTTTTGGAAACCTTCTGATTCCATAACCATTGGTGAGTTATGACAAGACCGTTTGTTTCCTTCCAAGTATGGTGTGTGGCCTACAGGGTATCTCCCTTCGAACTCAATTCCAGGCGGGAAATATATTTGCACTTAAGAAACTTGGTGTTAAGCGCATTATTGTAGTGATCGGCTGTTGGCAGCCTTAAAGAAGAGTTCAAGCCTCTTGATATTGTGATCCCTAACCAGATATATGATCGTACAAAGTCAAGACCGTCAACTTTCTTGAGGATGGAATAGTTGTTCATATGGGCTTTGCAGATCCATCTGTCCCGAAACATCAAAGACCATTGTTGATGTTGCTAATTCCAGAGGTTACAGTGTCAAAGAAGGTGGAACTTATGTCTGCATGGAAGGTCCGCTCCTCAACCCGGGGCAGATCAAAGGTTTACAAGGCACTTGGCTTTGATATTATCGGGATGACTGCAATCCCTGAGGCAAAACTTGCCCGTGAAGCAGAGATTTGTTATTCCATGATTGCTACAGTGACTGATTATGATGTGTGGCACGAGGAAGATGTCACCATTGAAGTTATCATTGAGAATGCCATGAAGAATGAGACTGCGGTAAAAGACATAATCGTTGAGGCTCTGGACAGGCTAAGTCTTGAACAGCATTGCATGTGCAAGGATTCCTTAATGGGTGCCATAACCACGGTTCCGTCAATGATTCCGTATGAAACCAAAAGGCGGCTGAACCCTATCATAGGAAGGTACCTTGAAGAGTAATGAGCTTGCTACTGGTAGAGACTTATCGCAAGTGTTTTAATATATCATAGTGCTTATTTAATTGGTGGATCAATGCCTCACAAGTGTACAAGATGCGAATCAATCTTTGTAGACGGTGCTTCAGTAATATTGAGCGGATGCCCTAATTGTGGCTGAACAAGTTCGTATGTCAAAGAAGAGGAACTGAAGAGCCAGTTTCAAAGTTGCTGAAAAGACTGAAGGTGAGGAAGTACATGCTGTTATTGATGAAACATCCTCTAAAAACAAGATGTAGATCAGGATGAAACAAAGGATGAGGAATCATCCGGCGAAATCATATGAAATATTCTGGCATTGAAAAAGAAAGAACCCAGTGTCACAGAGGAGGAGGGGGCGAACGTGTGTGAATCCGCGGCGTATCCTTGGGTCCCGGTTCCTACGAGCTGAACTCGATTCCCGTTTGATCGCAAGGAAATTGTCATGGCAATAAAGAGGATGGTGCTTACGCATTACACCTTGGGTTCTGTTTTCAATAAGAATAACAAAGATAAGAAAAAGAAGAAAAGGTAATTTTTTTTCTTCCAGGGGCTGGCAATGGATGGAATTCTGAAACAGTTATCTTTTGAAGTCGATGCTCCAGGTGGTATTGCCATCATTCTGATGGTGATTATCATTTTTTGATCTGGATTTTCTGTCAATTTGACATGCATTCAGGTATTCTGCTTGTGACCGGAAGGACCGCAGCCATTCTTTTCGTTTTTCTGGTTGGTGTCTCCTTACACTCAGTTATTCAAGGACAAAGAAAAAATCAGTAAATTCCGGACAAACTTTTCTTCATAATCTCAAGAGAGGTGCAGGCATTTTGGGTGGGGACTTGTGATAACTGTTGTTACAGCCACGGCTCTTGAAAGAGGAACTATCTATTTCGAATACTACTAATTGGTGTGTCTATAATCCTTGCTTATCCGTTTTTGAAGTACAGGAGATTAAATCTAATTGCAGGGGTTGTTTTTCCTGTTTTCAGGTGTCCTTGTGGAAAATGCCTATGCTGATTATCCATGGCTTCTCTGGATTGGAATTAAACCCTATGGTTTTTATACGGATTATTTCCCGCTAATTCCGTGGTTTGGTGTTGTGCTTCTGGGTATTTTTACAGGAAACAGCCTGTATCCTGATTACAAAAGAAGTTTCAGGATGTGTGATTGTGGGAATAATACAGTTGTGAAAACACTTGTTTATCTGGGGAAGAAATCACTTCTGATCTATCTGGTTCATCAGCCTGTGATTGTGGGGTTATTGGTTCTGGTTCTATATTCAAGCCGCCAGGTAATATCTTGAATGAAAAATGAAATAAAAAAGAGATATCATCTTCTGGATGATATCCTCTCATCTGCATTTCTGAGAATCATTTCTATCATATCTTTGTATGATATATCTGCAATTTTAGCCATCTTTGCTAGGTGTCCGTCCCAGCACCATCCGGGGTTAGGGTTAACTTCCAGGAGCTTTGGAGTTCCTGCAGCATTAAGTCTCCAGTCAAGGCGTGTGTAGTCCCTGCATTCGAGTCTGCTGATAAGTTTCAAACTGCATTCAATAATGAGTTCTTCAGTTTCCTTTGGAAGGTCTGCAGGTGAGGACTTGATTTTCCAGTATGGTGAATCAGGTATCCACTTTGCCTCATATCCGCATAACCTGGGCAGATCCTCCGGCAGTTCTGAATAGTCTTCCTGTGTAAGCGGAAGTACTGTATAATTTTCAGGAGGGTTTCCTATAATGCCTATACTCAGGTCTTTCCCGGTAAGGAATTCTTCTATTAGTATGGGTTTATCATATCCGAGTCCTTCCCTTATGTCATAGATCGCCCTTAATACTTCATCACGGCTGTTACATACACTGTGCTGGTTCAGTCCAAAACTTGAGTCTCCAAAGTTCGGCTTGACAATTACCGGAAAATCTATGGGTATTTCAAAAAGTGTATCTTCTGCTTTGACTACAAGTCCTTCAGGAACAGGTACTCCAAGGTCCTTGGCAATACCTCTCACAAGGGCCTTGTCGTAACAGAACGCAAGACACTGGGGTCCTGAGCCGGTGTATGGTATATCAAGCATATCCATCATTGCAGGTACGTGTAATTCTTTCTTAGGATCGTTATCGAATCCTTCGTCACAGAGATTAAAGACAAAATCAGTCTTTCCTTTGGTTTTTGAAAGATCGCTTATCAGCGTGTCATGATTGTCCATGTACCGGAAAGAATAGCCTTCTATCTCATGCAGGGCACCTTTTAGTTGATCAATAGTGTACATGTCATCATCGTCAAAGATTCCGCATGGTTTTAGCGAATCGTTCTTTCTGGGGTCGCCAAAAACTACTACTACATTCTTTTCAGCGTCTTTTCCTTTCTTTTTCTTAGGAGCCCATTCCTTTCTGACGGATGCAGTGACAAGTATTCTTCTCTCCATCATTCCGAGATCCTGGTTTCTCTGAGTCTGGGAATCAATTGCGTCAACAATTTCAATATCGGAAAAGTCTGCTTTTTTCAAAAGATCAACAAGGGACTCATTGCTGTACAGTCTTTCTGCATAGAACTGGTCTGCTATGACTCCGGTTGAATCATTAACAATAACTTCTCTTGATATCAGTTTCTGACCGTCTGTTGACAGGTTTCGTTCTCTGCATACAAAGTTGTGCTTGTCTATCCATTCCCATGAACGTGGCTGGTATTTTTCCCTGAGATGGGTTCCGTCAGCTACATCAAGGAGGACTTTTCCCCATGGTTTAAGTATCCTTTTTACTTCTTTAAGCACCCTCAGGTCTTCATCTGCGGTTTCAAAATATCCAAAACTGTTTCCAAGTAGCATTACAGCATCAAAGCTGTCTGTGACATAAGGTGTCTTCCTTGCATCCCCTTCCTTAAAGCGTACTCCGAGACTTTCCTTCTTTGCTGTGCTTTTAGCCCTTTGTATCAGGTAGTGGGACCTGTCAAGTCCCTCTATGTTCTTCAGTCCTCTTCTTGCAAGCTCAAGTGAGTGTCTTCCCTGGCCACAGCAAAGGTCCAGGATATGGCTTTCAGGGCTGAGTTTTAATATGGATGAAAAAGTGTCTATTTCCTGTCTGGTAATTGATGCATCTTCTACAATATCTGCATCTGTTTTCAGGTAAAGTGAGTTAAATATTTTCTTCCACCAGTCAGGATTTACATGCTCTTCAAGGTGTGGTACAGGCCCTAATGTTCTTGGTTTCTGTTTTTCTTTATTTCTTTGGTTATTGGATACTTCTTTCATCAGACATAACCTTCTATTTTTAGGAATACATGACAATGTATTCAGGGCATTATATGGATTTTAAAGATAAAAAAGCTTTGATTATCTATTAAATATGATTTTAATCTATCTTAAATCAGCTAATAAGAATAATACTTATTTAAATCTATTATTAATCACTTTAATATCAAAAAAAGAGTTTTTATTTAAAAATAAGTTACAATAATGCTTGTATGTGTACTTTATTTGACAATTGATTGATTTCTATAGGAAATCAGTCAGGAATGTCTGCCTTTCATCAATCATCTCAAGTTTTGTTACTCCAACACCAAGCAGTCTGAATCGCCTTTGCCAAAAATTCTTCCATTAGGTTCAGGGCAATTCTAAGGATTGTATCTTTATCAGTTTAGCAGCTGTAAGTGTCTTTGCCCTCGTGTAAGTTCTGAAGTCCTCATAGCGTACTTTAATTGTCACCGTCCTGAAACGGAAGCGCTTTCTCATCATCTGCTCATGTACTTTTTCTGTGAGCATGATGAAAGCTTCCTCAATACAGGCAGGTTCAGAAATGTCCTCGTCAAATGTATCTTCTGTACTTACCGATTTGACAGCTTCCTTCTCCTTTACTTCCCGTGTGTCTATGCCGTTTGCAAGCTGGTGCATTACCACTCCGAATTTCCCGAACTTTGAAATCAGGAGCTGGACATCACAGCCTGCAAGTTGCCCGACGTTTTCAATTCCCATTTCCTTAAGAACTGGCTGGGTTTTTCTTCCGATACCGGGTATTTTTGATATGTGTAAAGGAAACAGGAACTCCTGTACGTTTTCAGGCCTGACTACTGTAAGTCCGTCAGGTTTGTTAAAATCAGAGCCAATTTGCCAATTACCTTATTTGGTGCAACTCCTATTGAACATGTCAGCCCGTGAAGCGTTTGACTTCACTTTTGATTTTTTTTGCAAGAAGGGTTGCCGACTCATAGTCATCTATTGAATCTCCGATATCAAGATATGCTTCATCGACACTGACCTGCTGGAACTTATCAGCAAAAATACGAATTGTATTCACGATCTCTTCAGAAGCCTGCTTGTAGAGTTTCATGTTCACCCGAAGGTACGTTGCGTCGGGGCAGAGCCTGTATGCTTTTGATATGGGCATTCCAGAATGCAGTCCGAATACTCTTTGCCGCATAAGAGCATGTGCTAACAACTCCTCTCCACTGCCGCCTTTCGGGTCTGAACCCACTACAACCGGCAGACCTTCCAGTTCAGGACGTTCCCTTACTTCCACGGAAGAGTAGAAACTATCCATGTCCAAGTGTAGTGTTATTCTTTCCCTTTTCGAGTTTTTCATTCAAACCTTATGTATATTCTGGGATTTATGTAATTATGCCTCAATTCCTGCCTGCGGAATCCTGATATAAGATAGGTTACCATGAACAGGTACGGATAATTTTGTAGAAAATAAGGAATGCGGATTTAAATGTATGAATATATTGCGATGCTGGCATATGTTGTTGTTCTTTTCCTAACCCTCCGGGATATCCGTATTTACAAAAGAACCCGGTTCGATTCCTATCGCAAGGGTGCTATCAAGGGCATTATCGCATCAACTCTTGTTCTTATCGGGATAATATTTACTTATTCAAACCCAGACATAGGACTTCTTATTGTCCTTATTGCCCTTTTCCTGAACCAGAAAGGTGCGAGGGAGTCTGTTTTCAGGGATGCTGGCGCAATGGACCGTCTTCTGGGAAAGACTGATATATCATAAAGTCTTCAGATGCAGTTCCACTAATCCAAAAGGTATAAATGTAAGGGTATTTATTATAACCCGAACAAGCTACTATTATAGAGTTTCATCTTATAATGAATATCATAATGGAGAATTATCATGGGAAATATTAGACAAACCAATATCAAGAGAATCGCAATTCGCTTAGCCGAAAACCACGGTGATGTATTTACAACAGATTTTGACACAAACAAGCATCTTGTAACAAAGTACACAACCATCGAGAGTAAGGTAATCAGAAACCGTGTAGCAGGTTATGTTACAAGAAAGATGACACATAGACCAAGAGAGTAAGGTTTTCTGGAGAGGGGATGTTCCCATGTTCGACGGAGTTTTACCTGCTCTTGTAACGCCATTTACAAAGGACAATACCATTGATGCCGAAAGCTTCAGGAATATTGTCAAGTATGTTGAGGAGGGTGGCGTTTCCGGAGTTGTTGCCTGTGGTACGACCGGTGAATCTGCAACACTTTCAACTGCGGAACACAAAGAACTGATCAACCTTTGTATTGATTGTGCAAAGGTTCCAGTGATAGCCGGTACTGGTTCAAATAATACTGCAGAAGCAGTAGAGCTCACTAAACACGCTGCGGACGTGGGTGCAGACGGTGCTCTTATTATCACTCCCTATTATAACAAGCCCAATAATGCAGGGCTTATTGCTCATTTTACAAAAATAGCAGAATCTGCTGACATTCCTATTATATTGTACAATGTCCCTTCCCGTACAGGCCAGGACATGCCACTTGAAGTAATAGTGGAACTTTCAAAGCTTGAGAATGTAGTTGCCGTAAAGGAAGCAAGCGGAAATCTCGGCAAGGTATCTCAGATACTTGAGGAAACAATGGACAATGACTTCAGTGTTCTTTCAGGCGAGGACGGACTCACTTTTCCAATTCTTGCCCTGGGGGGGGGCAGGTGTAATTTCAGTTGTTGCCAATATTGTTCCCGAAAAGATGGTTAAGCTTTGCGAGGCAACAAAATCCGGTGATCTTGCAACTGCCAGAAAGCTGCACTTTGAAATGGCACCACTTATTCGTGCATTATTCACTGAAACAAACCCTATTCCTGTTAAGCGTGCAGTTGAGCTTATAGGTCTTTCAAGCGGAACCATGAGACTTCCACTTGCCCCATTAAGTGAAGAGAACAGCGTTAAACTTGAAAACGTTCTTCGAAGACTGGGGTGCATTGCATGATTAATGTAGGGGTAACAGGTGCTTCAGGAAGGATGGGTAAGCTCATCATTGAAAACATACTCGGGAATGAAGAGCTGAAACTAACATCAGCTTTTGACCTTGTAAACATTGGAAAAGATGTTGGTGAGGTAGCCCAGATTGGCACTCTGAATGTACCATTATCTCATGTAGATGACATGGAATCTGTCCTGAAAGAATCAAATACCCAGGTACTAATCGATTTTACAATAGCAAAGGCTACGGTGGTTAATGCTCCAAGGGCAGCAGCATGCGGTGTGAGTCTTGTAATAGGTACAACAGGCATGACCGATGAGCAGAAAAAGACCATAGAGGATTCAATTATCAGCAACAATGTAGCTGGAATAATTTCCCCTAACTATTCTGTTGGTGTCTATGTATTCTTCAAACTCCTCGAGGAAGCAACAAAGTACCTCGATAACGTGGATATTGAAATCATAGAAGCTCACCACAACCAGAAAAAGGATGCTCCAAGTGGCACAGCCAAGGGAGCAGCTGAAGTAATCAGCAAGGTTCTGGGTGGCAAGGAATATGTCTACGGGCGCGAGGGACTTGCACCACGTGGAAATGAAATAGGTATTCATGCTGTTCGTGGTGGCGACATTGTAGGTGATCACACTGTACTTTTTGCCGGCGACGGTGAAAGAATAGAAGTGAAACACCAGGGCCCATTCAAGACAGGCATTGCAGGCGGTGCAGTAAAAGCTGCTGCATGGATTGGCAAGGCAAAGCCCGGACTTTATAACATGCAGGACATTCTGGGACTGTAGTTCCCCATTCTTTTTTTCTTAATTTAATGTTCATAAGTGACACAAACTCGGGTGTTTGTGTGCATAGTAAATGCTCTTAATGAGTGAAACATGTTCATCTATTATATATATGTGCCTGAATATAATTGAGAATTGTAGCATGTGAGCTAGGTGCCATTGTTACTACCTCCAATATTTTCTTCCATTTTTTATTTTTTTCTCTGCTTCAGAGCAGTTGCTCTTCAATATTTTCAGAAATAACCCTGCCGCAGTAGAAACACCTGAGTTTTAATCCGTCTTCCCCGTTGGTCACTTTAAACTTTGATGTAATTGGTTCATTACTGTTTGAGATGCAATTTGGGTTTATACATCCCACAACACCCTCTACAAATGATGGTATCTGGACCTTGTTCTTCCGTGTGACATTGAAGTTACGTATTATGTTGATGGTTGCATTTGGAGCGATCAGCGCAATCCTGTCAACTTCCTCTACTTTAAGCTCACGGTTTTCGATTTTGACAACATCTTT
The DNA here is from genome assembly GCA_041395005.1 of Methanolobus sp. Classification (GTDB taxonomy): domain Archaea; phylum Halobacteriota; class Methanosarcinia; order Methanosarcinales; family Methanosarcinaceae; genus Methanolobus. The sequence goes on along the minus strand of JAWKHE010000002.1, from coordinate 124,882 downwards.
TTTACCGTATTTCCCCAGGGAATTTAGCAGGATACTCACTACACCTTCAGATGAGTCCGGCAGACCCAGTATCTTCAGCACACTCAGGGCTTTGCCTGCTGTTATATGGTCGATTACAGTTCCGTTTTCAATCCTCCGGACCCTGAGTTCGGTTTCAACACTGCTCATTCAATCGCCCCCATGACAAGTCCAAGCAGTGCCATTCGCACCGGAACTCCGTAGAAAGCCTGTTTAAAGTAACAGGCATGTGGGGTTTCATCTATATTTGTATCAATTTCGTTGACCCTTGGAAGAGGATGCATGATCTTTAATTCAGGTTTTGCGTTTTTTAGTGTTTCCATTGTTATCTTCAGCCTGTTTGCAACCTTCTGGTATTCTGCAGGGTCAGGGAACCTTTCTTTCTGTATACGGGTCATATAAAGGACGTCAACATCGTTTATGGCATCTTCAATTGAATCAGTTTCAGTTATTTTTGCACCCCTTGCTGCAATATCACTTACAATCTCTTCAGGCATGCGCAGCTCTTTTGGGGAAATCAGTGTAATCTGTGCACCATAAAGTGAGAGTGCATAACAGAGTGAATGGACGGTTCTTCCATATTTCAGGTCACCTGCAAGTGCAATTTTAAGTCCGTCAAGATGACTTTCACGCTTGATTGTATAAAGGTCAAGAAGTGTCTGTGTTGGATGATGGCCCGCGCCATCTCCTGCATTTAGTATGGGTACTCCTGAGAATTCAGATGCCAGCTGCGCAGCACCTTCTTTAGGGTGGCGTAATACAATGGCATCAACGTATCCATCCACAACCCTGATGGTGTCAGCCAGTGTTTCTCCCTTTGCAACGGAACTTGCGTCAACGGATCCAAGGTTCAGCACCTCTCCTCCAAGGCGAAGCATTGCAGTTTCAAAAGACATTCTGGTCCTTGTGCTTGGTTCAAAAAAGAGGACAGCAAGGATTTTTCCGGCAAGCAGGTCTGATCTCTGTTCCCCGCGTGCTATAGGTTCCATTTTCTCAGCAGCATTGAGGATGTGATCAATCATTTCCCTGGAAAAATTCCTTGTTGAAATGATAGGTTGGTCCTTAAATTTCATCGACTAATAAAGGCATTGCATGGGATATAATATTTGCCTGCTGAGTGGGCTTTCAGCATTCCCTGTCTTTTATCCTATTTGCCAGTTTTTCCCACTGCTCTGTATTAACATCAGTGCAAATATGCCGGTCCTTGAAAAATGATTTTCTCTTAGAAGCTTTTGCAAGCTCTTTCATATCCATAATTGCCCGCCGGAGTCCAGCTGTCCTGTCAAAAAGCTCCTTTGCTTCATCCCTGTTCAAATGTTCGCATTCAAGGCGTTTTTCATATTCCTGCTCTTTCTCACAGAGCATTTTCAGGAATCTTTCAATATCCTTCAGGTCATTATCACTGAGTCCTGGCTTGTTTACGATTTCCCATACAATTTCATGAAGGTTTACGTCTTTTCCTTCAAGTTCAACCTTTTCCGGTATGGCTTCTCCCACCCAGAAGAGACTCTTATGAAGTTTTGTCAGCAATTTCTGCCTTTCACTATCAGAAATCTCATCAGTTTCAGTCATTTTGTCTCCAGTTTCAAAATCAAAGTATATAGATAATAACTTTCCCGTGATTAAATTTATAGGTTTTCAAGTATTTTAGTAGTGTAAGTATTTGTAAAGGTGATCATATTAAACCAATCATTCAGGTAGCTCTTGATCTTTTAGAAACGGACAGGGCGATACAGATAGCAAAAGAATCCATTGAAGGTGGTGTTGACTGGCTTGAGGCCGGAACGCCTCTCATAAAAAGTGAGGGCATGGATGTTATAAGGAAACTCAGGGAGAGTTTTCCTGAAAGGACAATAATTGCGGATATGAAAATAGCCGACACCGGAGCCATGGAAGTTGAAATGGGGGCAAAGGCCGGTGCTGACATAATGGTCATACTTGCCAGTGCTGATGACTCTACCATACAGGAAGCTGTGCGTGCAGCTCGTAAATATGGTGTAAAGATAATGGCAGACCTGATATCTGCCTCTGATCCTGTTTCCCGCAGTGTGGAACTTGAGAAACTGGGTGTTGATTACCTTAATGTTCATTCCGGCATTGACCAGCAGATGACTGGACAGGATTCACTTTCCCTTATGAAGCAGATTGTTGGTCAGGTCTCGATCCCCGTAGCCATAGCAGGAGGGCTGGATTCCGGTACATGTTCGGAAGCTGTGGCTGCCGGTGCAGATATCGTAATTGTCGGAGGCAATATAGTTCGCTCTTCCAATGTAACTGAATCTGCACAGGCAATCAGGGATAGTGTGGATAATCCATCTTCTTTACCTGTATTAAAGAAATCACTTGATGAAGGGATACGCAGCATACTGGATGGGGTTTCCAGTTCCAATATTTCCGATGCAATGCACCGTAAGGGTGCCATGCAGGATATTTCTTCAATGCTTCCCGGGAAAAGAATGGTGGGCACGGCGGTCACTGTTCAGACCTTTAAAGGTGACTGGGCAAAAGCCGTTGAAGCTATAGATGAGGCAAAAGAAGGTGACGTGATTGTTATTTACAATGGCAGCAGGCATGTGGCACCATGGGGCGGGCTTGCAACCCTGAGCTGCCTGAACAAAGGAGTTGCCGGTGTTGTTATCGATGGGGCTGTGAGGGATATTGATGAGATTCGCAAAATAGGACTGCCTGTTTTCGCTACCTGCTATGTTCCAAATGCAGGAGAACCAAAAGGATTTGGGGAGATCAATTCCGAAATAGTCTGCGGTAACCAGACTGTCAATCCCGGTGATTATATTGTAGGTGATGATAGCGGCGTTGTTGTTATTCCAAAAGAGCGAGCCTATGAGATTGCAAGGCGTGCAAAAGAGGTTGAAAAAACCGAACAGCGTCTTTTTGAAGAGATACGCAGGGGTTCAACCCTCTCAGAAGTAATGAAGCTCAAGAAATGGGAGAAACACTGAAATGATCGAGATATTCAAAGTGCTCGTATGCATGCCTTTTTTGCTGTATGCCTGCTATTCTGACATAAAAACACGCCGTGTTGTGAATGAAGTATGGTACATGATGTTCGGCGTTGGTTTTATTTTCATAATGTATGATTTTATGACTTATGGTATCCCTTATCTTGTACGCAATATATTGACCTTCCTTTTCATTTTTGCATTTGTGTACATATTGTTCCAGTTTGGGGCTTTCGGTGGTGCCGATGCCAAGGTGCTCATGGTAATCTCCCTGATAATCCCCACATTCCCTGTAATCGAGATTGGTTCAACATATCTTCCTCTTGACGGGATTCCTCTTTTCAATATCTTTGCCTTCAGTGTTTTTGGCAATTCGATTATACTGACTGTGATCGTACCGATAGGACTTTTCCTCTACAATCTCCTGAAAAATCCTACTCGATCCCTGAAACGTCCTTACTATATGTTTATCGGATATATTTTACCAATTTCCAAACTGGAAAGGGGACATTTCCGTATGCTTGACTCCTATAGCGAAACAGAGGGCGGGCTGAAATTCAGGTTTACAAGCAGGGGTACTGAGCTCAGCAAGGAAGTTATTTCCGAGCTAAAAAAATACCAGAAAGAAGGAAAGGTGGAAGATGGTGTGTGGATTACTCCTGGCCTGCCTTTCATGATTCCGATAACTGCCGGTTTTATCACTGCAGTTGTTTTCGGGGATTTGATATTCTATCTGACAATGAAGTTTATGCTGATGTGAATCTTCTGGTAAAATCTCTGTGAATCTGCAGAGATTATCTTTTTTTAAATCATTCTACTGCATATTGTTAACAGGGATTGTAAATGTGAATGTACTTCCCTTACCTATTTCACTTTCAGCCCATATATTGCCATTATGCAGTTCAACAAATTGTTTTGTCAGGTAAAGTCCAAGTCCTGTTCCTTTATGGAGACGGTTTGTACCTGAGTCCAGCTGAGTGAATGCACAGAATAATTTACTTCTGTCTTCACTGGATATGCCAATACCGGTATCTTTTACAGTAATTTGTACTTCGTCTTCAGTTCTATGTACCGAAATACAGATATTTCCATTATCCGGGGTAAATTTTATTGCATTGCTTGCAAGATTGAACAATATCTGCTTGAACTTTAACCTGTCTGCGTATATCGTAACAGGTTGTTCATGGTTCTCATACTTGATATCAATCCCTTTGTTTTGAGCAAGCGGTGATACAAGTAATCTGATTTCATCAATTGTTTCAAAAACACAAAACTTCTCATAATTCAGATCCATTTTTCCTGCTTCTATCTTTGAAATGTCCAGAACGTTGTTAATTATAGAGAGCAGGTGGTTTCCACTTCTGGAGATATTTTCCAGGTATTGCCTATGGAATGCATATGTTTCTCCTTCATTGCCATTTAACATTAATTCTGAAAAACCTATTATTGAATTTAGTGGAGTTCGAAGCTCATGGTTCATGGTTGCAAGGAACTCACTTTTAGCCCTGTTTGCAGATTCAGCTTCCATTTTTGAACATAGGAGTTCCTGGGCCAGTTTTTCCTTTTCTTTTATTTCCCGGAGGGTCTGCCTGTATGTGAGGCAGGCTTCAACTGACACTTTGAATTTTAGTACTACATTTCTCAGTTCCCTTATCATCCTGGAATATGCAGATGCTTCCATTTCTTCAATGGAATACAATTTTAAAACTCCCAGGTTCCCAAGGGGGAAAACAAAGATTGTGCCTGCATGTGTATCCTTTTCAGTTATTAGCTGGGAATATTTTTCATCAGATGAATTATATGCAATTGTTTCCTGTCCTTCACATAATGAAAAAACAGGATGATTAACTGGAATCTGCTCAAGTGACATCATTTGTCGGGGGTAAGCATATGCAACTTTTGCATAGTCACTTTCATGGTAACTCATGTAGCTTTCTTTTATCCAGACAGCAGCAAAGTTAAGGTTTTTTCGGGAAAGTAGTTTCTGAATAAACAATTCACAATTTTCCTGTAAATCCAGGGAACTTCCAATGGATAGTGACAACTCATAAAGCAGTGAAATTTCATTTACGATTTTGGTAAATTGTGGCCTCTCATTCATGTAAAGTTCCTACTACAATGGTTTTATTGAAAAATTCAAGAATCCCTTTTTCCCGGGAAGCTATCTCTCCGAGAGAAAGAACTCCTTCCTGTATAATTGCTAAATCATTCCGCTTGATTTCCCTTGAAATTGATTTGAGTTCCTCTTTGAAATCATCTTCAAGGAAGAGTACGCGTGTGATGCAGTCTACTATAAAACAATGTTTAATCCCATTGGTATCATAACTAAAGCAGTCCTTGATAGCCTGTCCGGCTGAAGCAATGAGGGATGACTTTTCTCCTTTGAGTATGTTGAGTACAGTGTTCTCAGTCACTTCTCCGACAAATACAAGTTCCCCGTTTTCTGTCACCTGGAGGGGTACTCTCACAATATCTTCACTGCCTTCGCTATATATTCCAAATGGATATCCTTTTGCGATCTCAAAAAAAGAGCTCTCACATAATTCCAGGCCAGAGTCCTGTTCTACAGCTTCTTTGTATATCTCAAAAGGATTGTTCCAGTTCAGTTCTTTTATGATATTTCCTTCCGATCTAGTAATAACAAAGGGTCCTGTCATGTATTTCCATCCATGACGTACTCCAAGCCTTGTCTCCATGTCGACAAGTGTCACTATTGCAGCATTCATATGAATTCCATCTGGATTAAAAATACAGGGTTTTTGCTCCAGGCTAATCGAACCAGCCCCTGCCCCTAAATATTTGACTGAAACACCAAATTGCTGGAACAAGGAAGAAAGAAAATGTGATATAGAGGATGAAAGCCCATCTATCAATACAAAAGCCGTACACTTTCCTGATGGTTTCAGGGTGGCCAGTTGCTCCTGAATATCCAGGGTATCTGCGCTCAGATCTTTTACGATTAATGGCGTATCCAGCACAGGTAGCAGAGTTAATATGGCACCGGAATTGTAAATATTGTCCCCATAAATAATACTGGGAAATATACCTCCTATGAAATTGATTTTCTTTTCATTCAAAGCCCAAATCAAGTATTCCATATCCGGCGTATCTTTTTCGGGAAGCAATAGAAGTACAGTTTCATCACATTTAGGGTTGAGTTTCTCAACTGCCAGCAAAATATTGGCGGCTTCAGATTCAGGTATATACACTTAATCACTTCAGCGTATAGCAATTTGATATATTTTTATAAATTCTCTTAAAGATTAAGAAAAATAGTATATATATTTTAGCCAGCAGATATATTCTAAATATAGTTTCTATAAAACTTTATTTATTTTTAAAAGTAAACCCTTTTTTGATAACATTTAATATGCTGTAACTCAGATTATTAAATGGAGCTGGGTCAAATGTCTGAGAAAAATCCAGAAAACAAAAAGAATAAACAAGATGAAAAGGAAGCAAAAGTGAACCCGATTCATCCGGGTGACCAGAGGATTCGCCCAAAAAGGCACCTGCTGGATACCTGTGAATAATGAGTAATGAAAACCGGTTTTTTATTTCTTTTTGAGAATTGATCGGTAAATATCCCTGACTTCATCATCGGAATATGTACCGTTCAGTTTATCTTTTATTGCTGCAATGAGATCATTTTCCAGTTCATCAAGTGCATGGAGCACCATTTCTTTTTGCAGTTGTGGTCTGCTTGCATTAGGTGAGCTTTTCTGGTTATTTTCTTTTTTAGGGGAAGATCTTATTTTTTTCCCGGGAATTTCCTTTTCTGTTTCTTCGTAGAATTTTGCAATTTCTTTCAGGAACATTTCCCCGTACTTTTTCAGTTTGTATTCTCCAACACCTGTAATCTTTAACATTTCTGCTTTGTCACGTGGCTTTCTTGCAGCCATCTGCCTGAGACTTGTATCGGCAAAAATGATGTAGGGAGGTACGTCCTGCATCTGGGCAAGGGATATGCGCAGCTCTTTTAATTTATCAAATAATAGTTTGTCAGGATCATCACTGATTTTTCTGTGTACTACCGGAGAATCTTCCTCAAAGTTCTCTTTGCCAGTTGGGGTTGTTACAGGCACATACTCGTCCTGGAATTCTTCTTCCAGTTTCCTTGTGAAGGAGGCCGTCCTTTTTCCTGAAAGGACTTCTTCGCTCTTGCGTGTAAGTTTTAGTAACGGATAACGTGCACCTTCAACTTTAATTATGTCCTTCCTCACCATCTCCCTGGCCATTTCCTGCCATTGAGCCTTTGGATGCATGTCTCCCTGGCCATAACTTTTGAGAAGATGGTGTTTTTTGTCAGTGACCTTTTTTGCCCTGCTTCCGGTGAGCACATCAATGACATGGGTCATTCCAAATCTCTGGTTAAGTTCCTTAATGCAGCTGATCAGCAGTTTAGCATCATCGGTACCATCCACTTCAATGCGTGGCTGAAGGCATACATCACATTTCCCGCAATTGTCTTCTGTAGTTTCCTCTCCAAAATAACCGAGAAGTACTTTCCTGCGGCAGGTGTTTGTTTCGCAGTAATCTACCATGTCACCAAGCTGCTTAAGGGCAATATCCCTTTCTTCCTTCTTATTTTTCTGCTTGATGAAATATTCAATCTTGTACCTGTCACCGCGGCTGAAAAATAGCACGCACTCACATTCCAGCCCGTCTCTTCCTCCACGCCCGGTTTCCTGGTAGTATCCTTCTATATTTTTCGGGAGATCGTAGTGAACAACAAAACGTACGTTGGGCTTGTCTATTCCCATTCCAAAGGCAATGGTGGCAACAACGATATCTGCCCTGTCCTTGATGAAAAGCTCCTGGTTCTTTGCCCTCTGGCTATCCGTAAGCCCGGCATGATATGGAAGTGCATTGAATCCATCCTTCCTGAGTTTGCTTGAGATACTGTCCACTGTCCTGCGGCTCTGGCAATAAATGATTCCACTCTCACCTTTTTTCTTCCTCAGGTACTGGAGCAGGTTGTTATATGTATCTTTTTTTGGCCTGACACGATAAAACATGTTTTTACGATTAAAACTCGCAACATAGGTTTTGCAGCTCTGGATTCCAAGTTGCCTGATGGTATCTTCCCTTACTTTTGGAGTTGCAGTGGCTGTAAGTGCAATTATTGGGACACTTGGGAACTTTTTCTTAAGGAAATTGAGTTTCCGGTATTCCGGCCTGAAATCATGTCCCCATTCGGATATACAGTGACTCTCATCGATTGCAAAAAGACTTACATTCAGGCTCTGGAGAAATGAAATTGTATGTGACATTGTCAGTCTTTCAGGTGCTACATAGAGAATCTTTATTTCTCCCCTGTTAAGTTCCGAGTATATCCTTTTCGATTCAGAGGGTTTTAACGTGCTGTTGAGGTATGCAGCATCAATGCCGTTTTCTTTCAGGCTGTCAACCTGATCCTTCATCAGGGATATCAGGGGGGAAACTACAATTGTAATTCCATCTTTTAAAAGGGCAGGGAGCTGGTAGCATAGGGATTTACCTCCTCCGGTTGGCATTAATACAAAAGTATCCCGGTCATTGAGCACATCATTGATGATATCCTCCTGCAGGGGGCGAAAATCAGAATATCCAAAGTACTTCCGGAGAGTCTCGTGCATCTTTAGACCATACTTGTTTTTCCTCAATATATTTTGCCGCAGTATTTAATATTCATGCATGCAGGGTGAAAGTATTCACTCATATTAAAAAAGCCGGATTTATAGTCCTAATCGTTATAACAACTCTCATCATTCTTTCTTTTAATCTCCGGCAAGGCTCTTATGTTCAGGCGAGCATTAATATGTACGAAATACTATCTCAGGGTAAAAATACCTGATAACCTTATATCTGGAGTTCTCATTCATGGTAAAAGTAGACAAATTCATTCCTAAAGCAATTGATAAGATACAGCAGCAGATAGATGGTCCTGCCATCATCGCACTTTCCGGAGGTGTGGACAGTTCTGTGTGCGCAATCTGCACACCGTGCTACTGGCGGACAAACTCACACCTATTTACATTGACACAGGCCTTATGCGCAAGGGTGAAAACCGAGAGGATAAAAGAGATTTTCTCCGACATGAACCTTGAAGTGGTTGACGCAAAGACCGTTTCCTTTCAGCACTGAAAGGTCTTGATGACCCTGAAGGAGAAACGTAAGGCAGTAGGCGAGACTTTTATTCGTGTCTTTGAGGAAGAGGCAAAGTTGCTGAAAGCAGAATATCTCATACGGTACCATTTATCCCGACAGGATCGAATCCGAAGGCGGTATCAAGTCCCACCACAATGTAGGAGGTCTTCCTTCTGTTGTGGATTTCAAGGCAATCGTTGAGCCCATAGAGGACCTTTACAAGGATGAGGTCCGTGAGGTTGCCCGTGCACTGGAGCTTCCACATGAGATTTCCGAGAGGATGCCATTCCCCGGTCCCGGCCTTTCTGTAAGAATAGTAGGTGAGGTCACCGAGGAGCTTGTAGATGCAGTAAGGGAAGCCAATGCAATCGTTGAGGAAGAACTCGTTGAGCAGTTCCAGCTGATGGCAGACCTTTGCAGCAATAGTGGGCAAAGGCACTGGTGTAAAAGGAGATGTCAGGGTGCACGGCTGGATCGTTGCTGTAAGGGCAGTAGGTTCAAGAGATGGTATGACTGCAGAGGCAATGGAACTTCCATGGACTGTTCTCAGGAAAATTGAGTCAAGGATTACCGCAGAGATTCCATCTGTTGCAAGGGTACTCTATGATCTGACTCCAAAGCCACCTGCAACAATTGAATTCGAGTAAATATCCGATTATATTTTACATTTATCAGAGTAAGGCAAATGTCACTTAACAAAGCAGTTCTTGATATCCGCAATCGACAGAGGGTAAAACCCTCTGCTTTAGATGTACCTGCAGCCTCATGGACTGGCAGGGATGTTATTGAGAGCGGGGAAATAGACACGATAACCATTATTTTCAAAACATCCGGTTGCTGGTGGGGCAAAGCCGGCGGCTGTACCATGTGTGGTTATGTCTATGACAGTGCGCAGGGCACTCCTTCAGACGATGATCTCATGGCCCAGCTTGAAAAAGCGATGAGAAAAACATCGGATTTTGACAAATTCATGGTCAAGATTTTCACATCAGGCAGTTTCCTTGATACAAAGGAGATATCACTGGATGTGAGGCACAGGATACTGACCAGGCTGGATGAGGATGAAAGGATTGTTAAAGTCCTGGCTGAAACCAGGCCGGAATTTGTAACAGCAGAAAATGTACAGGATTGTGTTTCAGTTCTCAGGAATACCGCATTTGAAGTTGCAATGGGTCTTGAGACCAGTTCCGATACAATTCGTAAGCAATCAATTAACAAAGGCTTCACTTTCAGGCAATTCACAGAAGCTGCCGTTGCTGCAAGGTCAAATGGTGCAACAGTTAAGTCTTATCTTATGCTGAAACCGTTGTTTTTGTCCGAGAAAGAGGCTCTGGAGGATATAGTGCAAACTATCCGTGATGCTGCTGAGTATACGGACACTTTTTCCATAAACCTGTGTAATGTACAGCGTGGAACTTATGTCGAATATCTCTGGGATCGTAAGCACAGCCTGTCCGCCATGGCTCTGGAGCATTGTGGATATATTAGCAGAGAACTAAGAAAGAGTTCCCTGATATGATAATAACATCTGACCCTGTGGGCGCAGGTGCAAAAAGAGGTCCGCGTAATTGCAGGAATGCAGCCACGATGTTGCCGATGCAATCAGGTTGTTCTCACTAACCCAGGATCTTTCATGTCTGGAACATCTCTCATGTGACTGTAAAGACCTCTGGGAGCAGGTACTGGAACTTGATGACCTGAGTTTTGGCAGTCCTATTCTGGACTAAACATTAAATTTAAAATCAATAATTTGAAGTCGAAAAGATGAGTTCTTACTTCATCTTCTTTTTTGTAAACCATTGTACCGATGCCTGTATCGGTGAAAAGTTCAAGCAGTATGGAGTGGGATACGCTTCCATCGATAATATGGATTTTTTCAACTCCGCTTGTAACAGAACCTGCAGCACTTCTCATTTTTGGAATCATTCCACCTGAAATCAGTCCGCTGTCAATCAAGTCTTCGATATCCTCTATACCAACTCTGGAAATGCGTGAACTCCTGTCATTAATGTCTCTGAGAAGTCCGGGTACATCTGTCATGAGGATAAGTTTTTTTGCCTTAAGGGCGGCTGCAATATCTCCGGCAACAGTGTCTGCATTGATGTTTAATGCCTTGCCGCTTGCATCCATTGCAATGGGTGATATGACAGGGATGTAGCCTTCCCTGATGAGAATATTGATAAGTTCGGTATTGATTATTTCCGTATCACCAACCCATCCAAGATCAACTTCATGTTCCACATTTTCTATCATGACTTTCTGGGACGGCTTTTTCTTGGCTATAATAGTCTTCCCGTCCTTTCCTGAAAGGCCTACTCCTTTAGCTCCGTGTTTTCCAATGAGCGCAACGATTTCGGTGTTGATATTTCCTACAAGGACCATACGGGCTATTTCAAGTGTTTCATCATCAGTTACGCGCAGGCCGCCAACAAATTGTGACTCTTTGCCCATACGCTTCATCTTCTCAGAGATTTCAGGGCCGCCGCCGTGAACAAGTATGGGGTGTATTCCGACAAATCTCAGAAGTACTATATCCTGTATGATATCGCTCATTACTTCAGGATTGACCATTGCATGGCCACCGACCTTGATTACCATTATTGAATCGTGGAAGTCCCTTATATAGGGCAATGCCTCGATCAGTACATTCTCTCGATTTAGTGTCATGATATATACCTGCGATTAAATTCGTATGTCCTTCAGATCCCCGGTTGGAACTAATGAACCTGTAATTAATATGCTTAAATGATTTAAAAGTTGTTTCAGTCACAGTGACTGTTTAGAAAAGAGTAGTGTAAAAGAAGATATGTAAAACAAAAAGACCCGGTAAAGGGGTCCTTTTATGAAAATCAGACTTTTTCCAGCTTCTCGATGCCCTGCTTCTTTACGAAAGGCTTGTTAATCTTGTCTGGCATCCAGTCCGGCTTGTTCTTTGGAGCTGCGACCTTTTCCTTCCAGCCCTTGAATACGTGTACCTTCTTGGTTCCACGCTCACGAAGCCTGATGTCTTCTGGCTTTGACTTTGTTCCTTTACCTCTGTTTGCTACTTTAAGAGCAGCCTGCCTTGGCTGTTTCCCTGTGAACACCCCGTGTTCGTTTCCTTTCTTGTCTCTTAACACAAAATTTCTTGTTTCAGACATGATATCACCTCGTAATCATTATGCGATTACCACTGATATCCGTATTTAGTATATAAGGTATATATATTTTTCTTTTAATGTTGTCTTTTGTTCTTGTTTTATCGCAGATATAGTGATTTATGGGCTGATTTCCGGACCATTTAAGGGCAATATGGCAGAATTTTTATAAAATTTACTTATTCTTTCAAAGAATCACAGAGCGGTATGTGGCAACTTGTCAAGTTAACTTGATTTATAATAATGCGCTTCAACTCCTGCATTCATGCCCTATGATATCGTTTTTATACTTTGTATATTCTTCTGTTTCCAGTTTGTTTTCTTTTAGCTTGTCAGGGCCTTAACACAACATTTACATGTAATGAGTCCCTTTCACCTTGATATAATTACTATTCATCCTTTTAGAATGGTTTACTATCTTCTGAATTTTAGAGGTTATTGTAATGGAAGTCCCTGTTGTAAAACTACCAGATATACAGGCAAACAAGCCGCAGATACCTATTAACCTGACTCGTGTAGGTGTTACTAACGTTAAAAAACTCGTTCAGATTAAAAGAAGAGACAAGCGTCCAGTCATTCTGATATGTACTTTTGATATCTTTGTTGACCTTCCTTCACACCTGAAGGGAGCTAATCTCTCACGCAACTTTGAAGCTGTTGACGAGGTTCTTGAAAAAGCAGTAAATATGCCTGTTTATGAAATCGAACAGCTTTGCAGTGATGTGGCCCAGAGTCTTCTCAGGCGCCATGAATATGCAAGCCGTGCTGAAGTCATCCTTAAGAGCGAATATGTCCTTAAGAGAGAATCCCCTTCAACCAGGATGGAATGCCAGGAAGTTGTGGAGATTTGCAGAAGCAATTGCAATGCGCGAAGATGTTGACAATATGCAGGTCAAGAAACTCATTGGTGCAGAAGTCGTGGGGATGACTGCATGCCCATGCGCCCAGGAAATAATGAGGGATAACGCAAGGCAGGAACTTGAGAAAATCGGTGTTGACAACCAGCACATTGCCGAGTTCCTTCACAGGGTTCCAATGGCAACCCACAACCAGCGTGGACGTGGCATAATATCCATTGAGGTTATTGGTAATGTCTATGTTTCACTGGAAAAAATCATTGAAATTATTGAGAGATCAATGAGTTCCAGTGTATTCGAGCTTCTCAAGCGTTCAGATGAGGCAATGGTTGTACAGACCGCTCACAACAATCCTAAATTTGTAGAGGACTGTGTCAGGACAATGGCAAAGAATGTTGTAAAGGACTTTGAGCATCTTCCGAATGAGGCTATTGTTACAATCAAGCAGATCAATGAGGAAAGCATACACAGGCACAATGCCTTTGCCGAAGGGTTGCATGCATTGGCGACCTGCGTCTTGAAATCGCTCAGGATGCTTAACTATTAATCTATCCGGTTCCATATAACCCTCTTAATAATATAGAAGGAGTAATATTGTGGACGATTCAGAAAAGATCGAAGCTCTGAGTATGGACGGAGAACCTCTTGAAACAGGTTCTGCGGTCAGGTACGTGAACACAGGTACCGTGGGCAGAGTTGTCGATCTTATGGAAGATGATACTGGAATCTGGGTGCTGCTCGACAGTACCAACCTGTTCTACAAACCCGGTACTCTTGTAATTGTAGATGAAAGTGAGCTTAAGAGTGAAATGAAAGCCCGTACTTCAGTTGAGGATGCAGAATCCTATATTAAGAAATATGCCGCTGAAGATGAAGCAGGATATGACATAGGGCAGGTTACAGGCGGTGGCTAACCGCCTTCATCTATTTTTAAAACAGTTTATTAGTTCTCAGATAAATCCTTCTTTTTTAAGTAATGTGAGTGAGCGAATCCATTCTCCCTTTGGTTCCCTTGAAGTTCCTACTACAAGTCTTTTAATATCTCCTACCTGCTCAACAACACCCTGTGCTTCAATTATTTCCCCTGCGTGCCTGGCTGCATAGGTGTGTGTGTAGGAAAGTACATGATCTATTTCCGGGTGTTCAACCTTATAGACTGAAGGGCTGTCAAAAGCCAGGTCTGCATTTGTGACTTCTGCTTCAATCTTCATTGTGCCGATATCCTCTCCTCTCTGTGTAGGTTCCTTTATCTGTTCCCAGTCACGGACAAAGAGAAGATCGAAATATGTTCCGTCAACCATTCCACGGTTACCTTTTCTCTTTTCGTGGAGTATGAATTCCTCAAATGAGATCTCAGGAATGCGTTTGTTATATATTTTCTTCCACATGGTCATGTCGATGTCTTCTATTGGCCCTGATTCCGCCTTTGCTTTGTTGACGGCATCCCTTGCAACAAACCACTGGTCACCGTAAACTACAAAATCAATATCTGATCCTTCATTCTGCAGTCCGGGCAGAAGTGAGCCGGTAACTCCCATCATGTCCCTTGGGATTCCTGCCTTTTCCAGGACATCAACAACTGCCTTTACTCTGTGGTCATTATCGTACAGCTTTTCAATGGCACTGTTTGGAGGCAGTACTTTTTTGATCTGGTCTTCGGGAACAACATGCACATCCTCTACCCATTCAGGTCTGTTCTCGCGCATGAAGTCAAAAGCTACGTCAAAATCATATTTTTTGTAGCGCTTCCCGTTGAGTTCGCGTTCTCCGTTTTCATCAGGTACATATCTCATTGTTGACCTGATGCCGTTGGGATGAAAATAGTCTGAAACTGCAAAAATCCAATCATCTTTTGTAACAAGGAAATCCCTGAGTCTTGTTTTTATCATATTTAGCCTTCCATGGTGATTAACCGGTGTTCCAGATCCCTGGTTTTCCGGCAGGTATTTGTACAGGTAAACTTCCTTTTTACATAAAAATAGTGCTGAAAAAGTCCATCCATCAAATTTGATGTATGTGCCGTGCAGTCTACTGTATAATAGTACTATATTGCTTTTTAATAAGGTGAAACAATTGCAATCCTTTGAGAAATGGGTAAGGGATATCCGTCGTGATTTCCACAGGAATCCCGAACTGAGTTTTTATGAGTATAAAACACAGGACAGGATCATGTCAATTCTGGAAGATCTTGGAATTGAATGTCGAAAGATCGCTGACACCGGTGTGCTTGCTGAGGTCCGCGGAAGAAACCCGGGCCCATGTATTGCCATACGTTCGGATACCGATGCACTTGCTGCATATGAGTCACTTACAGAGCACAATAAGGAGTATATTTCCCAAAATCCCGGAATAATGCATGCATGTGGCCATGACGGTCACATGGCAATTGTCCTCGGGGTTGCCCGGATGGTAAAAGAAAGACGCAAAGACCTGTGTGGGACTGTGAAGTTTATTTTCCAGCCGGCAGAGGAAGTCCCTCCCGGGGGAGCTGTCAGGATAATTGAGGAAGGCGGACTTGATGGCGTGGATGCTGTCATTGGACTGCATATATTCGGTGATGTAGATATAGGCCAGATCAATGTGCGCGCCGGTCCTTTCATGGCCAGTTCCAATCGTTTTATCGTAAAAATATTCGGCAAAGGTGGTCATCATTCAACACCTGATATGTGCATTGACCCTATCCGGATTGCTTCAGAATTCGTATCGTCCCTTACCGGGACAATTCCCCAAAAGGTCTCTTCTTCAGATTATGTACTTGGTTTTGGTACAATTGAGGCAGGGAAGCAGTTTAACAGGTCTCCTGATGAACTTGAACTTGTGGGCAGTTTCAGGACCTTTGATGATAACGACACTGAACTTATAGAGCAGACAATGTCTTCAATACTTGATTCACTTATGACTTCTTATTCAAATGAAGGCATTACTGATGTTCCTTCATACACTCTCAAAGTCCAGCATGGTTATCCTGTTCTTTTTAATGATCCTGTTTTTACAGAAAGGGCATCTGAATTGCTGCTTGAGAAGTTTGAAAACGTTGACATCCATGCAAAATCAATTTTTGGTGCGGAGGATTTTGCCTATTACCTGCAGGAAGTCCCCGGCATGTATGCTATCATAGGTACAAAAAACGTGGAAAAAGGAATAGTTGAAGGGAATCACTCATCCAGTTTTGATATTGATGAGGATGTACTGCTCACAGGTATTGAGCTACTTTATTCTGTTGCAATGGATTTTCTAAACAATTCCGGGGAATACCTTGAATGAATATAGTGCCGTTTTCATCTGAATATTCTTCTGTTGTAAGATCATTTGTAATAGATGTGCTTTCAGGGGAAGGTTTTGATTATGACTCTTTGAAAGATTCTGACCTTGACGACATTCCGGGGAATTATTCTAAAAAAGGTGGTGCGTTTTTCTTATGCCTGGTTAATGGCAACATTGTGGGCACTTCCGCAGTTAAGTATCTGGATACTGGCACTTGCGAAATCAAAAGGTTGTATGTGAGAAAAGATTGTCGTGGCAGAGGAATTGGTTTTTCCCTTTTTCTAAAGGCACTTGAATATGCAGAAACGCATTTTTCACAGGTAAAGCTGAAAACAGATTCCTCTCTGGAAAAAGCCATATCCATCTACAAAGAAAATGGTTTTTCACTGGTAAATGAAGAGAATGGGACAGTTTATTTTGAAAAGTCCTCTGATAATGGTAACAATACTGGTAAAGAATAATGAAAATTATATCTTTTTCAGCATTGCCACTTCATCGCAATTCGGGAACTTCGGACATTTTATGCATCCGCTCCACACTTTATGGGGAAGCATCTGCTTATCTATTATCTCAAAGCCCTGTTTCTCAAAGAAGGGAACTGCATATGTCAGTGTGAATACGTTATTGATTCCAAGTTCCTTTGCTTCTTTTAAGCAGGCTTTTACAAGTTCGGTGCCTATGCCTTTTTCCCTGTATTCCTGCTTTACTGCAAATGACATAACCTCTGCCATGTCTTCCCAGCTCACCTGAAGGGCGCAGCAGCCTATTATTTCTCCCTCTATTTCACAAATGTAGAAACTGCGTGTAAACTCGTAGAGCTCACTTAATGAGCGCGGAAGCATCATTTCCTGCTTAGCGTATGTATCTATGATGCTTTTTATTGACGGTATATCATTAACAGTAGCCTTTCTTATTATCAATGATCAATCTCCGGAAATTGTTAAAAAGAGAAATAGCGAGCGTGAAGGGATTTGAACCCCCGGCTTGCAGCTTAGGAGGCTGCCGCCATATCCTGACTAGGCCACACGCTCATGTTGTGCTACTCACGTAATAACATTCATTATCTTAAAGTTATTGGTGAAAAACCTTTCCTGAGGGCAAATCAACTGAGATTTGCGGCTGATTTACTGAAAAAAGAAAAATAACTTTCACGAATCTATCTGTAAGTCTAATAAATCCATGAGTTTCTTATTCTTCTCTACAGTCTGGTCGATTCCAAGCATCTCTGCAGGGAATCCCAGTGCAAGTCCAAGGAGTTGAGTATAATGCAGTACAGGAATGTCAAACTCTGTTCCTGATATTTCCCTGATTTCATCCTGCCCGCTTTCAAGTTGCATATGGCAGAACGGGCATGAATTGACGATGCAGTCCACACCTGTGTCCTGAATTGCGGCAAGTTTTGCCGCTGTCATCTTCAGGGACTTTTCCTTCAGGGCAGAACGCACTCCTCCTCCAGCTCCACAGCATGCCATCTTGTCAGGATATTCAACACTCTTTGCTCCCAGTGCCGCGACTAGTTCATCAAAGAATACAGGTCTTTCAAATCCACCAAGTCCCCTGTCCTTTGTAGGTTTAATGAGGTGGCAACCGTAGTGTACAGCCACCTTTATGTCCAGTGGTCTTTCGACATAGGAACTCAATTTTTCAGGACCATATTCCTGGTAGAGATACTCTATTATATGTCTGACATCAATTTCGCCTTTAATCTCTTTCCCGACTTTTGCAAGATGGCAATTGATATCTTTTCTCGTATCTTCATCTTTTATACTTCGGTTTGCATCTTCAAGGGTGCTGAAGCAACCATTGCATATTGTAAGCATGTCCCGGTTCATCTGTTCTGAAAGAACTATGTTACGGCTTGCAAGGGTCAGCCAGCTCGTTCTGTCAAATGACCTGAATACTCCGGGTGCAGGGCAGCAGGATGCACCGGGAAGGTCTGTGCAGTCAATATCCAGTTTTGCAAGGCAGAGTTTGGTTGCCAGTTCTATTCCGGGATACCTGTTTGGCACAAGACATCCCAGGAAAAGTGATAGTTCTTTCATAGTTCACCCTCAGTATCTGTAGTCTCTGCCCGCTGTATTAGTTCATCAAAGCCACACGATTCCAGCAATTGTTTTACTTCTTCCAGGTCCTGCTCATATTTGTGCACGGTTTCCGGCAATTCTTCAAGTCCTATTGCTGTTCTTTTCATTTTATTTTCGTTATTTATGGGGACTGCATGTCCGTATTCAAGCAGCATTTCACAGACTTTCCTGTGTTCTGGAAGGATTTTTCCGTAGTATGCGGATATGGCTCTGATATCCAGTAATATATCTACAATCTCTATGCCGCGTGGGCATCTTTCCTGGCAGTTGTAGCAGGTTGTGCACATCCAGAGTTGCTCATCACTCAGAATATCGGTCGTTTTACCTGCTTTTTTTATAAGTTTACGTATGTTCAGGCTTGTATTTCTTCCAGAGGGGCAGCTTCCGCTGCAGATTCCACATTGCATGCATTTCAGTGCACCGCTAGAAACATTCCTGAGCCGGACAAGAATATCTTTGTGAGCTGCGTTTTTGCTTTCCATATACTAATCCCTCTTCTTAAAATCAGTATTTTTGCAATAATGATAAACTTTCCGCAAGTACTGTTCAGGGTTGCGGCAACCTCAGATGTGACTATCCTATTTCCTGCAAGTTTAAGCTTTTCATAACTGGCCGTAAAAAAATCATGAAAATTATATATATTATATTTCACTCTATAGGTATAATTCAGAATCATGTTTTTCTTGAATTTTATATCTTTTTACAGGTAAATTTTAATAAGGCACAGATTTTATTTTTCTTTGGGGAGTGACTTATTAATTTCCCGGCAAATGCGTAAAATATATATAGTTCCTAATAGGTAATGGGTTACTCACACCCCTTAGTGAATAGAGGAGTAGTCAAAATGGTAAAAGCAAATCCAGTAACAAAGGAAGAAGTTTTACAGACTGTAAAAGAGTGCGATGTTAAATTCATAAGAATCCAGTTTACCGACACAATGGGTATGATCAAAAGCTGGGCAATCCCTGCAGAAGATCTCGAAGGTGCATTTGAGAACGGTGTAATGTTCGATGGTTCATCAATCGAAGGTTTCACAAGGATCGAAGAATCCGATATGATTCTCATGCCAGACCCAACAACCTTCAGGATTCTCCCATGGAGACCACAGGAAGGCGCAGTTGCCCGTATCATTGGTGATGTATACAGACCAAACGGACAGCCATTCGAGGGTGACCCAAGATACGTTCTTAAGCAGGCAATTGCAAAGGCAGCTGAAAAAGGATACACAATGAACATCGGTCCTGAACTTGAGTTCTTCCTGTTCAAACTGGACGAGAATGGCCACCCAACCACAGAGCTTACTGACATGGGCGGTTACTTCGACTTTGCACCTCTTGACAAGGCACAGGATGTCAGAAGGGCAATCGACTTCGCTCTTGAGGAAATGGGCTTTAAGATTGAAGCATCCCACCATGAGGTTGCACCATCACAGCACGAGATCAACTTCAGATTCGGTGATGTACTTACCACCTGTGACAACATTGTAACATTCAAATATGTTGTAAAGTCCATTGCAGCACACATGGGCTACTACGCAACATTCATGCCAAAACCACTCTTTGGTGTAAACGGTTCAGGTATGCACTCCAACCAGTCCCTCATGAAGGATGGAGAGAACGCATTCTATGACCCAAACACACCTGACCAGCTCTCCGTAACTGCAAAGCAGTACATTGCAGGTCTTCTCACACACATCCGTGAGTTTGCTGCTATCACAAACTCAATAGTCAACTCATACAAGAGGCTCGTACCTGGATATGAGGCACCTATCTACTGTACCTGGTCTGCATCAAACCGCAGTTCCCTTATCAGAATCCCTGCATCAAGAGGAAAGGGTACAAGGGTAGAGCTCAGATGCCCAGACCCAGCATGTAACCCATACCTTGCATTCGCAGCAATGCTCAGTGCAGGTCTCGACGGTATTGAGAAGAAAATGGAAGCACCAGCATCAACTGATGTAAACATCTTCAAGCTCACAGAGGAAGACAGAGTAGCAAGAGGAATCGAGTCCCTCCCAGGTAACCTTAAGGAAGCAATCGACCTTATGGCAGCAAGTGAGTTTGTCAAGGGTGTAGTTGGAGACCACGTCTTTGAGAACTACATTGAGGCTAAGAAGGCTCAGTGGGATGAATACAAGGCACAGGTCCACCAGTGGGAAATCGACACATACCTTAGCATACTGTAAGGGAAATTATCCCTTACTTTTACTTTATATTTCAATTACTTTCAACATATTTCAAGCAGCAACTTTTTTCGGGCTGCTAAAACGTGAATAGAAGTTGTTCACGAGATACAGGGCTTTTCCTGAATGGATTTTTGCATGGTTAAGTTCATATCAGGTAAATACTATCTCATAGCCCCAAGACTAAATACTTATAGTGATCAACATGTGCGGAATTATAGGCGTAATCGATCGGACCATGTCCAGAATGGACGGCTCTCATATTAAAAGAGCGTTAAGTCTGATGGATGAAAGAGGAAGTGGAGAAGGCGCAGGATATGTAGCTTATGGAATCTATCCTGATTATGCAGACTGCTATGCCATCCACGTATTTTTTGATAATCTGTTAGAACCGAAGACCAAGGTTGACGCAATACTGAAACAGTGGGGAAGGATAGTCCACCAGGAAGAGATCCCAACATATGAACAGCCAGGTCTTAAAAAAGAACACATACCCTGGAGATATTTCTTCAAACCTTACACTGATCTTATGGTTGGCACAACCAATCCTGACGATGACAATGTCACACATCTTGTGATGACCATTAACGCAGAGATTGAAGGTGCTCTTGTTTTCTCATCCGGTAAGAATCTTGGAGTCTTTAAGGCATCAGGGTGGCCTGAGGATGTAGCTAACTTTTACAGAATTGAAGATTACAAGGGTTACATATGGCTCGCCCACAACCGTTACCCAACAAATACATCCGGTTGGTGGGGAGGAGCTCACCCATTCAATCTGCTTGACTGGTCAGTTGTCCATAATGGTGAAATTACATCATATGGTACAAACCGCAGATACGTTGAAGGTCACGGTTACCAGTGTACTATGTTAACTGACACAGAAGTAGTAGCTTATCTTTTTGACCTTCTTGGCAGAAAACACGGTCTTCCATCTGATATGGTAGTAGAAGCACTTGCTCCTCCTTTCTGGGATGAGATCGATGAGATGCCAGAGAAGAAAGAAGAATTCATGAGGACACTCCGTCTTACATACGGTCCTGCTCTGATGAACGGTCCTTTTGCAATTGTTGTTGCAACAAAAGATGGAATTGTAGGTTTCACAGACAGGATTAAGCTGCGTCCTCTTATTGTAGGAGAGAACGGCTCAAAGCTTTACATCTCAAGTGAAGAAGCAGCAATCCGTACAATGGATCCTGATGTAGATACAATATACATGCCAAGGGCAGGAGAACCTGTTATCGGGAGGGTTGTCGAATGAGTCTTGGAAGTGTTCCACTCAAGTATAAGATCAGTATCGATCGTGACCAGTGTATGAAATGTATGCGTTGTGTCGATAACTGTTCCTATGGTGTTTATAGAGTAGAGGATGACAAAATCATAATTGATTCACGCAAATGTACTGCATGCCACCGCTGTATCTCAATGTGCCCAAGGGATGCTATCATGCTTAAGGAAAGACCGGTTGACTACCGCAGTCACCCGCTCTGGACAGTTGAGGCACGTGAAGATGTCATTAACCAGGCACGTACAGGAAAAATAATCCTTGCGGGAATGGGCAATGCAGTTGATTATCCAATCATATTTGACAGGCTTTTACTTGATGCATGTCAGGTAACAAACCCAAGTATCGATCCTCTAAGAGAACCAATGGAACTGAGGACATACATTGGAAAGAAGCCTTCAAAACTTGAATTTACAAAGAACAATGGTGACATTGATCTTAAGACAAAACTTACTCCTAATCTCAAACTTGAAACCCCTATTATGGTCGGTCACATGAGCTATGGTGCTATCAGTCTTCCGGCACAGCTCAGTATTGCAAAGGCAGTAAAAAAGACCGGAACCTTCATGGGAACTGGAGAAGGAGGTATGCACGAGGCGATCTATCCATATCAGGACCATTCAATAGTCCAGATTGCATCAGGGCGTTTCGGTGTGGATATCGACTATCTCGAACGTGGTGCAGCCATTGAAATCAAGGTTGGCCAGGGTGCAAAACCAGGTATTGGTGGCCACCTTCCTGGAGAGAAGGTCTGTGCAGATGTATCATGTACACGTATGATCCCACTGGGTTCAGACGCGATAAGTCCTGCTCCTCATCATGATATTTACAGTATAGAGGACCTTGCCCAGCTTGTGCGCAGTCTTAAGGAAGCCACAAACTGGGAAAAGCCGGTCTTCGTAAAGATTGCTGCAGTACACAATGTAGCCGCAATTGCCGCAGGTATCGCAAGATCATCTGCAGATGCTGTTGTAATAGATGGTTTTAAGGGTGGTACAGGTGCAGCGCCAAAGGTATTCAGGGACAACGTAGGTATCCCTATTGAAGCAGCAGTTGCTGCAGTAGACCAGAAGCTCAATGATCAGGGTATAAGGAACGAGGTTTCAATCATAGCCAGTGGTGGTATACGCAACAGTGGTGACCTTGCAAAATCAATTGCACTTGGTGCAGATGCAGTTTACATTGGAACTGCCTCACTCATTGCACTGGGATGCCGTGTTTGTGGTAACTGCTACCGTGGACTCTGTCCATGGGGAATTGCAACCCAGAGGCCTGAACTTGTCAGTCGTATCGACTCTGATGTTGGTGCAGAGAACGTTGCAAATCTCATACATGGCTGGACACTTGAACTGAGCGAGCTCATGGGCGCAGCAGGTCTTAACAGTATTGAAAGTCTTCGCGGCAACCGTGAACGTCTCAGAGGATACATGCTTGACCAGGGATTACTTGATGTACTCCAGATTGAGTCAATGGGGGCCTGAAAATGGCAGAACCTTTAGTAATAGATGCAAAGGGTATGCATTATACCCCTCTTAACAGGCAGATTCGTGAGGCAGTTGCTTCCGGTGTTAAGGAAATTGTTCTCAACAACGTACTTGGACAGCGTTTCATAGGCAATGGCCTGAGAGGTGACGCAAAGATCACCGTTAATGGTGTTCCTGGCGGTGACCTTGGAATGTTTATGAGCGGTCCCGAATGTGAAATATTCGGTGATGCAGAACACGCACCTGGAAACACAATGGACAACGGCTCTCTCATTATCCATGGAAGTGCCGGAGATGCAGTGGCACACAGTATGCGTGGAGGTAAGGTTTTCGTAGAAGGAAACATCGGTTACCGTGGTGGCATACACATGAAACAGTATGAGTGTAAGCGCCCTATCCTTGTTGTAGGAGGCACAACCCATGCATTCCTTGGAGAATACATGGCAGGAGGGTTAATTCTTGTACTTGGTATTGGTCATGAACCTGCAGTAGAAGATCGTGGTATCGGCAGTGGTATCCATGGTGGAGAAATCATTATCCGCGGTGATGTCAATGATAAGCTACTTGGAGTAGGGGCAATGAAGGTCGACTTTACTGAAGAAGACTTGGAAGATGTAACTCCTGTGATTGAAGAATTCTGTGAAAGGTTCGATATTGATCCAAAACCTTTCCTGAACACTAACTATTCAAAAATAGTTCCTGCAAGCGCCAGACCATTTGCAGGTAAATACACATGGGAGTGATTAAAATGGCAGGCAAAAATTATCTTGATCTAAAAGCAGAAATCTGGGACACAAATAAATGCGCAGCATGTGGTGCATGTGTGGCTGTGTGCCCGGCAGATGCAATTTACTTTGAAATAGGAGAGGACTCCACACATCCACTTAACAGTGGTTACTGTAAGGATGTAAATGACGGGGTTCCATGCGGTGCATGCTATGAAGTATGCCCGAGGAATGAAAAAGCACCATCTGAGGTCCTTGGTGAATATCTCGACATAGTAACTGCAAAGGCAGAGATGAACGTTCCACGAAAACAGAGTGGTGGTGCTGTAACAGCAATACTTACCAATGCTCTTGAAGAAGGTATGATCGATGCGGTAGTTACCGTTGTTGAAGACCAGTGGACTCTGAAGCCTTCATCTGCTGTGATTACTTCCACAGATGTACTGGTTCACCAGGCAGGAAGCCGCTACAACTGGTGGGTTCCGCTTGTAGCATCCCTTAAGGAAGCTGTAATGACACGCAAGTTCACCAACATAGCAGTTGTAGGCGTACCATGTGTTACACAGGCTATGAGGCAGATGAGACAGAGTGACCTTGACCTGCTGCGTCCATTCAGGAAAAATATACGCTTTGTAATGGGACTTTTCTGTACAGAGACTTTTGACTATGAGAAACTCGTACAGGACAAACTCATCACAGAACGCCAGATCAATCCGCTTGATATCATTCACTTTGATGTTAAGGGTAAACTTGAGATTACCTTAAAAGACGGAAGCATGACAGTAATCTCCCTGAAGGATGTAGATGACTGCGTACGTCCGGGATGTCATATCTGTACTGATTTCACGGCTCTGGATGCTGATGTATCAGCAGGTTCTGTTGGCAGTTCCAAGGGTTATACCACCCTGATAATACGCAACCCTGTTGGTAAGCAGTTTGTGGAAAGTGCAGTGAACAACGGAAAACTGTCACTTAATGATGATGTAAATCTGGAATTAGTTGAAAAGCTTTCCAAAAGAAAGCTTGAACGAATGCCAGAGGAGTAAACAAAAACGAAAAATCATGTTTATGGACACGGTGCCTATCCACTTCCTCTATTCTTCCTAACCATGCAATAGGCACTCGTGTCCTGTCTTTTTTCAATCAAAGCGGTTCGGCTTTTCAGAACTTATCAATCAGATAGATTAGATATTTGTCCTTCAATGCTTTCCGCAATGATAAGGATTTCAGGAAGAGCTCTCTTACCGAGAAGCTAATCATATATTATTGTTTTGCATAACTGTGCACTAAATTTTCTTTATGTAGTAAATAGTGTGAACATCTTTTCCCCTGTGGTTCAGGACAATTGAGCATGCTTTGTATTCCAGGTTTTCATAGAATTTAATTGCAGCCTGGTTGGATGACCATGTGCATAGATATATTTTTTTGAATTCCTTCTTTTTCAGCTTTTCCTCAAATTTCCCTGTAAGCTCTTTACTTACCCCGAGATTTCTATAATCCGGGTGAGTTGCAAGGAAATTGACATAGGCGCTGCCCTTACTTTTCCAGTTTTTAGTGCATCCTATCATTCCATCAAGGGGGTCAGATGGGTCTACTTCATTTAAACCAGCAATCAGGTAATTGGCTTCAGGAGTGTCCAGGCACTTCTGCACTCTCTCGGGAATACCTCCTCCCCTTTCACTCAGGGGAGGATAAAAATCATTGTCCACCAGTTCAATGAATCTTTGAACTGCCTTTTGGTCTTTCTTTTCTGCTTCCCTTATGGAATAAATTTGCTCCTTCAGGTTGTATTTCATATTGTATTCAGGTAGCGCTGAATCTCCCAGTCATGAACCTGCGTCCTGTATGCATCCCACTCAGCTCTTGCAAGGCGCAGGATGTTGTCGTGGACATGTGCACCCAGGGTGTTTTTCAGGAGTTCATCTTTTTCCAGATAATCTGCACTTTCATTGATGGTTGAAGGAAGTGTTTCGATTCCCCTTTCCGTACGCTCTTGTTTTGTCAGGTCAAAAACATTGTAATCCATTATTTTTCCGGGGTCCATATTATTTTTGATACCTTCCAGTCCTGCCGCAAGAATTGCTGCAAAAGTCAGGTATGGATTACACGATGGGTCGGGACTCCTGAGCTCGACCCTTGTACTTTTCCTCTTGCAGAAGGAATACGTATAAGAGAACTACGATTTGCACCAGACCATGTAATATAAACAGGTGCTTCGTATCCGGGGATCAGTCTTTTGTATGAGTTTACAAGCGGGTTTGATATGCATGATATGGCTTTGATATGTTTCAATACACCTGCTATAAAATGTTTTGTAGTCTCACTGATCTGCATTTCTCCTTCAGGGTCATAAAATGCATTTTCATCTCCCCTGAAAGTGAGAGGTTTACATGCATGCCCGATCCGTTTTCAACTGCAATAGGTTTTGGCATAAAGGTTGCGTGCAGGCCGTATAACTTTGCAATGGTCCTTGTGACATACTTGAAAGTCATCACATTGTCTGCAGTTGCCAGTGCATCACCATACTTAAAATCAATTTCATGCTGCCCGAATGCAACTTCGTGGTGGGATGCCTCAATATCAAAATTAAGGTCAGTGAGTGTCAGGACAATATCCCTCCGGATGTCTTCTGCAAGATCTGTTGGAGCAAACTCAAAGTATCTTCCGTAATCATGAGGCACTGTTGTTGCTTTTCCATCAACTTTTTCAAAAAGGAAAAATTCCAGTTCAGGTCCTACATTCAGGGAAAATCCCATTTCTTCTGCTTCTTTCATTACCTTTTTGAGCACATAGCGCGGGTCTGCTTCAAACTGGCTTCCATCGGGCATCTCTATGTCACATATTATCCTTGCAACTCCACCTTTGTCCTTACTCCATGGGAGTATTGCAAAAGTCCTTATGTCAGGTCTTAAAACCATGTCCGATTCATCAATCCTGACAAAACCTTCTATGGATGATCCATCAAAGGATATTCCGGTTGTTAATGCCTTTTCTATCTGGGTTACAGGGATTTCAACATCCTTTACTACTCCCTGTATGTCCGTAAACTGCAAACGTATGAATTTCACGTTATTAGTTTCAATGGCTTTGATAACGTCTTCCTTATTGCAAATTATCATTTAATCGCCTGCTATTCTTCCTCTATATTCTGCACATGCAATGCAAAATTATTTCTGGATATCTAAGTTCATGCAATTATAGATTGCTATAAGAATCAGGTAAATTCTAGATATGTAAAAAACCTGTCATCAACACTTAATAGAAATTTATAAGTGAAATCATCATAAGTCATGAATAACTTGGTTGATCCCGAAGGGTTCGGCGAAACCTGCGTTTTCCCACAATAAAAACAAAATAATCTGCAAAGACTTGTATTTTGTTCTCAGAAGTTCTGTAGAATTCATGTGTAAATACAATCGTCTTTGGAATTATCTTCTATGCAGCAGCATCGGGATGTGTCACCTTCGGCGGATAGCTACTTTGTTTTTAGATTGCAGGTCGTTTTTGTATATATGAAAAAGAGCAATGTTGCTTTCACTCAGATTGACAGGATTTCTATAGAGCCTGAATTTTATACTCTATAATATCAGGTTATACCTCTTTTCATTCAAATTTGAAGGTCTCGAATTAGAATGAAAAGTTAGGGTAATTATGTGTTTCTTTAAAATCAATACAATTACGGGATTGTATGCATAAATGTGTGACTTTCGTACTATGTACTTCTGTTTACTTGTCAATATCAGAAAATCTTATCAGAAATACTCTAAATTGTAACATCATTTGGTATATTTAGATGTGAACATTGCAAAATCAATATAATTACTAGATTTTATTTACTATGTAGCTAAATTAGTATTGAAATTAATGCTGAACAAATCGTATGAAAAATGAACGGGGATATAAAAATATCAACTAAAAAAAT
Organism: Methanolobus sp.; assembly: GCA_041395005.1. GTDB lineage: Archaea > Halobacteriota > Methanosarcinia > Methanosarcinales > Methanosarcinaceae > Methanolobus. Next base: position 96,838 of record JAWKHE010000002.1, on the reverse strand, counting down.
GGTCTTGGCCTTTTGCTTCTTTTTGTTAATATCTTCTCAACAAGTCTTTTGTATAGAAGAAACGACACCAGAATCGTGGAGCATTGACATTTCTGCTCCGAATTCAATACAGGACGTGACAGTTGGCATTGATCCAAGCGCAACTGAATCACTAGATTCTGTAGATTCATGGAGTCTTCCACCTTATCCAGTAGATAAAGTATTTCTGTTGATTGATGGATATTTTTCGAAGAATATAAAGCAAGGAGACAATGGAGCAAGCTGGGATTTCAAGGTAAGAGTTCCAGATGGTGAGACAACAACTCTTACATGGGATTCTAATTCTGTATCAGGAGTAAACATCAGGATATTTGATGGAAATACAGAGATTTTTTCTGGAGACGAGATCAGCAGTGGATTTCATGATATGGAGATATATGCTACGTATGGTGATGATTTAGACCTCCACCCTGCAATCAGCATAGACCGACCAGCAAGTGTTACTCGCTCCTTTACTCTATCGGGAACCGTCGCCGATGACAACCTCAAATCATTATCCTACAGTGTGAATGGGGAGTCAAAATATCTTCCATATGTTCAGGATGGTTCTATATACACTTTTAATAAAAGTCTGAATCTTGTTGATGGGGATTATGTAGTCGAGGTCGAAGCTACCGATTCGGCTTCAACCAGCAAATCAGTTAGTTTTACTATAGACAACACAATTCCTGATTTAAATGTGACTATCCTCCCATATAATGAAAATGTAAAAGTTTCAATTGCTGCCACTGATGTGAACAAACTTTCAATAATGGAATGTACAATCAGCAATCCAGAGTATGTTGATGGTAGTAAGTATTTCATCAGGAATTCGAAATCATTTGATGAATCATTTAAGTTCAGAGATTTGGATGTTGGTTCGTATACTGTTGATGTTTCTATGGAGGATTGCGTAGGTAACATAGCTACTTTCTCTGAAGATTTTGAAATAATTGATTTGTATCCTCCGCAGATCACACAGATAACCATTATCCTTCCTGAGGATAGTGCCGCTGACAGCACTTTCTTTCGGATAAACGTTAAGACAAATGAGAAAGCAACTTTGGTCTACAGATTGAACAGCCACAACGAAACCGATGTGGTGGAGTTGGAACAGCACGCAGTCGATGGAAGGAATACTCTTGTTGTCTATGCTACAGACCTGAGTGGGAATACTGCATCAAAGGAAATTACGTTTGATTACGTTAATGGAATTGTAAGACAAGATACTATCCAACATGACGCTTGTTTCATAGATTATGGTATTGTAGATTGTGAAATAGTCATTGAAGAGGATGTAGACAATCCTGTGTATGTTGATGAAGTTATTATTGAAAATAAACAATCCTCTTACTTAAGCTTGTTTTCCAGCAGTTTAATTCTCATTATTGCTTGTTTTATATTGAAGAAGCGATGAAAATGATAGGTTACCCTGAAGGAAAAATGTTCGGTGAAAATTCATTAGCTAACAAAATAGCTTCAGGACTGTGATTGTTTCAATCAATTCCAGAGGGCAATCATATAAGATGGTTGGGATGCGGGAAAATAGAATAATCTCTGGAGGAGATGCTTACCACACAATATTGAAAAAGTTAAAAAAATCAGACGAATTTCAGACTAACGTCCTTCATCTCATTTCTTGCAGCAATATTGATTAGCAGGGGTGTAAGAGACTCGATCATTCCTGCCGTTTCAAGAGGGCCTATGTCAAGAGGTCTCATATTGGAAATATCCTTTACAAGATCGAAAACAATTTCCTTTGCATGCATGGAATTGCCACAAACTCCAATATCGTAATCAAGTTCCATTTCAAGGTTTGCCAGTTTTCTTGCAGGTACCGTGTGGAAAGCTGCAACAAGTTCGGTGCTTTCAGGTATCATTGTGAATATTTCCTGTGCTGCACTTCCAAGCTCAGGCATTGAAAAACAGAAATAATCAGTATTGAAATCATCACTCTCTATCGGAGTTCTGGGGTAATTGCTTCCGGGACTGATGTAACACATGTTCCTTTCCATTGGAACTACTACGCTGATTACAATTTTATTCTCTATTACCGGGCGTATAAGGTCCATTGCCGGTGCAAGCTGGTTGTACCTGATGGCAATGACAACTATTTCGGCCATTTCAGCTGCTGTCTTATTGCCAGTACCTGATATGCATTTTTTGTGTCCGTGCTTTTCAAGTACTTCGTTATATTCTGCAGCTACAGCTTCGGCTTTTTCCTGGTCCCTGGAACCTATAATTATTTCATGTTTCTGGCCCCAGCGGAGGGCAAATCCCTTGCCTATATTGCCTGTGCCTCCAAGTATTGCAATCTTCATGACATTTCTCCTGCTTTGTGAGAAAATAATGATATTTTACTCTATGTTAACGTTTTTGGTGAAATCCAACATTGGATACTGACTGTGTTAATCATTGTCATGGTATATATAGTAACTCCTTATCACTATATCCACAGGCAGTATTTATCTTCTGCCACTAAAAAAAGAACTATAATTAAAAAAGGTTTACCTGAAATGGATGATATCAGGATAATTTCAGGATTTTTCAGGTAAACCAGAGAGGATCAGATATGGTTATCATATCAGAACAATGATTTTATAAAACTGATAAGGCCACTAAGCAGTCCGTTATTTCCTTCAGGTGAACTGTCAGAGTTGGCATCAGCACTTGATGCAACATCAGGTCTGTCTGAAGGTGCTTCTCCGTTCATGGTTTTATTGCCCGGGAATTCACCATCTTGAACCTGCATACTTTCGTCACCCTGCATCATGGTTCTGTCGCCGTCCATGGGTTGCTGGCTGTTCATAGCTCTATTTTGCATAATTGCCTCACGAATCTCTTCAGGTGCTTCTTCCGCAGAGCTTCTGAATTCTTCCATGATTGCTGAGATCTCATCTTCATCATCAGTTGCTTCGAGATTTGTCTTCATTGTTTCCATTTCTTCAAGAAGACTATCTATGGAATCCAGAAGATCATCGTCTTCAAGTTCGGACTGAAGTGCTGTTAATGAATCAATGCTGTTCTCTATCATTTCAAGAGTCATTTCTTTAGTCTGATCAGCATTCATCTCCGGCATTTGCATGGCACTATCATCTTCCATTGCATATACACCGGGTATTGATGTACTGAACATTATCATCAGTAATGCAAATGATACGGTAAGTTTTGTTATCATAAAAATTCTCCTTAAAAATCGGCAAGTCAGGTTTTTATGAGATAGGATTTTCATCCTATCTCGTTCCGGGAGCTACAATTTTCACAGAAGTTTTTTGTGGCTTACTCTGCAGTCACTTCTTCCTCTGAACTAAAGTCCATGGGTTTGCGTTCTCCTCCATGCCTATGTGGCTGTGGATTGTTTTCCCTGTATTCTTCTAGAATCTCCTTGAGTTCATCAAGGCTTGTTGCACTTTCGATGTCTTTATGAAGTGCTTCAAGCTCTGCGATCTGTTCTTCAATTGATTCTTCTGTGATGTCCTCATTGTTGATTTCATCAATGTTTTCGAGCATCTCGTTGAGTTTTTCTGTCCTGTGACTGATTAATTCAGTTTCCCTTTCTAAAAGAAACTCCATTTCCTCTTCTTCAGAGTCAAACTCCATTTCTTCCATTCCATGTCTCTCGCCTTTCATGGCAGGAATCATAGAGTCCCGTGCTTCCTCCATGATTTCCTTAAGCTCATCAACGCTTGTTGCAGCTTCTACTTCTTCCAGGAGAGTTTCAAGCTCTGCTATCTGCTCATCAATTGATTCTTCTGTGATGTTCTCATTGTCGGTTTCGTCAATGTTTTCGAGCATCTCGTTGAGTTTTTCTATCTGCTTAGTGATGGAGTCAGTTGTTCTTTCAACAAGGAATTCAAGTTCTTCTTCCTCGCTGTCAAATTCCATTGCTTCGATGGTATTTTCACTGTCAATCTCCGGTCCTCCACGTGGACCATGTCTCATCTTAAGGTCACTGAAGTCATCCGTATCGCTTACTGTTCCTGTATCATCAGCAAAGGCGCCAGGTGTCACAGCACTGAACACCATCATTACTAATGAAAGACAGGTAATGGCTTTCATGAATTTATGTTTCATTCATTTCCTCCGTTATTCCTTTGGTATATTTTCTGCCAGAAAGACACCGAATTATACTGGTGATTTTCTGACAATTCCCAGATTCTCTGGCTTTAATATAAGGATACTTAATGAAAAAGAGTTAAATTATGCCTTTAAATCAAAAAATAAAACTTCAATAAAGTATTATTGTTTAATGGAATCTTCGAGATACTTGAAATTGTTAAAAAGAACGAAATGCAGAATTAACCTTGACTTATTTCTCCCGGATTATCCGCTGGAATTCCAGATTTCTGATCAGAATGATTAATTTTTGAATAATCTACATTTTCTTTTATTTCGTAGTATAATTGCTTTTGATATCTGTTTTACACTGAGGGGACAATCCGATTATTTGTTTCTTTTTTTCGGAGTATTTTCTGTTCAGGTATTTTATGTTTGTATTGCTACCCTGTAAAGATGTGGTTGTTGATTTTGTTTTTAACCTAATATCTGCTAGTTAAGTTTAATTCTGCTTTTTAATGCATGAAAAAGCTTCATGAAGCTTAAAAAGTGCTTATATGCCCCTTTTATTCACGAAAACTTGAGCTTTTGCTTAAGTATGTTTATATTCAAATCTCGCTTCTCAGTGATTGTAGTAAAAACGTTAAGGTGTATTATGATGTCAATTTGCAAGAAAGAAACAAACTATCAGGGAACAAATTTCAGTGAGGTGAGATCGAAATGAAGAAAATGCCACTTATACTGATCCTGTTTCTCATACTAATTGTATTAATAACAGGTATTGTGGATTCTTCCAGGCACCATGATGGCAGAGATAAACCTCATGACATATTGTCAAAATATTCGTCTTATGTAAGCAGTGATTCATCTGAAGGTGACCCATCAATGTCTTCTGGAAAACCAGATTCAATCAGGGATGAAAAGACATTCATCGTGGATAATATCCAGAAATCAGATGAAATGGCGCAAAATCTGGAGGAAACAGTGAAGCGCCTTCAGGAAGAAGGCAACGATGTTGGAAAACTGGATGGGATGGTCAAAGAATATGCTTTGCATGTATCCGAAGCCAAGGATTATATTTCAATGGCTGACAATTCATCATCCGCATCAGATGAACAGGAATACATGTCCCTTTCAAGAGAGAAAATAATCCTTGCAAATTCAGAGTTGAAGGGTATTTTCATTGAAATCAAAACATATCTGCCAGGTCCATTGAAGTTTTCTGAAATGAAAGCCTGAAGGCAAGCGGTGCAGGTATTGTAATTCTGTCCGGTGATCTGGATCTTGATATGAGAATTTCAGAAGGTAAGTTCTCAGTCGTTGATTTTGCAGGAGATGCGCAAATCAATACTGATGAACTCTATGGTTCAGCTATAAAGTCCGAACAGGTTGTAACTCCGGAAAATGACACCATGCATCAGATGATTTCATATAACGACGTACATGGTAATGTAAGCATTTCAGGTTCAATACTTACCGTAGCCGTCATGAGCACCGATGTGACACTTGATATAAGTGGTACAGGTGATGTTGAACTGTATGGCGAGGGTACGTATACTTCAAGCAATTCAACTATGGAATATGAAGGTATCTGGATTCCGCCGGTATTTGATATGAAATAATATGAATAAGGTAAATGGCATGAAGGCAGGATATACGGTAGCTTGCATCGCCATTCTTCTCCTTTTTACAGTACCTGTTTTTGCACAGGAGACTGCAACTATAAACGGAGTGGCTTATGGGTGGGACACCTTTTATCCCCTGAATAATACTGTAATAGAAGTCAATTCCACACCAATACAGTCAGTTGTAGCCAGATGCGGAATCTATTCTTTTGATCTCCCAAAAGGGACTTACCTGATAACTGCCAGGTATTTTGAGGATGAACAGCTGACTTATTATGCTGAGGAAAATATCACGGTATCGGGTAATGGAAGCTATACTGTTGATCTCCTATTGCTGCCTGCATATCCTGATGAATCTTCGGAGAACGGTATTTTGTCTTCCCGGGGCTTTTCCTCTTTAAAGACTATGGTTATTTCTCTTTTATTGGTCTCGATTATTGCACTAGTTCTTTTCTATCGCCTGAGAATCGCAAAGCAGGATTCAAATCAAGGTAAAAAAACCACAAAAACAATTTCAAAACTCTCTGAAGATCTGAGCTCGGTCCGGGAGCCCGTTGTATGTGAGGAAACTTTTATTGAAAAACAAGATGTGCAATCCAGAACCACCCTGTCTTCCGAGCAGCTTGAAATAATTGAGATTTTAAGGGGGCATGGAGGTCATATATCACAAAAGGAGCTACGAGGCTATCTTGATTATTCAGAAGGTAAGGCAAGTCTTTTGATTGTGGATCTTGAGAATAGGGGCTATCTAAGGAAAGTCCGGAAAGGTCGTGGCAACGATTTGTTCCTGATTGAAGAGGATGAGTCCCTTTCCGCTTAAACATAATGAGATATATTATATTTATACTGTAAGTGGCAATTATTGGAATTACCGGTTATTATTCTTCTAAATGTCTTTTAATGTCTATTTGTCTCTTATTTTCATGTGAAACCATTGCATAAAGCTTTATTAATGCTTTATGCTATTACTTTACGGTTTTTGCTGTAAGTATCCTTTTATTTAAAACTGCTAATCTACGGATCACTGTCAGAATGACTGCTCTGGCAGGAACCACCCCACTTAGGTGGCACCTGACTCCAGCACATCCAGCCTTAGGTGCCACCACTGTACCAACAACCCCCTCTTCGTTTAAGAGATGCGCCAAAATGGTCATCTCTTGAACGATTAAGGTGATAAAAATGGAAGACTTAAAAGATTCACTTAAACAATTTATTGAATCCAGATTACAGGAGGCAACCCGTGTTCAGGCATTGTATCCTGAACATACATATGTAAAACCGGCTCCTCTCAGGAAACTTGATCTGGAAAATCAATGCCCCTCTCTAAATTCAGAGCTAAGATGCAGTGATACTGTATCAACAAAAACGGATTTTAAATGGTGACCGGGACATAAATGTCCTCTGTCATCATTCTTTTTTTAATATTCCTCATCTAAGAAGAGTATTTTTATCCCTGCTCTCTTAAATCTCAACTTGAATTTATTTTATCGGGAGGTATGTATTTATATAATATTCTCCCCATTTTAAAGTAAAGAAAACGTTTAAGTTATATTATACCTGTTAACCTGTTGTAAACCAGACTTAGCTTCATGTTGTTTAAGAAGATGTGATCTCCAATGAAAAAGATGCCTCTTGTAGTAATTGCAGTTCTGATTTTACTTGTTGTTATTTCAGGTATTACTGATTCCGGGGATATACAAGGAACAACAGGCGTTCATGAAGATCATGAAGACCATCATGGAGTAACGTTTTATTCTGATTTTGAGCATGAACCTCATGAAGATGGTTATTCAATTGTTAACATAGTTGAAAACCCGGTTCCACGGGATGAGACTGCTTTTCTTGAGGAAAACATTGTAAAATCCGAGGAAATGGTTGTGCGCCTTGAAGGAGTGCTTACCGGCCTTAAGGAAAACGGTCATTCTAATCCGGAACTTGAGGAAAGGATCAATGATTATTCTGCTGATGTATCGGAAGCAAGAAATTACCTGTCAATGGCTGAAAATTCCTCATCAAAATCTGAGAGTAAGGACTATCTTAAACTTTCAAGGGACAGCATAATTCGTGCAAATTTAAAGCTAAAACCCATATTTGATGATGTGAAGGCATATCTTCCCGGTCCTGTGAAAATGTACAACAATGCTCTTTCAGCAAAAGGTAGTGGTATAGTTATATTATCCGGGGATCTTGATGTTGAATTCTTCCTTTATAATGGAAGGTTCTCAGTTGTTGATTTTTCCGGGGATACAGTAATTGACATGGAATATGATTTTGACATGGAAGAAATGCCGGAAAAAGGTCCGGACGATGATTTGCTCATGCCCCATGAAGTGCTTTCCTATTTAAATGTTACAGGAAATGTGTCAGTATCCGGTTCAGAATATACTGTTGCAATGATGGCAGAGGACATAATTATTGATGCCAGCGGCACAGGCGAGGCTGAACTGGTAGGCAATGGTACTTACTTATTTGATAATGGAACTGCAGTAGAGGAAAACAGCTGGGCAAAACCAATATTTGAAAATCGTTGATCTGTTTGTTTGTTGAGGTAAGTATGAGAGTAATATCCTGTATAAGTTGTATTATTATGCTTTTGCTGTTCTCAGGAGTAGCAGCAGCAGATATTGCAACTGTACACGGAGTAGCCTATGAATGGAGTACATTCGAGCCTCTTGACAATGCAATAGTGGAGGTGAATTCCACTCCGGAGCAGTCAATGGTAGCAAAATACGGTGTTTACTCCTTTGAATTACCAAACGGCAGCTACAGGATAACAGCAAGCTATTACGAAGATGACCAGCTTACTTACTACGCTGAAGACACAATTGAAGTTTCAGACGAGGGCACCTATGTGCTGGATTTGCTGCTCCTTCCTTCTTATTCCAGCTCAGAAGAGCAGGTAATTAACAGTTCTGCTACGGGATCAGATAATTCCCAGAGTAGTTTACTTCTGATTGGAGCTGTTGTAGTGGTTATTATTCTCCTGGCTTTACTTGTTTCCCAGCTTAAAAGAAAACCGCAGGCAACACTTCCAGGGAAAAAACACAAATCTCCGGCCGAATCTCATACTATGGCAGAAAAAGCAGAAGCAATGCCTGCTAAAACTGAAAAGCCTTTGCCTGAAGCTCCTGTCCGGGATGAACTTACACCTGAAATAGTTGAAGAAACTGTAAGTGCTCCTGAGAATAATCCAGAGGAAGCTCCCGAACATGATCTTTCTGATGAGCCGGTTCCTTCGGATCTTCAGGAGATTCTTGATATTCTTAAGTCCCAGGGCGGCAGAATGACCCAGAAAGATATGCGTAAGCGCCTGAAATATTCGGAAGGCAAGGTAAGTCTTATGCTTCTTGATCTTGAAAAGAGGGGTAAGATCCAGAAATTCAAGAAAGGCCGTGGAAACGTATTGTTCCTGGTTGAATCTGATGATTAACTTGCCTTATTCAGGGATCTGACTTATTCTAAGCTGTCAGAAATCAATAATATATATTTTTTATAAAATATTCTATTTTGATTTTTATTTTTAATTTTGATCTTGCATTATTAGTTTGATAAGCTTTAAACACATTATTTTCTATTTTTTTAAACTTTAAAAGCCCTATAAAGCTTCATCTGTAAATTGTTGTTGTTTTCAGCGACTTTTCCTGTAAGTATGCTTTTATTTAAAACTACGAATTAGGGAATTGCCTGTCGGGTTTACCTGGCAGGTACCACCCAAGTTTGGTGACACCAACCCCCAACCACATCCAGCCCGGTGTCACCATAGTACCAACAACCACCCCCTCGTATAAGAGACACCTGTCTCCTATCCGCCAGGTGTCTCTTATCCGAAATGGAGAGTCAAACATGAAAGAAAAGAGTAACATGACGATTCAAATTATCAAAACAAAAGTTCAGGTAATTGACCAGGAAAACAACAAGTTTGCTGATTCAGCATTTTATTCCCTGGAAGAGAAACTGAGTAATGAACAGATGGATCGTTTGCTGAATATTACAAGGGTGGGATAATTTACAAATTAGTTTGACCTTGCAAAAGTTCAACAAAAAGTACTATTATATTTATCCACTATATTATATTGATAAGGGAATAAAATTGAGGTGAATTATGGACGAGAATTTCACTAATACAGAAAACAAGCCTTCAGAGAGCAATCCTGACACTCTCATGCGTCTTACAGATGTATGGAAGATATACAAAATGGGAGAAGTTGAGTTTGCAGCCCTGAAGGGAGTTGATCTGGAAATCCTCCACGGGGAATTTGTAGTAATACTTGGTCCCAGTGGCAGCGGTAAAAGTACAATGATGAACCTGCTCGGATGTCTGGATATTCCAAGCAAGGGCGTTGTGGAACTTAACAACAGGGACATTGCCCGGATGAAGGAATCAGAACTTGCCCAGATCAGGGGACAACTGATTGGTTTTATTTTCCAGACCTTCAATTTGCTACCCACTTTAAACACAATCGAAAACGTAATGCTTCCTCTTGAATTCCAGGAAGCTGACCCTGATGATTCATGGAAGAGAGCAGAAGAACTTCTTAACATAGTCTCTCTTGGAGACAAAAAATACAATCTCCCTTCACAATTATCCGGTGGCCAGAGGCAGAGAGTTGCAATTGCAAGATCCCTGGCAGTAGATCCTAAAGTTATCCTTGCGGATGAACCTACAGGAAACCTGGATAGTGAAACAGGAAATTACATTCTTGAATTCTTAAGTGACCTTCACCAGAAAGAAGGTAAAACAATCATAATGATCACCCACGATCCGGACCTTACAAAGTATGCAGATCGTGTAGTTCATATCAAAGATGGAATGGTCGACAGTATAGAGATAAAAAATCGTGAAGCAATGTGATAAAAATGAGAAAATTATTGTTGTTATTATTAGTACTGATATTGCCAATCAGCACAGTTGCTGCAGACCTCAGTGCAGGTGCAGCAGGTGTTGAGGCAAGTCTTATGACGCAAAGCCCAAGTCCGGCAAGGCCCGGTGAAACAGTAGAACTTACCTTCAGCATCCAGAATGTTGGAAGCAAGGACCTTACTAATATAGTAATATCAATTGATCCGGAATATCCTTTTACTGAAGTATCCGGTGAATCATTAACAAAGACAATTTCCTTCCTGGAAGCACGTCAGGATGAAGACGATGCAACCCTTGTCAAGTTCAAGCTTAAGGTCGATTCTGATGTTGCAGATGGCACTATGATATTGATGTAGTTGTCAGTGACAGTGATACTGATTCCAGTGTCTCAACCACCGTAGAAGTAGAGATACAGGGTCAGGAATATGCACAGATTGTTACTATCAGCGAGTCAAATATTGATGTTGCAACAGTGGAACCCCTTGAGTTTGTCATCACAAACACAGGTAACTCTCCTATTACCAACATGGCAATCTCATGGGACGAAGCAACCGGTGTAATCCTGCCTGTATACTCATCAAATACCAAGTACATCAGTTACCTTGACGTAGGTGAATCTGCAACGGTAACATATTCCGTAATGGCAGACGTAAATGCAGAACCGGGACTTTACCAGCTTGACATTACACTTGAATTTGAGGACTACGAATCAAACCTTTCAACAATTGCAACCAAAGCCGGTCTCTTTGTAGGAGGCACAACAGACTTTGACCTTAGTTACTCAGAGAGTGATGAAGGAGAAGTTTCCCTCTCCCTTGCAAACGTAGGTAACAATGAGGCTTACTCTGTGAAGGTGTCAATTCCTGAACAGGATAATTTCCAGGCAACAGGAAGTACTTCAACAATTGTAGGAAACCTCGAGAAGGGTGACTATACAATCACGTCATTCTCAATCTCCCAGACTAGCTCAATGCCTTCCATGAGTGATGATTCCTCAGGAACAGCCCAGGCAGAACCTTCTGAGATGACTGAAGATGATATGGAAGCCATGCAGGAAGAAATGGAATCCAAGAGTGAGCTTCTTGTGAACATTGAATACACAGACTCTGCAGGTCAGAGGCAAGTTGTAGAAAAAGCGGTTCAGATCGAGGAACTGACTGGCGGCACAATGGCAGAAGGAATGTCAGGTGGACCCGGAGGCCAGAGTTCATCATCTAACAGTTATCTGTTGTATGGTGCCGTGATCTTAGTAGTCGCAGTTCTGGGACTCAACTACAGAAAGAAGAAGATGCTCAAAGAAGGCAACTATGTTCCACTCAACGTAGAGATAAAGAATCTCAAGGCTAAGATACTGAAGAAGGAAAAGCAATGAGACGAAGTACCTATCTAAAGCTTGCTACTAACATCCTGGTCCACAGTAAGATCAGAAGCTGGCTCACTATAATAGGTATCGTTATCGGTGTAGGCTCAGTTATCACCATCATGGCACTGAGTGATAGTATGGCTGCAGATATGGAAGACAGGTTTGCTGATATGGACCTGACATTGATCCAGATAACTCCTGGTTATTCTCATGCATCAGCTGGAGGACCAGGAGGAGGTCCTCCTGGCATGGGAGGTGGTTCCAGCAGTTCATCTTCCTCCGATGACGATGATCCCGAGTTGACCAAAAAGGATATACAAGCCCTGAAAGCGGTTGGTAACATAGATTACATTTATGGACAGATATCCGGCAGTGATCTGGAAGTATATTTCATGGGTGAGACAGCTGATCTTTCAGTGACAGGAGTTGATAATCAGGTCTGGCAGTATACAGTGACCTATGAGCTGGAATCCGGCAGATTGCTGGATGCCTCTGACAGTAACGTTGTGGTTATAGGTTATGGTATAGCTCACGATATGTTTGACGATGAAGTAGGCCTGAACCGTGTGTTAACCATCGAAGGCAAATCCTACAGGGTCGTAGGCATACTGGCAGAAGATGAGAGTGATAATGCCATCATCATGCCCATAGATGCAGCAGTTGAAATCATAGAAGATGCAGAAAATAATGTTTACGATACCATTGTCGTAAAGGCATCTGATACAGATTATGTTGAAACTGTTGTCGAAGATATCGAAGAACGTCTGATGCTATCAAGAGGTATCATGGACGAAGATGACAGGGACTTCAGTGTTTCCGATTCACTGTCACAGGCAGAATCTGCCAGTGAGATGATGGAATCAATGACAATATTCCTGGGAGCCATAGCAGGTGTATCACTTGTTGTAGGTTCTGTGGGTATTGCAAACACGATGTTCACATCCGTGATGGAAAAGACCAAGGAGATCGGTACAATGAAGGCTATTGGTGCCAAGAACAAGGATATTTTGATGATATTCCTGTTTAACTCGGCGCTTGTGGGCTTTGTAGGAGGTGTGCTCGGTATATTGCTGAGTCTTGTGCTTACATCCCTGATGCCGTACCTAGGAATTTCCATGATGCGTTCGTCCATGGGTTCCACCGTTGCACCGGATCTGATGCTTATGGGTATCTCCATTGCAGTTTTCATTGGAGTACTCTCAGGAGTGATACCTGCATTCAATGCATCAAAGATGAAGCCGGTGGATGCACTGAGATACGAGTAAGTCTGAAGTAAAAATTAAAAAACAAAAATCAAATTCCTCTCCTGAAGGGAATTGGCAGGTCTCATATGGGGCTTTAACGCTTCATATGGACCTTTACTATAATTCAGGAAACAGTGGGGCAAGCAGTCAACTAAAAAACATGGATTAAACAGAGAATTCAGAATAAGGTGACATGCTATGAAGAAACTGGTGTTGTCAACAATTATGGCAATGATACTGATGTTTTCGGCCTATGCAGTGGCCGGTGAAAATGATGATTCGACCCTTTCTTCTGTTTCCACAGAGGATGGAATTGCAGGAAATATGAGGACACATATGCAGCAGATGTCCGCTGTGGCCAGCCAGCAGTTCTATAGTTCCAATATGGCACAGAGACTGGGATTTGGCCAGAATCAAAATCAGATGCAGAACCCGCAAAATATGCAAACTCCACAAAACTATCAGGATATGCAGAATATGCAAAACATGCAGGATATGAGGTCGCAGGATGCAATGACCACTACTCCTTCAAATATGCCTTCCCGGAACGCCCAGATGGCCCCTGTTCCAAGAATGCAGCAGGAAATGACTGACAGGGAAGAATTTATGGATTATTTGCAGGAGAGCACACTTTCCATAACTGATGTTTCGGAACTCCGGGAATATGTAACTCCGTATGCAGATGCAGTTCAGGATTATCTTGATGATGAAGACCTTGATGATGCAGAGGAAATCTATGAAACGGCAGTTTCATGGATATGGGTATCCGACAGCACCCTCAACGGCCAGCAGGAAGCATGGTTAACTCCTACAGAGTTCCTGAGGAAACTCCGGACTATGATACAAATCCTGTTTCCGGTGAGATCGTAAGTGACTGTGAGGATCAGGCAAAACACCCTGGCATCACTGCTTATCGGCTCCGGTGAATATGATGAGATGAAGTAAGGGTTGCCATAGGTCTTGTGAACTTTGGCGGCAGTACCGGAGGACATGCATGGGTGGAGGTCTACGAGGACGGAGAATGGTTCCCTGTAGATGCCACAGTAGGTCCTTACTATGATGATGACCTTGAGGAAGTAGTCTATCCCGATGATTACGAAGACATTGACTTCGATTACTTCCAGGACGAAGACTACACCGTAGTACAGCTCTGGTACTATTACAACAATGAATACTTCCTTGATACAAGTTCAGGAAGCGGAGATGCACCTGATAACTGGGATGATATACCATCCAGTTATTGATTTTTCATCTCCTCTTTTTTCCTTTTTTCACTTATAAATCAAAGGCTCTTAGAAATTTCAACAACAGCATTATTTCAGTATTCTTCAGAATGGTAATGAAGGGATTATAAATAACCAAAACCATCCCGAAGGGTCCGGCGAAGCCGGAATTTTCCCACAATAAGAAACAAAATAATCTGCAAATTTTTTGTACTTTCTTCTCAGGAATCACGTAGAATTCTCTGTATAATATCAATATTTTTTGCAATTATTTTCTGTTCAGCAGCATCGGAATGTGCCGCCTTCGGCGGATGGCTACTTCGTTTTTAGATTTCAGGTTGCTTTTGTGGACCTAAAAAAGAGCAATGTTTGTGTCACTCATATCAATGGGATTTCTACAGAGCCCTTTTTCCAGTTTTAATATTCAAAAATAGTTTCATGAATTATACTCATCCAGAATCTCTTCAAAATCATAGATAAAGACCATTCCTGAGCTATAATCAGGTTGCACGGTATACGGGGAGCCTCTCTTTGCATTCAATGCTATCACAAGATATTTGCCATCGTCTGAGAATGTACCTGCTGTGAAAGAGCGGGTAAAATTAAGTTTTTGACTTCTGCTACTCACGATCTTTCTTTTTGAATCCGTATCCCATACTATCAGCCTGGTAAAATCCATGCTCATGATATATTTTCCATCCCGTGACAATGCAGTACTGTCTGGAGGAAGTTCCAATCCACTCAAGCGGTACATTTCCTCGTAAGAGTGTCCATTCCAGATAATCACATCGTTACGATAGATACTGCCTGCAGCAAGAATCTTCCCATCATCGGAGAAGTGAAGATCAGCAACCGCCTTTTCTTCTATTGTCCTGACAATCTCCCCATTTTCCAGATCAAAAACAACTATTCTGTCAGGATTTATACTGTTATCAAAGCTTGCAACAAGATATTCTCCATCAGGCGTGAACGTGATAGAAGTTGCCTTGTAATTGTCACTCGTAATTGAATTCACCACTTCACTGGTTTCAATATCCCAGAAAGTTATTGTACAACTTTCGGGGTTTGCAGTCATTTCCGTACAGGCAGCATAGGTTGTTTCGTCCGGGGAAATAGCGGTATCTTCTATGAGAGTATCGTTTATCTGGTGTGTTCTGAAAGTTCTGCTGGCAACACCTATGCTGTGTGTCATGTTGTAGAGTGTCAAATGTGATGCTATCACCCCGCCGTAATACGGATGATTGCTATTGGAACCTACCAAACAATAGTTTCCTGGTGTAGAAAATTCAATGTCCACAAGGTTGTAGTATGGTTCATGATCTTCTACTGTAGCACTGGTTCCATCATTCTGCATGTGACGCCCGTACAACTCATCTCGTCTCACTGTATTCCAGAAATTGACCGTACTCAAAGTACTACTTACAACAAATTTGTTATCAGGAGAAATATCAATATTTTCCACACCATGCCCCTCTACGTAGGATGTTTTAAAGGGTTCGAACTCGTCAAGCGATTTTGCAGGGGAGACTAAATCCCAAACATCTGTCATGACTCCTGGAATTATAGAAATTATGACTAATAAAGAAATGATCATTGCAATGGTTATTTTCTTTTCTAGCATGGTGATGAACCTGTAAACTGCTAATTAATAGTAAAACATTGAATCCACGTATAAAAATTAGATAAATATATTAATAATTTATGATTTATCTGTGTTTTTCGCCATAGCTTTATATATTAGTTTCACGTTAAACCATTTAGTTTCACATGAAACTAATTACTAAGGAATAATATGAAGCAATCCGAAAGAATCGGTGCTAAGATCGCCTGTATCTTTTCGCACAATCATCTGTACATCGAGAATGCACTTGAAGCATACAGGCTGAAAGCCTGATGTTTGCATTCCTGCTCACCCTCTCTCATAAAGACGGATGTTCCCAGGAAAGCCTGGCACGCTATCTCAGGTTGAGTAAGGCTACAGCAACAAGGGCTATAACAGCACTTGAAAAAGAAGGCTATGTTTTCCGTGAGAAGGACGAGGATGACAGGCGTATATTCAGGGTTTCATCTCTGAAAAAGGCAGGGAAATTATTCCCCTGATCAACAGTCACTCTTCAGGACTGGAACGGGATTCTTCTTTCTGAATTTTCTAGTGAGGAGGAACAGGTCTTCAGGAAACTCCTCGATAAAGCCAATAACACTCTCATGGAGTATGACCGAAAGTCATCAAAGTGAATGAAAAACAATTATCATTGACATCAGGAAAACATCATGAATAACAAAAGCGAGTTCTTAGGAACCGAGAAGATCAATACGCTGATCTGGAAGCTGGCAACACCGGCAATAATAGGACTTCTTGTACAGGCATTCTACAACCTTGTTGACACTTTCTTTGTAGGAAGAGCACTTGGTGATCAGAGTGTACTGGGAATTGCAGGAGTAGCCGTTGCTTTTCCGTTGCAGATGCTAATGATAGCACTCTCCATTGGCATAGGAGTGGGCGGTTCTTCGGTGATATCCCGGATGCTTGGCTCAAAGGATGCCAAAAAGGCAGAAAGGACTCTTGGGAATGTCTTTACCTATACACTGCTGTTAAGTATAATTTTCCAGGTAATCTTCTTTTTCAACGTGGACACAGTGCTGAACCTCTTCGGTGCCACTGTGGATAACCTTGTCTACGCAAAAGAATATGCTGTTGTCATATTGCAGGGCACACTTGCCTTTACATTCGGTTTCGTATTGAATAATCTCGTGAGGGCCGAAGGTAACCCGAAGATTGCAATGAACAACATGATCTTTTCAGGTGTCCTGAATATCTTCCTTGATGCCATACTGATGTTCGGTTTTGGCATGGGTGTAAAGGGTGCAGCCCTTGCAACCGTACTTGCACAACTGGCAGGAACTCTCTACCTTGTGCACTACTACATGAGTGGTAAAAGCCCACTAAGGCTTGAAATAGCAAATTTCAAACCACAATTTAACCTGATAAAAGAAATATCAACCATCGGTTTCGGATCATTTGTCATGGGAGCATCCAACAGTTTCATGATGCTGGTACTGAACAACGTGCTCGCAGTCTATGGCGGAGACCTTTCAATTGCTGTGTTCGGTGTTGCCATCAAATTGCTTATGCTAATTCTCATGCCTATCATAGGTATCTCCCATGGATTGCAGCCAATTGTCGGATATAATTATGGAGCAGAGAACTATGAGAGGGTTAATGAATCAGTTAAGAAATCACTGATGATCACCACTCTCTTTGGGTTTTGTGGTTTCATCCTGCTGTCAGTATTCCCGGGTACTTTCTTCAGCATGTTCAGTACCGATGCTGACCTTATAAGCAGCGGAGCATCTGCTCTGAGAATAATGGTGCTGGCAAGTCCTTTGATAGGTCTTAATGTTATAGGAACTACATTTTTCCAGTCCGTGGGAAAGGCAAAGCCATCCTTCTTCCTTTCAATGTGCCGCCAGATATTATTCCTGATACCTCTGGTAATACTTCTTCCATATTACTTCGATCTTACAGGAGTGTGGATGGCATTTCCGATATCAGACCTCATGGCTGCCCTTATCAGCATGTTCCTTGTTTGGAGAGAGTATCGTTATTTTCAAACGCAAGAGTAATTGTTAATTGCCTTGCTGCCTTTTTTTATTTCACGACAACTATTTATATTTTTGAACCCCTGATTATTTATAGGAGGTTTAAATGTCGGAAAAATCCTGGTATTATGCCCTAAAGGATAATGACCTGAAAGAAGGAAGTATGGACTTTGCAAGAGTCAAAGGAAAACCTGTTCTCCTCATAAGGAAAAACGGGACTTTATACACTCTTTCAGGTAAGTGCAAACACATGGGTTGCCGTCTTTCCAAAGGAACCTTCAGTGATGAGTTCATCCTGAAATGCCCCTGTCATGGCTGGGAATATGACATAAGGAGTGGTAAATACCAGGGCGAAATTGATGAAACTCTTGATGTCTATGAAAATAAAGTGGAAGATGGGGAGATTTTAGTTTTCCTGTAATCCTGCCGTAAGGAGATCTCAAATGACTTCCTGGATAATCGCTGCAAATGATGATGAAGTAAAAGAAGGTAAAATGAAACCTGTCAGTGCAGGAGATAAGCAGATACTGTTGATTCGCAAGGACGGGGAGATATTTGCTCTTGAGAACCGTTGTCCTCACATGAATTGTCCGCTACAGGGGGAATTCTGCAGGACTACTCTTTGAAGTGTCCGTGCCATAACTGGACATTCGATATTCGCACCGGGGCATACGTAGCCTCTGACAAAATAAAAGTTAATGTATTTGATACACAGGTAAAGGACGGGAAAATATCCGTGCTTGCATAAAAAAGGAATTAACCATGAACACAGAAAACAGATGGGTTCTGGCAATTAAGGAAGATGAGCTTCCTGATGGTGACAAAAAAGCATTATTACTTGAGGGTAAAAAGGTTCTGATTCTCAAAAAGGACGGTACATTTTTTGCAATGTCTAATAAGTGCCCTCACATGGAATGCCCGTTATCAAAAGGGACTCTGGAAGAATATGTGATCAAATGTCCATGTCATGACTGGAGATTTGATATTCGCAGTGGAGAATTTATTGATGCTAACGAAATAAAATTGCCTGTCTATGAAACTAAAGTTATGGATGGCAGTGTTTTTGTGAATATGGAAGGTGCAGGATTATGAAGAAAATAGTTATGTACACCCTCAGTACCTGTCCATGGTGTATGAGGGCAAAGAAATTCTTCAGGGAGCACGATGTTCCCTTTGAATACACTGATTACGATAAAGCAGATGATAGTACCAAGAAAGCAATAAGGGAAGATTGTCTGGCACACGGTGCAGAAATGTCTTTCCCCTTTGTGAAAATTGATGATGAGATAGTAGTAGGTTACAACCCGGACAAATATGCCAAATTGCTGGGGTTGTGATTCTACATGGATGCAGAAGAAAGGAAAGAAAAGCTCAGGTCCATGTTCTCAAAGGTAGTGGCTCCGCTGGGTTACAAGTTCAGTCCTGATACAGAACTGGTTGAGTTCTTGCTTGAGCAGGAAGTTATGCTTGAAAAGGAAAAAGGAAGTCCTTTCTGTCCCTGTCAGGGCCTGACAGGTGAGAGGGAGCATGACATGAAACTTGTTTGTCCCTGTATTCCTTTTCACAGGGAACACTATGATGCAATGAAACGCTGCTGGTGTGGTCTTTATGTCCATAAGGATGTGGAGGATCCTGACAGTCTTATGCAGATATCATTGCAGGAATTCCTTGAATCAAACAAATAGGGTGATTTCAAATGGGAGTGGAAGAAAATTGTGTAATTGAAAATATAAAGACACGCAGAAGCGTTCGTGAATTTGCTGACAGGGATGTAAGCGATGAAGAGATCAAGACTATAATTGATGCTGGTATTCATGCCCCTTCCGGTTTTAATTCTCAGCCGTGGTTTTTTGTTGTGATCAAGAACCGTGAGATGATGACGCGGATCTCGGATCATTGTAAACCACGTCTCCTTGCAAAGCTGGAAGAGGCTACTGGTGAAACGATAGATGATTTCAAAAAGTACCTTTCCATGGAAGAATTTAATATTTTTTATGATGCTCCGGTACTTGTAATAGTCCTTGGCAACAATGCAGGTATAACTACTGATTATGATTGCTCGCTTTGTGCTGAGAACATGATGCTTGCAGCCCATTCCATGGGGATTGGAAGTTGCTGGATAGGTTCTGCCTGCTTTGTACAGGAAAGTGCCGAGCTGCTTGATGAGCTTGGAATTACTCCTGATTACCGGGTTGTAGCACCAATAGTGTTTGGTTATGAATTAAGGGAAACAGAAGAGCCACCTAAACATGATCCACAGGTCGTGTGGGTATACTGATTTGAAAGTTAGTTTCAAAATACTGAATTCTTACTAAAAATAAAAAGGAATGCAGGAAAGGGTTTTACGTTTTTAATCCTGCATTGTTTTTTCACACATTCTTTGTTTTGTCCTCACGCTTCTGCGGAGTGAAAGCTATCTTCGCTGAGCGGAACATAGCTTTCCGGTTCAGACCATTTCGCAGCTAATTCAGTATCCTGGACTTCCAGGATAGTATTGGTAATACTGTCAAGCATGCGCATTGCTCCCTTATATCCAAGTGTCAGTATTCTCTGGGCACCGACCCTGTCATGTATAGGGAAGCCGAATCTAATCAACGGGACGTTTAATTCCTTTGCAATATACTTCCCGTTTGAATTGCCTATAAGCATCTCGGGCTTTGCCTTCTGGATTGCATCATTGAATGTATCAAAGTCAACATCTTCAAGGATGGTAACATCGCAGTCAGGCTTTACCTGCTTAACTCTTTCCATGGCTTGTTCAGCAAATCTTGGTGACTTGCTTGAAGCAACCACAAGTATTGGATGCATTCCGTTCTCAAGTACAAGGGAAAGCATTCCAAGTACGTTGTTCGGATCACCGTAAATGGCAACCTTTGTTCCGTATACATACTTGTGAGCATCTACCATGGCATCTATCAGTCTACCTCTTTCCTTCTGGAAATCATCCGGAATTTCAGATCCTGATATGTTAGATAATGCGGCCAAAACCCTGTCAGTATATTCAAGTCCTATCGGGAGGGGCAGGTTTTGTGAAGGGATATCAAACGTCTGCTCAAGGTAGTTGACCGCTTTGTTGTCATTGGTAATTCCAAGTCCGATGGTTGCAGCACTGTTCTTCATATCCGCAATATCGGCATGTGTTGTTCCTCCAGGAGGAATTTTATGAAGATCTCCTGTCATTGGTGCATCAAAGGTCTCTGAGATATCCGGGAGCAGTATGTATGAGTTAAGCCCGACAATACTGTCGAATACGTGCTTAAGTTCCCTTGTATCTTCAGGTGAGATGTTTTCTGAAAGCACAACATTGAGCTTGTTGTTGAATATCTCCTTCTTTGATTCATCCATAGTAAATGTCTTGACAATTGCCTCAACAGCCTTGATGTATCCGCTGTTATGACTGTCTTCATAGCTTGGTGTTGGAACCGGGATGATTATCCTTTCATCTCCAACGCCTTCTTCTTCCCTGAATTCACTGATTATACGTGTAATATCATCTCCGATTGTCTCGGCAAGACAAGTTGTTGAAACACCGATGACCTTTGGGTTATAACGAAGTATGATGTTCTTAAGAGCCTTCTTCAGGTTCTCGCTTCCACCATAAACAGCCCTTTTCACTCAGTGAACTTGAACCGATATCTACCGGTTCCCTGAAATGGTGCGCAAGGTGCAGTCTCATATAGGTGCTACATCCCTGTGATCCATGTAAAAGAACCATTGAATCCTCGATTCCCTTAAAAGCCATTACACTGCCAATTGGCTGACACATTATACAGGGGTTAACAGTTGTATAATTGCGCTCGGTCATGCCACAGACTCCTGCTGTTGTGTAATGGGATTAATTTCCTGCATATTGTTTCCCTTCCTTCTATCTTTCGGTCCCTTCTGCCCTGGCATCGGTTCCGTTTGTTTCTTCTGCCCCGTTACTTCCGGAATATGAGTCTTCTATCTTGCTTCCGACGTATCTCCACACAGGGCTGTTGACTGTGGTGTCAAGCTCCCTTGCAAAATTAAGAATCCGTCGTAGCCTTCAAACTCAATGACCCTGTCATGGTTAAAGTCACAGAAAGAAACTCCAAGCTTAAAAGCCAGAATCTTTCCTTGACACCTGCTACCATGAGGTCTGCTTTCTGATTCCTGAGAAGATCGGCAAGTTCAAGGGCGTTTGCATCATCTACGATGACAGTTCCGTCCTTTACACGATAACTGATCTCCTTGTAATCATCACGCTTTCCGGTTTGTGTTCCTATTATAACGACTTCCATTCCAAGTTCACGGAAGCCCTTTATCAATGTTAATGCCTTGGTTGCCCCGCCCATGTAAATTGCTGCAGTCTTCCCTTCAAGCCTGCTTCTAATTTCCTGTATTTCAGGCATTATCCTGTTTGTTTCCTGCTCGATTATTTCTTCAGCAATGTTCATCATTTCTTCTGAACCAAAGAATTCAGCAGTTGTTCTAAGTGCAATTGAAAGATCCTCTATTCCAAAGTAGCTTACCTTTCTGAAAGGAATGCCGTATTCCTTATTCATCCACTTTGCGAGGTATGTCATGGAACCTGAACATTGCACAAGGTTCAATTGTGCTCCATGTGCCTTTGAGATGCTGTCTGCGGTTGCATCTCCTGTCATTGAAGTAATCACCTGTATTCCCATCTTCTCAAAGAGGGGCTTTACCAGCCAGACGTCTCCTGCCACATTGTAATCACCGAGTATGTTTATCCTGTATTCGGATGTTATTTCAGGTTCCTTTGTTCCGATAAGGTTCATAAGCGCATTACATGCTGCCTTATACCCGTCAGACTTTGTACCCTTGAATCCTTCCGATTGAACAGGTAATACTGGTATTCCAACCCTCTGGGTTGCTTCCTTACAAATGGCTTCGAGATCGTCGCCGATTATACCGACAATACAGGTTGAATAGACAAAGATGACAGGTGGGTTATACAACTCGACAATTTCGTCAATACTGCTTGAGAGTTTTTCTCGCCACCAAATACAACATCGAGCTCCTTCATATCAGTTGAAAAACTGGTACGGAAAGTTTCCTTGTCACTTGACAGGCTTCCTCTGATATCCCAGGTGTAGCTTGCACACCCTATGGGACCATGTACGAGGTGGACTGCATCGGTTACGGGATTTAGTGCCACACGTGCTCCTGAATATACACAAGCCCTCTGGCTCATTGCACCGGCAATAGATGTATTGTCGCATGCAAGTTCTCCTGACTTGTTTGCCTGCTTTAGTTCAATGTATGGCTTTCTTTCATCCAGCGTATCTACCACGCTTGTAATGTCTGGCATGTTCTCACTCCGAAAATGTTTAATGAGGTCGTTACTGAACGACCTCAAGTTCTTCTTCAGGAATCGTCTTATCCTTGATATCCAGGAAAGTGTTTCCTATCCACTCGATCATGCGAGCTGCTCCTGCGTATCCCATGACCGGGAAGTGGTGCAGGTTTGCCCTGTCCATGATTGGGAACCCTACCCTGATCAGTGGGATATCCTCTGCAAGAGCAATGTGCTTACCATAGGTGTTACCGATCAGCATGTCTACAGGCTCATTCTTTATGATCTGGTGGAGTGTAAATGAGATCAGCTTCTGCAAGAATCTGTGAGTCAGGATACAGTGGGAGTACCATTTCTGAAACTCTTTCTACGAATGACTTGCTGACTGATCCTGTTAGGACCACAGTTGGCTCCATTCCCATCTCAAGCACCAGGCTTGTGAGACCTTCTATAATGTCAGGGTCGCCGAATATGGCTACCTTCTTTCCGTAGAAGTGCGGGTGGGCATCTGTCATCATGTCTACGACCCTTGCTCTTTCCTGTTCAAGTTCAGGTGGGATTGCGACGTTTGCAAGCTCAGCTGCCTTCATAATGAACCTGTCTGTAAAGCGTACGCTATTGGAGCAGGTCCTATCTGGACTGGCATCTTAAACTTGTTCTGGAATACCTTTGCTGCTGCACCTCCTGCCATTGAACAGAGTGCGATTGTACCCATGGAGTTTGTAACTGTCTTCGACATCACCAATTGGTGTTCCGCCATTTGCAAAGAGCCCACGTTCCATTCAAGTCCTGTGTCCAGTACATCTGTCTGGTCAGGGAAGACGATCGTAGGAATATTCATGATGGAGAGTAATCTCTTCATCTCACGAATGTCTCCGGGGTCAACAAAACCAGGAATTAAGTTGAGTTTTCCATTTGGCTTTGTCTTCTGTGCAAAGGTTGTGACAAATGACTTTACCATGTTGTCGTAACCTGTTACATGGGAACCTACATAACTTGGGGTTGATGCTGAGCAGAGCTTGATGGATGGGTCGATGAGTTCTTCTTCCCTTGCATCCTCGATCATTGAGCCCACATCATCACCAATTGTCTCGGAGAGACATGTTGTGTGTATTGCAATGACTTCTGGTGTGTATACGGCTTCGATGTTTTCAAGTGACTTCTTAAGGTTTGATGCGCCACCGAATACAGCAGTACCTTCATAGAAACTGCTTGTTGTACCGATGGTTGGTTCTCTGAAGTGTCTTGTAAGAGCCATTCTCAGGTATGAGAGACATCCCTGTGAACCGTGGCTGTGAGGCATACAGTTGCGTATGCCCAGTGCAGCATATGTTGCACCAATTGGCTGGCAGATCTTTGCAGGGTTAACAACCAGTGCCTTTCTCTGCACTTCTTCCTTTGGTGTATAATCTAACATTTTTCAGACCTCCTTATTCTCCCTTCCATGGGGTCTTCTGGAGCTTCCAGCTTGGGTTGTTTACTGCCATGTCTACATCTCTTGCGAAGTTCAGTACACCAGTAAATCCGGTGTAACGACCGCTGTAGTCATATGAGTGTATCTGTCTGGATGGGACTCCCATCTTCTGTGCCCAGTACTTATCCTTGATACCTGAACAGAACAGGTCTGGCTTGAGTTCCTTGATGAGGAATTCTGTCTCATGGTGGTTAAGGTCGTCTACCATGATCGCACCATCCTTCATTTCAGGAAGCATTCCTTCATATTGCATAAGACCAAGCTTTTCCTTGAGTTCTGCCATACGTTCTTCACTGATAGCAGGTACAAAGTCTGGATCTCTCTCATAGTGGAGGTCTTCAAGAATTCCACTGGATGCCTTTTCCTTCAGACCGTCAAGGATCTGTCTACCTTCGTAGTCATCACGGTGAGCGAACTGGTATCCTGCAACAAGTACCTTCATTCCGAGATCCTCAAAGAGGTTCTGGTAGTGGTGGGATCTTGATCCACCAGCATAGATGAATGCAGTCTTGCCCTGGAGCTTGTTCCTGTACTTCTCAAGTTCAGGCTGGATCATTGCCATTTCTTCTTCGATAACTTCTTCGGTCTTCTTTGTGAGTTCCTCATTATCGAAGTATTCAGCCATCTTTCTGAGTGTCTTCTTTGTTCCTTCAACACCAACGTAGTTGACCTTGAGCCATGGAACTCCGTACTTCTCTTCCATCATACGGTTAGTGTAGTTAACTGACCTGTGACAGAGGAGGATACTGAGCTTTGCCTGGTGTGCCTTTGAGATGTTGTGGTATGAACCGTCTCCAGTAAAGCTTGAAACGATACGGTATCCGATCTTCTCAAAGAGCTGCTTGACTTCCCAGAGGTCACCACCAATGTTGTATTCACCAAAGATGTTGATGTCAAATGGTGTTGGGTTCTCAAGTTCTTCAGTACCGATGAGCTGTTCCATGATTACGTTACTTGCAACGTGGTGTCCTGCAGACTGGCTTACACCTCTGTATCCTTCACAGCGAAGAGCCAGTACTTTTAATCCGGGATAATCCTTTTCTGCGTTACGTGCAACTTCTTCAATATCGTCACCGATAAGTCCTACCGGGCATGTTGCATTGATGGAGATAGCTCCAGGCTTGAAGATTGCCATTGCATCATCAATTGCATCTCTGAGCTTCTTTTCACCACCGAATACAATGTCTGTTTCTTTCATATCTGTTGAGAAACAGTACTGCATGTAGTTGTCGCCGCCATCTTCTGCCTTTGCCATGTTTCTCCTGGTTCCCCAGGTGTAGTATCCACATCCAATTGGTCCGTGTGTGATGTGAACCATATCCTTGATAGGTCCCATTACCACACCCTTTCCACCGGCATATGCGCAACCACGGTTTGTCATTATACCAGGGACCGTCTTGGCGTTGGCTTCGATGTGCTGCTCCGTTTCGCATGAGTCCTTGACTGTAAAGTGCTTCCTTCTGTCCTTTTCAGTCTTCTTAGGGTAGATCTTCATCATCTCATCGATGACGCTCTGTGATCTCTCTACTTCTGAACTCATTCCATATTCCTCCCTACAGTATCTTCTCCGGATTCTCCGGTCCTTACCCTGATAGCTTCAGGTATGTCTGTGACGAAGATCTTTCCATCTCCTGAATGGCCTGTCTGGTTGATGTTGATTATTCTCTGTATTACCTTCTCTGCTGCCTTGTCATCCACAACGATTGTGAACATACGCTTTGGGACAAAAGGTACGTGGGTAAGTTCTGGTTCTGGCTGTTCCGGGAGTGGAGGATTGAATTCAAAACACAATCCCTTTTGCTTACCACGGCCCATCACCTTTTCGACGGTGAATGAGGGGTATCCGCATCCATCAAGGGCATCAAGTGTCTTCTGCACCTTGTTCATGCGGATGATTGCCGTTATTTCCTTCATTTAAAATCCCTCCGGATTTAAAGTCCGCTTGCGCCTGTACGGATTGTGTATGCGCTTTCGACCGGGCTTACGAATATCTTACCGTCTCCGTACTTTCCTGTGTGAGCTGAGGCAGTGATGATCTCAAGAACCTTGTCCTTGTCAGCATCTTCTACTACCATCATAAGCATTGTTTTTGGAAGTTCATTAAACTGGAGATCTGCTGTGTGGATACCTCTCTGCTTTCCTCTTCCGAATACATCGGACTTTGTGAGTGATACAAAGTCCTCCTTTTCGAGTGCATCTACAACATCAACTACCTTTTCCGGTCTGATAATTGCACGAATCATCTGCATAGTTTTTTCACCTCAGATATTATACTTAGAGTTCAATTATTCCGAATTCTACCATCATTGCCTCAAGATCATCCATGTCGAGTGGTGTTGGGACAACAAACAGGTCATTGTTCTCAATGTTTCTTGCAAGTGTTCTGTATTCCTCTGCCTGCTGGCTCTCAGGGTCATACTCAATGACAACCTTCCTGTTGATCTCTGCACGCTGTACAATGTTATCTCTTGGTACGAAGTGGATCAACTTGCTTCCAAGCCTTTCTGCAAATGCTTCAAGAAGTTCACGTTCTCCATCTACATTCCTACTGTTACAGATAATTCCACCAAGACGTGCACCGCCCTTTGCGTACTTCTGGATACCCTTGCAGATGTTGTTTGCTGCATAGATAGCCATAAGTTCACCACTGGCTACAATGTAGATTTCCTGTGCCTTTCCTTCTCTGATTGGCATCGCAAAACCTCCACATACTACGTCACCGAGTACGTCATAGAATACGTAGTCGAGATCATCTTCGTATGCACCAAGGTTCTCAAGGAGTCCGATTGAGGTGATAATACCCCTGCCTGCACAACCGACACCAGGTTCTGGTCCCCCGGATTCTACACACTTAATGTCGCCAAATCCTGGCTGAATAAGCTTGTCGAGTTCGATGGATTCGTCGCCTTCTGATCTAAGGGTGTCGAGTACTGTCTTCTGGTTAAGACCTCCGAGAAGCATTCTTGTAGAGTCTGCCTTTGGGTCACATCCTACTAACAGTATCTTTTTGCCCATGGTGGCGAGTGCTCCGGTCAAATTCTGAGTTGTTGTTGACTTTCCGATTCCGCCCTTTCCGTATATTGCTACTTGTCGCATGGTCTTTTCCTTCTGTACTTTTTGATGTGTTTTTTTGTTTGATTTGTTGTACGATTGTGTGTTTATTGGAGCTGCGTAATTTGTATCGTACAACGGAATCCTATGTACTAGGTTATAATATATAAAACTATTCTATGAGAAATACTTTATTTTATTAGACTTTCACTTAAAAACAGAATAAGTAGACTGTTTTTATTGACTCATTGTAAAAAATAGCGACTGTCTGTGCCTTCTGTCCATTTTTGTCTAAATCCGATTTTTTTTGTCCGATTTAGGTAAACACTTATATACTCGAAGAGTTAGAACTCATTATATCCAGTTTTGTTTTTTTAGTCAAGGCAACCTGTCTTATTATTATATTATAAAAAGTCTGAACTGATCAATTGTTTCAATTTTTTTCGGCATTTTTCGCCAATGCTCGATATAAGTCACTTATGTTAGGCTTTGTAGAAATCCTGTATATGTGATTCATGCAGCCTTTGCCCTTTTTCCCACAAAACAATTGGCAATCCGGAACCAAAGCAGGCATCCTCCGAAGACAGCACATTCCAATGATGATACACAAAAGATAATCCCGGAGATTATTGCAAATACAGATAATTCGACAAAGACCTGCAAGTAAAGTATTCTATAATATCATATGCGGTTTTATTGCTTTTTCTTATGGGAAAACGCCGGCTTTGCCGGACCCTTCGGGATCATTTAGTTTTAACCAAAGGCTCGTAAGTAAATCAAAATGGCAGGATTTCTACAGAGCCATATTTATCTTAGCTTTGAAAATTTGATGGGAAGTGTGATAGGCTACGTTTTTGTGTTTCGTCTTCTCAGGTAATATCAGCTATCGGAATCTTTTGTTTGTGTTCTTTATACTTAAATATATCTATTATCTTCTTTTTCAGCGGTTTACTTTTGATGAAAACAACGTCAAAACAACCAGTTTTCTAATAATCTAAAAAATAGCTTATACAGGATTTCTTGTGTCGGTTGCTTTTTATTTTTCTATTTTCTCATCTTTAGAGCAAAAGGTTAAAGTATAACTAACTAGGAAATGGGCAATGTGTTTCGTATGTCTTATTTATGAAATTTAAAACTTAGGTAATTATTATGTTTGATACAGGTACTACAGGATTTATGCTGGTAGCCACGAGCCTTGTAATGCTCATGACACCAGGACTTGCCTTCTTTTACGGAGGACTGGCATGTAAACGCAATATCCTGGGGATAATGATGCAAAGTTTTGTTTCCTGGGAATAACAACAATTCTCTGGTTTGTTGTCGGATATTCTCTTTGTTTCAGTGGAGGAGAAGGTGCAATTATCGGTAATCTTGATAAGATGTTCTTAAATGGGGTAACAGTAACATCTGCCTTTGCGGCAAATGATGCAATACCTGAAATTGTTTTTATCTCCTACCAGATGATGTTTGCAATTATTACTCCGGCACTTATTACAGGTGCTTTTGTTAACCGTGTCACTTTCAAGGCATATCTTATATTCCTTGTACTCTGGCAGGTGCTTGTGTACTACCCATTTGTCCACATGGTATGGGGTGGTGGCCTTCTTGCAAATATGGGTGTACTTGACTATGCGGGTGGCATAGTTGTCCACGCTACAGCCGGTTTTGCAGCCCTTGCAGCGGTGTTTTATGTAGGGTCCAGGAAAGACCGAGCTTCAAACCCAAACAGTCTTCCTCTTGTGGCAATAGGAACTGCACTTCTCTGGTTTGGGTGGTATGGTTTCAATGCAGGCAGTGAACTCAACGTTGACAGCATCACTCTCTTGCGTTCCTCAATACTGACATATCTGCATCATTTGCAGCTATTACCTGGCTTTGCGTAGCCTGGATTAAACAGGGCAGGCCAAAATTCGTGGAACTTCTCACGGGCTCTGTAGCAGGGCTTGCAACTATAACTCCTGCTGCTGGATATGTGTCAATGCCTGTAGCAGCACTCTTTGGAATTGCTGCAGGTTTTGTCTGCTATTACTGTGTGCACATCAAGAACAAGCTTGGATGGGATGATGCACTGGATGTATGGGGTGTCCACGGTATGGGTGGAGTACTCGGCACAATTCTTCTGGGTGTATTCGGCTCAAGTGCAATCAATGCTAATGCAGCAGATGGCCTTCTATATGGTGGCTCAGGCTTTTTCATGCTCCAGCTGGTAGTTGTGATTGCAGCTTCATTGTACGCTTTTGTTTTTACCTATATAATGCTGGTAGCAATAAATTACATAACACCGGTTAAGGTATCAGATGATGAGGAACACCAGGGACTCGATATATCCATACATGGTGAGACCGCATACGACCTTAATCTTTTGTAAGAACAGGAATTGATGTAAAACATCTGCATCATTTTCTTTTTTTCTTTTTTGAATAAAAATCATCTTACCTTTTTCAGGGTAAACCAGAACACACTTCCCTTACCCTCTGGATTGTCTTTAACCCCTACTTCCTGTCCGTGAAGGTCCATAATCCTTTTTACAATGGCAAGTCCAATTCCGCTGCCTTTTATATTTTCCTTGTGCAGTCTTTTAAACCGGGTAAATACGGATAATTTTTCAGAGTCAGGTATACCATCGCCCTGATCTGTTACGCTTATCTTCCATGTGTCTGCGTTATCATCAATTTTGACTTTGATTATGGTGTCATCGGGACTGTATTTAATAGCGTTTGAGATGAGGTTGTAAAAAACTTCTTCTATTACAGGATTTACAAGTGCGTAGTGAGGTTTTAGATTTTCAATATCCAGTTTCATCTCTTTGTTCCCAAGTCCCGGGATGAATCCATTAATGACTTCCCTTGCTAAGGGCAAAAGATTTGTTTTCGTAAAAGTCATATCTTCCATGGATTCAAGCTTTGCCAGTTGTGCTGCTCCTTCAATAAGATCAGTAAGCTTATCATTTGATTTTTTAATGTTTCCTGTGATATGCTTTTGTTTTTCAGTTAACTCTGTGTTTTCCAGGATCTCAGTGAATGATTTTATGAGTCCTGCAGGATTTAGCAAATCATGGCGAAGTATGTCTGTAAAAAGGTCCTTTAATTCATTGGAATGCTTGAGCTGTTCTGCATATTCCATCAATTTAATTTCGTCCTTTCTCTTTTCCGTGATATCCTCGCCGGATATCAGGAGATTCCTGGTATTTCCTTCATCGTCCATCAGGACAGACTCATTCCATTTGAACAGTCTTTCTTCCTTGATGGCAGTAAGTACTGGATACTCGTGATATTCACTTGAACTGATTTCTTCATCCAGTAATTTCGAATACTTGTCCCTGGCATAATCTTTGTAATCGCCGGAAACAAAAAGATCCATCCAGTTCATGTTTAAAATTGCATTCCTGTTGTAACCAAGGATATCAGCACCTTTTTTGTTGATGTGGATAATATTGTAATTCCTGTCGAGTACGGCTACAAGTATGCTTACGTAGTCAAGATACTCGTAAGCTTTGTTCCTGTCCATGAGGAGTGAATCGTGCTGTTCCTTTATTCTCAGAAGGGCAGTGATTTTTTCACAGAGCTCAAATTTGTCTGCAGGCTTTTTTATAAAGTCATCTGCACCAACTTCAATGCCTTTCTGGTGGTATTCCCTTGATGTGAGGGATGTAAGCATTATTACAGGTATAAAATCAAGTTTGTAGTCCCTTTTTATTATTTTGCAGGTTTCAAACCCATCGATTCCCGGCATAATTACATCCAGAAGTATCAGGTCTGGTTCTTCTTTCCTGACAATATCAAGCCCTTCTTCCCCACTGGACGCAGAAACGACATCATAAGTTTCGGAAAGGTAGGATGTCAGAAGGGCAATGTTGATTTTTTCATCGTCGATAATCAGTATTTTTTCTCTGGAACTCAATTATATCGAACAGAATATATAATTAAATAGTATATGTATTTTGTGTTTTGATTTTGCCTATGAGTAAAGCTCCATGATATTGTTCCTCATTAAGAGAAGCCTGATCTTATATGCTTAAAAAAGAAAAACGTTAGGGAAGAGCCCCGAAAAACTATGGAAGTGCTAAATAATGTGACAACCGGACTGCAGAATCCTGTTATGGGTATATTGAATTCCCGGGGCTCACTGTGATTGGTTTGTTAATAAATAAAAAAGGAGAGCACTTAAAGTGCGTCTCCGTCTGTTTCTCCTGTACGGATCCTGATAATTTTGCTGATTGGAGAGATGAATATCTTACCATCGCCAATGGATCCGGTTTCTGCGGTTTTAACGATGATGTCAACTACCTTGTCAACATCTTCTTCCTTAACTACCATTTCCATCTTTATTTTTGGCAAGAGGTCAACGCAATACTTGCGTCCTCTCCACTGCTGCATTACACCCTTCTGCTTACCACGGCCTTTTACATCGGTCACGGTGACACTTTCAAATCCAGCTTCTTCAAGGGCATCCTTGACTTCATGGATCTTTGTTGGCCTAATGATTGCTTCTATCTTCATCATTTAACATCACTCCTTCAGAATCATAAATTCTGGGTATGCACTGATACCGTGTTCAACTTCGTCCAGTCCAGCAATCTCGTGTTCTTCTGATACACGAAGTCCGATAACTACGTCGATTATCTTGAAGACTATGAATGAGATTACGAATGCCCAGAGGATACTAAGTACTACACCTGCAAGCTGTATCATAAACTGTGCGTATCCGCCGTGAAGAAGTCCTGCTCCTTCAGCTGTGTATGCTGCGTTTGCGAGCATTGAACCGTCACCAGTTCCAAGTGCGAAGATACCTACTGCAAGAAGTCCCCAGCTACCACAATATCCGTGTACTGCGATTGCACCTACAGGGTCATCGACCTTGAGTACGTTCTCATTGAACATTACACCTGCATATACTATTATACCTGCGATAAGTCCTATTACAACTGATGCTCCATTTGTAACTGAACCACAAGGTGCTGTAATTGCTACAAGACCAGCAAGCATACCGTTGGCAGTAAGTGATGGGTCTGGCTTTCCTGTCTTAATCCAAGTAATAACCATGACCATGATTGCACCTGCACCTGCTGCAAGGAATGTGTTTACAATTACAAGGTTTGCGAATGGGTCGTTTGCATCAAGGGTACTACCACCGTTGAATCCTACCCAACCGAATGCAAGTATAAGGGTACCAAGGAATGCAAGTGGAAGGCTGTGACCTGGAATTGCCATTGGCTTTCCATTCTTGAACTTACCTATTCTTGCTCCTACAAGAAGTACACCTGCCAGAGCTGAGTATCCACCAATTGAGTGTACTACACCTGATCCTGCAAAGTCATGGTGTGCTGCACCGAGTGCATCTACAAGTGGTCCTGCTGTGAGTATTCCGGAACCGCTCCATACCCAGTGTCCGTATACTGGATAGATGAAAGCTACCAGAAGTATTGTATAAACGAGATATGACTTGAAATCAGTCCTCTCAGCCATTGCACCAGATACAATTGTTGCACCGGTTGCTGCGAAGACCATCTGGAACCACCATCCGTTCCATGTTGCGTTGTCCATTACTCCCATGAGCATGAACTGGTCGGTACCAAGAATACCTGCTGCATCAGTACCGTACATAATTCCCAGCCTACAAGCCAGTATACTATGATACCAAGTGAGATTGTCATGAAGTTCTTCATGAGGATGTTAGCAGTGTTCTTTGTTCTGGTAAGACCGATTTCTACCAGAGAGAAACCTGTATGCATAAGGAACACAATCGCACCACAGATCAGAAGCCACATAAATGTGAGTGCTGTCTGAAGATCTGCAATTGCTGCTGCGTTTTCTTCCATTGTTTCAGCTGATGCTGGATCCTATAAATACCATAAATATGACGCTCATTAGCAGTAAAACCTGCCAGATCATCTTTGAATTGAGTTTCTGTGATATTCCATACATGAGTAACACCTTTGTTTTGTCTTATTAGGAAGACGGATGCTATGTGTAGACTTCATATTATTTAAATAATTCGGTTTAAGTCTACAACTTCATGTTTTTATTTAATAACTATAGTAATAACTCTCTATAGTTATACGGGTTTAGAGCCTAAAATAAGCAAAAAAATCACAAATCCCACACATTGTATATTTTTAAACCCATCTTATATAAAATGGGTTCTGTGATTTGAGGCAATGCCCGCCATATGTGTCAGGATGGAAGGATAAGATTTTAATAGCTGTTGAAAATGTAAAACGTCAAACAAAGCATTCATCCGCCGAAGGCGGCACATTCCGATGCTGCTGCACAGAAAAGAATTAAAAGATGAGTGTATTTATACAAGAATTCTACAGAGCCGCTATTTCTACTATTCTCATGTGATTCATCGGCTTTTTCAGTTTGATTCAGTCCCTGATTTTTGAATGCTGATTACTAAATGTCTGAAAACAAAAAAGAGAGGGGTTCAAAATCCTCTTACCGGTCACTGGATGATATGGGAGTCATTGATTCTGCAATCTTTATCATCTCTGCATCATCCATGTTTGCGTCCAGCATAATGTCAAGTTCATGGGAGTACCACTGGAGTCTTTTAAAACCAGCATATGTTGAAAGTATTCCTTCCGTGTCATTGACAGAGACCTTTCTTATTCCTTCGTAAACAGAAATATCCTGCTTCATCCCTGCATCATATGTGCCTTCATAAATAGAAATAGTATTTTCACTGTTAGAATAAAGCAGATAAGCAGATTCCTTTCCAGGAACAGTGTCAGGGGAATGGATATTAGTATATATTGTTTCAAGTTCATAGCCTTCCGGGATGTAGTCTGGTACTAACAGACTAAAATTAACTTCCTGCTGGGCCTGTTCCGGAGTCTTACTGAACAAATCGGAATACTCATCAATCACCTGGATTTGTGCATCATCGGGAATTGCAAATTCAAATTCATTATCGCTTATGCCACTGTTTACTTCAAAGTTCTGGTATTCCACAACGTATGTATAATCACCTTCTTCTCCTACGTTTCCTGTTACTTCAATTTTCAGGGGCATCCAGGTTTCTTCATCAAACCAGATATTCATATCGGATTCGAGTTCTCCTTTCTCACCTTCTTCTTTATGAACAGCAATTACGTAAGTATTCCTTCCTTCAAACACCTCTTCCCCGCTGAATGATATTTCACTCTGGTTCATATAATGTTCTATCAAATCGGCATAATCAGCTTCAGTAGTGGAACTCATTCCGGGAATATCAAAAATCTGTACAATATCTGTAGATGGGTCATAGACCCAGGTTATATCCCCATTTGATACTGTAGTTGAACCTGCTTCACTCTCCGGTAGCAGGATTACAGTTTTAACTTTATCCGGGCTCTTGATGACGTATTCATACTTCATTTCTTCAGTCTGCCCGTTAAATGAAAGTACGGAGTAAATTGTTGCAGAGCAGTCTTCTATATTTTCCTGTTTTTTCTGCATCTCTTCAGCAATTTTTCCTGCTGTCATCTCTTCATCGACACACCCAGTACTAAGCAAAGCCACCCCTAGT
The DNA here is from genome assembly GCA_041395005.1 of Methanolobus sp. Taxonomy (GTDB): domain Archaea; phylum Halobacteriota; class Methanosarcinia; order Methanosarcinales; family Methanosarcinaceae; genus Methanolobus. The sequence goes on along the minus strand of JAWKHE010000002.1, from coordinate 61,533 downwards.
ATTAGTAGTACCAGCAATAATTCATTTTTCATGAAATCCTCTCCTCCAGCAACAAATATTACCTGAGAACACTGTTTTTTAGTAACCCCCATTACATTACAGGATCCAGCCTAATAATTTTGAGCCAATGTACGTAATAGTTGCATAACTATTTAATTATTAGTAAAAATTAAGATGTTTATATTTATAAAGAGTGCCAGCTAGCTATTTTATTTGCAGGAGGTTTTATATTGAATTTTAAAAAGTTTATGGGCTTACAGCTTTTTCATTGTACTGTATTCCATAACTGCAGAAACCGGATGTGTATCAACTTTTATCCCCGCTTCTTCAACAGCAGCCACGGAGTTTATTCCTACCATGACAGGGATGCCAATTTTTCCCCTTTCAATTGGTGCATAAAGGACATCTTCTCCTGGTTCGCCAATAGTTATATGCCCGCTTATGTCGTGTTTTCCGGCATTGGTCAGTATTTCTTCTGCTCTCTGTGCAGCAGATGCCGGTATCTGGCGGACATTAGCCAGCATCTTTCCATTACCTGTTTCAATTGCTTCAAGTATTGATGTTGCTTTACGCCTGAGGAAGATCTTTATAGGGTCTATGGATGTACCACTGTAGGATATCAGATCCAGAAAACCTGCAGGTTTATAATCTTCCATCTGGATCAATCCACCGTATACGGGCTCAACAGGAACTCCATTTTTCAAAAGAAGACCATCAAATGTAATACTACAAACAGTTGCAATCGCCACTTTTCCATCAGGGACGTAAATATCCAGATCAGATCCTTCATCGATTATGCCTACTCTGGGACTGATGGTTGCACCATGATCCATGGCATATCTTATAATGTCCGTAGCGTTTTCAAAATCGTCCTTGTCAATGTTTGTAACATTAACAATAACATTACCTTTGCCGGAGTTGAGGTCGTAATCTGCCTTATAGATAAGTTCTTCTATTTTTGTGATAACAAAACCGAACCTGTCACTGATTAGGGCGTCGTTGAGTTCCTTCATTCCGCGCTCGGTGATGGTACGCCCTATGTATCCATGCTTCTTGGTGAATCCTCTCTCATCCAGTATCCGCAAATGATATCTTACTGCTCGTTCTCCGATTGCATAACCACGATTATGTAATTCATCAGCTATAAGGCGGGCACCAAGGGGCTTGTCACTCTCACTGATGATACGCATTATTTCGACAAGCTTTCTCTCAACGTTTGGATCTGTCATTTTTTCACCCGAAGATATGTTACGATGTATCTCTTTACGGCGTAGTAGTTATAATCTGTGTCTATTTAATATGTACTGTTTATATTCAAATTCTTCCTGTCCTGAGAATATAGATTACAAGCCACATTCCAAGGAATCCTGCTATAAGAAATCCCATTACTCCCAGCAGTGGGACTCCCCACAAATGAGGTTCCATTCCTGTCTGTATAATCAGGGACGAACCAACAATAATGGCCGAGATTATTATGCTGAATGAAAGGCGGTTACTTGCAGCATCAATTTCTGCAACAACCCTGTCAAAGCCATGTGAGTCAAATCTCAGTTTGAGGTAACCCCTTTCTGCAATATCAAAAATATGGGATATTTTTATTGGCAGACGGTGAAGCAGGCGTGACCAGCTGTTATAGTCCCTGTAAGCGCTGTTTGCAATGTTTGTCAGGCGTAAACGGTCCTTGATGGCCTTTTTTGCAAAAGGTTCAGCTATGACTGTCAGGTTGATTTCCGGGTCCATAAGGCTTCCAAAGCTCTCTGCTGTCATTGCTCCTTTTGACAGGAGGGCAACATTTGAAGGAACTCTTATCTGGTATTTCCTGAGAAGGTTGATCATTTCTTCCAGTATAAGTGCTGTGTCAAGCTGCCTTACAGGTCGTCCGTAATATTTGTACAATAAATGGTCAATGTCACCTTTCAGGGATTGTATATCCACATCATCGTCAATGGAGCCAAGATCACGCAGCAGTTCTATGTAGAGTACAGTGTCTCCCCTGGTAATGGCAATGAGGTCATCAATAAGCAGGTTGCGCATGTCCTGGGATAGAAATCCTGCCATTCCAAAATCAAGCAGTGCAATCCTGCCATCTTTCATAATGAAAACATTTCCTGGATGAAGGTCTGCATGGAAGAAACCATCATCGTAGACCTGTTGCATGAAAGCTTTCAGGACTTCAATGGCAACTTCTTTCCTGTTTACTCCCATTGTGTCAAGTTTATCAAAAGAGCTGCTTTTCACACCATCGATAAATTCCAGTGTCAGCACTTTAGTGCTGGACATATCCCAGTAAACTTTTGGGATGTAGATTTTTTCATGTTCACGGAAGTTACGGGCAAAATGATCTGCATTCCTGCCTTCCTGGGTATAATCCATTTCGATTTTATGGAACGTTCGAACTCTTCCACAATTTGCACCGGATTATACAACCTGGCTTCTGGCAGGTGTTCTTCAGCAAAGGCTGCAATACTATACATTATGTCAATGTCCGCATCGATTATTTTCCCGATGCCAGGTCTCTGGACCTTGACAACAACATCATCTCCGCTTTTTAGTTTTGCACGGTGTACCTGGCCAATGGAAGCTGCAGCTATTGGTTTTTCTTCAAATAATTCAAAAAGGTCAGTTATATCAGAACCCAGTTCTGCTCTTATGAGTTCCTCAACATCTTCCATTCCAAAAGGCTGGACCTCATCCTGTAATTTGGAAAATTCATTTGCGTATTCAGGAGGAATAAGGTCCTGACGCATGCTTAAGATCTGTCCTAGTTTTATGTAAGTAGGTCCCAGTTCTTCCAGCATCAACCTAGCTTTTTTTGCTCCGGAGTCTGTAGCTTTAAAATCCCTGTCTTTCTTCCTGAGTCTTGAACTCAAAGGCCTGGTACTGGAAAGTCCCATCCTGTCAGCTATATGTCCGAATTCATACTTGACAAGGGCATCAACAATCTTACCATAGCGTTTGATCATTGAATATCTGTGAACTTTCCGTCCTCGTATCATGGTAAAGTTACTTTAATTTTTTTGTTTGGATGTATTAAATTAGGTTTGCCTTAATTATTAAAGTATCGTTGATATTTTTGCATAGTATTCCGGAATACATGGATATGCTGAAATATTGAAAACCGGGGGATAGCTATATAATTACTGACCCTAAATGTCAATAGCCGGATAACTGGCAAAGAGCTAAAAAAGCTATCCAAGGAGTGAGAAATATGTTATTTTTTGATATAAGCACATGGGATCCCCAGGACAACGATAAAGTAATTGAGCACTTCAAGACACTAAGGCCGCCTGCCGGAGTAAGCATCGTTAACCAGTGGGTAGATCTTAATGGTGGAAGGTTCTTCATCCTTTACGAAGCAGAAACTGCAGAAGCATACGCTGAATTTAATATGCCATGGTCTGATGTTTGTATAATTGACAGCGTACCTGTAATGGAATCTACGGATTTCATCAAATTAATGATATCAAAGGGATTATAATTTCCCTTCTCCTTTTGTTTTATTTTGAAGGCATCAGTTTAATTACTTTTTCAGTGTTGCCGATTTTTACTGAGAAATCACCCTCTGGAAGGGTGCATGTGTCATATTTGTGATAGAAGCTGCCTTTCTCATCAGCTTTGACTGTCTGGCTCGCCACAAAGTCAAGCTTTACATGTTCTTCCCTTCAAGTGAAGTTCCGTTGATGACTATTTCATAATTTCCTTCAGGTACATTCTTTTCAAAGAATTCGGCAATACCATTTTCAGCATCAAAACTGCGTTTAAAATCTGCAAACATTCTTACAATAAAATTCAGGTCTTCAACCTTTTGATCTGACCCTGAAACTATTGCTTCCACCTGAATTTTGACTTTTCAAATACATATTCATATTTGTTGTCCACCACAGGGACATCCAATGTGAATGAAACTATCATTCGATTGTTTCCCGGGTTCAGTAATTCCTGTGATATCCAGTATGTCCCTGAGGGGACTGTCCGGAAGAAAACTCCATTCATTTACGGATGCTTCCGGGTTTTCTTCCTTCTGATCGTGTGTCAGGGAATAAAGCGTCTTGGAAACAGTCAGAAAGAGATTGTCACTTTTGCTTAAGATCACTCCTCCCTGCCAAAGTTTAAAGGTCTTTTCACCTGAATGTATCAGTTTGTCAATCTTATCCTCAAGGCTTTTGATTGTATCCTTGAGATCCTGGACTTCATCCTTGGTGGCGACATCAGCTTTTTTGAAGGTATCCTGCACTTTTGAAGTAATCTTGTTTTCGATTTCTTCCTTCTGCTTTTTCTGTTCGTCGATTACTTCACGAACAAACTTTTTACCTTCTTCTTTTTTGATCTCCCCGTTCTCAATGAGGTCATCGGTTATATCCTGTATTTTCTCTTCTGTGAGAGCCCATAATCCAATTCCAAAAAGACCGACTTTTCTCATGACTTCAGTGATGTCTGTAGCATCTTTCATTTTAAACCTCCAATGATTAATTAATCAGTGTTACAATAAATATCTTATTCTGGAGGAATTGTAAAAAGCACCAGCTAATGAGTTGTAAACCTTTAAAAATAAAAGATGGGAACTTTAGTTTTCAACCAGTTCGCTCATATCATGTTCCAGATACTTTGCATCAGACATTTCGATAAGCTTCTGGCATACTTCTTCCGGATTTCCATCCATTATTATTTTTGCATAATCAAGAAGTATGGCCCTGTGTGCAGCTTCCTTAACAAAGTCTGTGTGATGGCTGACAAAAACAATGCTTGTACCGAATTTCCTGTTAATGTTTTTCAGGGAATTTGTCACATCCCTGAGTGTTACGGGGTCAAGATCACCAAAAGGTTCGTCCAGCATGAGTATTTCAGGACGTGTAACAAGTGCCAGTGCGATGTAGGCCCTGACATGTTCTCCACCACTTATCTGGTATGGTGTCTTATCCAGTACTGACATTGGAAGATCAAGGGTTTCAAAGACTTCGGCAGCCTGTGTATCAACAGTTCCCTTTGTAATATTCGGGAAGAGCTTTGCATAAACGTCAATAGTTAATCCGATTTCCCTGAGAGTCTTGTCCTTTTCTTCCTCGGTGACTTCAGTCAGCTTATAAAGAGTATCAAGGTTCTCGTCAGAAATTCCAAGTTCTGAGGCTTTCTGTCTTGCGTATTCCAGTGAAGCTTCGCCTTTAAGACGCAGCTTGAATGCAAGCTGGTCCCTGATGCTTGAATGAGGTGAAAGCGTAAATTCCTGGTGCATGATGCTCATCTTCCTGCGAAGATCCAGGCGCTGTATTGTAAAATCTATTATATTGAGCCAGTTTCCATCATGAAGGTAAGTAATTTCACCTTCTTTCGGATATCTTAAGCCTTCTATCATTTTTAGAAGGGTTGTCTTTCCTGCACCTGATGGGCCTATAAGCGCAGTAATTTCTCCTTTATTGATATCAAGGGACAGGTCTTCAAACTTCAGTACCTCTCCCACTCTTAAAAGTGCAAAACGGTTTGAAAGCCCTCTTACTTTAATAATGGGTTCCTTACTGTTTACTTCAACCAGAGCGGTCTGCTTTTTAATATCCTTGAGGAAATGTTTCAATACTTCTCTTGCTTCACCTGTCTCTATTACTTTACCTTCTTCCAGGTAGACAACCCTGTCTGCAAGGTAAAGGTGAATCTCCGGAAGGTGCGATACAACTATAATAGGTATGTTAAGCTCTTTTTTGATATCCTTTATAATATCAAGCATTTCCTGCTTTGTACCGGGGTCTGTCATTGTGACCGGTTCGTCAAGTAACAGGAGACGTGGCTGTGATGCAAGCTGGCGGGCAAGTATAAGTCTTTGTTTCTCGCCGCCGCTTAAAAGATTGGATGAATGTAATGCCTTGTGTTCGAGTTTCACCAGACGAATGTAGTACATTGCTCTTTCATACAAGTCGTCATAATTGTAAGCATCTGGTTCAGGTAAGCCTTCATGTCCCTCTTCAAGGAAATTGAGTCTTCTGATTATATTATCAATAGCAGGTCCATTCCAGAGTCCGAAGTTACGCTGGAGGTGAATTGCACTGTTGTATGCCAGGAACTTAAGTTGCGGCTTGTCAGCACCCGGTTCTATTCTTTCCCCTTCTATCTCAAAATATCCGGAATTAAAGTCCTCAATACCACGAAGTATCTTCAAAATAGTAGTCTTACCACTGCCGCTCTTTCCGGTAATACCAAGTATTTCTCCGTCTGCAACACTAAAACTGACATTGTCAAGAACTCTTTTTCTTTCGTTATTGAATTCGTATTCTTTTACAATATTGGATACTTCAAGCATTGTCAAACCTCCAGAAAAAGTCCTGCTCTGAAAAGGGAATATGAGGAAAAAGGATAGTCTTTTAGTTACTTCTTGATTGCTGAAACAAGCTCTTTAATTTTTGCAGTGACGTTGGAACTCTCCTCAAGGATAGTACCGGTGACTATCATGTCCGCTCCTGCCATTGCACAGAGCTTTGCAGCTTCACCATCACGGATTCCACCGCCAACTACAACTTGTTGTCACCAAGGACGTATTTTCACCGCACCTATCATTTCAGGAGTAACAGGAGCATCAGCGCCTGATCGTTTCAAGGTAGGTGTAGTGCATACCAAGGTATTTGCCTGCAAGTGCATAGGCAACTGCCAGTTCCTGGCTTGTGTTGAAGGAGCTTTGCGTCTTCACTCCAGCTTAATTGTTCTGGCTCTACCACAAGGTACGCCATGGAAATGGGTTCAATGCCACTCTTGTAAACAACAGGGCACCAATACCCGATTAGTTGTAATAAAACTAATATCTCGGGAATTAAGCAGGCTCATGAAAAATATAGCATCAGCATGCCTGCTGACACCTCCTGCGTTACCCGGGAATAAAATTGTAGGCTTGTCTGTTTTTTCCTTAATTTTGAGGAGTGTCTGGTCGAGAATCGCTCCTCCGGCTCCTGTGGAACCACCGACCATTATAGCATCAGTTCCCCCAAGAGCGGCAGATGAGCAATTTCAGCTGCCTGATCCGGGGTCTGGGATGCCGGGTCGATAAGGCTGTATGAACTGTACCTTCGCTTTCAGCGATACTATCAAGGTACTCTTCCACTTGCATAAAAACGATCAGCCTCTTGTTTCCTTGGATTTCATACGCAGGTCTTTGCTACCGCATTTCCTGCACCTTGTTGCACGTACTGCATTGCGTGCATTGCAATCCATACAGATCTTCTTGATCAGTATTCTCTGTTCTGCTTCTGGGAATCTTGCCATTATTTTTCGTCTGAATGATTGTAATATGTATTATTAGAATAATAGGCTGCTTACATGATGCTCAAAACATATAATTGTTTTGGCAAATATCATCATTTATCAGCCCATTTTCATGTCCTGTTGAATAATTCTGTCACTACTTCCTATGGTATAAATATTGCTGCTAATTCTCCGCTTTGCAGGATAAACTATATATCAAATATCATAATTAATAATGAACGATGGCTATGTCAAACGAGGATCAGGAACAAAGAAGACAGGAATGGTATGAGAGAGTAAAAAAGAGGGCAAGCTCAACAGGGATCCAAAAGAGGAACATGATGCAAAACCGAAGACCCTGCAATCCCGTCAGAAGGAACATTATCAAAAGCCTGAATGAAAAGAAGATGACATTCGATGAACTAAAAGCTGAGTTCAAGCTTGATAATATGCCACTGAAGCTGCACCTTGGAATGCTTGAGGATATCCTGTTTGTTGAAAAAGAAGCTGAGGATACTTACGTCATTACACCACGTGGCGAGGACTATCTCGAAGCTGCCGAAACCAAAACTGAATCACCGGAAGACCTGAAGAAAAGAAGGGATGAATGGTATGAGAAAGTAAAGAAAGAGGCAAGCTCAAGAGAAACCCAACCGAGGATCATAAGGCAGGCCTGAAGGCAATGCAGAACCGATTCGCAGGCACATTGTCGAAAGTCTGGGTGAAGGCAAAATGACCTTTGATGAGGTCAAGGCCAAGTTCGATCTTAATGATGTACAGGCCAAACTGAACCTCGATATGCTTGTAGATACCCTATATATTGAAAAAGAAGATGACACGACTTACGTTATCACAGTACGCGGTGAAGCATTCCTCCAGAATGTGGATCATCATCACCTTTAACTCCAAATCAAGAATTAGCGAGCAATTCTAAAAGTCAATAATGAACCACTATTAAGTGGATTTTAGTCAAATCAATAAGAAAAGATTTAAATGGGGTTATTACCCCATTCTTTTTTAGTTTCAAATTATTCATTCAATTTTGCAAGCACTTTCTCTCTTGCTTCACGGGTACCGGCACGTCCCTTTGTCTTTTGCATGACCTTACCCACGATGAAGTTTAGGGATTTTTCTCTTCCTCCAAGGTAGTCTGCCACAGCTTCAGGGTTCTCAGCAATTGCTTCTTCAACTGCTGTTGCAACGATGTCGTCTTCCACCTTGAGAAGTCCTTTCTTCTCAACAATTTCCTGTGGTTTGCCACCGTCATCAAGGACTGTGCGTATGATCTCAACACCACTCTGTTCAGTGATCTTGTTACCTGTTACAAGCTCCACAACAGCGACGATGTCCTCAACTGTAAATGAATCAATGCTAAGTTCACGATAGTTGAGCTCACCCTTTAGAATGTCAGATACCCATACAGCTGCATCCTTAGGATCGACCTTTGCTGCTACCTCTTCAAAGAAATCAGCCACTTTTATCTCAGTGGTCAGTGCCCTTGCATGTGTTTCTCCAAGGTCGTACTGCTCCATGAAGCGCTCTCTCTTAGCATCTGGAAGCTCCGGTAGTGTCTCACGTACACCCGGTACCCAGTCAGCAACTCTCAGTGGTACAAGGTCCGGCTCAGGGAAGTAGCGGTAATCGTGTTCCTCTTCCTTGGTACGCATGGAGATCGTCACACCTCTTGCCTCATCGAAGTGTCTGGTCTCCAATACAATTTCGCCGCCACGTCTGATGTGGTTCTTCTGCCTCATGATCTCGTAGAGCAGAGCCCTTTCAGCACCTTTGAAGGATGAGATGTTCTTAACTTCAACACGCTCTCCCCAGAATACGGAAACGTTTGCATCCACCCTCATTGCGCCTTCAAGGTCAGCCATCGAATACATCAAGGTAATCGAGGCGTTCGGAGCTATCAAGGTAGCGTCTTTGCTTCCTTGGGGCTTCTCATATCCGGTTCACTGGACAATCTCGGGATGCGTCATGCCTGAACGATTGTAGTTGATGAGTGTTCCCTTGGACCTGTCAATGCTTCCCATGTGCTGGAGCCTTCCAGGGTCTTCTTCCATGTGGGCACGGGTGATACCTACTACGTGTTCTCCATCCTCACCTTCAATGATGATCTTTCCTTCTCCTGCGATAGGGAAATCATACTGGGTTGTCTGGAATCCTTTTGGAAGGTCAGGATAGTAGTAGTTCTTCCTGTGGAACTGGGTCTGCTCCACAATGCTACAGTTAAGTGCAAGACCTATCTTTATTGCATATTCCACTGCTTTCTCGTTGATAACCGGCAGTGAACCAGGAAGTCCGAGACATACAGGACATACGTGTGTGTTTGGTTCAGAGTCATGGTATTTTGTGGAACAGCCACAGAACAGCTTTGTGTTGAGCTTGTTCAGCTGGACGTGAACCTCAAGTCCGATCCTTACTCCGTCAGGGTTCTCGTATACCATTATGCCACCTCCGGAGGTCTGGTCTTGTTGTGATCGGTATTCTGTTCGAAGCTGTAAGCAGCCCTAATGATGGTGTTCTCATCGAAGTGCTTACCTATGATTTGAAGTCCTACTGGCATTCCATCTGATAATCCGCATGGAACTGAGATGGATGGCACACCTGCAAGGTTGATTGGTACTGTGTTGACATCAGCAAGGTAAAGTGAAAGCGGGTCATCTATCTTCTCACCTATTTTGAATGCCGGTGCTGGCATGGTTGGTGCCATGAGCACGTCAACGTTTGCAAGAGCCTTATCGAAGTCCTGCTTCACAAGGGTCCTTACCTGAAGTGCCTTAAGATAGTACTTGTCGTGGTAACCTGCTGAAAGTGCGTAGGTTCCGAGCAGTATCCTGCGTTTGACCTCGTCGCCAAAGCCTTCTGCACGTGTCTTTGAAGCCATGACATGCCAGTTGTCCCCCTCGACGCGGTATCCGTATCTTGTACCGTCGAAACGTGCGAGGTTTGATGATGCCTCACTCATGGCTATAATATAATATGATGCAAGGGCATATTTTGTATGTGGCATGGATACCTTCTCGTAGGTCGCTCCCATGTCCTCGAATTTTGCTATTGAGTCCCACACTGCCTTTTCGACATTCTCATCGATGCCCTCTCCGAAGTACTCTTCAGGAACACCTATCTTCATACCTTTAACATCGTCTTTCAGGGCATCGCTGTAAGTGTTCTCCCTGTTGATGGATGTACTGTCCCTGCTATCGTATCCTGCGATAACGTCCATGATGGTTGCGATGTCTGCTACGTTTGTTGCAAGAGGACCAATTTGTTCCAGTGAGTTTGCGTATGAGATGAGTCCGTACCTTGAAATGCATCCGTAGGTTGGTTTGATTCCGACTACTCCACAGTATGCTGCAGGGCACCTGACTGATCCTCCTGTGTCAGAACCAAGTGAAACCGGTGCCTCACCTGCTGCAACCACTGCTGCACTGCCACCTGATGAACCTCCTGGAACCCTGTCCATGTCCCATGGGTTGAATGTTGGTCCGTAGTAGCTTGATTCGGTGGAAGTTCCCATGGCGAACTCGTCCATGTTGGTCTTTCCGAGAATGACTGCGCCTGCTGCCTTTAGCTTCTCAATGACATGTGCATCGTATGGTGGCACATATCCCTGAAGTATCTTTGATGAGCAGGTTGTGGAGAGTCCCGTTGTGGAAATGTTCTCCTTGATTGCAATTGGCACACCTGCAAGAGGTCCTTCGTGACCGTTTGCATCTATCTCACGAGCTGTGTTGATAGCCTCGTCTGAAAGAGTGGTGAATCCGTTTATCTTGCTCTTGCCGATTGTTTCAATATAAGAGGCAGTGACCTCTTCGGCTGAAGAGTCTGCAATTTTCTGTCTGATGCCTGAAATGTCTGTCCATGCTGCCATTTGTCCACCTCACATGATCTTCGGAGCTTTGAAGTTGCCTTCCTGCTTGTGTTCGGTGTTTGCAAGCACTTCTTCCTGTGGCATCGATTCTGTGACTTCGTCTTTCCTGAACACGTTCACAATGTCTGCTACGTGGTATGTTGGCTCTACGCCTTCGGTGTCGACCTCATCGAGCTGCCCGAAAGAAGTCCAGTACGGAGTTGAGCTTTTCTGCATACGCATCAGATTCCTTTGCATCGATCTCGATACGTGCGAGCCAGCCTACGTGTTCTACCTCTTCTTTAGTGATCATCGTAAGTTCCTCTAATAAATAGGGTATAGTTATAATATGTAGTAATTTAAGTGTTAGAAAAGCAGGCGATTATATTAAAAATGTTGGTTAAAGAAACAGGTAATGACCATTTTTCAGCCGCAAATTGAGCTCTGTCAAACACCTCATTCGAATGGCTTATGTCAGGAAACCACTGACAAACAAATACCAGAACAACCACTTCCGCCGAAGGCGGCACGTTCCGTCACTTCTAAGCAGAAGATTATTGAAATTATGCAGTTGGGAATTGCTGCGAGGTTAAAGTTGTAGATTACAGACTATTAATTTATATAGGAAATTTTTACTTACAGGCACGTGAAAAAAGTATAGATAAACTACTATTCTTCCACTTTTTCGGAGCGTGCCGGCTTCGCCGGTACCCTTCGGGCTGATTGCCAAGTTTAAGGTCGTTGTTATCAGTTTTTCCACACATACCCGACAGTTGATCAAAATAAAAAAACTTATATCTACCCTGAGTATTATCCATGAGCAAAGTTGTAGCCTTCATAGCCGGACTGGTAATCCTGTCAGCTGCACTATACGCAGTTGCCGGAGATTCTATCAATGATATGTTGAATGGCGAAAGCACTGCAAATGAGCCAGTTCAAAATACTGAATCTGCTGTAGTTGCAGATTCAGATACTACCAGTTCAGGTACAATTGATGATCAGGAGATCACAGCAAGCGGCGCTGGAAACATTGAGACAGATACAATAACATCAAGTCTATACGGTCCTGATTACAGGTTTGTTGAGATAACGGATTCACCACTCTTAGCTCTCTATGGAGATGATATATCCGGATATCAGAGACATTATACAGATAGTGGTCTTGAAATACACCACTCATCAACAACACTTTTCGACCCAGTCCAAGGCGGCGACTACCTGTTCTACCGGGCAGAGTATGATGATTTCGAGACCTTGACCCAGCATATGAAAGGCGACATACCGGCAATCCAGGCACTTCACGGCGGCGAGACACCGGTAAAGGTCACAGTCGACCTGATCAACCCGCAGAGCTACAGCCCTGAGATGGATGCGGCAGTCGATAATATGATCGAGCTTAGAGGCACTGATCCTAAGTATACGCACGCGGCGTTGACATTGACCTATGCTGATGGAAGTACTGAGACTGAGAAATTTACTAATTTGGGCACTCGTCCGCAAGACTATTTAAATGCATGGATTAATCCTGGAATTAGTGCAGATTATGAAGAGACAATGATTACAGACTTAAAATATACCAAAGATTTCTATGCTGCAGCAAATGAGATTTTATCCCTAACAGAAGCAATCACAGAATTCAGTGTCATAGACCTTATCTTTATCGTTCCCACAATTGCTAGGTGTTGCTCGATTCGCAGCAATTATAGCATTTTATCTGGCACTCGGACGCGTCGCCCGCAGGATGAGCTTACTTTGGACCTCGTCGACATACTTGTTCCCAGTGCTCGTCACCATCAAAAGAACCACAATGACTAAGAGAAGGACGAGGATTAGGACGCCGAGAGTGTTGAGGGAGCTCGTAACCTTTGTTTTCTACTACGGTGAAATGTTGAAATGTAAAACATTACGCAACGGTTATTTTCCCATCGCATCTCATGTTGCTTCCATGAATTGCAACTTCAAGGTTTGCTCTTCGGGACGCTTCGCTCAAACCATGAAGAGCAATTCATTCTAATTAGCGATAGATGCGAAACCGGGATTTTGGGAAAGGAAAATCTCATGGAAAATATCGTATTCTATCACGGCTTTTACTTACCGTCACGTGAAAAAAGTAAAGACTGACTACTGTTTTTCCACTTTTTCGGAGCGTGCCGGCTTCGCCGGGACCCTTCGGGCTGGTTTAAGTTATTCATTGACAATCAAAGAACAATGCAACCATCCGCCTCAGGCGGCACATTACCGTGCTGCTTCATGTGGTATATTGTATTTTTTTATAATTCTATTGTCTGATTAAAACAGTACTCTGAAAATCCAATCGGTATTTAAGTTTTGAAGTACTATATAATAACTAATTCTGCATTATGGCAATAGCGACAAGCAAGGGAGCTTAGAAAAATGGGTCTAATAACGTTTATCCTTAAAACAATATTAAAAGACAGGTTCTACAAGCTGGAATTGCATACCACTACATTATCTTTGGCCAGCAAGCATCCTGATCTGCCCTTTTATACCAGATGGTTTGCAGCTTTTGTCACCCTCTATATACTGAGTCCCATCGATCTGATACCAAGCTTTATTCCAATTATCGGAACTCTGGATGACCTTATTCTTATTCCCCTGGCATTGATACTTGTCATTAAAATGATACCAAAGCCCATCATGAATGAGTGCAGGCATAAAGCCGAGCAGATACTTGGTCCCAACCCTAAATCAAAATCTATTCCAGAAGCCTGATCTCTCTTTTAGGGTATTATGTTTTTAGATACCTGCTTATTTATTAATACAAGCTGGTACTATCAGACTTCAGGATATTGATGCTCTTCACTTAAGATCATCAAAGTTTATCAATTCCCATATCGACTTCGATTAGTAACATATCAACTATAAAAAAAAGAATTGAGGTATTCTTATTATTGACAAGTGCAGGATTCCGGATCCCACCAGGGAAACAAATGACTTCATCAAGGACTTACCAGAGCCTGAAAAAAAGGCGTTTGTTTCTTCCATCGAGAAAATAAAAGAGCGTAAAAGCAAAATTGAGAAGCTACTGCACAAAAAGAGTGATAATAAAGGGATAGATGACCTCCTTCTTTTTTTCGAGGACCTTCCTCTTTTCGGGAAAGAGTACTGGTTTATGAAGTTCACTTCCAATGACGGTTCAAGACGCCAGTTTTTCTTCATGTTCGGCAGAAGCACCGGTGATATTGAAGTCAATGGCAGGTATGTGGAGGGCAGTCGCATAGTGGATAACAGGACAGACGGGTACTGTGTTTCCTGGGCATACGACGGAGCATACAGGAAGATCACAGATGATCTCGGTATGATAGAGGTAAACGACAACATGGTTGCCTGTTCCAATGAGGATGTCCAGGCAGAGTTCTACGGTTCTTTCCCAGAATACAGGCTGGAGATATCAGATTGTGAGAAAAACATCTGTTCTTTTACAATAGACGAACCGGCAGAGGACAGGTATACAACGGAACTCATGGAGAACTTCAAGGGTCTTTTCGGCTACAGGGTAGCAAATCTCTATTTTGACTTCAAGGGTATGCTGTTTGATAAGGAGCTCTCTGGGAAATGCTATGTGCAGAAAGTGATAGTTGTCGGTCCTATGCTTCCCTGGAAGTGGTCAAGGATCATTTTCAGCAATGGTTCTGTCCTGACCTACTATACTTCCAACATAGGAGTCATAGGACTGGACTATGAGATACGTAATTTCATGAGCTTTTACGATGCAACTACAAAGAAGATGCATAATTTCAAAAAGGCCATGGTCCATGAGCATCCTTCCGGTCTGGGGGACAACAGATGGGTCATTACCACAGAAGATCACCGTGTGTTCGTAGTCACGAAGGGCTATTGCAGTGAAACTTTCAATTTCACGAAGAATTTCAATTTTAACTATGTAGAGAACCTTGTGGACGTGGTTGACCTGAGAATAGAGGTTGATGACAGGTTGATTACACTGGAAGAAACAGGTGAAGGTCTGGGTATGGTTGAAGATACGTCCGGATTTGTGATGTAGACCTGAGAAGAGGGTTAAAGGATGAGCGAAAAAAGAAACCCGTGGTCTGATATTGAAGGAAAAAAGATTCCTGCAACCATTGAGCTCGATCCTGTTATTTTTCGCTACCTTTCTCCTGATAGCAGAATTCTTGATATTGGATGTGCCACCGGGAGGGTCAGTACTTCCCTTGCATGCCATGGATTTATGTAAACAGCATAGATGTAAACACAGAAGCACTTGAGATGACACTATCTTCTGCTATCTTTCATGAATGTCCTGTAACTCCCTCATTGGTCAGGGCAACCGCAGCTTCACTTCCTTTTGCCGGCGAAAGTTTTGATCTTGCTGTTATGCAGGCTTTTCTTACAGTGGTGGACTCTGCGGAAAAGCGTGCGAAGATAATCAGGGAAGCATGCAGGGTCCTGAAACCGGGAGGCTATCTCTACATTGCAGATTTCGGACAGACATGGCATTCGGAAATCTATCGTGAACGTTACCTCAGGGATTTGCCGGTGACAAAAGAAGAGGGTTCATTTTTAGCCTATGATGAGAAGACTGGCGAAGTTGCTTATGTTGCTCATCATTTTACTGAGAAGGAACTGATTTTTTTACTGGTTAAAAATGGGTTTGAGGTGGAGTTTTTTAAAACGGGATACTTTTGTGACAAGGACGGGGAATCGGGTTAATGGGTTTGTGATTGTGGGAAAGAAAGTCAAAACGTGACTTGTTCTGTGTATTAAAAATGCAGATTTTTGGGTTCTGTAAAAATCCTGCCATTAAACCTTAAAGGAAGTTTATCAACTGATTTATCGTAATTCATGAATAATTTGATTGTTCCCGAAGGGATCCGGCAAAGCCGGTGTTTTCCCACAAGAAAAAACAAAATAATCTGCAACATACCTTGTACCTTCTTTTCAGGAATTCCGTAGATTTCTCTGTATAAATACAATGGTCTTTGTAATTAGTTTCTGTGCAGCAGCATCGGAATGTGCCGCCTTCGGCGGATGGTTACTTTGATCTTAGGTTGCAGGTTGCTTTTGTGGACATGAAAAAGAGCAATTTGCTGTCAATCAGATTTACAGGATTTTTACAGAGCCGGTTTTTGTTTTTCTCAATTGGTGCAAACAAAAAGCAAATGAACATTGCAGGTTACATATCTATAACAAAAGGAGACGATCATGTATCTGCATATCCGCTCTTTTTCAGGAGTTGATACTTATTACACAAATTATTATTGACGAGGATCTTTGCACAGGCTGCGGGATTTGCACAAAAGTATGTCCTACACGTATAATCGAGTTGGTTGAAGGATTAAATCTTCCACAGGTACAGGAAGAAAATGTTCTGCGCTGCATCAAATGCGGACATTGTGAGGTTTTCTGTCCTTCTCAGGCGCTGATTCTGGATCTGCGTCCTGATGAGAAAATGACTCTGCCCGACGGCGTTGGTAATATTTCAACTGAAGATATAGGTTTTTATCTTAAGAAACGCAGGTCTGTAAGGCATTTTACAAAAGACCCTGTTCCACGGGAGAAAATTCTGGAATTCTCGACATTGCCCGTTACGCTGCATCGGGAACAAATGGTCAGCCGGTTCAGTGGCTAGTTGTTCATGATACGGAGAAAGTAAGGAAGATTGCCGGACTCACAATCGAGTGGATGAAGAGCCTTGTGAACACCTCTCATCCTATGAGTGGCTACGTACCTTCACTGATTTCAGCATGGGAGAATGGAAATGATGTCATTTGCCGGGATGCACCACATCTGCTTTTCGCACATATTCCAGAAGAAAATCCGATTGCATCTGTTGATGCCATAATTGCCCTCACCCATTTTGATATCACAGCACCGGCATTTGGAATAGGTACCTGCTGGGCAGGTTTTGTTGCTGCAGCTGCCACATCTTATGAACCTCTTCAGAAAGAACTTGGCTTCCCGGAAGGAAGGAAAAGTGCTTATGCAATCTTATTCGGGGAATCCCCTGTATAAGATATATGGCATTCCTCGCAGGAAGTCACTTGAGGTAATGTGGCAGTAATTACTTTTTATTTAGCATAAGGTGGGATTGAGCGGGAATACAATACCAGTAAAACAGGTAGTATAAAAGGTAATATCCAGAAAACATATTTTACTTCTTCATAGTTTGCTAATCCCATAACGGTTGCAGTAATCAGTGAAATAAATAAGCATCCTGCAGCAAGAAAAGAAACTATGATTACTTTTCTGTTGATGGATGGAATCAACGATAAACCAATTTCAGTCATTGGATAATATTTTGCAACAACATTATAAAAAGTTGTTGCAAAAATTTAAAAGAATATATATTACTTATTCTGCCTGCGATTGAGTGAATACATCTGTATTTTCTTCATCTTTTGCAAGGTTCATGGCATTCTTCATCTCATTTTCCTCAAGCAGGCGGGCATTAAGATAACCAGCATCAACTGCTTCGTTGAATATGCCATATCCAATACCGGAACGTGCGAGCACTGTGGTCCAACCCTGGGGTGTGCCCTCCTCCAAATGAGATATCTGCACTCTCAGCAGCCATGTCAGTGCAGTATTTGCAAGAACTTCTCCTGTACTGGTCAAATTCATCGAGAGGGAATACCCGGAGTTCGTCCTGTGTCTGGAATTCGAACTTACCCTTGCGAATCTTCATCCACTCTATATCGGCAAGTTTCATATCCCTGGTCTCAACGAATTCCTTAATGCCTTCATAGTAGAAAGTGTCCATGCAGAACAGACCCATTTTAAGAATATTTGCCCCCATAAAATGGTGCAGGAATCCCTGAGGGCTTTTCTGCATCTTTGTCACTGCATCGATATTGCAGCTTGGACCTACAAAGGCAATGCTTCTCATACCCTGCTTAACAGCATCCATCAAAGCTCCCAGAGTCATACTGTGGCTGTAGATACTTCCTGATCCATCAACAATATCTTCAAAGGTCTTTGCGACAATTGGCACAGGTTTCCATGGCTCTTCTTCTGATCTGGTGGTGACGATGGCACAGTCAATGAGTCCTGCATCCAGTGCATAGCCAAGCATGGCAGTCACAACGCCACCGTCCTGTCCTTTCAGCTCGGGGAGGGCTGACTTAGCACAATAGGCATTGCGCATTTTTCCTACCAGTCCGTCTTCAGTTGTAATTGTCCTTGGACACTGGTTGTAGCAAACTCCGCATGCAGTACATTTGCCTGCAAGCGTGGGCTGTTCATTTTTAAAAATAATAGAATCACATGATGCAGCACATGCTCCACAGAGGGTGCATATTCCCGGCTTGATGATATCCTTCCTGAGCTTTCCGAATGATATTCTTTCCTGTTCGGCAATATTCTTCTTGAGGCGTACAACTCTCTTTTCAAGAATCTCCGAACGGCTATTGCATTCATATGAGCAGAATTGATACTTTTTCCCGGTATTTTCCATAGAATAAGAGGTATCTTTCTGCATAACATTTTTACAGATAAGATTGCTAGACATTTTTTTCTCCCAGGATCGCGGATGTCCTTCTTGGAAGGTTCATATTGTTCTGCTAGTATAAAACAAAATTTGAATTTAATAATCGTGATGGTTCGCAGCATAATGATTATTTATGAACGTTTATTTTTATAAAAATAACTGGGCCACAACGTATTTACAATATACGACATATCAAATTTACTTGTTCTTTAATTAGGTGGATGTGGAATCTCAGTAAATAAAATACCAACTGGAACAGAAGTGACCCAAATGGTAAAAACAAATGCAAACAAAGACCTGCTCAAGGAGAAAGGTTTTCTTTCACAGAGGCAGGATAACTACTTCTCAATGCGCCTGCATGCAGCAGGTGGAAACGTGACTTCTGAATATCTCAGGGCAGTGGCTGATGCTGCTGATAAATATGGTAAAGGTTATGTTCACATAACTTCCCGGCAGGGTGTGGAGATACCCTTTGTCCATCTGGATGATACGGAAGATGCCACCAATCAGATGCATACGGCCGGAATCGGTCTAGGTGCATCCGGCAAGAAGATAAGGGCCGTTGTGGCATGCCAGGGAAACCGGGTATGCAAACGTGGTCTTATCGACTGCCAGGATATCTGTGAGAAAATAGATGATCTGTACTTTGCAAAGCCGGTTCCATACAAGTTCAAGATTGCAGTGACAGGCTGTCCGGCATCCTGCCTGAAAGTCCAGGAAAACGATTTTGGAATTATGGGTTTTGCAGAACCTGTCTTTGTAGAAGAAAATTGTGTCATGTGCAGGCAGTGTGAAAAAGCCTGTGAGATGTCCGCCATTACAATTGATAACGGAAGTCTCTACCTTGACATGCACAAATGTGTAGCCTGTGGATTATGTGTGAAAGCATGCAGAAAGGATGCCATGCAGGTCAGTGGACAGGGTTATACTCTATTTGTTGGTGGCAAGGTAGGTAAGAGACCACGCATGGGTGACATATTACTAAGGACTGAAGATGAAGGAATTATTTTCAATGTCCTTGAAAAGACTCTTGCATATTATCGTGAAAATGCCCTTGAAGGGAAAGACTTGGAGATGTCATCGACCGTTGTGGAATGCATGATTTCGGGGAAAAAGTGAAATAAACCCAAATAGATAATCTACAGTACTTACTAAAAACGATATTATTCTGCTAATGGAAGATCTCATGAAACCAGAAACCAAAGCGCAGCTTATCTCAACAGGTTCCGTAAACATGGATCCTGCTTTAATCCACCATCTGACCATCCCGACAGCCGGTCCCGGAGCCGGGAATGTGGCTTTTTCTTTAACTCAGGTGGACGCCGTGTCCGTCTTGCTGTTAAAAATGAGTCCCCTCTTAAAGCTGAAATGGAAGGTGAGGAACTTGTTATCAGAAAAGATGGTGTTGAAATTGCCCGGGGCAGCATTGAAGAGGAACTTATCCATTGCCCTGATCAGGCTTTCATAACCATGTGCGAGCAGTGTATTTTCGACTGCAAGTTCTGTCCGGTTCCAAAACTTGCCGGTAAGGTCAAGAGCATGGAACAGATGCTTGGAATGATAGCAGAAGCCCAAGAAACCGGCAGGATGAAAGCTATTTCCATAACATCCGGTGTTGAGATCTCTGCAGAAAAAGAGGTTGACAGGGCAGAGGAGCTTATCCGAAGGCTCCGGGAAAAGTATAATGTCCCGATAGGTATCTCAGTTTATCCCACGGAAGATTCAACCCGCAGACTAAAAGATGCAGGTGCTGACGAACTCAAATACAACGTTGAAACCATGGATCGCAAACTCCATGCAGAATTATGTCCGGAACAGGATCTTGAATACCTGCTGGATTCACTCAGGAAAGGTGTGGAGATTTTCGGAAAAAACAAAGTATGTTCCAACGTCATAATCGGTCTTGGGGAAACAGATGAATCTGCAGAGAAGGGAATTGAAGAACTTGTGTCAATCGGTGTTGTCCCAATTCTCCGTGCTGCTGCTAAACATCCACTTCGTGAGGGTGATGTAACTGTGGAAAGACCATCTGCAGAAAGATTACTTCATCTCAATCGCTTCCTGAAAGAGAAACTGGATGAGTATGGTCTGCGTGCAGACACTTTTAAGACCATGTGCCTGCCATGTACAGGATGCGATATCAATCCGCATGTGGATTTTGAGGATTGAACATCTTCACGATCATACCTTAAAACAGGATTTCTTCGGCTATGTAGAGATTTTGTTAAGTGCAACTTTGAACTCAACAATTTTCAATAACTACATACTTTCGGCATTCTCATGACTGGTAGTAAAGGAACGTGCCGCCTGCGGCGGATGGTTGTGTTGTTCTTTTTTTAGAACAGATGTTTTTTAGAACTATCAAAAACGCAAGGGTGCAGGGACAATAAGTTTGACTGACCGGTATTCATGGATACTTCCCCCATCCCGTAAGGTCCCGGCGAAGCCGGCACGATCCTAAAAGATGAAAAATATGTAAGGATTGCATGTGACAATTAAATAAGGATTTACACAGAGCTATTTCTTCTCTAATTTTTCTTTGTTCTTTTCTCTATGATTCCAGGCCAGACAGAAGCTGCCACTATCATACTAAGGATAAACACGAAAATCATACCTGCAACAATATCAACCTGGCTGTACAGAGGAACCGTTCTTGAACTGTTAACTGCAAAGGAGAGGACTACAAAGATAATTATCAGTGCCATTGAGGATGCAATGCTGGCAATTAGTGCATATTTACCTTTATTTTCCGATGTATTGTCCATGTGAGCATCTTCCTCTTTATTTTATTCTGCTTCGCTTCATCAGCAGTGAATTGGTTGTAACCGATACCGAGCTCATAGCGCAGAAAGCCGCTGCAAGTTCGGGACTGATAACAATTTTCATGATGAACGGGTAAAGTATTCCTGCTGCAAGTGGTATGCCTATTGTGTTGTATCCAAATGCCCAGAAAAGGTTTTGCTTGATCTTGTTCATTGTAAGACGACTCAGTCTTATGGATGCCAGTACGTCCCTGAGATCGTTTTTGATCAGGACAATTTGTGCAGATTCCATTGCAATATCTGTTCCTGCACCCATGGCAATACCAATATCGGATTGTGTCAGTGCAGGTGCATCATTAATGCCGTCACCAACCATTGCAACAATCCTGCCCTCATCCTGAAGCTTTTTGATTTCTGAAGCCTTGTCTCCGGGCAGCACTTCTGAAAGCACTCTTTTTATTCCAAGCTGGGATGCAATTGCATCAGCTGTCCTGCGGTTATCACCGGTTATCATCACAACCTCGATATCCATTTTTCGGAGTTTTTCCACAGCTTCCTTTGAGTTTTCTTTAAGTGTATCTGCAACTGCAACAAGCCCAATGATGTTATTGTCTTTTTGTAACTATCATTGCAGTCTTACCTTCAGACTCCAGTCTTTCCATATCATCATTGATTGCAGAGATGTCAACACTATTGTCTTCCATGAGTTTTCTTGTCCCAAGCAATACCCTGCTTCCTTCAAGTGTGGCTTCAACCCCGTGGCCTGCTATGGAACTGAAGTTCTCAACATCCTTTATTTTCATTCTTCTTTCTTCGGCAGCTTTTACAATTGCCTCACCAAGGGGGTGTTCGGAACTTTTCTCAGCACTCGCTGCAATTAATAGCACTTCATTCTCATCATATCCGGAGCTTATTATCACATCGGTAAGTTCGGGCTTGCCTTTTGTGAGGGTTCCGGTTTTGTCAAACACAATTGTGTCTATCTTAAGTGTTCTCTCGAGGGCTTCCCCACCTTTTATAAGAATTCCATTTTCAGCTCCCTTGCCAGTTCCTACCATTATGGCGGCAGGTGTTGCAAGTCCCACTGCACATGGGCATGAGATGACAAGTACTGTTATTGAAATAAGTAATGAGAACAGGAATGGACTGACAATTCCTGAATTGATTGCAACATTGAATTGTTCATATCCTATGAAATACCAGAAGAAGAAAGCAGCCAGTGCAACAACATGCACTATAAGGATAAAGTGTCCTGCAACCACATCTGCTATTCTCTGTATTGGTGCTTTTGAGTTCTGCGCATTCTCCACAAGCTCTATAATTCTTGCAAGGGCAGTGTCTGCACCAACATTAGTTGCCCTGAATTTCAGTGCACCAGACTTATTGATAGTAGACCCGATAATCATGTCACCAACGTTCTTCTCAACAGGTATGCTCTCGCCTGTTATCATGGACTCGTCCATCGCAGATGAACCTTCTATGACAACACCATCCACAGGTACTTTTTCACCGGGCCTTACAAAAACGATGTCATCGACCTGTACATCTTCACGGGCACTTCCTTTTCCTCGCCTACAACTATGATACGCGCAGTCTTTGCCTGCAGGCCGATTAGTTTCTTAATGGATTCTGATGTCCTTCCCTTTGCCCTTGCTTCCAGGTATCTTCCGAGGGTTATGAATGTGATAAGCATTACAGCAGTGTCGTAGTAAACATGCTCGTATCCCGGTCCCAGATTCAGGTAGCTGGCTGCAATGCTGATTACATAAGCAGCTCCTGTTCCGGTTGCAATGAGCAGGTTCATGTCAGTGACACCATGCTTCAGGCCTTTGTAGGTACCAATGAAGAACTGCCGGCCAGGGAACAGCATTACGATGGTTGCCAGCAGGAACAAAAGGTTCCTGTCGGAAAAGAAATCCGGAACAAATCCAAAGTACACAGGAAACATGCCTTTCATGTTTCCAAGAATTATGGGAATAAGAATAGCAACAGATATCAGCAGGTTATTCCTCTGGTTTTTGATCTCCTTTTCTCTTTCCTTTCTTTCCCTGTCCTCTGTCTCATGCCTGTCAGCAGGCAGGGCAGCAGAGTAGCCGATGCCTTCAATGGCTTTTCTCATCTCGTCAACTGAAACAAGTGATGAGTTGTATTCAACCTGTGCCCTTCCGGTTGTAATATTCACATTTGCAGAGCTGACACCTTTCAGTCGTTTGAGAACTTTCTCCACGTTCTGCGAGCAGGCGGCACACTTCATGCCTCCTATTTCAAGAACAATCCTGTCTTTCACTACATGGTAGCCAATGCCATCAACTGCTTTTTCCATTTTTTCAAGGCTTATAAGAGCAGGATCATAGCTGACGGATGCCCTTTCCATGGGCAGGTTTACTGAAGCTGAAATCACACCATCCAGTTTCTTCAATGTTCTTTCCACATTCTGGGAACATGCGGAACATTGCATTCCCGAGACTTTAAAGGAAACTTCTTTTACAGAGCCGGGCTCAGGTTTGTTTTCATCCGGTTCCTCGTCTTCAATTACTATCGGGCAGGCATTTTCCTCTGTAACTGGAATCGTACAGGTATCTTCTCCTACTTCATATCCTGCATCTGCTATTGCCTGTCTGATATCTTCCAGGCCCACGGTATCTGAATTAAAATCAACCGATGCATTTTCATCCTCAAGGCTGACTTCAACAGAATTTATCCCTTCAAGGGCTGCTATTGCATCTGTCACACGTTTGTGGCAGTGCATGCACGTCATTCCGTAAACCTTGATGTCCGCTTTCATGTTTCTTGAAATAAAAGAATAAGAAATTTCGGAATTTCAGGCTACAACTGTGTAACCTGCATCTGTTACTGCTTCCTTGATTGCATCAAGGCTTGCAAGCTCCGGCTCAAAGGTAACTGTGGCATTCTTTGCTGTAAGGTCAACCTTCACTTCGCTGACTCCGGCAACTGCACCAATGGATTTCTCCACATTTGCTTTGCAGTGCCCGCACATCATACCTTCTATTTTGATAACTTCCGTAATCATGGTTTTGCATCTCCTGATTATAGTTAGTAAGTTTGTCAATTATATAGACTTCACGCTTGTGAAGTTGTACTATTATTTCAGACTGTACGTACACATTGTTCAATTGTTTCTTTCCAGTTTACAGGATTGTCAACCAGAAAAGTATGTTTTTTGATACTGCCGACGTCTTCTGAGACAATTAGCTGTTCTTTTTCAGAAATCCTCCTTTTAGCTCTACGCCAACTATTTTCTTATTCAGGATCTCACTCTGTATTCCTTCTGATATATCGGCAATAACAAGCGTTTATTAGTCAGTAGTGTCAGTTGCGTACCATTTCTTGATGAAAGTATCATATGTTCGCTTTTCAGGTACCGGGGACGGAGACTTTCAAATATCTCAGTTAGTGAAGGGAGTTTTCTGGAACTTAGGGGATACATCCTTAGCTTTTATTGCCAGTTACCAGTATGGCACGGTTTGCCTCGGTGTGCAATCCGACTATATTTTTTACTTCGATTCTCTCATCGATTTCCGAACTTTTTGAAAAGAACCCACTGTTTTCTTTTTTGAGAAATAAATTCCTGTTTGTGATGCTGAGGGTAAATTTTTCTTTTCCCATCATCACGATTTCACTGGCTAAAACCTGTTCGCCTTTTTTGAGAATTGTTCCATTACCGATTTCATCAACATTTCTGTCCGCAATTGATAAGTTCGGTTTATTTTCAGCATAATGATCTGGAAGATAATGGTTCAGCATTCCTGCGAGCAGATTTCCATCAATAAGTTTCACATTATGTTCTGTTGCCTCTTCCATTGCTTCTTTTGTAAAAGAAGCTGTTGAAACAATAATTACTCCATCAACACGGTCTCTGTACCTGAGGCTGCTGTATTCCCTGATTTCTTTGACGCCAACTGAGCCTGAATACCTTTTTGCCTGAACAAGCCATGTATGGGAAAGCCCGAAGTTCTCGATACTGATTACAATATCAACTCCCCGGTCCCTTGAATATTGTGTAAGCTCTGCCCTGTATCCCATACTTGTAAAGAGTTCAGCCAGAAGTATCTCGAATTCCTGCGGGTCTGTTTCAAGTAAAGTTCCAAGTGTCCATTCTGCCATTTTTATCCCAGTTAATTTATTGTTTTTAGGTTTATCTTTTTTCCCCGGACAATGCCGGTATTGTTGAGTTAATGCACAACCATACAAACAGTTAAATGCATTGAAACCAGATAGTAAGAAGAAATTCAAATCTATGTTAAATCATGTTTACAGTTAAATATCTGTAAATGTAATATTATTCGAAAGGGTGAATTCAATGGATGAATTAGAGTCTATCAGGCAAAAGAGGATGCAGGAACTTCAGGAAACCCTGGAGCAGAAACAGTATCCTTCAAGTACGATTATAGTTACTGATGCTTCGTTTGATGAGTTCGTATCAAAATATCCACTCGTTCTTGTGGACTGCTGGGCACCCTGGTGCGGTCCATGTCGAATGCTTTCTCCTGTTCTTGATGAACTGGCAACTGAGCTGCAGGGAAAGGTTGTATTTGGAAAAGTGAATGTAGACGAGGAAAAGATGGCAGCCGTTAGTTTTGGAATTACGAGTATTCCTGCAATGCTCATCTTTAAGGAAGGAAAATTTGTTGACAAACTAATCGGTGCTGTTCCCAAAGAGAGAATCATCCAGAAACTTCAGCCTTATATGTGAGGGAAATAAATGTCGCATAAACCAAGAATTGCAGAAAGCCCTTCAGTCCGTTTACTTGACTTAAAGGACAAATCAAAATCATATTTTATTGTAGCGTCGGTGGAAGTTGGTAATACTACTACCAAATGTATCCTTACTGCAACCAACCTGGAAGATGGTAAAACCAGGCTTGTAAAGAAAACTGTGAGCATGACAAGAGACGTGCGTCCCCCAAAACCCGGGGAAGAGGTTTTTGGAAGAACCCTTAACGGTGTTGAGCTTACCAGGGAATCTGTGGGTGAGCTTGTCAGGGATACTCTCCTTGGAGCTGTGAAAGAAGCAAACCTTGATATAAAGACTGACGTTCATTTTGTAGTCCGCTCAACCGGTGTTGTAGCAGGGTTTGATTCTCCTGATGAGGTTGGTGAATTTATCAAGGCACTGGCAGACGGATGTCTTATGGCAGGTGTGCCACCAAACAGGATGACACCTCCTATGTCCATTTCAAATATACCTGACAGGTTCCAGAAATATTCCAAGCTTGAGAAGGTAATATTTGATGGGGCAGTTGCAAGTGTAACTCCTCCAGTGGGAGCAACAGGTGTTGAGATTGTTGCAAATGAGATGGAAGGAGAACTTGCTACAGCAGGAATTAAGGAAGGTGCCAAATGGGTGGATGTGGATTTCCGAAACCCATGCATTTCCATGGACTTCGGTACAACCCTTGACGGAAGGATAATCAGTCCGGATCTTCCATATGCAAAGACTATCGGTAACTTCTGTGGTTATGCAGGTGCAATTCCTGATACCATTATTAAGGGAACCGGGACCGTTGACTCCAAAAAAGGTACTGCTCTTGACATATTTGACGGCAAGTCCCTGGATGGTCTTACGCTGAAACTGAAAAGCAAGGCCATACATGAGTATGCTGAAAAAATACTCGAATACATTATCATTGAGAAAGTACCCAAGGGACGTACCAGATATGGTAGCGTACCTGTAAACTCTGAAGCGGCTGATGCTATTAATGTAGTGCTTATTGGTTGTGATATAGGCAACAATGGCTCAGATATGGACAAGCTGGCAGAACTTGGTGCTGAAATTTATGAAAAGCACAATGTTAAAGTTCTCTTTGCTGTAATTGACGAAGTAATGGCGCGTGTTGTACAGCGTCTTATCAAAGTTGCACAGGATGAGGGTCTTGTATTTGAGGATACTGCAATTGGTGTAACCGGAAGGGCAGGCATTACAGGCAATAAGCCAAAGCTAATACTGAAATATCTGCATGATCTTGGCATCAACAATAAGATTGAAGAACATGTGGTTTTTGTTGATGATGGTCTTGCACGTGGTGCTGCTGTAATGGCAAGATGTATGAATTCTCTCGGAACTACCTTTAACCCTCTGGGTGGACACAGGGGTGGAAACTGCATACTTGCACAGCGCATTAAATTGCAGAATCAGAAATAACAAAACAAGATAAGAATAGCAACTGGCAGGTAAAACCCTGCCATTTATTATTTTATAATAGGACTAAGGAATAAGCAGTATTATTAAGCTCTTCTTTTCTGCTGCCTTCTCATTTCCTTCTGGAACTCAATCTCATGTTTTTTCATAGATCTTTCATGCCTGTTGGATTTTGTACCTTTCAATTTTGCACCTCATAATTTCATGAATGATGCGTTCAACTACCGGCGAAGCATAAAGCATCGAAGAAATAGTCATTTTAACCTGAATTTCCCAGTAATCTACCTCTTTATTTTGTTCAAAAACCGATTTGTAACATTGGAATTTATAGTTTTTGCTTTTTGGTGGGGTAGAAAAAAAGCAAATTAAATATTCATATTTTCAAACATTAATTTTTATAAAATTTTCATATAAGGTGTCGTTTTGTGATTTGAATGTAATATCTTTCTCATGATATGTCAAGTCTTGAGCGCAATTGTTTCAGGTTAAGTGTGTTGAGGACATCATCAGCCTCAAGCCAGGCTCTTCTTGCAACACTTATTCCAAAATCAATGTTATCAAGATGTTCAATGGCATGAGTATCAGTATTGACTGCAAGGGTAATGCCATGTTCCTTTGCCTTTTTTGCGTAAATATCATTCAAATCCAGGCGCCAGGGTGAAGAATTTATTTCCATTACTTTTCCATGCTCTTTTGCAACAGCCATCACTTTATCCATATCCAGATCATAAGCAGGGCGCTTGCCGAATTTCCTGCCAGTAGGATGGGCAATGATGTCAACATGTTCATTTTCAAGTGCAGAAACAATTCTTCTTGTCATCTTGTTCCTGTCCTGGTCAAGTCCGGCATGAACAGCTACAATAACAATATCAAGCCGCTCAAGAATATCATTATTGTAGTCCAGTTTACCGTCTGACTTGATATCACATTCTGTTCCTGAAAGTATCCTTATGTTATCGTACTCATCGTTGATTTTTTCGATTGCATCGATATGTTCAAGCAGTCTTTTCTCCGATAAGCCGTTAGCGATTCCAGTGGATTGTGAGTGATCTGTGATTGCAATATATTCGTATCCCCTGCTTATTGCTGCCTCAGCAAGTTCTTCAATTGTATTTACTCCGTCACTCCAGTTTGAATGGACATGCAGGTCCCCTTTTATATCCTTCTTTTCTATAAGATGGGGAAGTTTTCCGTTAAGGCTTGCTTCAATTTCACCCCTGTCTTCCCTGAGTTCAGGTGGTAGGAAATCCAGTCCAAGGAAGTTGTAAACATCCTTTTCCGCAGAACATGGAGTGACTTGCATGCTTTTTTCATCTGTAAATCCGTATTCATTCAGGCTGTAACCTTTTGAAAGGGCAAGTTTCCTCAAATGGATATTATGTTCTTTTGAACCTGTAAAATGCTGGAGCATTGACCCGTAATGTTCCTTTTCCACAATCCGCAGGTCAACATGAAAATTTCCCTGGTAGATCAATGCAGCTTTGGATTTCCCGGATTCGAGAATCTCTTCTACATTTCCAATATTCACAAAAGCCTGGATTGCCTTTTCAGGTTCACTGGAAACAGCTATTAAATCTATGTCTCCAACGGTATCTTTCTTTCTTCGCAGGCTCCCTGCAATTGTAACTTTTTCAATATGATCAGAAGAATCAAGTTCTCCTGCGATATTCCTGGCAATCTCCCTGGCAAGTGCCATTGGATGTCTTCCATGATCCTTATCCTGCTGCATCCTCATAATTGCACGGAGTATTTTCTCTTCCTGTTTTTCACCCATTCTTGGCAGTCTTCGTATCCTGTGTTCCCTTGCAGCCCTGCTGAGTTCGTCTACTGACTGCACTCCAAGTTTTTCATAAAAAAGCCGTGCAGTTTTTGGACCTATTCCGGGAATGTCCATTAGTTCAATAATGCCTTTAGGGATTTCACTGACAGTGTTCTCATAAGCGGCAAATGTTCCTGTTTCCAGCATCTCCGCTATTTTTCCCCTGAGTATTTCCCCTACACCGGGAATAGTGTCAATCATCCCGTTTTTGTACAAAACATCCAGTTCTTCATCAAGTCCTTTAATAGTCCTTGCAGCATTTGTGTAGGCTCTGGTCTTGAACTGGTTTTCACCTTTAAATTCCAGGAGTTTTGCCATTTTACTGAATTTTTCAGCAATCTGAATATTGTCCATGTTTTCCCTTAAGGTAAGTTTCAGTTATCCTGTTCTTCTATTTTTTGAGAGCATCTTCCACAGCTTTCTTGTGAATTTCACCTGAATCATGAATGCCTCCCAGTCCTCCCCTGACGGCCCTGCATGGGTATTGCTGTATAAGAAGTCCTGCTTTTGCAGGTGCATCTTCAATCTTAGTTCCCACAAGTTCCTTGCCATATGCCATGTGCTTCCACATGGGGCTCCACATATAACTTCTACTGATTCTATTAAACCCCTGTCGATGCCGATGTCAAGAACAGGACTTGATAGGTGTTTGCAGAGTTCTCTTGTTTCCGGTTTTTCTTCAAGGGTGCAGCAAATCTCTTCCACTTCAATGAGCATGTCGTATTTTTCGGCAATTCCCTGGAGTTCCACAACAGGTGCCTTTGATGCTCCCCCGGGTACTATAAGGGCTTTAACTCCGTGTTTTCCTGCCTGGTGTGCTATTGCCACTGTTAAATCCGGGTGCAGCGAATAAGTGATTACTATGTCTGAATTAAAAACTGAATTATCGAGATTCAGCCCCTCAAGAAACTCCTCCGGTTCGTCGATAAAATCAGGTAAGAATTCCGGAACAGAAACCTGAGTGACCTTCAGGTCGGTTTTTGAGAGTATTGTTTCTATCAGGCGGTTCCCGTATTTTCCTCTGGTAATTACACCTATTGTTGTCATTTTTTCTCCTTTTCAGGGCAGGTTCCTGCAGATTTTGCTGCTACTTTTCCTGCTGATATATGTTTTGCAGAACGTATAATTCTGACGTATTAATAACGTATTAATCAAATATTTATCAACCGATTAGTATATTAATAATAATACTTCTTAGTTATTCTGAGGTATAATTAATGGACGACTACGACCCCAATAAAGTATATTTCAGATGCAACACCTGTGATTTCCTTTTCATGGAAAGCCCTGACCGTTTTCCTGTCATGTGTCCCCAGTGCGGCAGTGAGGATGTTTCAAGGACATGAAATTCAGGCAATCTATTTTCCTGAACAAATAAAATAAATAGTATTCCTTTACTTTCTTTCCTGATGTCAATGAAAGGTAAACTCATCACACTGGAAGGTATAGACGGTTCCGGCAAATCAACAATTACATCCCGCTTGAATACAAATCCTGACTTTTCTGATTTTGTATTCACAAGGGAACCCACTACAAGCTGGATTGGTGATGCAGTAAACCGTGCCATTCATTCGGATACCGATGACCTTGCAGAGCTTTTGCTTTTCACTGCAGACCATGCGGAACATATTTCAAAGCTCATCATGCCCGCACTTGAGAATGGCCAGAATGTTATTTCTGACAGGTATTCAGGAAGCAGGTATGCATATCAGGCTGTGACACTAAAAGGTAAGTTCCCTGAGCCAATGGAATGGATACAGCAGATACACCATGGATGGACAGTTGACCCGGATCTTACTGTTCTTTTTGATATTGACCCGGAGATATCAGTTGAACGATGTGGCAACCGTGGTGAGCAGACAAAATTTGAGAAAATAGACTTCCTTGAGGAAGTAAGAGCAAATTACCTGAAACTTGCTGAAGCTCATCCTGAAAGATTTGTTATTATTAATACCGACAGGCCGGTAGATGATATCGAGCAGGATGTCCTGAATGCTATATTTTCTCTGGTTGGAAGTCGGTAGATTAGTTATAGTGAAAACAGCTGAATAAAGTAAAAAAGTGGAGTAACCGTTATCGGTTACTCAAGTCCGTTCTCATCAGCGAATTTGATGAGAGCTTCTCAAGAGTTCTTGTGTATTTAGGGTTGAGGTTGAAGCGTGATTTTTCTGTCCGCCTCTTTCCTTTGCGATTTCTATGTACTCGTTTTCGTATCTCTCGCTTGTTGCAAGTGTGATGGTCAGGAACCAGCCTGC
Source organism: Methanolobus sp. (assembly GCA_041395005.1). Classification (GTDB taxonomy): domain Archaea; phylum Halobacteriota; class Methanosarcinia; order Methanosarcinales; family Methanosarcinaceae; genus Methanolobus. The sequence goes on along the minus strand of JAWKHE010000002.1, from coordinate 29,995 downwards.
TCCCATCTTGATTTCTCCATAGTTCTCGCCTATTTCTACATTTTCGTCATTATCTGCCATGATTACACCGATAGAAATTATTAATTTCAATATAATTTTAAAAATTAAACTTCATTCCTTCTGAACTTTCCGGAGTGGAATTGAGCCATTATGTAATGCAGTTGCAACCAGCGCACCCTTTATCCCGATTCTCTCCAGCTCGTCGATGTCATCCGAATTACGGACTCCGCCGCCGAGTAGCACATTATGCTTCGAGATGGAGACAATCGTACTTAAGAATTGTGAATCCACGCCACTTGAGGTGCCCACCCTGTCAAGATCAAGGAGTATTATATCTTTCAGTTCGTAGTTGTTCAGGAGTTCCACAATCTTAAAAGGATCTTCCGGCATTGCAGGGGCATTTGTGAGTATCTTGCCATTTTTCTTGTCAATGCTGACAATTACCCTGCCCGGGTAAAGTTCACTTGCCTGTTCTATTGTGTCAAGTGAAGCTGTCTCAGTGCCAAGGACAACGGATTGCACAATTTCCATTACGTCCTCCGTTTCTGAAACAGATGTTACTCCCGGGTCAAGCATTACTGTTGCTTTTTCTGCAACTGCCTGTATGATATCGAAGTTCTTTTCCCTTTTACCTATTTCCTCAAGCAGGTTAAGGTCTGCAATATAAACCTCTGCAGGTTTTACTGTTTCTACTATCTTTACCGCATCAGAGGAATTGCATATATGGCTTGAGAAGTGTATAGGTTTGTACTCACTACGAGTACCCCCCTGCGCATGGACTACTGTCCTGTTGAATATATCAAGAACGAAGATGATACGAAACATATATAATTGATACATCTGTCATGCTATAAAAAAAGAGGTTAAAATTATGAAATTACTCATCAGCCCTATCAACCCTGAAGAGGCAATTGCAGCATACGAAGGTGGTGCTGACATTGTTGACGTGAAAAATCCTAAAGAAGGTTCACTTGGTGCAAACTTCCCGTGGATTATTAGCTCTGTGAAGGAGTCTATTAATGCCGGAAAACCAATAAGCGCGACTATAGGTGATTTCAATTTCAAGCCTGGCACTGCATCCCTTGCAGCTCTTGGCGCAGCAGTTGCAGGTGCAGATTACATTAAGGTTGGTCTCTATGATGTCCAGACCGAGGAACAGGCACTTGAAATGCTCACTAACATCACAAAGGCAGTAAAAAACTACGATTCTGAGAAGAAGGTAGTGGCGTCAGGTTACTCAGATTACGAGCGTATCAATTCTATCAACCCGCAGCTCCTTCCAGCAATTGGTGCAAAGGCAGGCGTTGATGTTGTGATGGTAGACACAGGTATCAAGGACGGACGTTCAACCTTTGAGTTCATGGACGAGGAAGAGCTTACAAAGTTCACAACAGCTATCCGCAATGAAGGACTTCTGTCAGCACTTGCCGGTACCCTCAAGTTCGAGGATCTTCCAGTTCTTAAACGTATCCAGCCTGACATCATCGGTGTTCGCGGCATGGTATGTGGCGGTGACAGGACTTCCTGCATTCAGGCAGAACTTGTTGAGAAGCTAAGGAATGAGATGTAACTTCGGTTACTTCTTACTTTTTCTTTTTTTGTTACCGATTTAAAATCTAGTAATTATTTATGTGAATGCTATCAAATTCTATGGATAATTATTCTTTGAAGCATGTATTCCATAACTTCTTCAGTGAATTTAAATAAAAATCTCGCATCAATTAAATTCATATCTTCTCTTTTATGTACAGCTTTATCTGATAGATGATGATACAACCATGAAACTACGATATTATTAAGCAACGATGTCATCTTTTCATCGAGAAATCCTTCTGATTTCAAGAGATTTAGATTCTCTTTTAGTTTATGTTGCGTAGATGGTTTTAGATTCTTTTTTTCCACAATATCGAAAACAAACATTTCAACAGCTGATCGAAGGTCAGTAAGACCGTCTTCAATATCTCCTCTTTCTATTTTCTCCATTCCTTCTTTTAATAGATTGGCAACTCGTACAAATCCAAGTTCATTGAGTCTATCAACAATAGGAGGTTTTACTAAATCTGTAAGTGTTTTTGTTTCTTCTAATTTAGTTCCTCCCAATCCCAATATGATCTCATCTACAAAATGTTTATTATTATATACTATATCGCTGTAAGTAAATTTTGATAAATTAGAACTATGTCCAAGTTGTCGTATTTTATAAAGTATTACAGGTTCGGAGTGAACTCTTATGAAGTAACCTTCATAACCTTCAACTTTTTTAATATCATACACTAAAAAATCAACTTTGTATGCCATGTCGTTTCGAGTTTTGGCTAATTTATTGCTATATGATTTGTCATTTGCATCTGATTTTGATTTAAGATGCAACAACACTTTTAATTGTTCTAAAATTGGTAAAGGGGTGTGGTTATCCAAATAATATGATATAGATAAATAGCCATCATATTGTGGATAACCGGTTAAAGAATAATAACCTCTATCATCCATAAACCTTGTAATTCTTGATATTAGGCGGGAAAATTCATTTTGATTAATTTTTGCACCAAAAAAGTTTCCTTCAACAATCAAATTTTTTCAACTCTGACCATTGATTATATAGTATGTTGTTATTTACTTAAAGATGTTGAAATCAAATTTTTTTGCATAATTACTAATTGCAATGTATGCTTATTTAAACAGATTTCATTTTATTTTTCTTGGTTTTTATAATCGTGAATTTAACCCTTTCTTTTATGGTCAAATATCTCACAAAGCGTTAAATCACGCCTCTACTGAACATATATGATGAAAATCATGGACGCCTTAGTTACAGGAATCCATGAGCTCCCAGATCATTTTTTAATTCTTCTGAAAAACATAGAACACATAACCATATTCATCCGGGCGTTCTCTGAAGAACTTGATCTATTTTCTGTTAAACTCAAGTATCATTTCTGCCTTAGTGTTCTGCTTCTGGTTTAGTCATATATGTTTCTCAATATTTCCCTCCTCTCCCCTGAAATATCTTCATTAGTCAAACCAAAAAGTAGTCTATCATACCATTTACCATTTTTCAGCCAGTACCTTTTTTGCCTTCCCTCTGGCTGAAAACCTGCTTTGATCATTGTTTTTTCAGAACCAGTATTTTCATCTGCACAATCCCCGGTGATTCTGAATGCGTTAAGTACATTAAAAGCAAAATATGTCAGAAACTCACAGGCAGCACTTCCATACCCTTTTCTCCACTGATTATCATCGATCTGGTATCCGATGAGATAGTTTCCATTTGTGAAATCTATCGGTAACAATGCACATTGGCCAATAAACACACCTGAATCCTTTTCTCTGAGCGTGAATACATGCATATCTGGCATAGTATCCTCTTTTAAGGATTCACTGATAGAATTGATCAATGGCAAAAAATAAGCTAATGTATCCTCTTTTTTGTTTTGTCCAAAGAACAGATATTCGCAGACATTCTGTTTTGCAAGCATTGATGCTATATCATTCAAGTCTGCTTCTGTACAATAGTTGTAAACAATATTGCCATTATTCCATTCCCGCTTCATTTTTGTCCACCAATTTAAAATTTGTTCTGCATTTCAAAGTTTATTTCCAGTTTTCCTTTATTTGTGAGATATATAGGGATATGACCTGTTTTTAATAAAGTGCTTGTTTTCTTTGACTTGTTGCATTTTTAGAGAATCCTTGATCACCTGGTTAATATGAACAATACATTTCTTCAAATTCCTGAAAACCCCAGGAACGTTAAATCATAGTTCTGTTGAATATATTATTGATGACGACTGTCGATACCGTTTACAAAAAATTAGTGGTGATGCATCTTGACTGAAGAGATCATTGTAAAAGTAGGTCTGGCATATCCAAGGGATGCAGTCAGAGAACCTTGCTATTGTTGCTGGATATGCGGATTATGACTGAAATTATACGGGATGGTGTTCAATGCCTTGTTCAGAATAAGGGCTATTCCATAATATCGGTTTGAGCCCACCACGGATTAAATTATAACGTAACAATCAGCTGCCCTTCACTGCAGTATTCCAGAAGCATTTCTGCTATCTCCTGAGACTCAATAAGCTCAATACCAGGGATAAGTTCTTCCTCTTTCATTCCTATAATTGATGCTCCAAGTTTGCAGCACTTGAATTGTACACCCTGTTCCATGCATTCTCTTATCTTGTCATCGTAGGCAGGAGATCCGCATTTATCAGCTTTTCCAAGGATAACACCCATTGGTCCGAATATGATAACTACCACATCAAGACCTTTATTTCGATAGTAATTTGAAAAACGAAGAATTTCCATGGGACTAGTGCTTTCGTAGACCATATCCTTGAGAAGCAGCAATACTTTCGTAACTTCTGTCATAATACACCGTGACCGTATGTTCCAGTAATCGTGTTTATAGTAAATATGTGTATAATTCGCCCATTAGTTGTTATTGTCCATATGGCAGTTATTTACACTCATATTATTCAATCCAGGTTTTTAAGTCTAAAATTAAAGCCATTACTTAAATTAGCTTTGTCTTAATATTTATACACTACATATATATACTCAATATATAGGGATATATTAGCATTCTTCAAATATAATCATCATTAAGGCAAAAACACGTTGGTATTACACGACAAATGCAGTAAGCTGTGATCAAATAATGATTTTTATACACTCTTCTTCTCCAAAAAACCCCAGAAACGTTAAATCATAGTTCTGTTGAATATATTATTGATGACTACCGTCGATACCGTTAACAAAAACTTAGTGGTGATGCAGTTTGACTGAAGAGATCAATGTAAAAGTGGGTCAGGCTTATCCAAGGGATGCAGGCAGGGGAATTGCCAGGCTCGATAAGACTCTCATGCAGCAGATTGGTGCAATGAGTGGTGATATCATCGAAGTTAAGGGTAAGGAAAAATGCTATGCTGTTGTCTGGCCGGGCTATGTTGAGGATGCAGGTAAGGATGTCATCAGGATTGACGGTAACCTGCGTAACAATGCCAAGGTAGGTATCGATGAGACGGTGACACTGAAAAAAGTACATGTCATTGAAGCGGATTCCATCACCCTGGCTCCTACAAGGGAGACTCATCTTGTAGGAGGGGCACGCTTTATCCTGAGAATCCTGGAAGGTCGTCCTGTTGCAAAGGGTCAGAATATCCGCGTTGAAACAGTTAACAATCCTATTTCTTTTGTTGTGCTTGCAACCAAGCCTTCCGGCCCTGTAGTTGTCAGCAGGAACACGCAGATCAACCTGAGGAAAAAAGCCGCCATTGCAGAAACAGCAGCCGGTCAGGTCACTTATGAGGATATCGGAGGTCTTCAGAGGGAACTGGGGCTTGTACGTGAATGATAGAACTCCCACTCAAGCACCCGGAACTATTCAACAAGCTTGGCATCGATCCTCCAAAAGGAGTTCTGCCTTTGGTCCCTGGGAACTGGAAAAACAATGATAGCAAGAGCTGTTGCAAGCGAAACAGATGCTAATTTCATATCTGTCAGCGGACCTGAAATTGTTTCAAAATATTCTGGTGAAAGCGAGCAGAAGCTTCGTGAAATATTCGAGGAGGCACAGCGTAATGCACCTACCATTATTTTCGTTGACGAGATTGATTCCATTGCTCCCAAACGCGATGAAGTTGTAGGGGAAATGGAGCGCAGGATAGTTGCCCAGTTACTGTCCCTCATGGATGGTCTTGCTTCAAGGGGCAAAGTCATAGTTATTGCTGCCACTAATCGTCCCAATTCAATTGATGAAGCCCTGCGGCGTGGTGGTCGTTTTGACAGGGAAATTGAAGTAGGAATCCCGGATTCCGACGGCAGGCTGCAGATTCTCTATGTGCATACAAGGGGTATGCCCCTTGAAGAAGGGCTTGAACTGAAGGAAATTGCTTCTGTAACTCACGGATTTGTCGGTGCAGATCTTTCTTCCCTGTGCAAGGAAGCCGCAATGCATGCCCTCAGGAGACTGCTTCCTGAACTTAAGATCGATGATGTGGAGGATGAGATTCCTCCTGAGTTCATGGAAAAGCTGGAAGTTACCAGGAAAGACTTTGATGAGGCTTTAAAAAACATAGAACCTTCTGCCATGCGGGAGGTTTTTGTGGAAGTACCTTATGTAAGCTGGGACGATATTGGTGGTCTGGAAGGAGCCAAACAGGAACTTGCAGAAGCAGTTGAATGGCCATTGAAATACCCTGATCTCTTTGATGCTGTGAGCACAAAACCACCACGTGGAATCATGTTATTTGGTCCTCCGGGAACGGGAAAGACAATGCTTGCAAAGGCGGTTGCAACGGAAAGTGAGGCCAATTTCATAAGCATAAAAGGTCCTGAGCTTCTGAGTCGGTATGTAGGAGAATCCGAACGTGCGGTTCGTGAAACCTTCCGTAAAGCCAAGCAGGCAGCTCCAACCATAGTATTCTTTGATGAAATTGATTCCATGGCTTCAGAACGTGGTTCAAGTGTGGATGCACATGCAACTGAGCGTGTGGTGAGCCAGATTCTCACTGAGATTGACGGTGTTGAGGAACTGAAGGATGTAGTGATAATCGCAGCCACTAACCGTCCAGATATAGTTGATCCTGCCCTTTTGCGTCCTGGGAGATTTGATCGTCTTATATATGTCCGTCCTCCTGAAAAGGAATCCCGTGAAAAAATATTTGGAATTCATCTTGCGGAAAAACCACTTGCAGACGATGTGAGCATAAAGGAACTTGCTGAAATTACAGAAGGCTATGTAGGTGCAGATATTGAGTCTATCTGTCGTGAAGCTTCAATGCTTGCCCTTCGTGAGATCATTTCTCCGGGTCTGAGTCAGGAAGACGCAAGGAAAAAAGCTGAAGGCCTTAAAATAACCGCTGATCATTTTCTAAAAGCCAAAAGCCGTGTAAAGCCCACAACTTCCCGTAGTGCCATGGGTTTCTATGAGCAGGCAGCGGAGTCTTTTGCAAGGTATGCAGCCAACGAGGAAGAAAAGGATGTAGATGAAAGGGCTTACCAGTAATCTCCTCTATTTATTTTCTTAGTTTGTTGCCATTTTTGTCCCGATATTTTTGTTCTAACGATAACTTTCTAATTTTCATCTATGGCTTGTCAAGTAGTGTATGTTATCTCTAAAAAGTATTATGGAGTAGCAATTCATAGTATTATATAATAATAAATTTTATATATTTAAAAATCTATTCTTGTTCAAAAATTGAACACCCTATTTTGCTGATAAAACTGCAAAAGATGTTTAATCCAATTCTAAAACAAACAAAATTATCAATCTTTATTACAGGGAGCTTTAAAGCATGCTGGATGATATTCAATCAAAATTAGAAAAAGTTAAAATAAAGCATATTCTCGCCGGGAGTTTTGCTATATTATTATTACTTACTGTTATTGTAGGATACAGTGGATACAGTGGAATGCAAAATGTTGATGACCGGGTCATCAAAGCAGACAACATGAACAGTCTGGTTAAATACATGAAAGATGCCCGTTTTTCAGAGGCTACATACCAATTGACTTTTGATTCAGGAGCTGCTGCTGCAGTGGATGAACATGTTTCTGAGATAGTGGCTCAGACCGAAGCATCAAAGGAACTTTTCACTGACCCTGCAAATGATCAGCAAATGGATGATGTGCAGGCAGCTGTTCTGGAATACGATGCTGCATTCAACAAATATGTTGAACTTGAGGAGCAAAAAGAGGAAGCAGAACAAACACTTGTTGAACAGGGTCTTGTTCTTGAAGAACTGATTACAGAAGTTCTGGTAAGTCAGGATGAAGATTATACTCAGGCACTTGGGCAGAATGCGAACAATGCTGCTCTTGAAGAAGAGTTTGAAAACGTGGAATATGCAAACAGGCTTCTCCAGTTAAACCTTCAGGCACGTGGTGAAAGATTGAGATTTATGATGCATGTTGACCACCAGTATGCAGAAAATGTCAATAACATTATGGATGAGATTATAGTCATCTCAGAAACCCTTGATTCAAGGTTCCAGAACCCTGAAGACAAGGAAAAAGTCGAGGCAATAATCGCAGCCTCCATCGCCTACAAGGCTGATTTTAATGCTTATGTTTCATACGCAGAACAGCAGGAAGCAGCAAGTGAAAATATGCATGAAGCTGCAAATGTTGTTGAAGTCATAACTGAACAGGCACGTGCTGACCAGAAGGAGAAGATGGAAGAGGAAATGTCAGGTTCACTTCTTACAATGGTTGTTGTAATTATCCTGGCTCTTGCCATCGGTGCTGTCATGGCTACTTTGATAATAAAAAGCCTTACAGATTCTGTAGACAAAATCATCGTTGCAGCCAATAGAGTTGCGGATGGTGATCTTACACTGGAGCTCGAAGATGCAGCAGACACCGAAATGGGACAGCTGTCAAATTCAATAAAGAAAATGGTTGCCAATCTCAAGACCCTTGTAACAGAGGTGCAGGGAAGCGCAACAAGAGTCGCATCTACCTCTCAGGAAATATCCGCATCTTCAGAAGAAATTACTGCATCCTCAACCCAGATTTCAGAAACTGTAAATGAAATATCCCAGGGCACACAGGTCCAGTCTGTAAAGGCAATGGACGTTTCAAATGCAATGAACGATATGTCAATCAGTGTCCAGGAGATTGCATCAAACGCACAAATGGCATCACAGAATGCAGGCGTTGCAAGTGAAACTATCGGGGGTATTGGTGAGGAATCCGAAAAGCTCCTTTCACAGATGGATGAAATCCAGAAAGCAGTTTCAGATTCTGCAAGCGTAATCCGTGATCTTGACGGCAAGTCCAAACAAATCGGTGAGATTGTAAACCTTATCACATCAATTGCAGACCAGACTAACCTGCTGGCACTTAATGCAGCGATTGAAGCTGCCCGTGCCGGTGAGCATGGAAAGGGTTTTGCAGTTGTTGCAGATGAAGTAAGAAAGCTCGCTGAGGAATCAAACAGCGCTGCAAAGGAAATAGCTGACCTTATACAGGAAATACAGCAGGGAAGCAATGATGCAGTGGGTGCCATGGAAACAGGTACATCCAAGGTATCAGTAGGAGCAGAATCCCTCAGGGACACCGTGGAAGCTGTCAGGTCTATTGTGACAGGCAGTGAAGAAATTGCAAGAATGGCGCAGGAAATTGCAGCTGCAGCAGAAGAGCAGGCAGCAAGTATCGAAGGTCACAGCCTCTGTAGAAGAAGTGTCATCAGTTTCTGAACAGTCCGCAGCAGGAACACAGCAGGCATCTGCAGCTGTGCAGGAACAGACTGCTTCTATGGAAGAACTTTCAGCATCTGCCCAGCAGCTTGCAGATCTTGCAAGTGTGCTTATGGACGGTGCTGCAAAATTCAGAATTGAATAAAAATAGAATGGGCACTGAGCCTGTTCATTTTAGTTTAACGCGGAGACCAATAAATCTCCGCATCTTTTTTTTGTGTCCGGTCTTTTCATCACAAAAAATTAATGAACGGATTTGATGTATGAAATAAGCTTTTCCTTATCTAGCTGTCCTTTTTGCATTACGCCGAGTATATGCCCTTCCAGCACTTCCTCGTCTTCCCTCTCAAGGTATTTAGCTGTGCAGATTGCAATAGGTATATCTGCTGTAGTATGATCTCTTTTCAGTGTCTTGACAACATCAAAACCACTTACTTCTGGCATCATAAGGTCCAGTATTATCAGGTCCGGGTGTTCTTTTCTCGCTATCTCAATGGCATCTTTCCCGCCATAGGCAGTAAGCATTTCAAGTTCCAGTTCAGAGAGCATCCGGGTGATTACTTCCACAGCATCAGGTTCATCATCCACAACAAGGATTTTGTTAATTTGTTTGCATGTTTCAGTTTTTATCCTGTCAATAGCTCCCATGAGCTTCTCTTTTGCAACAGGTTTTATGAAATGATCAGCAGCACCCCAGAACTTCCCATCCGTCCATTCCAGGCATCATGATGTCAAGGGTGATCATGAAGGGTTTTAGTTCCCTGGCAATTTCCAGTGCTTCCTTTCCATTGTTTACGGATTTAACCCGGTAGCCTTCAGTCATCAATGTAGCTTCAAGCAATTCCCTTGACTTGTCGTCATCTTCTACTATCAGTATCAGCTTCTCATCGCCTGTGAAATTCTGCTTTTCAGCAATTTCGCTTGCAGCATCTGAAGCACTTGAACATATCTTTGTTTCGTGGAATTGATTTTTATTTTTTATTTTATCAATTCCTTCTTTAAGAGGTAATTCAAAAATGAAATTTGCACCGGAACCTTCTATGCTTTCAACCCGGATTTTTCCATTATGCAGTTCTACAAACCTTTTTACCAGGGAAAGCCCAAGTCCTGTCCCTTCGTACTGCCTGTTTGCAGCAGAATCCAGCTGGGTAAATGGCTGGAACAGTTTTCTCATATCTTCGTCAGAAATACCAATTCCGGTATCTTTCACAGATACTCTTGCCATATTGTCTTTCTTTGCTATACTTACATCAATACTGCCGTCTTTCGGTGTAAATTTGATTGCGTTACTGATAAGATTGTAGAGTATCTGCTTGAAGCGAATTTTATCTGCATAAATACTGTTAAGATTCTCATCGATGCTGTAACTCATTTTAACTTCTTTCTTATTGGCAAGGGGTGCTACCAGCTGGCTGACTTCAGTAAACACTTCTTCAACATGGAATCCCTCAAGATGAAGATCCAGTTTACCGGCTTCAATCTTTGAAAGGTCAAGTACGTTATTTATCAGGGATAGCAGGTGTTTTCCACTGGATGAAATGTTACCCAGATATCTTTCCTGCAGGTTTGTAAGTTCACCTGCATTTCCTTCAAGAACAAGATCAGAAAAACCAATGATGGAATTAAGTGGTGTTCGCAGTTCATGGCTCATGGTTGCAAGGAAGTCACTCTTTGCACGATTTGCAGATTCAGCCTCAATTTTTGCATGCATCAGGTCATTTTCAGTCTTTTTTATCTGGCTCAGATCAACAAAACTCTCTATCAGGCAGTTTCCATCTTCCATTGAAACCGGTGCTACAGACTTTAAAATAGGTATTTTTTCACCTTTTGCATTAATGAGGACTCTTTCGGATTTATTCACAGTTTGCCCGAGGTCACTAATAGGACATTTTCCTCTTTCAGCCGGACACACAAACATGTGACATTCATGTCCTATGATTTCCTCACGTGGCAGGCCTATGATTTCTTCTGCAACCGGATTGACATCCTGGATTATATGTGTTTCTTCATCAATTACAATGACCCCACTAATAATGTTCTCAATAATAGATTCCATTCTCTTCCCTTTTCTAAAATCTTTATTCTGCAGCTTTATTATGTCATCTGTCGTTTCTTTTGCATCAATGACATTTTTTTCTTTGAGGTCATCCAATTCCCAATCACCTTCTGTGCACAAATATGACTATTTAAGTGAGTATTATATATAGTAGATTATATCGGTATGCGACATGTATGTATATTATCTTAATCGTGTCCTTGCAAATGTTTTTTGCAATTATTCTTTTTACTTTGACAAAGACAAACCTATTTTCAATGAGAATATATATTTTAATACTTATATTTGTTTTTCTGTGCACAGTGTCACAGGAATGTTTCTTCCGGGTTTCCTTTGCTAATAAACTATGATGTACTACTTCTTGCAAACTACCAAAAATACTTTAAGCAAATTCTACCCATTTATATATAGGACGAATTAAATGTCCGGCGAAGGTAGTTACATGCTAAGACAGCGTTTTGTTCTGGACACCACTGCACTGACTGACCTGCAGACAAGGGAAAAGCTCGGTAAGGATGGTATATGTGAGGGAATGAGGGAAGTACTGGACCTTATAGCCAGTTCCAGGTTAAATCTTGGAATTAGTTGTTATGTTCCGTTTCCTTCAGTGTACAAGGAATTACATGAATTTGCCCAGAATAATGGCTGTGACAGTGATGTAATTGCAAAGGTTGACACATGGCTTGTAAAAAAAGCTCCTGACAGGTATAATGTGCAGATTCCATCCAAGGTATTCCATGAATATGTGTCCCATATGCGTGAACGCATCAACAAGGGCATGGTGATTGCAGAGGAAACTATATGGGACGCTTCTACAGAATGCCTTCTGATTGATACCAAGGCAGAAACTAAAAAGGACATAAGTTTTGAAATTGAAAAAGGAACCATAGGTCCTCATATTGGTAAGTTCAGGAACAAATACCGCTCCGCACTTCGATATGGTATTCTGGACAGCGCACCTGATATAGATGTCCTGATACTTGCAAAGGAGCTGGATGCTGCCGTGGTTGCAAGTGACTTCGGTATACAGAAATGGGCCGAGGAGCTTGGTGTAAGGTTTGTGCCTGCACATACTTTCCCCATGATACTGCAGGAATACCTCAAACATACTGAGTCCGCAGGTGGATTATCTCCGGATGAATAGTTATTAATTTCATCCAGTCTAATTTCTAAATATTATTGGAATATTCCGCTGTAATTGTGGGTAGTATCAGGGAGGAATATAATTGAGAAATATTACCGTAGAGAAATTCAGGTCTGTAAGTGCTCCTGAACAGCATCTTGAAATTGTGGAAAGAAAGGGACTGGGACACCCTGACAGTATATGCGATGCTATCATGGATCGTATATCTGTTAACCTTTGTACTGAATATATTGAAAAATTCGATGCAATCCTGCATCATAACATTGACAAATGCCTGCTTGTTGCAGGCGAGACTGCCGGGATATTCGGTGGTGGTGTAATGCTAAACCCAATGCTTCTGGTTATTGGGGACCGTGCAACTTTCAGGGCCGAGGATATAGAAATAGACGTAGCCAATATAGCTGTTGACACTGCTAAAAGGTGGTTTGATGAGAAACTCCGCTTTGTGAAGCCGGATTTTGTAGAATACCAGGTGGAACTAAAGCCGGGTTCAGCCGAGCTGACAGATATTTTCCAAAGGCAAAAAGGAATACTTGGTTCCAATGACACTTCAGCTGCTGTTGGTTATGCGCCTCTCTCATTTACCGAACAGGCAGTTCTGGATATGGAGAAACACCTGAACTCTGGAGACTTCAAAGATGAATATCCTGAATCAGGAGAGGACGTTAAGGTCATGGGTGTCAGGCGTGGCTCAAAATTTGATATAACAGTCGCAATGCCTCTGATTGATTCGTTTGTGGATTCAGAGCAGCACTATTTCAACATGAAACAGGATATTTTCACTTCAATGAATGCACACCTTGCTGATTATATGGAAGAAAAGGCTGTGCAGATGAATGCCTCTATTTCGTTTAATAATCTTGACATTCCGGGTCGTGGAATGGAGGGTATCTATACAAGTGTAACAGGTACTTCTGCTGAGGACGCAGACTGCGGACAGGTAGGCAGGGGTAATCGTGTAAATGGAATTATTCCCTTAAACCGCCCGGTAAGCAGTGAGGCGGCAGCAGGAAAGAATCCTGTAAGCCATGTGGGCAAGATATACAATGTGCTTTCCCATCACATTGCATCAAGGATAGTGGAAAAAGTATCTGATGTCAAAGAGGCCTATGTGTGGCTTCTGAGTGACATAGGTGTTGCCATAGATACTCCAAAGGTGGCAGCTGCCCAGGTAATCATGAAAAAAGGTTCTGTGGAGTCGGTGGCAAAAGAGATAGAAGAAGTCATGGATTTTGAGCTGGAACATATACAGGATTTCTGTATGCAGCTCGCAAGAGGCATGATACCGGTGTGCTGAAAACTCATGCTCCTGCAATAAAGGAAATGAGTGCAAAGGCCATTGCCATCTTAAACATTTTTGATGATTTTTTTGGATTATTCTTCCCCAGTATCTGGTACACGGCCACTGCAAAAAGAATGTCTGCTATAACAACAATTACCAGGTAACGCACACTCATGAGTGACTGCAGGTATGGCAGAGGGCTTGCAATTACTGCCACAAGACCTATGGCTGATGCCATGTATGCCGCCTTTTTTGCTCCTACTATTATGGGCAGAGTGCGTGCTCCGTCTTTCATGTCACCTTCAATGTCTTCTATATCCTTGACAATCTCACGGGCTATAGTTGCCAGCGTTGCCAGCAGGAAAAGCACGAATACCCCATTAATTCCTCCATTCTCGAAGAATACTGCTCCTCCGAACAGGAATGTTGAACCGGTAAGGTAACCAACTGCGATATTTCCAAGAAGAGGTGTGCGTTTAAGGGTACTTGCATAATATATGAGTAGCAGGGAATTCACAAAAGCGATAGCACCACAAACCAGGTTAATTGACGCTGCAAGAATTGTTCCTATTGCAAAAAGTAACAGTGAGAACCCGAGTGCTGCCTTCAGGCCGATTTTCCCCGAGGGTATGGGTCTTTCAGGCTTGTTAATCCTGTCTATTTCAATGTCAAAATAATCATTAATGGCGTTTCCGGCACCGGTTACCAGAAATACGACAAAAAATACTTTTAATGCTTCAATTACGGGAAAAGAATCCAATCCGAAACTGTAAAGGGATGAATTAGCTGCAACAATGTTAAATGCAATAAACACTCCCACAACTGCGGCAATTGCTGCCATAAGACAGTTGCCTGAACGCATCAGTTTCAGATATTCCTGCATGATTGTCTTACCTGTTTCGTTTGATCTCCAGCATCCTGTCAAGGGCAACCCTTGCTTTGACACTTATGTCCTCAGGTACGGTAATCTCATACTGTTTCTTCTCAAGTGAGAGCAATAAGGATTCAAGGTTAATGGCTTTCATCTCCGGGCACACTGTGAATTCTGAAACATTGTAGAACTTCTTATCCGGATTATCCTTTTTGAGTTTGTGAATAATGCCTCTCTCGGTTGCGATGATGAACTCATCTCCTGCAACCTTTGCATGTTCTACCATACCGGTTGTACTGAACACTTTGTCTGCAAGGTCAATAACTTCCCTGCGACATTCCGGGTGAGCCAGGACTTCTGCATTGGGATGTTCTTTCCTTGATCTTATAACATCACTGGCAAGTATCTGGTTGTGTGTCGGACAATATCCTTCCCATGGGATAATTTCCTTTGTGCTGAACCTGGAAACATAATCTGCAAGGTTTTTATCAGGAACGAAAAGGACCTGTTCTTCTTCAAGGGAATTCACGACTTCAACAGCGTTTGCCGAAGTACAGCAGATATCACTCTCTGCCTTTACTTCTGCAGTAGAATTCACATAGCAGACAACAGCTGCATCGGGATATTTCTTTTTCTCCTCACGCAGTGCATCTGCCGTGACCATGGATGCCATGGGACAGCCTGCATAAATTTCAGGCAGCAGGACCGTTTTCTGCGGACTGAGGATGGCTGCACTTTCAGCCATGAAGTGCACTCCGCAAAAGACAATTACATCAGCCTCATTTTCCATGGCCTGAATACTAAGTCCCAGGGAGTCTCCTGTAAAGTCTGCAATGTCCTGGATTTCTCCTCTCATAATTATGTGCAAGGATTACGGCATTGAGTTCTTTTTTCAATTCCATTATCCTGTCTGTAATATTCTGCATGAGATCATAACCTTTTAGTAATTTATTCTTATGTGCCTGTCTGGAAGGGGTCAGCTATCTTTTTTCAGGGTTGCTATTAGAAAGCGAAGCCAGGTAGCTGCTTTTTGGATTTGTGGGGGAAGGCAAGTTTTCAACCCTCGTAGTAAATTCCCCGAATGCACCTTCAACAGCAATTTCATGTATGTTGCGTGTCAGTGCAGGGTTGGCTACAATTTTTACCTTTGTTTTTCAATCCTATTCCTGCAATACTCAGGCTTGCAGCAACATTGACATTTGCCGGGAAAGCCTTGACTGCTTCACTGGCTGGTCCTTCAAAAAGCACAGTTTTTTCAGTAATCTTGTCCAGGTCAATATTGTTCCTGATTATGTAAGGGGCACCTGCAAGTCCACGGGGTGGTTTCTGGGTGGTAAGTGTAACTGAGTATATATCTTCGACAGATGCTGATTTCAAACCATCAAGTCTCGCTAACAGCTCCTGAAGGCAGGTACACTTTGGTAGTTGTTGTCCTTTGCAAATTCCTTTATCGTCTTGTATAGTTTTTCATCGGCAAAGGCACCGACACTCATAATCATAACATCACAATGTGCATGCAACGCTGCAGGAACCACTTCATAGACCGCTTTCTGGGATGCACATTCCACAAGGAGATCGATTTACTTTACCATTTCGGAACTATCCATGAACTGCGGCCTTGAGTTTTAAGAGTGGACAGGAGTTTATCCACATCGTCTTTATTTCTGTCATAAACGGCAAAAGCTCTGCTTCAACAGTACCATCATCTATTGCCTTGCAAATACTGGTTCCTATTGTTCCACAGCCGATGAGTCCGATTTTTAGCATTATTGATCCTGGAAATTGAGCGAATTGATTAGATTTGTTGATTACTGCTTATATTGATTGGTTAAGTGGTTTTGCTTATTATGCTGAAAGCATATAAATCCCTTTACTGTAATAATCTCTTACTAATATGATGTTTACACATGAAATTGAAAGTTTCCTTGAAGAAGATATCGGATATAACGATATATCCCGCAAACTTGTTCCTGATACTTATGTAGAAGCTTTCATAATCTTTGCAAAAGAGGACTGTACTGCAGGTCTTGAAGTGGCAACGAGCGTTTTTTGATTACCTGGATGTTAAATATAACACAGGCTCACTGACGGTGACATGCTTTTCAAAAGACACTGTGATATTTTCCTTAAGTGGCAGTTCCCTTTCAATCCTGAGGGCAGAGAGGCTTGTTCTTATTTCCTGGGACACCTTTGCAGGAATCGCCACCAATACAAAAAGTGTGTGGACATAGCAAGAAAGCATTCTGATGTCAGGATAGCCTGTACGAGAAAGACAACGCCCGGACTTCGCAAATATGAAAAGATGGCTGTAATTGCAGGCGGTGGTGACCCTCAGGTTTAATCTTAGATACTATAATGATAAAGGATAACCACGTGAAGATGCTGGGTATTAAGGCGCAATTTCTTCTGCAAAAAGCATGGCAGGTTTTACCCAGAAAGTGGAAATAGAGGTTGAATCTGCTAAGGACGCACAGTTAGCCGCATCCAATGGCGCGGATATTATAATGCTTGATAATATGGGACCTTCAGAGGTAGCTGAAACCGTTTCTATGCTTAGAAGCCTTCCAGTTCCGGAACATGTTCTTATAGAAGTTTCAGGTGGAATAAACATTGGAAATCTTGAAGATTATGCAAAAACAGGTGCAGACGTAATCTCAATGGGTTCTCTTATTCACCAGTCTAAATGGATTGATGTGAGTCTTGAGATCGTTACATAAACTTTTTTTACTATAAAAATGATTAAGACAATCCATAAGGTTTATATTAAAATCCATATATTTATCAACAAAAGTAAAAAGCAGTTTGATTAACGTCATCTGCACTTTAGAGGTATCAATGTTTCTTAATAGAAAAATACTGAAATACCATATTTGGTCTTCATTCTTTTATTTTTATTTATCGGACATGCATCTGGAAAAACGCTCTTCAACGATACAATTGAACAGGAGATGGATATCAAATAAACAATTTCGTTATTGATATAACTGAGGTATTTGCTTCTCATGGGATGCAGCAACCATCAGGATATATGAAGGCGATAATGATGATTATGTTCAAGATCCTTTTTTATCTGTAGGTAGTTCCTTTGAGTTTGATATTGAAGATGAAGAAGCTGAAATTACGTTAATTGAGGTTTATTCAGGTGTTGTTCCTAGAGCAAAATTATTGATTACTATTACAGATGATGATTTCATAAACAGTAATACTGAAGGAGTCGTTGACGGTGGCCATAATGAAGCAGAATATTCTTTGACACCAGTGCTGAAAATAACCAAATCGGTTGATAACTCCAATATTGACGTAGGTGATGTTGTCCGTGTAACAGTAACTGGAAAATACCGGAGATGGGGATGCTTATGACGTAATTTTTTCGATCCACAGCAACCCAAATTCATATTAGTCGATGATATTCTTGGTTCTCCCGGCAGAGTAGATGTTTCAATTGATGATTCTGCTAAAAAAATATATGTTTATGATCTGAAAGCTACCGAAGCAGGTACGTTTTCATTAAATCCTACTAAAGCCAGTTTTACGAATTCGGTGGGAGAGTCTTTTCCTGAGACCAGTTCCAACAGTCCCACAGTAATTGTGGAAGCCACAGAAAATCTTGTCACTGCTGCACTTGAAGTAAGCACGGAACTCGATTCCTATACTGTAAACAGGAAAGATACAATTCCCGGCGTGGTTCATATTAAGAATACCGGTACAGCACCTGCAAGTGGTGTTTCTGTGAAACTGGAAATCCCGAAGGTCTCGAGTATGATGGTGGTGACTCTTCCATTGAGTTAATCTCTGATGTTCCTACCATCTATATGGATTCCTTTGGCATACAGCAGGAAAAGGAGTAAATTTCAACTTAAAAGCTGTCGAAACAGGAACTTACACAATAACAACTGAGACATCCTATGTGTTCATTGATGGTGTTAATGCAGATTCCCAGCAGGTAAGCTCTGAGTCAGTAACAGGCAGTATTCATGTTGTCAGGAGAGTATGATCACCTTTTTGAACAACCGATATACGTATATGCGATTCCTCTGTATTATCGCTGCCATAGCCGGATGGATGCTACAGGCACAAACAATATAAGTTCTGAGCTCTGATATTATATTTATCCTTAAAGTATATTAATCACAAGATTTATTATACTATATATTATATTATTAATCGGAGGATTTAATTGCTCAACATACTCATCGTTGGGAACGGTCAGTGCGGAAACCGGATACTGGACGCGATTAACAGAGAGGCTTTTGGTAAAAGAGCCGTTTTGCCAAGTACCTGTCCCAGCAAAAATACAAAAGCAATGTGGAAACTATTGCCATTAATACAGCTGTGAATGACCTTAAGGAGATGAAATTCACCAAGGCCAAGGACAGGATACATATTCCACATCTGCATGGCGTTGGCGCCAATAGAAATGTAGGTAAACACGTTTTTGATGATAATAAGACTCACATAATGAGACAAATTGAGGACAGAGGAAACTTTGATGTATGTTTTGTTTTAACATCCGCATCAGGTGGAACCGGTTCTTCATTTACTCCAATGCTTGTAAGGGAACTCAAAGCAAAGCATGATTATCCTATTTATGTGGTAGTTGTCCTTCCTTTCAGGGAAGAGGGAACCCTTTATCTCCAGAATGCAGCATTCTGCCTGAGGGATATACGCGAAAGCGGAGCAGACGGAATTATACTTGCAGATAACCAGTTCCTCAAGCAAATTGGCGGCAACATGGAATCAGCCTACAATGGCATCAATGACATGATAGCCAAACGCATCCTTTTCCTGCTTGATGCACTTGATAGTGAAATGATGATGGTTACTGACCTTGGTGACTTCAAGACTGTCATGAGCGGCGGTGCCGGACTTGCGACTATAGGCTTTTACGAGGCAACAGAAGAAATGCCGGTGAGAAGCGCAATACAGAAAGCACTTTCGCCATCCGGTTTATTGTTCTCAACTGATGTATATGACGAAGCAAGCAGGGCCATGGTTATTATCAGGGGTGACAGGGAACGCCTGAGTATTGATGAAATCTCGACGGAAGTGGAGAAATTGTCAAGTTCTGTTGGCCATGTATTCAAAGGTATCATTGTCAGGGACGGAGAACTTCCGCAGGTTCTTGCTGTGCTGACCCTTGAGTCTGCAAACGAACTTGAAAACCTGTATGCAATAGCTGTTGATGCAATCAAATATGAACGTGATAAAAAGGAACGTGTGTCCAACGTGAAGGACGTTGACCGTGCATTTTCTCAGATAGATGGAATGGATCCATCTTACTGAAATCCTTTTTTCCGTTTTTCTTTAAGCTGTTTTTTCTTTTTCAGTAACGTCACTGTATCTGTGATTTCTATATTAAATCAAATAGATTGAAATAGTCTAAGCCTAAATTAAGTTACCAGAGGTTTTATTTTGGCTGCTGACAGAGGGTCAGATATAATACAGGTAAGGGGACTTTCCAAGATCTACTCCAATGGTGTAGAGGTACGTGCCCTTGATAATGTGGATCTTGATATTGGGAGAGGTGAGTTTCTTTCAATAATTGGCCCATCAGGCTCCGGAAAAAGTACTCTTTTGCATATGATAGGTATCCTGGATACTCCCACATCCGGAAGCATAACTATAGATGATAGGGTAGTTACTGATATGTCAGAAAAGGATAGGTCAAAGGTTCGCAATGAAGTGCTTGGTTTTATTTTCCAGTACCATCACCTTATGCCTGATTTTGACGCCCTGGAAAATGTTATGATGCCCCTGCTCATAGGTGGCATGAGTAAAAAGGATGCAAAAAAAATTGCCTCCTCTCTTCTGGAAGAAGTCGGTCTGGGTGATCGTATGGACCATCGTCCAAACCAGCTCTCAGGTGGACAGGCCCAGAGGGTTGCTATTGCCAGAGCTCTTGCCAACAATCCGGGAATTGTCATAGGTGATGAACCAACAGGTAACCTTGACACAAAGGCAAGCGATATGATCTATGATCTCCTGCGCAAGCTTAATCGTGACAGGGGACAGACCTTTATTCTTGTTACTCATGATGAGGAAATGGCCAGAAAGACTGACAGGATAATCAGGATAGTCGATGGCCGCATTTCAGGAGATGGTCCTGAACTTCATTAAAGGTGAGTTAATGGAATTTAGCAATTAAGGTATATTTCCCAGTATTCTTTAAATCTTCTTTTTTTGCCGTGACTGGAGATTTAGGACATTTTAGTGAAAAATAATCCTATTTAAAAATGCGTTTCACAGAGTCTAATAAGCCAGATATTCCTTTTTTCTTTGATGTGGGTTGTGGTTGTGTTTTAGTCTTTGGCTCTGGTTTATGTTGTATCTTTTTGATAGGTTCATCAATACCTTTTTTGTTACCGCACTTGAGGCATTCTAACTCATAGTAATCAAAATTATTATCTTTTCGGATGAATTTTTTCATATAATTGTGAGTGCAGTTTTTAACAGTCTCTTCTTTTTGTTTTCCTTGGCACCTTATGCAAATGTTTCTTGGAACGAAAGTGTCTTTTCCTATGTAAGATGTCTCAACACAATCAGGGCAAAATGAACCACTACAAGTAGAACAAATAAGTGACTTGTATTCTTTTACAGTCCTCATTTCAAATCTTTTAACAACAACCCCGTCAATAACGGTGGATATTTTGACTTTTTTCTGCTTCAGCATAACCTCAATCTGTTTTCCACAGTTTTCACAGTACTTTATATCCGAATCTGCGATTTCCAAAGCTTCTTGATAAGATAGATTTAGAAAATCATCAATGTTGGTTGATGGTGATTTTGGTGAATAATCAATATTTCCACTTGAGTTTCTTTTTCCATAGTCCCTTTCGTCAACACCCATACTTTCACCCAAAATAAATAAAATAACAAGTGATTTAAATGTTTTCAAATACTATAAAAATAGTATATGAATATATTTTTGAACTTTTCAATATAGTGGTATAATCATGCCTTTCAATATCCAACGTACAATCCATGAAAAATTGACTCTTTCACTATCAGTACCACTATTTTTAAGTACAGATGAGAATATCCCATAAGTATGCAATATGAAACAGGAAATATTGGAAGGGTGTTTACAGTACGCCTTGATCAGGGTGACGATATCATCTCTGAACTTGAGGGTCTTGCAGTTAAAGAAAACATAAACTCTGCAATGTTCATGATGCTTGGGGCTGTAAAAAAGGCAAGTCTTGTTGTAGGTCCCAAAACCAATGATGTTCCACCTGATCCCCAGTGGGAGGAATTTAATGATGCACATGAACTCATAGGCATTGGAAATATTTTCCGGGAAGAAGGAAAGCCAAAAATACACCTTCACTCTGCTGCAGGAAGAGGGGAATCTGTAAAAACAGGTTGTCTTCGCGGGGAAAGTGAGGTTTTCATGGTTGTTGAAATCTTTATCATGGAACTTTCCGGAATATCAGCAAGCAGGATATTCGATCCTTCCAGAGGCTTCGCTCCAGTAACCTTTTCAGACGAGAACTAATTATGAAACAATGGTTTGAAAAAGAGTTTATTGCCCGTGGCTCAGCTCTTTTAGCTGTTCAAGGGCTTCAACCATTTCCATATTCTTTTTAAGAGCTTTGGATTCAAAAGTTTTGACAATGACATCAAATGGGACAACGAGCTTGTAATATTTGACAGGCCTGCCCTTGTCCGTATTTTTCTTCTCGCTTCTTTCTTCAATCCAGCCTCTTTCCCTTAAAGGTCTCATGGCAATGCTTACTTCTGGCTGCCTTAAGCCGGATGCCTGTTCTATGTTCTGAGAAGTTAGTTCACCTCCGCATACAAGGCAGGCAATGGATATGGCTTCGGTTCTGGGTACGTCCAGTCCCTGTAATAGTTCAATTATTTCATATCCTTTTCCATTTAAAAGATCAGTATCGCTGCTTTTCATTTGCTTACTATAATACTTTTAAGTTTATATAATTTATGTTATTATAATTTATGATCATATTATATAATGCATATTTTCAAGTGAATATATGAAAGCAAACGGTAACAATATATACGGTAATTGCAAAGTAGGTGTTAAGTAAGCAAAAGGTGGAATAGGATGCCGTATATTGATGATGATAAAAGCTATAAGATAAAAAAGATTCACGCACGTGAGATTCTGGACTCAAGAGGAAACCCAACAGTTGAAGTAGATGTCTATACTTCCTGTGGATTCGGTCGGGCAAGTGTTCCTTCCGGTGCTTCAACAGGAACCCACGAAGCTCTTGAGTTGCGCGACAAGGAAGACCGCTACGGAGGAAAAGGTGTTCTTGATGCAGTGGACAATGTCAACACTGCAATTGAAGCAGAACTCCTCGGTTGCGATGTCAGGAAGCAGCGTGAGATCGACGGTCTGATGCTTGCTCTGGACGGTACCGAGAACAAGATGGAACTCGGGGCAAATGCAATCCTTGGTGTCTCAATGGCAGTTGCAAGGGCTGCAGCAGACTCACTTAATATTCCTTTATACCGCTATCTTGGTGGTATCAATGCATACACACTTCCTGTTCCAACAATGAATGTACTTAATGGTGGAAAACACGCAGGAAATGACCTTTCCATTCAGGAATTCATGATCCAGCCAAAGGCGCAAGCACATACACAGAAGCAGTCCGTATGGGTGCTGAAACTTACCATGCACTTGGCAAGATCCTGGAATCTAAGTATGGCGGCTCAGCAACAAATGTAGGTTATGAGGGTGGCTATGCACCATCCATTGAAATGACTGCCGATGCTCTTGATGCTCTTGTAAGTGCAATTGAGGAAGCAGGTTATTCTGAAAATGAGATCAGCATTGGTCTTGATGCAGCAGCATCAGAATTCTTTGACGGACACAACTATTCCATTGACGGAAAACTGTTAAAACCTGCTGAACTTGTTGATTATTACCTTGAGCTTATTGAAACCTATCCTATCATCCTTATTGAAGACCCATTCCAGGAAGAAGCCTTTGAAGACTTTGTGACTCTCACAAATGATGCATGGGATACCTTCATTGTCGGTGACGACCTATTTGTAACAAACGTTGACCGTCTTGTAAAAGGTGTTGAAATGGGTGCAGCAAATGCACTTCTGCTGAAGGTCAACCAGATTGGTTCCTTTCAGAGGCATTCGATGCAGCTAACATGGCAAACCGCAACGGTTACAGTGTAGTTGTAAGCCACCGTTCCGCTGAGACTGAGGACACAACCATTGCTGATATTTCAGTTGCAATCGGTGCAGACCTCATTAAGACCGGAGCACCTGCAAGAAGTGAGCGTACCGGTAAATACAATCAGCTCCTCAGAATTGAAGAGGATCTTGGTGAAGCAGCACGCTATATGCAAATCTGAACTGAGATTCCAGTTCAAATTTGCTAAATTCTTTTTTTGTTTTTAATTAAAAATAGTAATTTCCTTAGTCTTTACTCTCAAGCAGCGGTACTGTAAGACTTCCCTGTGGAAGGATTACTGCATAAGGTTCCTTGCCCTGCGCTTTAACCTGTTCAACTGCCTTGTCAAAAGTAGCCTGTATATCCATATGTGGCTGGAGTTTTGCCATTTTTATGGTGTCGTGGTGGAGATCTGATACTGCCCACATTTCCGCACAAACTCCAATCTGTACCATCTTGGCAGCTTTATGGTAGCCGAGTTTGTAACCTTCATCAATCTTACACATTACATCTTCACACGTATTTGCAGAACAAAGCAGGTTAAGGAATGTGTCATCTCCGACACCGTCCCTGCATTTTGATACAAGAATGATAACTCCTCCTTCCTCAAGGACAAGCCTGCCATTTTCCAGTGCTTTCTGGGACTGGTAAAGATCAATATCCATTGGGTATGGTGCAGCGGTGAGTACAATGTTACCCATGCGGGTACATTTTGAACAGAATACTTCGTTTGCTCTCTCAACTGCAATATCAAATGACTTGAAAAGGTCACCAGCGACTGTTGCATAGAGTCCGTGGTCTGCTGTGAGGACAGTCTGGATTGAGAATACATTCAGGTCTTTCAGTACTTTCATTGCATCTTCCATGTCCTCTGCAACAGGATTTCCTTTGAGTGCCAGTGGCTGTGCAGCTTCAGAGAGTGCATGCTTGTGGTTCATCTCAATGGTCTTGTAGGAGGCAACTCCGGGAAGGAATGCCTTTCTTCCGCCTGTATAGCCTGCAAAATAATGGGGTTCGACACTTCCGATAACGATGATGTTCTTGCTCTCATTCACCATCTTATTGAGATACATCTCAGTACCATTACTTGATACACCAAGATACTCCATGTCCTCATCCTTGCGTGCATCGTGAACAAAGATCCTGTCTTTGAATTCATCGTATATTTCCCCGAAAATATACCTGAATTCTTCTTCATCCGGTGCCCTGTGTGCACCTGTAGCAACCATGAATTTTATGTTTCCGTGCTTCCTGAGCACGTCACGCATTTTCAGGAGAATTTTTGCAGTAGGAGTTGGCCTTGTAGCATCATTTACAAGAATTAATATCCTCTCGCTGTTTTTCATGAAAATATCAAGTGATTCCATTCCAACGGGATTGTTCAGTGCTTCATCTATTACTTCGGACTCAGCACCTATTTCTACAAAATTAGGTGAAACGACCTCGTGGGGTATTTCCACTTTAAGGTCAATGAATTCTTTTCCATAAGGGATTGATATTGTGATAAAAATTCCTCCAACCGGATGTACTGATAGTTCATACAAGGAAGCTTTATTTATAGGATTCTGTCAGATACAAACATCCATTATAATTTTAATGTTCTGATTCCTATTTCATGAAAAAGGTGAGTAATTGATAGAATCCACACAAATACTGTACTTCATTGCAGCATCAGTTGCCCTGACTCTTCTGCCGGGGCCTGATATTCTCTTTGTCCTTACACAGAGCATATCCCAGGGCAAGACGGCGGGAATGGCAATCGCAGCGGGCCTGTGCACAGGTTTGTTGTTCCATACAACAGCAGCTGCACTGGGAGTATCTGCTATATTGTACAGCTCAGCTGTGGCTTTCTCTATTTTGAAATATGTGGGGGCAATCTATCTTCTCTATCTTGCATATAAGGCAATAAAAGAGGAAGGAAACCTTGCTTCAATGGAGTCCGTGAGGGAAACGGAATTGCCTCTGCTTTACAGGAGAGGTATTTTCATGAATATCTTAAACCCTAAGGTTTCCCTGTTTTTCCTTGCATTCCTGCCTCAGTTTGTAAATGTAGATTCAGGAAGCATTCCCCTGCAAATGCTCTTTCTGGGAGCAGTATTCATTTTACAGGCAATAGTTGTCTTCTTTATAGCATCGTTCTTTGTCGGCATGATTGGAAAGAAAATAATGGAAAGTCCCGGTATGGGTAAGAAAGTAAACTGGGCAAAAGCTGGTATTTATTCTGTCATCGGAATTGAGCTTGCACTTTCACATCAGTGACCCGGGAAGTAATTTTTTGTAGCTTCATGGATAGTTATTTAATAACAGTCTAACCATTTCTATATTGGAAGACTTCCGTTGTTCGAACTCAAAATTGCATTAAGGCATATAAGCGCACGTAAGCGCCTGACATTTTTTGCAGTGTTTGCAGTAGCTCTGGCCATAGCTGTAATAGTTGTGCTGATGTCCATGATGACAGGTTTTACAGAAGAACTCATTTCGTCCACTGTAGATAATTCCCCTCACATTATAGTGAGCTCATCAGACCAGAAAGAGGATTATGTTCATTTCTACAACTATTACTCTGAGCAGATAGCAGGGATGGATGGGGTTGTAGCCGTGTCCCCTGTGTTTGTGGGACAGGCAGCCATAAGCCATAAGGACAATGCAGAAGGCATCAACCTGAATGGTATTGACCCCCAAGCCCAGGATGCTGTACTGCGCATATCCGATGATATGGTTTCAGGTGATCTTTTTGCTTTAAGCAGGAGTAATAACGGAATTGTTATCGGTGACCAGCTTGCAGAGGATCTGGAGGTTGTTACAGGAGATAAAGTTGATATTGTAATGCCGGGTTTCGGGGAATCCTCTTACAAGATAATAGGTATATTTAACTCCGGAAATGCAAATGATGAAAGTGTTGCCTACGTAAGATTTGATTCAGCACTGGATTTCTTTGATGAGAATGGTGTGGCAAGTAGCATTAACATAAGAGTGTCTGATCCTTTTCAGGCAGATGTGATAGCAAATTCAATCGAAGAGCGTACTTCACTTGATGCATTAAGCTGGATCGAGGCTAACAAGGAAATACTTGATCTACTCAACACCCAGGGCCTGATAGTATGGCTCTATTACGGACTTATTTATATGATAGCTGGGTTTGGAATCGCCAATACTCTTTTTACAGTAGTTATGGATAAAAAAAGGGAAATAGGCATGTTAATGGCAATGGGTGCTTCAAAGAGGAACATTACGGTTATATTCCTGTTTGAATCCCTTATCCTTGGTACCATGGGGGTACTGCTTGGATGCGTGCTGGGTTATGTAGGTTCTGCTGCACTGTCATCATACCAGATAGATCTCCCCAGCGAGATGTACTTCGGCCTGACAACGCTTCCTCTGAAAGCCGATGTTATGAATTATATTTATGCGGTGTTTTTTTCATTCTTCATTAATATAGTTGCAGGTGTGTATCCAGCAAGAAAGGCTGCTGCCCTTGATCCAGTTGAAGCAATTGAAAGTGAATAATTATTTTTATCTTTCTGATATAAATGCAGAAGTATGTTCGTATGTATGCGAAACATTTATATCCTAATATGTCGTTAGTATGTTTGCGAACGGGTATCATTACTTAGTACCTCTCCAATACACTCTAATGTCACCATACCTGTGCATTCAACCCCCTTTACCCGTTCGTCCCCTATGTTTTTTTATGAACACAACTATTTACATTACATGAGAATTGTGATTGAGACGCCTAAATACAGTTTTTTCAAATATAACAAAAAAAGCTCACAATTTGTCCGTGAATTCATTTCCCCGATTCCCACGATATTCAATTATGGTTTTATTGAGGGGAGCCTTGCTGAAGACGGTATGGAAAAAGATGTTGTTGTTATAGGTTCACGGATGCCTCAGGGTTCTGCTCTGGAAGTTTCTGAAACCGATGGTGTGGTGAGGTTTGTTGATGATTCCCTGGAAGACAACAAGGAAATAGTCTACCTCGGAGGTTTCTTTTCAAAACCAGTTTTTTATTTCTATTTTCACCTATATGCAACTTTCAAGTTCATGTACTATCTTATTCTCAAAAGGAAGATAACTTACTGCAGGTTTCAGGGAATATCATGGTACGGGAATCAACCTGAATAAAAGTCATGTACATTTTTATCGTGAGGCTATGGCTTCAACCGGGTCAAGGCTACCTGCCTTATGCGCAGGGTATATTCCTGCAAAGAGGTTCAGCAAAAATACAATTGTAATTATTGTAGCCACATCTGTAATTCTCACAACAACAGGTATATACTCCAAACCGTATGCTCCCTGTGGAAGCGGGTAGCCACCGATGGCAAGTGAAAGTGCTACTCCTGCCGCTGTTCCCAGTACTGCTCCTGCAAGGCCAATTATTGCACTCTCTGTAAGAAAAATAAATCTGATATTGGATTTTGTGGCTCCCATTGCCAGCAGAATTCCTATTTCCTTCACTTTAGACATAACTACCATATTCAATGTACTTACAACACCAAAGGAAGCAATAAGCAGAATAAATCCAAGGGTGATATTGTTTGATACGGTTTCAATGGCAATAGTCCTGAGAATTTCCGGATTGTTCTTGGTCCATCCAGCAGCATTGTAACCATCATTTTCTATTATCTTTGCAATTTCAGTATCCTGGTTAAAGTCAGAAAGGCGAAGAGAAATACCATTTATGACATCATTTGTATCATAGAATTCCTGTGCCGTTTTAAGTGATGTATAAGTGAGGCTTTCATCCAGTGCTGTTCCTGTGTCATATATAGCTATAACTTTTAAGGATACAGGGTTTGCATTGGGAAATGAAACTTCAACACTGTCCCCGAGGTCAAGTTCCATATCTTCTGCGAACTTGTCCCCTACGATGATACTTCTGTCGGAATAAGTAAGGCCATTAAAGTCCCCGGCAATTATGTCCTTACCGGTATGGGCAACAGCGTCCTCACTTGCCGGTATTATTCCCTTAAGAGCCGCATTCTTGGTTTTGTCCTTGAATTTAAAAGAGGCTTCTCCTACAAGATAAGGTGATGAAGCTACAACGCCATCGAAATTATTGATCTTATCAACAATGTTCTTGTACAGATAGATGTAGTTTTCACCATCCTGTGGTGAAACTACAACATGAGGAAGGTTATTTACGGTCTTATCGTAAAGTTCCTGGGTAAAACCTGCCATAAAAGCCTGTGACACCATGAGTATCATTACCGCTATTCCTATGGCTGCCACTGAGAGAATTGTCTGTCTTTTTCGTGCTTTTATATGACGAAATGCAATGAACAATTCATATCGCATCGGCTACACCTTTAAGAGTTATCTCTGCTTTTTAGTCATTAAAGCAAGAATTCCAAAAGCGGCAACAGCTATGGGAAATACAAATCCTGGTGACTGGTTTGAGCTGGAAGAGTCCGTTGTGTTTGTCTGGTTCACAGGAACTTCGTAGTCGGATTCAATAATTCTTTCCTCAACATCCAGTATATCCCCGTCGTTACCGATTACCTTGATGACAAGGGTGTAAACACCTGTTGCGAGGCGCTCTGTCCATATTGTTTCTACAGTCTCATCGTCTCCGTTGAGAATTACCGGTGATTTCGTTGTAACGGATTCAATTACGTTCCCATCAATGTCTGAAACTGTGAACCTGACAGATCCTTCAAAAGGAACCTGTGATATGCCATCAATTGTGGCGCTGGCACCTATATCATCTTCGTATGTGTCACTTATGAATACATCATCCATTGCTGTGAACTCTTCTGTAAGGGCAATGTAGTTTACATCCGGGGAGTAAAGTTTAACCTTTACCCTGCTGCTGTATTCCTTATTATTTTCCAGTAATACGTTCCAGTCTTCGCTGATTTCAGCCGGAAGAGTTGATACAGGCACTTTCTTTTCCGTTCCTGAATATATGACATCAGAGCCATCCATAAGCATGTATTCCACATCTACAAGAACAGCTTCAAGTGGTGTGAGCATTACGCTGAATCCCTGTGAATTCGGCACAAGGTCTTCAACTGTGACCCTTGGTATTGTCTGCCTTCCATTAACAAAAGTATATGCGTTTTCATAAACCGTACAGTCACCTGCT
Organism: Methanolobus sp.; assembly: GCA_041395005.1. Taxonomy (GTDB): domain Archaea; phylum Halobacteriota; class Methanosarcinia; order Methanosarcinales; family Methanosarcinaceae; genus Methanolobus. The sequence goes on along the minus strand of JAWKHE010000002.1, from coordinate 191 downwards.
GAAATTGTGCTAGTGACAATATACTTTCCGTCGCCTTTATCGTCAGTATTCCACTTGAAAGCTTTGATCAGGTTGGTATCAGGTTCTATACTGTCAATGGAAAATGTTTTACTGTCAAGTAAAGTACCTGAATGTTCCAGCGTCATCTCAAGTTCAAGCCCGTTTGCCTGTTCAGAACTGTGCAGGGTTAC
>JAWKHE010000001.1:0-258154 GCA_041395005.1 Methanolobus sp. | reverse complement strand
CACAACACTCGAAGAAATACCATCGGAGTGCATACACGCAACAGCCTCATACCAGCGCTTCATAGCACCAACCGGCCTTTCCAAAGGTTTTGAAGTGGAAGCCGATGCAATAGACAGGAGGCGTTTTGACAAGCACCTTGCTAAAGAAGCAGGAAAAACAGGTGCTCATCTTCTGGTCGGAACAAATGTCACCGAGGTAAACGGCACAAAACTCTTCATGGACGGTGCATTCGGTGAGTTTGAGGTTGAAGGAAAAGTAATCATAGGAGCCGACGGACCAAATTCCATAATCGCAAAAGCCAATAACATGATACGTGACCCTGACCCCATGGGCACAGGTACAGCTTTTGAGTACGAACTCAGCGGTGTGGATATTGATAAGGATGCAGTTGAAATGTATTTTGGCAAAGATTACGTCCCTGGAGGATACGCCTGGATAATATCCCAGGGAGGAGACACAGCAAATATTGGCGTGGGAATCAGGGAAGCACTCTTTGAGGAACACCTCTGTGCCAGGGATTATCTTGAACGTTTCATGTACAAGCACCCAATAGCAAGTGAAAAGCTCAAAGGCGCATCCATAACTTCCGTAGTTGCCGGACTTGTCCCCGTTGGAGGAGCACCTAAGGTAACAGCATCACACAACACACTCATAGCCGGAGATGCAGCAGGACACATTATAGCAACCAATGGCGGAGGAATCTCTACCGCAATGGTCGGAGGTAAACTTGCAGGTGAAACTGCTGCAGAATTCATTGCAGGCAAATGTAAGTTACAGGATTATGAAAAAAGATGGAGAGAGCAAATGGGACTTGAAATTAAAACCGCAGTTTATGTCCGCAAACTTATGGACAGATTAATGCTCTCTGACAGGCTTATGACAGCAGCCATAAAGATGATCACACCGGACCAGATGAAAGCAATACAATGCGGCCAGCTTCCTGACCCGGTTAAGAAAACACTTATGAAACTGAACGTGGGACTCAGTTAAATGTACATATTCGTATACGGAACACTCAAGAAAAGCGATACGAACCACTTTCGCATGAGAGATTCGGAATTTGTATTCAGGACAAAAACTGCTGAAAGATATTTAATGCTGGATCTTGGAAATTTTCCCGGAGTGCTCAAGCAGGAAACTGCATCGATATGCCTGTATCCATAATACAGGGAGAAGTCTATGACATAAGTGAAAAAACTCTTTCGGAGCTGACAGCTATGAAGGAGAATGGTATTTCAGGGAAGAGGTACAACTTGAAAATGGGGCTTTTGCACTGATGTATTTTCTGAGGGCAATCCCTCCGGTAAAATACCAGATAGTCACCGACGGCAACTGGACTTGATGTGGAAATAAGTGATAATTAAAGGCTGCAATGGAAAAAGACAACATGAGTCTCCCTGATGTTTTAGGAACCATCGGTTATGAGGCATTCAGGAACCTTTTACCTTAACATAACAAACAAATGCAGCGCAAGCTGTGTTTTCTGTATTCGTGATCTCTGTGACGGAGTATATGGTTACAACCTGAGACTTACAAGAGAGCCAACAGAAGATGAAATTATAAGAGATCTTGAAAACAGGGATTTAAGCCAGTACCATGAAGTGGTTTTCACAGGATTCGGGGAACTCTGCCGTTTTGATACTGTAATTCATATTACCAGCTGGCTTCACGAAAAGGTATCTCTGTCAGGCTTGACACCAATGGCCATGCATCACTGATAAATCCCGGCAGGGATGTAGTTGCTGAACTGAAAAGTGCAGGGCTTGATGCCGCATCTGTAAGTCTTAATGCTGAGTCCGAAGAAAAATATAATGAGTTGTGCAAACCGCAGTTTGAAGGCTCATACCAGGCACTGATTGATTTCACGAAAAAAATCTGTTGAAGCAGGAATAAAAACCCGTATGACTTGTTGCTGACAATGATATTGACATTGAGAAATGTGAGAAAATAGCAACTTCACTTGATGCTACTTTCAGGGCAAGGTAATTCAGAAATACTTGAACAGGTCATCCCTTTTGCGTCATGGAGTTCTGCCTGATGAGAGTTTTCAGGGATTTGAGATCGCCTTTTTGCACTTACAGGAGCAACAGTATCAAGCCATTGTTTCCATGGAGGAAGCATTCCGAGTTTATCGCAAATGCCATCCAGCGTTGCATCCAGTTCCTGAACTTTAATTTTATCTGTTTTATTTACAGCAAGTATTGTATCAATACCCAGTTCCTGGAAAAGCTCAAAAATTTCTACGTCAATAGGAATTTCATTGCGGCTTTCCCATCTCTTTACGATATCAAGAAAAGATGCACCATCAATAACAACAACAGCAATACTTATCCTGTCCGCATTGTTTTCAATATAGCGCACAATCTGGTCTTTCACAATATCCTGTTTACGATCCTTGACACCACTCATAAAACCGAATCCCGGAAGATCCGTAATAAGCAGATCAGAATTAAGGATATGTGCCGGTTTTAAGGTAACTCCCGGGCGCTTGCCTACCTTTACGTTCTTACCGGTAAGTTCCCTTATGATTGAAGACTTGCCGACATTTGACCTGCCGGCAAGAATTATTTCGAAATTAACACCTTCAAAATTAACTTTTTTTTTTGCCATTTTAATCCACTTTTTGCCTGCGTTTTTCTTCCCCGATAGCCCTGTCAAACTCATGCAGGAATTCATTGAATGATTCCTTTGGAATTCTGGCTCCGGCTGCTGATGCGTGTCCCCCGCCACTGCCACCAAACTGTGGTGCTATGCGCCTGAGGAGGACGTTAAGATCAACAGTATCCCTTGAACGCAGGCTCATATCATAAGCATTTCTCCTGTGCCTGAACTCTGCTGAGATACCAACGCCCTTTCGCCCGTATGATGCTGCATAAATAGCTGATTTTGACATATAACCTTCGGGATCAACAACATATGCAAGGTTTTTGAGTGGCTTGACTTCCTTTTTAACCCGTATGCGGAGTTCTTCTTCCAGCAGCGCACCTGCCTTTGCATTTTTCAATACGTTGGGAATTTCAGTGGGAATTTTATCGTGGGAAAGCGGCAAGAGCATTTTTCTCTTGAAATCATAATTACGTCCTGAAAAAATAAGTGCCTGAATAAGTGTACCTGCCTGGAAAAAAAGACTTCTTTTGTCCCAGTCATAAAGCCACTCTTTTATTGAGGGACTGTTATCATAATAATCGCCAATAGCACCATAAATAGCAACCCTTCGCATGTCCCTGCTGAGTTTTTTTTCCAGTACCTTATATGTAAGCTCAGATGCACATATACTAAGATCATGATGCAGCCAATCAGCCTCAATGCACTTTTTAGGCAAAGGATGATGATCAATGTAAGTAAGGTTTGAGCTTTCAGCAACTTCAGCTAAACGTCTGAAAAGCTCAATGCATCTGCTTTCATCAATAGCAATGTCACAAATAATTACATTTTTGTAACCATCTGCAAGCTCCAGTTCTTCCAGCACACCAATAGGAGACGTGAAATAAACATCCGAATCAGGATAGGCACTCTTTGCAATAGCACCTGAACAGACACCATCTGAATCACCGTGTGTCAGTATTAAAGTAGAATTATGGTTGTGATTGGTAGTGCTATGGTTTCTTTTGTGTTTATTTGATCTGTTCATAGAGGCATCCCCTGAGAAATAAATAGACAAAATCACTATTCTGAATTTAAATTGAAATTCATAGTATTTTGTCTTTGGTATTCTTCAAAAACTCAATAATGGAATCCAGGATATCATACAGGAACTGTAATTTTCCATGATCTTCTTTTGTTTCTGTTGTATTTACAGCAGAATCTGAAGTATTTGCAGCATATTCCCCACCTTCAACCTGAGAGAGATTTTCATTAGTTCCTACCTGTTCGGAACTATCGGGGGTCTCCGGGACAAATCCGGGACCTAATACCTGAATAACCTGTTTTCTGGAATAAACAGTGCCTTCATATTCCTTGGAATCAACAAAATCTGCCTGTGCAGAAGGTATCACAATATCCCCTGTTTTTTCCATGCGTATGGAATATTCAAGGGAAACATTTTCTTCCGCCGGCAAAACACGGCTTAAGTCATTTTTTCCGGAGATTAAAACGGAACCTAGAGGAAGCTGATCTGAAACCCTTACATGGGCTGCCCTGTCACCTGCATTACTTACGTCCAGTGTTACATTGATAACGTCATTCTGGTTAACTGATGTACTGGAAACAGTCTTTTTCAGGTTAATATAAGGACCATGAATTATCAGGCTTGAATTATTGAGCTGTTTGGAATATACTCTTCCATTGTATTCAGCAGTCACAAGAGGACCTTCTAATTCATAAGTACCCGGTTTCAGTGCTTTAAGGGAGAAATCATGTATTTTTTTCTCATAAGGATTGAAAGAAAGATTCCAGAACTGGTCCGAATCCGGATCCATAACAAGTTCTTCGGGAAGAGCCTGGATAATTGTAATCTCTTCAAAAGCTATATCCTTGAGATTATCCATTTCAATAGTCACATAAGCCCTTTCATCTATGTAGACTTCATCACTGACATGGGTTTTAAACTCAAAATTTGCATCCATCCAGCTTACTTTTGTAGGCAGGCTGCCTGTGGAATTAGAAATACAGACACTAATTGTTGTGTAAGGGGAAGGTATATCATTCCCGGTTATGATTTCTATAGATGTGATATTGAGCCTTTCATCAAAAACAGTATTATTACTAATCATTGCTGTGTTGTTAGCCAGGATGGCACCCCATGAGTCACCATACACACTGTCCACAGTGAGAAAAACATAATCGTTTTCATCATCTGTTGCCTTGGCAGGAGAAAAATCCACAGCCGTGATTATATACCCGCTGTGGTTAACCTCATCTCCCCAGTAAAGCGTATACTCTTCGGAATCAAGCCATTCAACATCATTTGACTGTGCACCTGCGATGATGCAGAAACTGGCAAAAATTACAGTAAGTCCAATGAACAGGATTATTCGCTGCCACATTGCATCATGACCTGTCTTTACGCCTTGATACGAAATAAACTGCAAAAATTGCCATTATCATGAAAGGTGCTTCAAATCCGGGTTCAACCATGTTATCTTCATACTCTGTATCGTAGGAAGAACTATCACCGGAAGAACTCTGGCTGCTGGATGAACTTGAAGAACTGCTGCCTGCATCTACATTATCCTCGGCTACTGCATCAGGATCTATAACTGTAATGACAGGTGAATTTGAAATTTTCTCACCCTTGTAATTTTCCATATCAATGAAAGATGCAGTGGTTTCAGGTATTTTGAACTCTCCAAGCTCATTCATCTGGATTACGTAGGAGTAAGTATAAGTCTTACCAGATGCAGCAACATCATCAAAGCTAAGATCACCACTTACATAGGTAGCACTGTCAGGCATTGTTTCTTCTGTTTCAACACTTGCATCCCTGTTACCATTGTTCTTAACAGTAACCTTAACTGTTGTCTTTTCCCCGATGTCCACCTTATCAGGTTTTAGTGATTTACTTAACTATATTCGGACCATTAACCTGTATTTTGGGCTTGTCTGAAGTAAACGTATAAATCTCCCCGTCAGGGGCCGTGAATGTGGCTGTAGCTTCAGGAATTGTAAATTTGCCGGTCTTTGTTGGCTTGAGAGTGTATTCAAACACCTTTGCTTTTGTTTCCTTAGGGCTGAAGGAAAGTGTCGCAGACCCTGATTCACTGTCCTGCATTTCAAGATCATCTGTAACTATATTTTCCACTTTAACTGAACTGAGACTGTAAATACCGTTATTCCAGATACTTACCGAAACATGTGCAGTTTCATCCATGTAGATTTCTTCAGAAACTGTCTTGGTGATTACGAGTTCAGCTACTGGTTTTATGGTAATTTTTTCTGTTTCAGTATCCTCATGGATATCTCCGTTGATATCCTCGGACTTTGTAGTAACAGTTATGCCTACCTCTTTCTCTTCCCAGTAATGTGGAATTTCAATTTTAATATCAATTGTGTCAAGCACTTCATCTTCTTCAACTGAAATGAAATTATATGTCATCTCACCATCTGCAAGTTCCATTCCATCAATATCAAGTTCCACATCCAGATTATATGCCTCGGCATCGCCTGTATTTTCTATATCGATAGTTGTTTCTATTGTCTGGTAGCTAACTGTCCTTGGATCATATTCATCATCTTCAGTTTTGATTGTAATCTCCATCTCAGGAATACCACGTTCATACACTTCTATTGCAGCAGTAGGATCTTCCATATTACCTGTCCATTCATCAATATCCAGATCCATTGATTTGACAAAGACTCGCAGGTCATCACCCTGCTCTGTATCACGGTATTCAAAACCAAAACCGGATTTAACCGGTGATTTGTCAAGAAGTGAACCATCCCGATAGATTCCTATGCTCACAAAGCCCTCTTCATCGAAGTCTTCTGCTTTTACCGTATAGTCCCCGGCTTTAACAGAGTCTCCCCAATGAAGGGTTTTTCCTGTAGTTTTTTTGTCGCTCCATTCAATGTCATCCAGATCATATGCTGAAGCAGTATGACTGAACAAAACTAAAATCATAAGTAAAAGACAAAAAAGATTTTTACTGAACATAGATATCACTACCGTTGTTTTTAAAATTCAGATTCTTGGATAAAGTGGTTTAAATCCCCGTAGCTGGGAAGGACGGTTAATAGCTTTCATTCTTGAAGTGGATTCAGGTAAATTCACCATGGAAGGACGCAGTATCATACCGGCAAAATGATCACCACTGACGCTGTTACCATAACCGGATTCCATCTGACCTTCACTGCCAGTCATCAGTAAACCATACTCAACTGTTGATTCCTTGCGTTCTTTTTCAGCTTCTTTCCGGGAAAGGCCTGCATTCATATCCCTTTCCTTGGCTCGTATGCCGTTATCCTTACCTTTGGAATATTCTTCTTTGACAAGTGTTGCAAACCCGGCATCTTTGGCAAGATCCTCAAGCATTGAATAGCGCTCGCTAACCCATCCCAGCTCAGAATGCTTGTGGTACCCTACTTCATACCCAAGATCATAGGCATTTTTGGACAGCTCAGCAACTTCCGCATCAGTTAGCTGTGTTTTTTCTTCTTTCTTTGAAAAAAAATCTTACCATTGTTATGCACCGTCATTCAAGGAAGCCGCTAATCTCAAGCCCCTTGTCGCTGAAGTTTACTTCACGCATGTTACAATCGTGTTTTGTACCTCGCATTTTGATAATCTGCAATGCACGTGTCATTGTCTTGTCATAAAGGAAATTGTGCATGAAAATAACACCGTGAGCCGCAAACTGCTCAGTAGAATAGGCACTCGGATCAGTCATTTCTGAAATTAGTATAGTAGTACAACCCAGTTTCTTAAGATTCCTTATAAAACGACTCATTTCTTTTTCCTGCAAAGAAATATCCCGTGAAGTAAAACGAATGGCAGAAACAGAATCGATTACAAGTCTTTTTACGTCATATTCTGCAACATAAGCTGCTATTTCCTTGAAAACCACAGAAGGCGAAGGTGCTTCATGGTCATGGCCGATTGCAGTAACTTCATAATCCGGAGTAATATATTCACTCATTTCATCCATGTATCCGTATTCCATCCTGGGACCAAGGTCTGCAAAAAGCAGTTTTTTCATTTTAATTAAGGTCAGTACATTCATAGAATAATTGGACATATCATCTATGATGTTCTGGGGACTTTCAAGTAAGGTTACGTAAAGTCCAACCTCTCCAAGTGATGCACCATGAGCCAGGTATTGAACACAGAAAGTTGTTTTACCACTGCCCGGTGGACCACTTACTAGATAAACACGTTCCGCAAGCAATCCTCCCTGCACAAGGTCATCAAACCCTTCTATACCTGTCTTTATTCTCATGAGTCGTCCTCAAAATTTTACTACTACAATATATAATATAATATAATAATTGTTTATAAATATATGGTGAAGCTATTTTAATGCTTCGATTGTATAAACAGTTATAAAATAAAATAGAGTTTATAATTTTAGACTGTGGATTCTATTCTCCCCGACAGGTTCAAATCTGTTCAAAAATATTCTTTTTATGCAACTAAACGAAGTCGTTTCCGTGCTTGAAGATATAGCACCACCTGAACTTGCAGAAGATTTTGATACAGGAAGAATTGGGCTCACACTGGATCTGGAAAACGATATTAAAAAAATAGCTGTTGCACTTGACCCTACTGAATATGTGCTCAACAGGGCTGCCATGATAGGGGCAGATATGCTGATTACCCACCATACATTGATATTCCACCCTGTAAATTGCATTGACAAAAAACTTGCGGACAGCCTGAAAATAGCTCTGGACAATAAAATATCACTCTACGCAATGCATACAAATTACGATAAAGCAAAAGGTGGCGTTAATGATGCCCTGGCAAACCGACTGGGACTTTCAGAAATCCGGGAAATACCTATTGGAAGAATAGGAAAAATACCACCCTGTTCTGTTGAAACTTTTGTTAATCATGTGTCAAAGAGCCTTAACACACATATTAATTATACAGGAAACAGGGATGAAATAGAAACTGTCATGGTATTCGGTGGTAGCGGTTTTCGTTCAGAGTACATTGATGTTGGAAGACAATACGGAGCAGATGCATACGTGTCATCTGAACTAAAACATGATATAATTCGTTCATATCCTGATATGCTGCTGGTTGATGCAACCCACTATGCTACTGAAAATCCAGGGATGGAAGCACTCTGCCCTGTGCTTGCAGAAAGGCTGAAACTGGACGTCGAGTTCATAGACCATGATCCTCTTATAAAAGTGCTGTAATTGTGTGATAATATGGCTGAAAAAGAGGAAAAAGATTCGAATGCAGAGTCAATGGATGAAGATGAACTTGAGGAACTTTTGGAAAAACAGCTAAAGAAAAGAGAAGATCCAAAGCACAGGGGCTATGGAGATTATGAGAGAAGAAGAATATACAGAGGACCCTCTGTTAAAAGGGACTCTGAATAAGTCTCTTTATTTTCTATTGCCTATTGTCAATAACTTTCTTGCCGCGTCTCTCAGGAACTATTGTCAGTTCCCCGCCTTCAAATTCATTTCTTAAAGGATCAGCTTCGGCAATCCTGTCAAGAACAACTGCAACAGCAGCAACTTCAGAATGGGGCTGGTTGCCTACTGCCACGTTCCAGTCAGCCATTTCATATATTTCAAAAGGAACCTTTTCAGCTCCCACGACAACCATGAGCTTATCGCATTGCCTTATTTCAGGAACAGCATCCGGAAGATTAATTCCATACATGGACAGGTGACAGACCTTGCCACCGTTTTCCTTCCATTTATTAATTTCTGATTTCCAGCTTACGTTGTTTTCAACATAGAAATCCCCACCCCATCTGGTTGATACGTCTGCTATGTTATCGGAAAGCTTCCTGTCATCTGATGCCAGAAGCATGCCTTTGGCTCCAAAGGCACGTGCTGTCAGGCCAACATGAGTTGTTATCCTCTTATCCCTCTGGGGACGGTGACCCAATCTCAATATTACTATCTCTTCAGGCATGACAATCAGACTTCAGTAATATCAGCTACCCTTTCAAGAAGCATGCATTCAACTATAATAGGAAGATCTTCTCTGGCACTCTTAATTGCATCCATGAGTTTTTCTTCCTTTTCAGCATAAATAGTCAGTACAGGCTGGCCTTTTTCAACGGCTTCGCCGCGCTTTTTATGAATTCTTACGCCTGCTCCCTTATCATTCGGGGCACCTGCAAGCCTTGCTATCTGTACAATACGCTTGTTGTGGAATTCCAGGATATAACCATTGGCTGGAGCAGTAAGTTCTGCTGTGAATTCACCCACCTTGATATCCTTATGGGTTACATTGGGATTTCCACCCTGTATCTCGATGATCTCCTTGAGTTTTGCCAGTGCTTTCCCGTTCTTGAGAGTTTCAATAGCAAGTTCTCTTCCCTGTCCCTTAGCAGCAACGCCACCCATTTCAAGCAGCATGCCTGCAAGGATAGCACTCTTTTCTATGAGACTGTTTGGTCCTTCCATTGTTTCCAGAACCTTAAGGGCTTCGATTACTTCCAGTGCAGGGCCAACTGTTCTTCCAACAGGTGAGGCACCATAAGTAAGTGCACAATCTACGTCCATTCCAAGACGTTCACCCAGATTGATCAGGTCCCTTGCCAGTTTTCTGCCGGTCTTAACATCGGGTATCTTGGTTCCGGCACCAGTGGGGATATCCATGACAACTTTCTGGGCACCAACCGCACCTTTCTTTGCCATAATAGAAGCCAGCAACTGGCAGTGTGGATCAATAGAAAGCGGGTACTCAATACGTATAAGCTTGTCATCAGCAGGTGCAATGTTGGTTGCTCCGCCCCAGACTATCACACCGCCCACCTTTTCAGTCATTTCCTTTATCTGCTGTGCAGTAAATTCCACATCAGCCAGTACTTCCATAAGGTCTGCCGTACCGCCTGCACCGGTTATGGCCCTGGAACTTGTTTTAGGAATCAGCAATCCGTTGGCTGCAACGATTGGAACTATCAGTAAGGAGATCTTGTTACCAGGAACACCACCTATGGAATGTTTATCCATTATAGGAGATGTGCTGAACTCGATACGTTCTCCGGTCTCTATCATTGCTTTTGTGAGCCACTCAGTCTCGTCCTCGGTCATATCCTTAATATAGGTGGCAGTAAGGAAAGCTGCAAGCTCTATATCATTGAGGTTCTCCTCAACAATATCCTTGACAAGCTCGTATATCTCGTCCCTTTCAAGCTTGTGTCCGTCCATAACCTTCCTGATAATGCGTGCGGATTTTGGTTTATCTGCAGGTTCAACCTCTACGGTTTCAGTCCACTCTTTTTGTAGCTGCTCCTGGACTTCATGATACAGCCCTATCATTCCGGGAGCTATCATATCCTCAGTAAAATCAACAATAGCTGTCAGGGTTGTATGATCTTTGACCCTTACCCTGTCACCTTCATTAACTCCCAGTTCCTTGGCATCAATGGTGTTTAAAACGACCTTATATTTACCGACCTGAATATCAATAGGCTGTACTTTTAGTTGCATTATTTCACCTTTAGTTTAATAGAGAAAATACGCCAAGGAATAAATAGGTTTACAGTAATGCGAAAATCTGCAAAAAAGAAAAGAATGGTTTTAAATAAATTCTTTTTAAGCTTCAAGAGGCTCGACGTTGCAGTTCGAACCTTCCTTGCTCTTCAGGCCAAAGAAGTTCTTTGTTGTACAGACAAACCACTTCCAGTGCAGTACTACATGGATTAGTGAGAATGCAACCATAAGAAGTCCTATCTGTTCATGCATATGGAGCAATGTCCTGCTGTCAAAACCAAGGAAGCTTGAACCGTGACTTGCAAACATAAGGACAACTCCTGTGACACTCACTATAACTGACTGTGCAAGAAGTGGAACGTCCACCAGATAATTTAATGTTGTTTTCTTCATTTTTAGCACCTATTTTTTTTATGTAATCTTTTTTTGTGAAAGATATAGTGGAAGTGAGGTCACATACTGGATGGAGTACGAATATTATATTCAGATTGTACTGCAGATAGCTGGTTGGATTTTGCTGATGGTTCAGGTATGTGACCTTCACATTTCCCAGATTCATGACTGCAAATATAAAGATACTTACAAACAAAAAGCATTAAAATAAACTTAAAATCAAATAAAGATATCATTAAAGATTTAAAATCATAATAAGTTTGTATTAATAGAGATAACTCAGAATAATGCTAAAATAAAGCTTTGATTTTGGAAGAAATAAGATCTGAATATACCATTTAATTTAAAGCCAATAAATTATGATACTGTCCATGAATAATTTCATGCAAGTTGCCATAGATGAAGCACGCGAGGGAATGAAACAAAATCATGGCGGACCCTTCGGGGCAATTATTGTAAAAAACGGGAAAATCATATCCAGAGCACACAATGAAGTGCTGAAAACTAATGACCCCACAGCCCATGCAGAAGTACTGGCTATCCGCAGGGCATCATCCATTCTTAAAAAATTTGATCTTTCAGATTGCGAAATATACACCAGCTCCCAGCCATGTCCAATGTGCCTTGCTGCAATTTACTGGGCACGAATAAAAAACTCTATTACAGCACAGACAAGGAAGAGGTTGCTGCAATAGGTTTTGATGACAGTTTGTTTTACAGTTATATCCGGGAAGAAAAAAAGAGGGGGAAATTGAACTTATCAATATTGGGAGACAGGAAGGATTAAAACTACTAAGGGAGTGGTCGGAAAAAAGTGACAGGCAGATGTACTGATAACCTGGCTAAATTCGGGCTAACTAATATATAAGATGGAAATTAATAATCAGGGGAACAATTAATTCTTAACCGGAGGGATGATGTGGAAATAGAGCAACTTGCACCAAGTTTAATTTCACTGATTGTGACCCTCTTATTAATTGCTCTTTTTGATTTCCTGTTCAGGAAAAGAAACCTGTTTTCAAGGGAGAGAATAGTACAGCAGCTTATTTTTGTAGCTGTTCTTGTTACAGGTATTTTATTTGTGGTATTTACTCTCCCGATAAATGTAGAGGATAAAAACCTGATACTTACTTTTGTCAGTATTGTAATTGGTGCAATTATTGCGTTCTCATCCACAACATTTGTTGCAAATGCAATGGCAGGCATAATGCTTCGTCTTATACATCCTTTTAGGGTGGGAGATTTCATAAAAACCGACAGCACCTTTGGAAGGGTAACTGAAATATATTTCCTGCACACTCAGGTACAATCCGTTGACAGGGACCTGATTACAATACCAAACCTTACCCTTGTTTCAAAGCCTCTCAAGACAATCAGGTCTTCAGGGACTATTATTACTACAAGTGTTTCCCTTGGTTACAACATACCAAGAAAAGACATTGAAAAAAGCCTGATCAAGGCTGCAGAAATTACAGGGCTTGAAAATCCTTTTGTACACGTTGAAAAGCTGGGAGATTTTTCAATCAGCTACAAGGTAGGTGGTCTTCTGAAAGATATTGAAGGAATAATCACTGCAAGATCTGATTTTAAGAAAAATGTTATTGATTCATTGCATAATGATGACATTGAAATTGTCTCTCCAACATACATGAACCAGAGAGTGTTCAGCCAGGATTATGTCTGTATGCCTCCAAAGGAACCTGAAGTTCAGAAAGAAAAGAAAGCGGAACCTGAAGTCAAGACAGAGGATATAATTTTTGATAAGGCCATCCTTGCACAGATGCTTGACAGGATATATACAATTACAGACGGGATGCCTGGCAGGCGCAAGGAAATGGAAGAGAAAATTAAAGCAGTATTCGATGAAAACAAGCGCATTGAACTCAAAGAGCAGATTGATGTGCTTGCACTTAAGGAAAATGAATTGAAACCCGAAGTGCAGGACCTTAAAAACCTTCCGGACATTACGTCCCTTCCAGATGAAGAGAATGATGCATATGTCGGGAAACTTGTAAATGCCGAGAAAAAAGTAACATTAATGGACAACAGGTTTAATGATCTTTATAACAAGATAAACACCATTCTTGAAAAACAGCAATGAAAAAGTTTTTTTATTTTATTGTATTTGGAGAAGAGAATGATAATAGGCGTGCTTGGACTTACAGGTTCATATTCTGAAAAAGCTGCAAAGCAGTGGATAGCAAAAAACATAGTAAATGAAACAGCCGTCCTTGAGCATTGTGGAGACATCCAGGACGTATTTGCCCTTCTTGATAATGATAAATGTGAAATTGGCATAGTCCCTATCGAAAATTCCATAGAGGGTTCAGTGGGAGTTACACTTGACCTGCTTCTGGAAAAAAATATCAGGATTATAGGAGAAACTGTTGTTACCATTGAACACTGCCTGCTTTCCAGGGGAAAAAAGGAAGAAATAAAAGTAATCCTTTCACACCCACAGGGCCTTGGCCAGTGCCGCCAGTTCCTGAAGGAACAGTTTCCGGCAGCAGAACTCAGGACGACAGGCAGCACATCCCATGCGGCAAAACTTGCAACCGAATTTGAGGAAATGGCAGCAATTGCTTCTCCTGAGACCGCAGAAGTGTATAGCCTGAACATTGTGATGCCTGATATCCAGGACAGAAAACACAATCATACCCGCTTCATTGTCCTGAAAAAAGCTGATGGAAAGAATGAAATTTCTGAATGTTTCACAGAAGATGAAAAATGTATTTATAAGACTTCCATAGTAGTATATCTGGACAGGGACAGGCCGGGAGCTCTTTATTCCATTCTGGGAGATTTTGCTGCAAACAATATCAATCTCACAAAAATAGAGTCAAGACCCTCAAAGAAAGTGCTGGGAGACTATGTTTTCTACATTGACTTTAAAGGCAATGCCTGTGACGATATTATAAAAGAGACTTTATATAATATAGAGTCGAAAGTAGGGATGTTGAAAATACTGGGATCATACCCGGAAGTTGATTCCTGTTGCGAATCTAACTGAAATGTAAAAAACTTATCATTACATGTTCAAAAAGGCGGTGGCATTATAGACGTTAGGGATTTTGTTAAAAAGCAGGATGCTGCACTTAAGCGCTATCGTCTGTTATACAAGACTCTCAACTTTTTAGCAATTACGATTATCCTGTATCTTTTACTGTTCTATTTTAAAGTGGATCAGGTTTTCCCGCTTCTCAGCAGTTTTGAGGTCAGGGCCAGTAAGTCCTATGACCTGGCAGGACTTAGTATTTCCTTTGGGGCAATTGCCCTGCTAGTGATTGCAGCAGGAATATCCATGTTGATAACACTGGTTCTCAGCCTGCGTCAGGAAAAAATCAGTGCAATGACAAAGCTTGAGGAGAAGTATCCGGGATTGTTTGAAAGGTTGCGCACAGCCTATGACAATGCCAGTGTAAACAATCTCATAGTAACTGACCTGCTTTCATCAGTTGCTGCGACTACGGCAAATATTGCTTCTTCTGCACTTTTCGTGAAGAAAAGAGCAATGCTTGGGATCTTTATAATCCTGATTTCAGCCATGACGACAGCCTATGTGGTAAACAATGATATCCGTTCGGGCTCTGTTACCCCGGGGGACTGGAAAGATTTGATTGATAACGTCATAAACGACAATGGCAACTCAGATGAACTTCTGGAGTTTGACAATGATAACAGTAACATGACTAATTCAGGAAGTGAAAACCTTACAGGGGATATTTCAATTATTGTTGTAGAAGGAACACCAGTTGACCTGACACTGCCACCTGGAACCGGAGCAGGATTTGGCAATCCGGAAGACTCTGAAGAAGCAGATACGGAATTTGACAAATCATCACCTTACGAAATAAGCGTTATTTCCTCACAGGCATATTATGAAGAACTCCCTGAAGGGTACGAAAGCGTGATAAAATCATACTTTGAGGAAATGGCTCAGGAATAAAACTACCTTACAATCATATTACATTCACAGGACAAAGACAAAGGAGATAATAGATGTCTAGCGACCCTAATTCAAGAGACCTGTCGCAAACATACAACATGGCCGGCGATATGTTTGCAAAGCTTTTTAACGAGATCGGAAAAGTTGTTGTCGGCCAGACGGCTTCAGTTGAACAAATAATAATTGCAATCCTCTGTAACGGGCATGCACTGGTGGAAAGTAACCCCGGTCTGGGAAAAACGCTTACCATATCAACAATTTCCCAGGCAATGGACCTGAATTTCAGCAGAATCCAGTGTACACCGGATCTGATGCCTGCTGACATTACAGGAACACATATTATAGAGGAAACTGGTGGACAGAAAGAATTCAAGTTCGAACCCGGACCAATTTTTGCAAATATCGTGCTTGCTGACGAGGTTAACCGTGCTTCACCAAAGACTCAGTCTGCACTGCTGGAAGCCATGCAGGAAAAGCAGATAACCGTTGGTAATGATACTTTCATTCTGGAGCAGCCATTCTTTATTCTTGCAACCCAGAACCCAATTGAGATGGAAGGTACATTCCCTCTCCCGGAAGCACAGCTTGACAGGTTCCTGCTCAAGATCCTTATAGACTATCCAAACTACGAGGATGAAATAGAAATTGTAAACCGTTATACAAAATCCATTGTTCCAACAGCAAGCAAGGTCCTGAATAAGAAAACACTTCTTGACCTTCAGAAGCTTACAAGGGACATGCCGGTTGCTGATGATATCAGGAACAGGGCTATCCAGATTGTGATGTCAACCCGTATCAAGAGTGATTACATCGAATACGGTGCTTCACCAAGGGCTTCTATCGGCCTGATTCTTGCAGCAAAGGCACGTGCACTGATCAGAGGAAGGAATTTTGTAAGTGCAGAGGATATCGATGCAATGGCATATCCTGTACTCAGGCACAGGGTTGTTCTCACCTTCGAAGCTGAAAGAAGAGGAGCAACAACAGATCAGGTAATCAAGAGCATTCTTGAGAAAATAAAGTAAGAAGGCATCTTTGCCGGGTAACTCACGCAGGACACTTGCAATGAGCGAAAAGAGACATAACATTGATGTTGACTTTTTCAGGCAACTGGACCGCTTCACTTTCATGGTCAGGAAAAGAGTTTCAACCGTATACGCTGGTAGCAGGCGCTCCATGCGCAGCGGAAAAGGGCTCGACACCATTGGTTTCAGGGAATATAACCAGGGTGATGAACTTCGTGCCATTGACTGGAAAGCCTATGCCAGATCTGAAAAACTCTACATAAGACAGTTTGAGGAAGATAAATCCCTTACAACTCACATACTCCTGGATGCCAGTAAAAGTATGGACTACAAAGAAGGGAACTACCCAAGCAAGTTTGAATATGCAACAATGTTAGCTGCGGGTTTTGCCTATCTTGTCACCAAAGACAACGACAAATTTGCTATTTCCACATTTTCAGAGGATGTACAGTTCGCAAAACCCAGAAGAGGAAGAAGACATCTCCTTAATACCATTGACAGGCTTGAAACTGCAACTGTGGGTGGTAAGACCGAAATAAATGAATGTACAATCCTTTACGGAAAGGCTATCAAGTCACGCTCACTTGTGATTATTATTTCCGACTTCCTGCAGGACCCTAAAGAAATAGAATCTGCTATTTACCGTTTTGCAGATCATGACCTCATACTTGTACAGGTACTTGACAAAAGCGAAAGAACACTTGAAATTCACGGTCACAGCGAACTTATTGATCTCGAATCCGGAAAAAAACTGGACACATATATCAGCGAAGAACTGAAAAGTGAATACCAGCAGAAACTTGAGGAACACATTAACCACATCGGTGACACGTGCAGCAAGGTCGGTGCCGAATTTTTCACATTTACAACTGATATCCCGATATTTGATGCGTTCTTCCATACCATCAGCAGGAGGAGATGGTAATGCCATTTGACACACCAATTGCACTTGTAGCACTGCTGAGTGTCATTCCATTGATAATACTCTACCTTCTCAGGCCGAAACCACTGAAGGTACAGGTTCCTTCCATAATGTTTTTGATGGATATCAAGGAAGAAAAAAAGCGTTTCTACACATCCATTACAAAACTGATAAAGGATCCACTCCTGCTTATACAGTTACTTGTGCTTATACTTCTTGCACTGGCTGCTGCTTCACCCTATCTGGAAACACAGGAAGCACTCAGCGGTGAGCACACAGTTCTTATTATAGATGCCTCTGCAAGTATGCAGACAGATAACAGGTTCAATGATGCAATTTCCGCAGCCGAGGATTACGTAAGTAAGAAAAACAGCATCATACTGGCAGAAAGCACACCTGTTGTAATCCTTGAAGGTGAAAGCTCAGATGCCACCTATGAAACTCTCAACACACTGGAAGCAAAGGCAACTGTTACCGACATATCCGCTGCAGTTTCAGCCGGAATGAGACTGCTTTCCGAGGAAGGAGGAAATATTATTGTGGTTTCCGACTTTGCCAGCTGGAACGGGGATGATCCGGTAAATGCCATGAAACTTGCAGAATCATACGGACTTACCGTTGAATATGTCCTTGTTGGAAAAGAAGCCGACAATGTTGGTTTTATCCAGGGAAGTGTTGAAGTTGCAAATGGAAGTTACACCTATATCGGCGTTATTAAGAATTATTATGACAGCAGGCAGTCAATTGATCTTGACATTGAAAATAGTGATAGCGGTAAGAAGGTTAGCAAGTCATTTAACATACCTGCAAGATCAACCCAGCAATTGTACCTTACAAACCTGGGAACCGGTATCACCGAAGTTACAATAACTGACAGTGACAGCCTCATGGCTGATAACACTGCATACATATCCATACCCAGAATTTCTGACAGGCAGTTACTCTATGTGAGTGATACCGATGGCCTGCCTTCAAAGATAGCCCTCTCACTGATACCTAATATAAACCTGGTTGAAAATGAAGGGATACCCGATGATATCTCAGGATACAGCGTGGTTGTGGTTGCAAACAAGGAAAGAGCACTGCAGTCAAATGAAATATCATCGCTTTCAAGTTACCTGAACAATGGTGGAAGAGTGGTATTCATTGCCAGTGATATATTTTCATCGGAAAATGCTGCAACAGAATTACAGGAATTGATTCCGGTAAAAGTTGGAAGCATTGAGGATACGGATGACGGTGTGACCCTTGAAGTTGTACAGGAAACAAGGCTTAGTGAGGATATAAAATACGATGAGGTTGCAATGTACAGGTTCCTGAATGTAACCCCCAGGGTAGATTCAACCACCCTTGTTGCAACGGAAGATGACGTACCGGTACTTGCTTATGGTACAGTAGGAGACGGTACTGTAGTTTATTTAGGAATAAATGATCTTCCTGGCGAAGACGCATGGAACAACTTCCACAACCTCCCTGAATTCCCTGTATTCTGGTTCAAACTTGCAGGATGGCTGGGCGGAACCGGCAGTGTACAGGACTACAACCTGAAAACAGGAACTGTTTCAGCACTTGCTAAAGAACAGGAAGTTACAACACCATCGGGCGTTGAAACCCTTTCAAGGGTACTTTACGACCAGACTGGTGTTTATCAGGTAGCTGGTAAGGAAATTGCGGTCAACATTTACAATGACAGGGAATCAGACACAAGCCTTGAAGGAACAGATGTGCTTGAAAGGTCCCAGGCAGATGATGAACCGAATATCGTCCGTGCAAGTTCCTATACTGCCAAGAATTACCTTGATACTTACATGATAATCATTGCTTTTGCACTGGTAATCCTTGAATTACTTGTGATAAGGAAAAGAGGTGAGCTCTGATGGTACAGTTTGAAAACCCGGAATTATTCATACTCATTATCCCCGTAATTATTGCAGGACTGTACCTGATCAAAAAGGGAGCACGCAAGAGTCTCATAATCTCACGTATTATGGTTATAGCGCTGCTTATAGTTGCCCTTGCATCCCCTTACGTAATTGTCCCGCATGTTACGGTTGATGAGAATCCGAATCTTGTGATAATTGCGGATGAAACTGACAGTATGGCACTGTTTGAGAATGGAACCTCCACTGAGCTTTATGAAGCAATGACTGCAAAAACACCGGCAACATATGTCAGGCTCACTGGAGACAGCACCGCCCTTGGGGACACTATCGTACAGTACTCCACCGGGGATAACCAGATAGTACTTGTTACCGATGGTAACAGCAATAACAGGGAGGACGTGAGTCTGCCCTGCAGTTTGCACAGGAAACTGGAACAACGGTCTATTTAGTCCAGCCTGAACTTGAAAACAATGACCTGACAGTTCAGATTGAAGGGGATAAAACTGTAATTCTCGGCAATGAGAACCAGTTCAATATTGTTGTTTCCCAGGCACTGGAAGAGTCTGTTACCTATTCATATGAACTGTACAGTGATGATACATTAGTCAGAAGTGGCACTGTCACACAGACAGAACGTGAAAAAAGAATACCTGTAAACCAGGTAACCTTTGACACACTTGGGGCACACACCCTTAAAGCCACCATCGAACCGGAAGGTTCTGATGTTGATGCTATCAACAACCAGTACTACAAAGCTGTTTATGCAGTTCCCAAACCAAAGATTACTGCCATAAACCTTGATACAGCATCCCTCTTGGTGACATACTGCTGAACCTGTATGATGTATCAGTTACAGGCGATATCAGCAATATTGATGATAAAAAAGCAGTAGTTATTGATAATACTCCGGCAAGAGTCTTTACAGGAGACGAAGTTGAAGAGATGAAAGATTACCTGAACGACGCCGTGGTATCATAGTCGTTGGAGGAGACAGCTCTTACAATTTTGGCAGCTATCTTGATTCATCCATAGAAGAAATACTGCCTGTGCTTTCCAAGCCAACAGACTGGAGTGGAGGCAGGAACTTAATAATAATCCTCGATATGTCTGACAGTACTTTCCTAAAGTCAATAAAATCAGCAACTGGAACTGAAATAACAGAAGGAACAGACAAAACTCCTCATGAAATAATCGTGGCTAATGCTTTATACATACTTGAAGACCCAGATCTCAGAGATGCAAATTTAGGTGTAATTGCATTTGGAACTGATGCTATTGAAGTCTCTGATGGATTATATACCTCGGTCATCCGCAACACTTGAAAGATTACTAAAAGAAAGCATTATTTCACTGCAGCCTTCAAATAGTGAAACTTCACTGGATGAAGCATTAATACTAGCTGATGGAATGCTTTCAAATTCGAACAATGTAAATGAAATTATTATCTTTTCAGATGGCGATATTTCAGACCGTTATGATGAATCAGTAAAAGCAGCTAAATCATTGGAAGATGTTGCTAATATTTATTTCTTACACACTGTACTAATCGAACCACAAGATAATAACCTACCAAAACAATTTGCCAGTGAAGTCGGAGGTTAATGAATATCTTCTACAACGAACAGAACTAGTTTAAATTTTGAAGCTACAAATATTCCTGAAAAGGATGAAAATGTAACAGATGAACTGGGAGCATATCCACTTATTGAACTTAATACCAAGCATTTCATCACCAAAAATTTTGATGTTAACGGCAGTATCACAGGATACAATGATGTTACACCAAAAGCCGGTGCAGACCGCCTGGTTATCACAAGCACGGGAAAACCCGTACTTACCACATGGAGATACGGACTTGGAAGAGTTGCAGCCATTACAACGGACAACGGACTTGGTGGTGAAAACATGTGGGCTACAGGACTGTACTCAGGCAACAACTCAAAACTTGTATCTTCAACCGTGAACTGGGTAATAGGAAACCCAAGGGAAGAAACAGGAGCTGTTGTGGAAGCACCTGATATGTGGTACGGTACTCCTGAAACCATTGAGCTTACAATGTACGATGAAGGTATCCCAACACTAATGCTTGATAACCAGGAAGTTGATCTTTCATTAACAGGTTCCAATGTATACGAAGCTGTTATTGACCCAAGCCCGATAGGGATACATTCCCTCTCTGGATACCCGGTAGCTGTAAATTACGCACTTGAGTACCGTGATGTAGGTCTTAACGAGGATTTCCCGTTCTCATTAAGGCATATGGCGGGACTACCTATACTGTAAATGAAGCCAGGGCAAACCTGCTGGAGCAGGCCCGCAATAACTCTGAAAAGCTTGTACGTGAAAGCGTCAGCCAGAAAATCTATTTCCTTTTAGCTGCCCTTATCATTTTCCTGGGTGAAGTTATTCTCAGGAGAATTAAGGAAATAAAGGAAATGAAACAACTTGAACAGGAAATCAGGAAGCAGGACTGATTTCCTTATTTAATGCTGACTTTAAGCTAAAATGCTCAAATAAATATTAATTTTTATAGTGAAGTATTTTTCTTGTTTTTATTAAATTATACAAAAAAATACCTGCATATTTATAAGCAAAAACAACATCATAATATAATAGATAATATTTAGTAAATTAATAAAACTGTATCTTAAAATTTAGAGACTTATGTGTAACTTTATTACACATCATAGATTTTGAGAAAGATACGTCAAATTGTGCTGGAAAGGAGAATTAAATGACAGAAGAGCAACCTCTTAAAATACTGTTTATTGAGGATATGCCTGAAGATCTGGAACTGGCAAAAAGAAGAATTAAAAACAGTGGGATTGAATTTGAATCATATCTTGCTGAAACAGAAGAGCAGTTCTTAACAGGGTTATATGAATTTAAACCAGATATTATAATTTCAGATTACTTACTTCCCGGTTTTGACGGAATGAGAGCTCTTGAAATAACTCTTACCTATGATGACACAATCCCTTTTATAATCCTCACAGGGGCAGCTAATGAGGAAATTATTGTAGATGCGATGAAAGCAGGAGCAAATGACTACCTAGTTAAAGAAAGAATTAACAGGTTGCCATTTGCAATTCAGGAAGCAATAAAAAAAAGAGACATGCTCCAGGAGGGGAAAAAAGCAAATGATTCCCTCGAATTTTTATCCCGGGTACTTGAACAGTCCCCATACTCGGTAATTTCCACAGACATGGATGGAATAATAAAAAGCTGGAATAAGGGAGCTGAGAATATATTTGGTTACTCTGCAGCAGAGGCCATAAACCAGCACATTTCCTTTGTTTACCACGAAAAAGATCATGAATTCCTGGAAAACGAAATTATCAAACCTCTTATTGAAAAAGAAAAACATCAGCAGCAAATCTGCATGAAACACAAGAATGGGGAATCTTTTACAGCTTCATCATTCCTCTGGTTGATCAAAGACAGGGCAGGCAAACCTGCGGGTATGGTTGGGTATACACTTGACATAACTAAAACCGTAAAAGCAGAAGAAGAACTCCAGATAAAAAACCAGGCAATTGAACATGATATTGATGGAATTGTCATAATGGACACTGACGGGAAGATCACTTATGCAAATAAAGCTGCTCTGGAAACACTGGGTTACCCGAGCAAATGTGAATTGGTTGGGAGAACAATTAAAGACATACTGGATTATGAAAAAGAAGAAAACGGATTTCTGGACAAAATAAAGAACCATGGACTTAAAAGTGAACTTGTAATTAGAAGAAAAGATAAAAGCAAACTCCCGGTCTGGCTTTCAGCTACAAACATAAAAAATGAATCCGGTAAAACAATTTCCTACATGTGTTCATTTGTTGACATTACTGAAATGAAAAAAGCTGAGGAAGATCTCAGGGAAAATGAAAAGCTTTTCCGGCTTCTTGCAGAAAATACACTTGATTGCATATGGATCATGGACATGAATCTTACTTTCACATATGTGAATCCTGCTATTTACTACATGCTGGGTTTTACACAGGAAGAATGGGTCGGTTCTAAGCTGAATGATCACTGCACTGAAGACAATTTCAATAAAATGATGAAATATGTCAGAATGGGTATTGAAATGCAGATAATTTCCCCGGAATAATTTTCCAGACAGAAGTTCTCAACAAAAAAGGGGAAGCTGTCCCTGTTGAAATAATAGGTAAGATAATAGCAGAGGATGGCAGGCCTGCCATGCTACATGGAACAACCAGGAATATCACAAACAGAATTCAGGCAGAAAAAGCGCTGAAAGAAAGTGAGGAACAGCTTAAACTGGCAATGACCGTTTCAGAAAATGGATACTGGGATTGGGACCTCGAAAAAGATGAGTTTTATTTCAGTCCTAAATCCTACACCATGCTTGGGTATGAGGATCAGGAATTTCCCATGTCTGTTGAAAAGTGGGTGAAATGATGCATCCTGAAGACAGGACAGGAATAATGCCTGGAATTCTGAAATCTGTCCAGGAAGGAAAAACTTTCAGGTATGAACTCCGGATGTA
The DNA here is from genome assembly GCA_041395005.1 of Methanolobus sp. Taxonomy (GTDB): domain Archaea; phylum Halobacteriota; class Methanosarcinia; order Methanosarcinales; family Methanosarcinaceae; genus Methanolobus. The sequence goes on along the minus strand of JAWKHE010000001.1, from coordinate 234,410 downwards.
TTCAAAATCAGGGGAATACAGGTGGGTACTTGCCAAGGGTGACACTTTCATCAGTGAGAAGAAAAACAGGAGAGCCATTGGAACCCTTGTTGATATTACCAAGAGAAAGGAAACTGAAGAACAGATGTTACTGGCCAAAATTGCTGCAGAGGAAGCAAATCGCTGCAAGAATGACCTGCTGGCAAATATGAACCATGAATTAAGGACTCCACTTAATTCAGTAATAGGTTATACAGAAGTTATAATTGACAATAACAGGGGAAACCTGACAGAAGAACAGAAAAAGTACCTCCAGATTATTAACGATTCAGGATATAAACTCCTTACTCTGGTAAATAACGTACTTGATTTAGCACAGATAGAATCCGGAGGCCTGGGATTAAAATTTACAACTTTCAGTCCTGAAGATATAATCAAGAAAGTTATTGAAGATACGAAAATGATGGCTTCTAAAAGAAGATATCAATAAATCTTGATTTTTCCACGGATATTACTGAAATAACAGCTGATGACAACAAATTTAAAGAAGTGTTCTACAACCTGATTGAAAATGCCCTTAAATTTACACCTGAAAACGGAACAATAACAGTGAATGCAGGTGTCAAAGACGAGGAAATACAAGTTTCCGTAGAGGACACCGGAATCGGAATTGAGGAAAAGGACAGGGAGAGGATATTCGATCCTTTCGTACAGGTGGATAGCTCCAATACCAGAAGATACGGAGGAGCCGGACTTGGACTTGTCCTGGTTAAGGAATACCTGAAAATGCAAAATGGAAACATCTGGGTTGAAAGCGAACCCGGAAAGGGAAGCAAATTCATTTTTACAATACCTGTCTACCCCAGCGGAAGAGGTAACAATATATAGGTATGGAAACCAAAACTATCCCGGAGTCTTAAAAGGGTTTCTTGAAACTTATAATAAAATGGAGCTTTAGCATGAAAGTAAGTATTATCGGTGGAGCCACAGGCAGTGGAAAAACAACATTGGTACTCGATCTTGCCAGATATCTCAACAAGCAGGGAGAAAAAATAGGAGTTATAGTCCAGGAAACAGGAGAAGTTGATTATGATGAAAAGACACTTACTGACCTTGGGATCAAAACAAAGGAAGTAAACAGCGTTTGTATCCCCTGTTCCCTTGACACTGACATCAGGAGTAACCTGTTGATGCTTAAAGATGAATTTAGCCCTGATATTATATTTATTGAAACCGAGGAAACTGTGATTCCAAACAAGCTGAAAATTGACCTTGAAAGAATGCAGCTTCCTGATGCAGAACTACTTCCAGCAATTGTTCTTGTCAATTCAGAGGAATCTGAAACCCAATCCGACCAGCTGCCGGAATATGCCAGAAAGCAATTCCAGGGTGCTGAAATAGTCTGCATCAATATGACTGAAAGAGATACAGAGGAACATATTGCAGGAATTAAAAGCATGCTTGCTGAACTAAACCCGGATGCAAAAATACTTGTCAGTCCACATGTCAGGGATCAATCCTTTTTGAAAGCACTGGTTTCCTGAACAGATCATTTAAACTGAAAAATTGTCTTCTTTTTTCTTTTTGCTGTAATTCAAACCTATCAATCACCTTCCACCATAGTATTACTGAAGGTAATTTTCACTTTGTGAATTATACAAAACTATATATTAACTGAAAACATTCAGGTATAATGCTTACACCGGCAAAACCAGAAAATCAAGAGGAAACAACATGGACGGAAAAAAATACGGATTAAGTACCCTTGCCCTCCATGCAGGACAGCAAGCTGATCCTGTAACAGGAGCACGTGCAGTACCCATATACCAGACAGCATCCTATACATTTAGGGATGCAGAACATGCAGCCAATCTTTTCGGACTCAAGGAGTCAGGGAACATTTATACAAGACTCATGAACCCTACAACCGATGTCCTTGAAAAGCGAGTTGCTGCAATTGAAGGAGGCACAGGTGCCCTTGCTGTTGCCTCAGGAATGTCCGCTATTACTCTTGCAATGCTTGGTGTAACTTCTCCGGGAGATGAAATCGTTGCAGCAGACAACCTTTACGGAGGAACTTACCAGTTATTCAATAACACTTTCAGGGAATTCGGACGGAAAACCATATTTGTGGATTCAACAAAACCAGAGGAATTTAAAAAAGCAATCAATCCAAAAACCCGGGCAATCTATACGGAAATAATAGGAAACCCGAAACTTGATGTACCGGATTTTGAAGAGATTTCAAAGATTGCACATGAAGCCGGAATTCCACTTATTGTTGACAATACAGTTGGAATTGGAATTGTCAGGCCTATTGATCTTGGAGCTGACATTGTTGTACTTTCAGCAACAAAATTCCTCGGTGGACACGGTACTTCAATAGGCGGCATAATTGTCGACTCCGGAAATTTCAACTGGGACAACGGGAAATTCCCCGGGCTCACTGAACCTGACCCCGGGTACCATGGACTGAAATACTGGGAAGCGTTCGGAAATGTGCCGGATATTGGCAATATTGCATTTATTACCAAAATGAGGGTGCACCTTCTTCGAGATCTTGGACCTGCCCTCAGTCCTTTCAATGCTTTCCTGCTTCTGCAGGGAATTGAAACACTTCCACTCCGGGTTGAGAGGCATAATAGCAATGCACTAAAGATTGCCAGATACCTTGAAGGCCATCCGGCAGTTGAATGGGTAAATTACCCCGGGCTGGAAAATCATCCATCTCACGAACTTGCAAAGAAGTACCTGAACAAAAAATTTGGTGCGATTCTTGGATTTGGTATCAAGGGCGGACTTGAAGCCGGCAAGAAGTTCATTGACAGCGTTGAACTGCTTTCACACCTGGCAAACATTGGTGATGCAAAAACACTGGTAATCCATCCTGCATCAACAACCCACCAGCAGCTTAGCCCTGAGGAAAGGATTTCCACAGGCGTGACTGAAGATTTTATCAGGATGTCCGTCGGACTTGAAGATCTTAAAGACCTTATCGCTGATATTGATCAGGCATTAAGGAGGTCTCAGGAAATATGAAAAAAGAATCCCTGGGTATTGTTGAAACACAAACTTTCAAGCTCCCGGATGAACTTGTTCTGGAATGTGGGAGCAAGCTGAAAAATGTCCAGGTTGCCTATGAGACATACGGAAAACTCAATCCGGACAGGAGCAATGCAATTCTCATATGCCATGCCCTTACAGGTGATGCACATGCTGCAGGACTGCACGAAAGGGATAGCAAACCAGGATGGTGGGACATACTCATAGGACCCGGGAAGGTAATTGATACCAACCGCTATTTTGTGATCTGTTCCAACGTACTTGGCGGATGTAAGGGATCTACAGGACCCTCATCCATCAACCCGGAAACCAAAAGAGAATATGGCAGGAGTTTTCCCTTCATAACCATAGGAGACATGGTCAATGTGCAGAAAGAGCTTGTGGATTATCTTGGAATAGAAAAGCTTTTTGCCGTCATTGGCGGTTCCATGGGCGGAGTACAGGTACTCCAGTGGACGGTTTCCTACCCGGAATCTGTTACAAAGGCAATAGCAATTGCGACAACAGCCCGTTCCTCACCTCAGCAGATTGCATTTAGTGAAGTGGGAAGAATTGCCATTCTCTCAGACCCAAAATGGAACAACGGAGATTATTATTCCGGTGAAGCACCCATTCACGGTCTTGCACTGGCAAGGATGATAGGACACATAACTTACCTCAGTGACACGTCAATGCACCAGAAATTCGGAAGAAGATTGCAGGATAAGGATAAATACGACTACAAGCTTGGATTTGACTTTGAGGTTGAAAGTTATTTGCACCACCAGGGACAATCTTTTACAAGAAGATTTGATGCAAATTCATACCTTTACATAACTAAGGCACTTGATTATTTTGACCTCTCTGAAAAAGCTTCGCTTATAGAAGGCATGAAAAAAGCAAGCGCAAAGTTTCTCATCATAGCTGTAAGCTCTGACTGGCTTTACCCCCCTTACCAGTCAAAAGAGATAGTTTCGGCATTAAGTGCAAACGATATTGATGTCACTTACAGGGAAATAGAATCAAGTTACGGGCATGATGCTTTCCTGCTGGAATCCGGACAACTGGGTTACCTTATTGGCAATTTCCTGTCCCACACAATAGTATCTGATCTTATGAGAAAAGACACAATAAGCATCATGAAAGGAATAAGTATAGAGGAAACTGCCGGAGTTATGTTTGAAAAAGGAATAACCCACCTGCCTGTTGTTGATGAAAATAACAGGCTTGAAGGAATTGTTACTTCCTGGGATATTTCCAAGGCTGTTGCACTGAAGTGCAGGACCCTTGACGGGATCATGACAAAGGATGTACTCACCGCAAGGGAAAACGAGGATATCGAAAGTGCAGCAAAGAAAATGGAAAAGCACAATATTTCCGCCCTTCCGGTAGTCGATGATGAAAATAGAATAGTGGGAATCATTGGCAGTGAGGAGATTAACCGTCTTATCGGTAGTTCCGGATAATTTCTTTTTTTACAAAACAGTACTTCTGTTTTTTAGCAGTTTTTAGCAGTTTCAGGAATACTTTATATATTGCTGTTGCTTTATTGCAGTACTGTCGAATAACAGAGGTATTATATGGTTGATTTCGCCTGCAAAGAATTTGAGATTGAAGCTGTCATCAAATGTGGTCTGAACCTTACAAAAGCCGAACTTCAGATATTGAAGTATTTTCTCCAGTTCGGCCAGGACTGGCTGACCACGGAAACAATAGCTGAAGAACTGGATCTTAACCTCTCCACAGTCCAGAGAAGTGTCAAGAAGCTTTATGAAAGAAAGATACTCATCCGTTCCCAGAATAACATGGACGGAGGAGGATACTTCTTTGTGTACAAGATCCGCAGCAAGAAAGACATACATGAACTCATCATGGTAATTGTCAACAGCTGGGTCAAAAGGGTTGACAGCGAACTTCAGTCCTGGGCAGACGAAAACCAATGAAACTAACAAAATACTGATTCCATATTCAAAAATAAAAAAGGGTGAGAAATGTGCTGAAAATTACTCCGTACCTTGGAATTCTCGTACTAATAGTATCAATTGCAGGGCTCTGGTTCCCGCTGCTGGGATACTTCCTGCTGCTTGTATTTGCCACACTGCTAATTACAAGTTTCTTCCGTGGAAGATGGTTCTGCGGAAACCTCTGTCCCAGGGGGAGTTTCAACGACTTCTGGGTGGGGAAAATAACGCTTAAAAGAAAAATCCCGGAATTTCTCAGAAGCTACTGGATAAGGATTCCTCTGTTTGCAGCCATGATGGGATTTATGGGTTACAGGCTTCTGAGCACCCAGGGACTGATTAATCAGATAGGCTTGGTCTTTGTCATCATGTGCCTGGTAACAACAAGCATTGCACTGTTTGCAGGAACAACATTCAGCCCGCGTACATGGTGTACATTCTGTCCAATGGGAACTGTCCAGAACCTGATTGGCGGACACAAGTACCAGCTCCAGGTCGATGATTCAAAGTGCGTTGACTGTAACAAGTGCGAAAAGAGCTGTCCTATGCAGCTTGAAGTCCATACCAATGAAAAGAAGCCTGACTGTATCAAGTGTGGAAGGTGCATTACCTCATGCCCTACAAAGGCACTGATCATTTAAAGCCTGAACTAAAGGTTCAGGCACTACCTCCTATTTTTATTTTTAGTGACACAAAAACAACCTCAAAACAACCTCTATTCTAAAACAAAATAACCATCCTCCGAAGGTGGCACATTCCGATGATTCTGCACAGGAGATTATTCCGGAGATTTGTGCATTTTTGCTCAGAATTCTGCGGGGAATTTTGAAGATATTTTATAGAAATATTGTGCAAATAATTTTGTTTGGTCTTTTGGGAAAGTACGGCTTTGCCGGACCCTTCGGGATCATTCAAGTTGTTCAATTTGTCACTTCTATTCTTTACTTTCTTCACTGTCTTTACAGATACAGAACTCGCAGAAAGAAATACCGGTTTCTGTTTGCTTATCCTTTACAGGACAATAATAGAAAGTGCCATCCTCGGTGATCTTCTTCCCTCCGGAAAGACCATACCAACCGGATGCAGCGGTTTTTTAAGTATGAAGATGAGATATGCAAGAACCAGACTGGTAAATTTTAGCAAAGACTTCTTTTCCTGTCAGACGGTTCACTTTTTTCCCTGATGCTAAGTAAAAGGTCTTCGTAAGCAGCAATATCTATTTCTTCATCCTTCAAAAGAGTCTTATGTCTTTTCAGTTTAAGGAAGCTCTCATAGAGAAACACAAAATACTCAGAAGAATAAATGGTCTTGTATGGCTCAGGAACATATTTCACTGCTTCCATTACAGCCGCCCTCTTGCAAGGCTGATATCTTCATTGGAAATCTTCGTGCTTTCTTTCTGGAGCCTTGTTAGTAGTTCTGATGAATCCATCTTTTTCAGCATTAACTCTTCAGTAAAGGTACATAAGTCTTTATCAGCAAAAATTGAAAGCAAAATGTCAGGACTCTATGTCAGGATTTCAGTTGCTGAAAAAACATTTAATCAATAAAACCTACTTTTGTATAGGGAGAAACAAAAGAGGAATTTAAGATGAAAAATATCTTAATACTTATAGCAAAGCTGCTGATAGTTATTTTATTACTTGCCTATCCGGCATCAGCCTTTACGACAATTGAAAGTGATGACACCGTAATCATAAGTGACACGATAGAAGATGACGTTTGTGTTGCCGGAAGCAACATAATTCTCGAGGGAACTGTGAATGGAGACCTTGTGGCTGCAGGCGGAACAATAGAAATCCGCGGGAATATAACACAGGACCGATTGCAGCCGGCGGTGAAATAACCATTAATGGTAATGTCGGGGACGATGTAAGAACTGCATCCGGAACATTGACAATTAACGGGAACATAGAAGATGATATAATTATTTTTTCCGGTGAAACATTATTATCCGACTCCGGAACTGTTGGGGGAGATCTCACATCATCTTCAGGTAATATCAAATTACTTGGAAACATCGGGGGAAATGTTAGCGGTTCTGCCGGTGAAGTGATCCTTGGAGGCAATATTGGTAAGAATGTGGATCTGAATACAGGAAGTATCACGATATTGCCGGATGCACATATTGCCGGTGACCTTGAATACAGGAGCCCTGAAAAACAACAATTCCCGAAGGTACCGTGGGAGAAGAAGTAAAGTTTATTGAAACAGAATATGAACACGAAGATAACAGGGTCTTTTCCATTGTATCGTGGTTTACAGGATATCTGACACTTGCAATAATAGGTCTGCTGATACTGGCTCTGTGGCCTGAACAAATCAGGAATCTGGCATCAAAAACAGCACAAACACCGGGAAAAGCATTCCTCACAGGTTTTGTTCTCTTTATTGTTACCATGATAGTTTCACTAATTCTCATGATTACAGTGGTAGGTATTCCGCTGTCTATTGTGATCATAGTCCTGACCCTTCTGGTACTTTACACGATAAGGATAATTTCGGCCCTGTGGTTTGGAAAATATATATTTTCAAGAGTGGAAAAAGAATCTAAAGACTGGCATGATCTTCTCCTGGGACTGTTTGTCCTGCTACTTGTGGGAGAAGTACCTGTTATAGGTGCTCTCATTTATATGGCAGCTACTTTTATACCTCTGGGAAATATCTACTTGCATCAAAGAAATAAAGATGTAAAGGGAAGTTTCCCAACTTTTTTTTGTCAATTTTATATAAACATTTAATAAGCATGAATACATATTAGAAGCCGGACATTTTAGATGAAAATATGAAGCTAGAGATTTAAAGTAAATATTTCTTTAACTGTATTTTGAGGGACTATTGAACAGACGTTTTAGACGGATTGATTAGACTTTGTTATGTGATAATATGAATTTTTCACGGAGCTGTATACATGGGTGAAAAACAGGCTTATGATGCAAGCAATATTCAGGTACTTGAAGGACTGGAAGCTGTTCGCAAACGTCCGAGTATGTACATCGGAAGTATCGATGGAAGAGGTCTGCACCATCTTGTCTACGAAGTAGTAGACAACAGCATTGATGAAGCACTGGCCGGATATTGTACTCAGATAGATGTATCGATAAACAGTAATGGTACAATTACAGTCCAGGATAATGGAAGGGGAATTCCTGTAGGAATGCACCCAAAGTACAACAAATCAGCACTGGAAGTTGTCATGACTGTTCTCCATGCAGGAGGTAAGTTTGACAAGGACACCTACAAGGTATCCGGTGGTCTTCACGGTGTTGGTGTTTCTGTTGTCAATGCCCTTTCCGAATGGATGGAAGTGGAAGTACAGCGTGATGGTAAGGTTCACTACCAGCGTTATGAACGCGGAACACCTACTGACGAGATACTTGTAATAGGAGACACTAATTCCACCGGGACAAAAACCACATTCATGCCGGATTCCCGTATATTTGAAACCACTAAATTTGTATATGATACACTGGCAACCAGACTTCGGGAGCTTGCATTCCTTAACAGGGGAATAAAGATTAGTATCTCAGATGACAGGGGAGAAGAACCAATAGATGAGGTCTTTGAGTATGAAGGCGGTATTGTTTCTTTTGTAGAGCACCTGAACCACAACAGGAATGCACTTCATGACACACCCATTTACTTTGAGAGAACAAAGGACGATACTATTGTTGAAATTGCAATGCAGTATACAGACAATTATGCTGAATATGTTTTCTCTTTTGTCAATAACATTAATACCCACGAAGGCGGTACCCATCTTGTCGGTTTTAAGGCCGCACTTACAAGGGTTGCTAACGATTATATTAAGAAGAACAACCTTTCAAAAGGAGATGTAAAGCTCTCCGGTGACGATATCCGTGAAGGACTTACTGCCATCATAAGCGTCAAAATAACCGAGCCACAATTCGAGGGACAGACGAAGACCAAACTTGGTAATAGTGAAGTCAAGGGAATTGTGGAATCCATGGTCTCAGAGGGACTTTCCGAGTACATGGAAGAAAACCCTAAAGTTGCAGGCACTATACTCCAGAAAGCCCTTGATGCACAGCGTGCAAGGGAAGCTGCAAAGAAGGCAAGGGAACTTACCCGCAGAAAGAGTGCCCTTGATGTAAGCACACTTCCGGGAAAGCTTGCAGACTGTTCAGAAAAGGATCCAACAGTAAGTGAACTCTACCTTGTTGAGGGTGACTCTGCGGGTGGTTCTGCAAAGCAGGGAAGAGACCGTAAGAATCAGGCTATATTACCACTGAGAGGTAAGATCCTTAACGTTGAGAAGGCACGTCTTGCAAAGATTCTCAAGAACAATGAGATTCTTGCATTTATCACTGCTATGGGAACCGGTATTGGTGACGAGTATGATATTGAAAAGGCACGTTACCACAAAGTTATCATCATGACTGATGCAGATGTTGATGGAGCTCATATCAGAACGCTAATACTAACTCTTTTCTTCAGGTACATGAAACCTATGATAGATGCCGGTTATGTGTACATAGCACAGCCTCCTCTTTACAAGATAAAGAAAGGCAAGGCAGAATATTATGTCTACTCTGACCGCGAGCTTGCAGCAAAACTGGAAGAGATCGGTGACAAAGGCGTAGGAATTCAGCGTTACAAGGGTCTTGGTGAAATGAACCCTGAACAGCTATGGGAAACAACAATGAACCCGGAAACAAGGACACTGCTACAGGTCACAATGGAAGATGCAGTTGCTGCAGATGAAATGTTCACAATACTTATGGGAGATGATGTAGCCCCACGTAAGCATTTTATTACGACGCATGCAAGGGATGTAGCCAACCTGGATGTCTGAGGTGAAGAAAAATGGCAGATAATAGTGATAATGAAAATGTTCAGGATAACAATCCAGATGCACCTGAGGAAGAAATTCCTTTTGATATCCAGCCAACAGAAACCGGCGAGAAAATAGTTCCTATCCTCATTGAAGATGAAATGAGAAAATCATTCATGGATTATGCCATGAGTGTAATTGTAAGTCGTGCACTGCCTGATGCAAAAGACGGACTGAAACCAGTTCACCGAAGAATCCTCTATGCAATGAAAGAAGGTGGCATCACCCATGATAAGGCTTACAAAAAGTCTGCCCGTGTAGTGGGAGATGTTCTTGGTAAATACCACCCACATGGTGATACAGCAGTCTACGACTCACTTGTCAGGATGGTACAGGATTTCTCTCTGAGATATCCATTCATAGACGGACAGGGTAACTTTGGTTCTATTGACGGTGACTCCGCTGCAGCTATGCGTTATACTGAAGTTCGTATGGATAAGATATGCGATGAGATGCTCCTTGACATTGATAAGGAGACCATTGCAACACGTCCTAACTATGATGGTTCCCTTGAAGAACCGGTTGTTCTCCCGGCAAAACTACCTAACCTGCTTATCAATGGTTCCACAGGTATTGCTGTGGGTATGGCCACTAACATGGCACCACATAATCTCTCAGAGGTCATCGATGCAACCATGATGATGATCGAAAACCCTGATGTGACAATTCCCGAACTAATGACTGCTGTAAAAGGACCTGATTTCCCAACAGGTGCTGTCATAATGGGCAGGCAGGGAATTAAATCAGCCTATGAGACAGGGCGTGGAAGGGTTCAGATCAGAGCTATTGCTGAAATCGAGGAGATGAAAAAGGATAAATACAGAATAGTTGTCTCCGAGCTTCCATACCAGGTAAACAAGGCAAAGCTTATTGAGGATATTGCAGCCCTTGTAAGGGAAAAGAAAGTCATTGGCGTCTCAGACCTGCGTGATGAATCTGACCGTGAGGGTATTCGTGTTGTTATAGAACTGACACGTGGTACCAATGCAAATGTGGTACTGAACCAGCTTTATAAGCATACGCAGATGCAGACAACCTTTGGTATTATCAACCTTGCACTTGTGGATGATGTACCAAGAGAGTTAAACCTGAAACAGATACTGAGAATTTATCTGGACCACCGTATTGACGTTATCCTGAAACGTACGCAATTCCTCCTGAGAAAAGCAGAGGACAGGGCTCACATACTCAAAGGTTTAAAGATAGCTCTTGACCATCTGGATGAAGTTATTTCACTCATACGTTCTTCTGCAAATGTTGAAGATGCAAGGGAAGGACTCATTTCAAAATTCGGACTTGATGAGATACAGGCAAAAGCTATTCTGGACATGCGCCTGCAAAAGCTCACAGGTCTTGAAAGACAGAAAATAGATGATGAATATGAGGAGCTTCTCAAACAGATAGCTGAGTACAAAGGAATCATTGAAAGCGATGAAAAGAAATATGTTATCATCAGGGATGAACTTGCAGACCTGAAGGAACGTTTTGGTGATGAGCGCAGAACAGCCATCAAATCCTCTGTCCAGGAACTCGAAGATGAAGACCTGATACCTGAAGGTGAAATGGTAGTAACAATCACTAATAGCGGATACATAAAGAGACTTCCTGTTGACACATATTCCCAGCAACACAGAGGTGGAAAAGGTGTTATAGGCATGGACACCAAGGATGAGGACTTTGTAGTTGACATATTTGTAGCCTCTACCCATGATTATATCATGTTCTTTACCAACCGTGGCCGTACACTGGCGTAAGGTCTACGAGATACCTGAGGGTAGCAGGCAGGCACGTGGAAAAGCCATTGTGAACCTGCTTGAACTTGGTGAGGGTGAGCTGGTCACAGCAATGATACCTGTGAGTGAATTCAAGGAAGATGAGTATCTCTTCATGGCTACCTGTATGGGTACTGTAAAGAAGAGCCAGCTTTCCGATTTCAGTAACCCGCGCAAGAAGGGCATTATTGCCCTTAGTCTTGTAGAAGGTGATGAACTCGTCAACGTAGCACTTACTGATGGTAGCAGGGATCTTGTTATGGTTTCAAGACATGGGAAAGCAATCAGATTCTCTGAGGAAGAAGTCCGTTCAATGGGACGCAGTGCTAAAGGAGTCCGTGGAATGAACCTTGAATCCGGTGACAGAGTGGTAAGTCTTGACGTAGTTGATGAGACTGCTTCACTGCTTACAGTAACAGAGAACGGATTTGGCAAGAGGACAAAGTTTGATGAGTACAGGTCAATGCACAGGGGCGGACGTGGCGTAATAACCATAGTCACAAGCCTGCGTAACGGACCGGTTATCAACGTAAAGGCAGTACATGACGAAGATGACATTATGCTTACCAGTTCCGAAGGCATTATCATCCGCATTCCTGCAAAAGATGTACGTGTACAGGGCAGGAATACCCAGGGTGTAAAGGTAATGGATGTCCGGGCCAGCGATAAAGTAGTAGGTGTAGCCAGAATAAGACCGGATGAAGAGTAGATGTAAATGCTTTTAAGCATTAACTTTATCTAGTAATCTGAGTAGGTAGGCATAAAATCGTTAAACAAATTTGTAAATTCAATTCAGGATGATATTATGGAACTTGAAAAATTAAGACACGGTACCGAGCTTATCAAGCGCGGCTTTGCAAAGATGCAGAAAGGCGGCGTTATCATGGATGTCGTAAACCCTGAGCAGGCAAAGATAGCTGAAGAAGCTGGTGCTGTTGCAGTTATGGCACTTCAGGCTGTACCTGCTGATATCAGGAAAGAAGGTGGCGTTGCCAGGATGGCAGACCCACAGATAATTTCAGACATTATTGATGCTGTTACAATCCCTGTCATGGGAAAGGCACGTATTGGCCACTTTGTGGAAGCTGAAATCCTTGAAGCTCTTGGTGTTGACATGGTGGACGAGTCCGAAGTACTCACACCTGCAGACAACAAGTACCACATTGACAAGACAGAGTTCACTGTTCCTTTCGTATGCGGTGCAAGAAACCTTGGTGAAGCACTCCGCAGGATAAACGAAGGTGCTGCAATGATCCGTACAAAGGGCGAAGCAGGAACCGGAGATGTCAGCGAGGCTGTCAAGCATATGAAGCAGATCATGGGTGAAGTCCGTGCACTCAAGGGCAAGACAAAGGAAGAACTCATTGCAGTTGCCCGTGAAATCGAAGCACCTATTGAGCTTGTACTTGAGACCGCAGAGATGCAGCGTATTCCTGTTGTTAACTTTGCAGCCGGCGGTGTTGCAACACCTGCAGATGCAGCTCTTATGATGCGCATGGGTGCTGATGGTGTTTTCGTCGGTTCAGGAATCTTTAAGTCTGAGAATCCTGAAAAGATGGCAAAAGCAATCGTTGAAGCTGTAAACAACTATGACAACCCGAAGGTGCTTGCAGAAGTATCAAAGGGCATTGGTGCAGGAATGAAAGGAATCAGCGTTGATTCAATTCCTGAAGCAGATATCTTACAGACCCGTGGATGGTAATCCCATCCAAAATTCTTTTTTATTTTTGATTTGTTTTACTTACATATACTAACTTTACATACTAACTAAAACGTGATTTTTATGAAACTAGGTGTTATTGCTATTCAGGGAGATGTTTCCGAACACGTTGAGGCTCTTGAAAAAGCACTGGAGCAGCGTGGAGAGAAAGGAGAAGTTGTTACTATCAAACATAAAGGAATTGTTCCTGAATGTGATGCACTTGTACTTCCCGGCGGGGAAAGCACAACACTTGGGAAACTGCTGATACGTGAAGGCATCGCCGATGAGATAAGAGACATGAACGCAGCAGGCAAACCAATCATGGGAACCTGTGCCGGCCTTATACTCCTTGCAACTGCCGGAGACGAGCAGGTAGCCAAAACCCACCAGCACCTTCTCGGACTCATGGACACAAAGGTCAACAGGAATGCATTCGGCAGACAGCGCGATTCCTTTGAGACAGAACTTGAACTCCCCTTCCTGGAAACACCATACAACGCAGTCTTTATCAGGGCTCCAGGAATAGTAGAAGCAGGAAACGATGTCGAAGTCCTTGCTGAAATTGACGATATGATCGTGGCTGCAGAACAGGGAAATGTTCTTGCACTGGCATTCCATCCTGAACTTACCGATGATTTGAGGGTTCATCAGTATTTCCTTGAGAAACTGTTTTAAATCTGTATTTTTCACTTTTTTCTTTGTTTTTAACTTCTGTTTATTTCTTGGTTTAATTGCCGCTTTGGGTTCGAATTTGAATGCCAGCACAGAATTTATGGGTAATAGTAATAACCAAAAAAACGCAACGATTAGTTTTCTTTGAAATATTAAGTTAAAATATAAAGTTTAAATTGAATACTTTTTAAGTCACTATCAAAACAACTGTCAATATATAATTTATAGAATGAATGAAGTTTATTAATTAGCATGAATGACTTTGAAGAGTTTCTACAAGATTATGAAGCCCATGAAAAGGAAGAAATTGATAAATTTACTCGTAGGTTAGACGCAGATAAAGTTTTACAGAATGAAAAATATCCACCTAGTGATAGATTTATTAAATTAAATGAGCCTATTGCGGATCCTTTTGTTAATATTTGGAGCGTTATACCATTTTATGGTTCAACAATAGCCAAGTTAATTCCAAAAGATGACAAACAATCATTTGATAATACTCATACTGCAATAATGGGTTTCGATTCTCGAAAAATTGACGATATGATTGATTTTCAGAAAGAAACAGGTAGATTACAGTTTGCTTTGACAATGCCACCTACCTATTACAAAAATCTTGAGTTTTTAGAGCCGCTATTTAGAGAACTTAATCCTCCAACCCTTTCCTATGATCCAATAACTCTTATTGGTCAAGAATCAAGTAATAAATATAAGATTGAGTTTGAAACATTAGCTAGTTTTGGATTCAGCGACTATTTACAAATTGTAACTGCAGTTATGGGTAATAGCAGCCCTGAATATATTGCAGCTAAACTAAATAACTATGCTGATCGGTATAGTATTCTTAAATCCATTGGTTATGAGGAGTTAGCCGATGAAATTGGAACCTTGATGATTCTTGAACCTGATAAAGCTCATATGTATATTAGTCTATTTGGAATGCTTATTGCTGACCCAAAAGTATCCTTGTTAAAACCTATAAAAAGTTATAGCAGCAGTATTATAGATGACTATAATACTTTCGGATGCGGACAGTATACAAATAATGACAATGTAAGTTCCACACGAAATTGGAAAAAGTTTCTTTAAGTAAACTAGTACATTATCCAGAAACAATGGATGGTTGTCTGTCAATATTCAAGAGTACGATGATCAGGAACTATATTTCAAAATAATGGAATCACTTAATGAGGGATTGAAAAAAGTAATGTAGACCAAATAGAAGAAAGTGAAAGTAGATATGTCTCTAATCTTGGATAATGTTTGGGAAGATACAAAACTAATAAAAACACAAAAGCAAATAAAATAAAGTGGGGAGTTACACTTGGTTTAGAGTAATTGGAGCAATTGCTGAAAGTGGTTTGACTGGTTCAGGTGTAATGACAACCCTTTGATTAAAAGTTGCAGATACTTACTTGGGGTATTAACAATGAATCAGTAAGTGAGACTTTCAAAATACATAAGCCCGAATCACTTAGTTGCAATATATGATTTTAAGAAAAACATGAATTAGACGATTGAAATGATATTGATATAACTAAAAAAGTACTTAATTCAACTATTCCACATTTCCAACCTCTCCCTTACATGAGCATTAAGAGTAAACGGTTTATGCCCTTTCTTCGCATTTTTCTTCATGTAATGCAGTGTTCCCTGAAAATCCCATTTCATTCCATTCTGAATAAAAATACTCTAATTCATCAGTACCACTAATGAAAAAGCTTAAGCTTGATTAGCGACTAGATTTACTGTACTTTTTATTTTTACATGCAGAGGTGACATAATGGTAAAATTAACAGATGCAATGAAAGAAGAATTTGCAAAGATGAAGATCTTCCCATTAGCAACAGCATCAAAAAGATGGTGTTCCAAACGTAATCCCAATCGGAATGTGCTTCCTTCAGGAAGATGCAGAAACACATATGGATCTGTTGACAACTTTTTCTCAAGATAATGGAAACCTCAGGGCAAATCCAAAATGTGCAATATATGTCTGGGGACCAGAGATTAGCGGTTGCTTCCAGATCAAAGGTACTGTAAAGATCATTGACCGTGGCGAGGAATATGACGAAATGCGCAAGATGGTAAAGGCAAAGAGTGACCGTTTCCCTGCAAGATACCTCGTTAAGATGAAGATCACCGACGTCTTTGAGTGCAAGAGCGGACCTGATGCAGGAAAGAAGTTGCTTTAAGCGACTTCATTTTTTCTTTTTTAAATCCTATTTCTGTATATTACTGAAAAACAAAGAGCGGCTGCTTTTGAAAAATACCTGTGCAGTTTTCTCCTTAAAATCAGTCTCGAATGTATGTTATGCCCTTTCGGCAACATCATCCAAGTAGCAATGTTCGAAGTGTTATGTCCGACATAACATAACGATATTTCCTTGGTATGTCTACTATAAATAATTATCGAATAATTGGCTCTGCAGACTGAATGTACATAAAATCAAAATGAGTTGTAAATCGATTCATACAGACCATAGATACCTGAATTATCCCGAAGGGTCCGGCAAAGCCGGCTTTTTCCCATCATGTAATACAAAATAATTGACATGTTGCAGAGGAATATTTTCTTCGCATGCCTTCTGTAGAATTCTCAGCATAAAACAATTTCCCTGTGCAGAGATATTGGGAATGTGAGCGCCTTCGGCGGATGGTTACTTCGGTTTTAGTTTGCAAATTATTTGTTTGATTTTGAACTGAAAGAGCGAAGTTCGTGGTGCCACTATGTAAGCAGGATTTCAAAATAGGCAAAAAATAAGAAAGTCAAAAGTCAAAAATATCTGCAAAAAAGGAGAGATTAGTCATCATCGTCGTCAATCAGTGACTCTCTGTATGACTGGATCTTCTTTTTATCAAAAAGTCTTTCCACTTCTTCGCACATTCGCAGAATACGCTCCATGTCCGAAACCTCCGGGTCACCGTGGAAATAGTCATCAAGTGAACAGATATCGAATATTTCATCAAGTGACCTTATTTCTCTGTTGAGTTCTTCAGGTACTTCCATAAACATTTCCACAGTGTCCATCAGACAGGTATAATTGTGGTTATAGGGTTCCATATCATAAAGGTAGCAAAGTGCCACAAGGTAACGCTCAAGAGCCAGTGAGGCTACATTGAAGACAACACTGTGATCCTGGCCTTCCTTAAGGAACTGTTTTGCCCTGCGAAGGTATGCCTGAGAATCATTATATTCCTTTTCAAAATCTTCAAATCTAGACTTACTGTCCATTATTTTTAATAGCATGAGATAACATCCTTCGAATTAACTTTGAACCTAAATATTCTGCGTCATTGATACGGAATGCTATTTCCGTGCCATTAGGTATATAATTTTTGCTATTCTGATGGACAATTGAAAAATGCAGAAAAATAATCAATTTTTCAAAGAAGACAGAAATTGCTCATTTATTGAATAATATATTTATAACTATACAGGCATATTGAAATTTAACTAAAAACAAACCTTTCTAAGGTGGGTCAATGAAACTTGGACCTCTGAATAGCATTGCTAAGTCATTTACATATTCCCTGCAAAATTCAGCAGGGGGTCAAAATGGATTGATTTTCCAGTTTTATGCTTTCTTATGGATAGTCCTGACTACATTTTTTATTGTTACCCGAATACTCTCATTCAGCGAAAAAGCGGATCCCATATACATTGCCAGCGCGCCACTTTATATAGTCCTGCTTTATATCCCAATACACATCTTCTGGATATATGAACAAAATGTAGGAATAGAAAGAAGAAGGGTAAAAGAACTTCAACTGGTTGATTCCGTAAAGGTGGAATACAAATTTTCAGAACCTTCTGAAATGGGTTTTAACAATCTCTTATACCTCAGGCTCACAAACCCATCCGAAAAACGCCTTGAAAACATATGGATAAGGTCTGTATTTCCTGCAAGTGTAAGATGCGATAAACCTGTCATATGCCTTGGTGACCTTGAACCCATGTCCAGCACTACAACATCATTTTCCTTTGTCCCACTGGTAGCAGGTAATCACTCAATGGGTTACTATGAACTTTATTTTGAATTAAACAATCATGAATACCAGAAACCCCCAATATTTTACGGAGACATAAATGTACTTCATTCATACCTTGTACTGGACTTTGAAGTCAGTGAACCTCTTAAGTTCGGCCACCCCTCTTCAGTAACAGTCAGAATGAAAAACTATGCAAACGTGAGCCTGAACAACCTGCATGTTAAATGCATTTTCCCAAAAACTATTAGCTACGACACCGCATTCTCCAATACTATAACCATCGCCCCTGGTGCTTCATTTGATACTACGTTCACTATAACCCCGGTTACCGGGGACGAAATAGACCTTGGTGGTTTTGAAGTAATGTTTGATATTGAAAGAATCAGTTGCAAGGTAGACGAGATTGAATTTGGCAAATATCCTGTCCAGATACCTGAAATAAAAGTCAGAATAAATATTCCGGATGCACTTTATAGTGAAGTTGGAAACACCATTGGAATCTATGTTGATAACAATTCAGATGAGGTAATCAGTAATGTTTGTTTTAACAGTTGTTTTACTTCATTTATTGAATGTCACGACCCAAATGTATGCATCCGGCAAATACAGCCATATGAATCAGGATATACATCAATTGTAGTAAAGCCTGTTAACTCCGGAAAAATAGATCTTGGAAACCTGAACTACTCATTTGAAGTGAACGAAATCCTATTCCAGAAAGAGCCCATTGATCTTGGAACCCATGCAGTAAACTAAAGATCTGAGTCGCAATAAATTACAGATCAAAATTTAAGGCAAAAAAAGAGATTTAAGAGTGAGAAACTCACTCTTCTACGCTTGCTGTTGCTTCTCCCTCAGCTGGCTCTTCATCGCCGCCAAGGATCTTTGCTATAGCATCGCTGCCATATTCAGCAACAACAGTGTTAATCTGGACAATGTCAGGTGCAACTTCCCTTCCGCGCATCATCTTTCTGCGGCGTACACCCTTTGCTACTGGTGAATATCCTGTTCCGTTTGCAACAAGGACCCTCTGTCTTCTTGGTCCTGGAAGGTCTGGTCTCATGACCATTCCACTCTTGTCACTTCCGCCTGTTATTTTCAGTGTGTAACCTGCTAAACCAACAGCTGCTCCATCAACGGTTTCTCCGATTGATTTTCCAATGAACTTGTTGGCTTCTGCACCAGTAACATCAAACTGGTATGATTTTGTCTTAGGGTCTGCGACCACTACTTTGAAATCTGCCATATATTTTCTCCTTATTGTTTTATTGTTCCTGTTTGTTGTGATTTGTTTAATGAATCGTGCATCCTTTTACTTTGCCCAGAAAGCATTATCCTTTCTTTTCATGGCAAGGAATGCATCCAGTGTTTCTAATTCATCTGCCGTCATCGTGTCGTAAATTTCATGTTCCATTTTCTTTGCGTCCCTTTCGGGAATGTTCACAAAGAGAAAATCCTCTTCCTTAATCTGCCTTCCAACTGTAGGACCATCGATAGCCATTGCAACTTCCATGCCCACATTTGCCTTTGAAATGTTTTCTCCGCGCATCTGAAGACCTTTGACCTTACCTATAACCTCACCTTCGGCCGTAGTAACTTCAACACCGGTTCTTACCACACCGCCAATTATTTTCACGCCAACCACAGCTGGTTTACTCTGACGGAAAATACAGTCAGGCATAATCTGGAATCTTCCGGGTTTGGTAATGGTATCGGATATCTCTTTCTCTGCAAGTTCCTTCTGCTTCTTTACCCAGTCTTTGTAATCATCGATTAAACGATATATTACATTGTTCATGAAAAGTTTTACTTCAGTGGACTGGACTTTTTCCTTTGCATCCGGAAGAACCTTTACGCTAAAGCCTACTATTGCAGAGTAGAAAGGATCCTCAATAGCTGAAACTTCCACAATATCCCTGTTGCTGATGTCACCAACATCTGCTTTTCTTATAGGGATATTTTCTTTCTTGAGCTCGTTTACAAGAGCTTCAAGAGAACCGATTGTGTCAGCTTTTATAGTAATACCAATTGTATCGGTATCTATCTGGACATCCTCGATTTCATTCTTGATCTCTTCTGTGATAGCATCAATTGTTTCCGGACTTACAACCCTCACAGGAGAACCTGCAAGTGCACCTTCAAGGTTAGGGGCTGATATCTTCACACCAACTGCAGCAGTAACCGATTTTACCTGCTGGAATTTTTCCTCAGCCTTTATCTCAGAAAGAGGACGCGGTTTAAGCAGTGCCCTGATCTTTGTCTGGATTGGATTGCCAAGACTTCCCACAACAATTGTGTCACCCTTTTTGATTGTGCCGTCGTAAAGAATTGTGTCAATGGTAGTTCCAAGACCTTTTTCTTCTTTTACCTCAAGGACAGTACCAGTTCCCGGTGCATTTGCATCATAATGCAAATTACCCTCAAGGAACCTCTGTGCAAGTCCCAGAAGGATCATAAGCACATCAGCAATACCTTCACCTGTTGCTGCACTGATAGGAATAACACCGATATTGCGCTGGAAATCATTTACCCTGTCATATCTTTCAGAGTTAAAACCGATATTGTAAAGCTCACCTACAACTTCATAGAGTTTGGTGTCAAGGCTTGATTTTACGCTTTCAGTCTGTTTATTATATGAAGCAAGGAAAGAAGCGCCCTTATTGGGCTCCCAGCCGTGAATCCTGTCAATCTTGTTTGCAACAACAACAAAAGGTGTCTTGAATCTCTTGAGAATCTGGAGACTCTCAATTGTCTGGGGCATAAATCCTTCGTTAATATCAACAATAACAATAGCAAGATCTGCAAGTGCACCACCCCTGCTTCTAAGGGAAGTGAATGCATGGTGTCCGGGAGTATCAATAAACAAAAGTCCCGGTACAATGAACTTGTCTTTTAGTGAAGGATCTCCACATTTGTTCACAATGTTCTCTATGGGAACCTCGGTTGCACCTATGTGCTGGGTAATGGCACCTGCTTCCCCGTCGGCAACGGCACTTCCTCTTATCCTGTCAAGTAAGGTCGTTTTACCGTGGTCAACATGTCCCATTACAGAAACAATTGGTGTACGTAGATTTTCATTAACAGCCATGTGTAAACCCCTTCAAGGATTATCCGGATAGTTGAAAAGCAATTTAGTAAAGAGAATTTAGGGACATTTGCCAACAAGGCAAACACCCTGTGTCTTTACTATTTACTCGTAAAGGCAGACCTCATCGATCTTTGTATAATTAACTATCTCCGAATCATTGAAGTGGATAGCAATCTCACGTTGTGCGGATTCTGGTGAATCTGATGCATGGACAACGTTTCTGCCTGTTTCTACTGCGAAGTCTCCCCTGATAGTTCCAGGGAGTGCTTCAACAGGGTTTGTTGCACCATTTACTGCACGCATGATAGCGATAGCGTTCTTTCCTTCAACAACCAGGGAAACGGATGGACCGGATGTCACGTATTCAATAAGTGAAGAAAGAAAGGTCTTTCGACATGTTCCTTGTAATGCTCCTTGCATTTTCCTCACTCATTACACCGAGTCTCATGGCTGCGATCTTAAGACCACGCTTCTCAATTCTTGAGATAACCTCACCCATAACTGCGCTGTACTGCGTCGGGTTTATCATAATGTAAGTCTGTTCCATTTAGAACACCTGATTATGCTTTCAAATAAATTTGCCCTGTTCGGTCCAGACTGTACGCCTTGGTAATCTTCCAAGGTCAAAGCTGTTTTTGCATTTGGATGAACAGAAATAGCATGTACCATCCTTTCACGAAAGCTATCTGTACTCTGGTTCAAGAAGTTCACCACAAAATGAGCATTTTTCTGTTCCATATCAGTCACCTCATCTGGTAGTCGTTTCTTGGAGCTTCTCTGGAAGTCTCGATCAACATCATGATGTCGCCGATCCTTACAGGACCACCATTACGGGTGATTATTTCGCCTTTATCGCCTCGCTATCGGCAATTGTATCTGGCTGGCTTCACCATGCATACCGGTGTTACAATACAACACGACTTCAGCCGCATAAGCCTGTATCTTCATCTGCCATAGCGATACCACGTATCGATTATTTAAGTGCAATTTACTTTCTGTGCAATGTCTTCAACAAACCTGCCCTTGCCAGCGTCTACAATAGCTACTGTTGAGCAGGCAACTCCGATTCCACAGGCTGCACCGGTTTTCTGCTCCTTTACATAGATGTATGCAGTGTTCTTCTCTTCACAGAGTGGTGCAATGTGTGCAATAACTTCTGCAGGGTCAACATCTTCTGCAATTACTGCGGTTTCTGTGATGCCTCTTTCTACAGCTTTTGTCACTTCATTGATACCTTTCTTTAATTTGCCTGTGTCTCTTTTGCAAGTTCTACACTCTCGAGTGCTTTGTTAACGAGTTCTTCTGAACGTCAAATTTTGCTGCCATATTATTTTCCTTCGAAACCATGCTGTATACTGTTTTTCATTATTCATTGTGTGCCGCAGTGCGGCTAATTTGGCCAATTACAATTGTAACGATGTTTTCAATAATTTAACTGACACAAAGTTATATGCCAGAAGTAATGGCTTTGATTGCTGCATTTATAATATTATGAATTACGAATGATGCGCAATTGGAGTCTTTAAATAACCTGTTCAGGTATAAACCTTGTGGCAGGAAAAGAAAAAGAATTGAAGATGGGAATAAATCCCACCCCGGAATATTTTACTTTAAAAGTACTGTTCAGTTACCAGATTTAGGAAATTGGTTGTATTGGTCTCAACAACAACCTTCAGGACCCTGCCATCATCAGTAAGGGGTTGTGTCATAAACCAGACCCTTTGATGAACTGTTAGCTTCCATACTGTAAACTGTGTCTACAGTACTTTCCAGAGGATTCAGGAAGATTTCAGTCTTGGAATAATTCCCGTCATACATATTCCTGTATTCAATATAATGCTGGTCAGCAAGTGGATCCGTTGAGGTCACGATCTGATATTCAGCACCCAGATCTACATAACTCAGTATCTCTGTGAAATCATCTGAAGCAGGACTTGCTCCTGAAGAAACATCTATAACGTCTTCAATGGTGTTCCTGTCACTTATAAGGGATGGACTTCCAATTACACTATAAATTCCTGAACCTCTTGACAGAAGAGAATAACCATTATAGGAATCAGGTATCGTATAATTGAAATTCACAACCTCCGGATTTAGTAAATGTGCTTCAAATCCATAGTTACCTGTAACATTATAAGCTGAAAACTCCTTGACAGTCATTGTATTGTAGTATAAGTACAAGTCTGATACATTATAACTCTGAAGGGGAGTCCCATATGTCCTGGAATAATCCTCATATATGGCATATTCCATACCATCCGGACTAAAAGCAAGTCCGTCTGAAACGGAATTCATTTCAGCACTGAAATGTGTTCCACCAATAATTTCAAAGCCCGGTGCATCTTCTAAACCTGTCGTTTCTTCATCACTGCCGGAATCTCCTAAAAAACTGGCAACAAAGTATGAAAAAACAGACATTACCATTATAGCAGCAAGAAATATCGCTGCATATTTTTGATTCATTCATTCTTCCCCAAATTAATTGATTAAATAAAAAGAAAAAGAAAATAAAAAAGAGAGATTAGATTGCATTCTCTCCTATTTTTGCAATTGTGGCATCAATATCAGCCTTGAGTTCATCAGAATACCCTGTATTCCAACATCAAGGAAACCTCTGACAATCATTCCTACTGCATCTTCCTCAGTAAGGCCTCTGGCCATCAGGTATTCGATCTGTTCCCGTGCAATTCTTCCCACAGCAGCCTCGTGTGACAGTTCGATATCCTCAACATTTGCCTCAAGTATAGGAATAGCCCTCTGCATTCCGCCACCAAGCACAAGTCCGTGGCACTCAAGGTAAACCTTTGCATTATTGGCATTACCGATCATCTCACCGCGGGCACAGCCTTGCCTCCAGTAGTGATAGTCCTTGAAACTCCCAGTTCAGCCTTTGTATCCTCAGCATTAAATACGACCTTGCTTCCAAGGTCAAGTTCAGAGTTTGGATGAGCAACAGCAATAGTATTCAGTCTTGCAAATGCACCCTTACCTTCAAGAATTACTGTTGGATATGCTTGGACTGACTTTACAGGTTTCAGGGTAACATAATTGCTTATATATGAACCGCCTTCCTCAACATGGACAACTTGGCCTGACACCTATTTCCTCACCCCAGTTGTGTATCATTGTGAAATTAAGGGTAAGCTTCCCCTTTTTCACGTACATCTCTGAGATACCAAGGTAGCACCCTTGGTCAACACCATGTTTTGTAGAGCATCCTGTGATAACATCAAGTTCCGCTCCTTCTTCTACAATAACAATATTGTGAACAGTCTGGGAAACCTGCTTTGAACCCATGAGCAGGCATGTCTGGACAGGCATCTTTGATTTCTGCCTGCCGGAGCCCTGATGAAATACCCGTTTGCATCCTGCAGGTGCTCATTGCAGTGTATTTGTCCTTATCAGGTTCAACAAGCTTCCAGGAATAGTCTTTTACCCAGTCATGCACCTTCATGGCATCCCTGAGGGACATCATTTCCACAACATCCTGGTCACGCAGGGATGAATGCAACAGCATTGCACCAGCATCAGGAAACTACCGGCCCCGTTATCTTCTTGAAGGTGTGAATCCCACATTCAGAAGTGTCCTCTGGTCTTCCTCACTGGTTTTCAAGGTCATTAGCCTGTTCTTCTTCCTCAGGTGCAAGTCCGTAATCATCAAGATCAAAATCCTCACCATATGCTGCATTCTTTGAGGGCTGCTTCGCCTTCTTTCTCATATCTTCATCAGCTTGCATTTGATACACTCCTCATATCCCTGTTCCTTTATTTCCGTGAGCATTTCGCGTGGGTTACCTGAGCACATTATCGTTCCATTGCACAGGATATATCCCCTGTCAGCCTCTATATAATCAAGAACCTGACCCGTGTGTGTGATTACCAGTGCGGATTTTCCGTGTTTGCACCTGTCACCTGCACATTTGCACCTTTTCTGCAAAAGCTGGCTTATGTATTTCCAAGCTGCTCAATACTTATGTCAACTGATTCCGGTTCATCCAGAATTGAAATCCGGGTTCTGTGCTGAAAGCTGAAGGTTCTGATCTCTTGATTTCCCCACCCGAGAAACCTACGTTAACATCCCTTTCAAAAACCTTACCATATCCAGGGTTTCTGCAGCTTCTCTGTATCTTTGACATCCTTTTGAAATGACTTTAAGAAGATCATGAAGCTTGACTCCACTCATATTAGGAGGTCTCTGAGTCATGATACCAATACCCATCTGCGCCCTTTCATAGACCGACATGTTAGTGATATCTTCCCCTTTGAAGATTATTTCTCCTTCTACAACATCATAGCCGCTAAATCCCCCATCAGGGGTCATCAGAAGTGCGGATTTTTCCTGCTCCGTTTGGTCCGAAAAGAACGTTGGTATAACCGCTTCTACATCATGTTTACACCTTTCAATATCCTTCGGCTGCCGATTTCAACTGTTAGGTTATTGATCTCCAGCATATTGTGGCCTCTTTTTTATGATAATCAATATCCACAGAAACACAAAAGTCCATGAAAATCGTGCGCTCATTATACAGGTTATCGCTTAAAAACCTGTTGAGTTTTCAGGAAAATATGAATAATTCAATGTCATGCAAAAGATATAAAGATATAGCGGCAGTGGAAAGATCAATCAGAGACCCAGTCCTTGCAATCTCCTGGAACTCTTTTCCTTTTTCAGTTGTAACATACATACTTCTCCCTGCTGTTCTATCAACCCTTTTTCCTTTAGCAGGTCCAGATACCCGTTTGCCACTTCAAAATTCAGGTTGGCACGATATACTATATGCGTTTTTTTTGCCCCGTCAAGAGCAGCCCGCAGTATTTCAACACTTATAGCCGTCCTACTTCTCCTCACCACATCCAAGTAAGTGCTGTATTATTTGCACTGAATATGGGTATTTCGGTTTCAGGATAAAGTAAGGCAAAACTGGATAACTTCTTCATCGGAACAAAATCATATGCAGATATGCTGAAATCCCATAACGCAAGAGTAATTACCAGACAAACAACTTTCATTAATCCCATAAATCCCAGTTTTTAAAACCTTATTTGTTATTATAATCTGAGATAATAAAAATAATTAAGAATCCTTTAAATCAGGAACAATTATCAGTAGTAATTATAAGTAAATACCGTTTCTTTAACTGGTAATCAAATTTAATGTGTAAAAAATGCAATTTTAATAATAAAAAATATTAGTATAAAGAGACAGGTAGGAGACCTGCCTCTTTCGCCCTTTCTCTTGCTTGTTGTTTGGTGGTATCTGTTAGTGGTACTAAAAAATATGTCCCAGATAAAACTAGGGATTACGGAGACATTAGACCACCTAATTTAAAATAAGCTTCAACTTAAATAAAGCATAGGGAAACTTTAATGAGTAATATAGTTTCGTAAAAATATTTAGCAACAAATGCACAAATGCGTTTTTTAATGGCAGTACTATTTTAACTGCTTCTTGGCTATCAGGCTGGTTACCGTTGTATAACCAAACATAATTACCCCAAGCCAGAGAATAGGCTCCCCCATTCCTGCATAGCCCAGGTATGAAAGAGCAAGACCTGCACTCAGAATGAATATATCAGCCTTTAGAAGCTGCCTGTTACGACGAATGATAGCTATATTTTTCTGCCTGTCATGAAGAGACTGTTTCTTATCATTATTCATGCAATCACTAAACCTTTATTATCATATCAGCAGCCTTACGAACCCTGTTAAACACTGCCATTCCTATTCCATCCTGACTGAATGATCCATCCACAAGTATAACATCCGTGTTTTGTTCGTCAAGATGACGAAGACCATAAAACAGATTCTTCGCAACCTGCTCTGCTTTGCTTCTTTCGCCAAGACAGAAAACAAGGGAATCCGGAAAAAAACCTTCAGACTCTTTTGTCAGAAGAAGTCCCGTTTTTGCATTGCGCTGCTCAAAATCAACAACAAACTCCTTAATCTTTGAAACTACTTCTTCATGCTCCCCTTCAACAAGGATAACGTTTGAATCCGGGGAATAATGAGTATATTTCATTCCCGGAGAACGGACAGTTTCACTTTCAGGGTGAACCTTGTCGTCATACCCTATTGTAACATCGCCTATGCAGGCTTCAATTTCTTCCCTGCTAACTTTACCAGGTCTTAATATGGCAGGTAGTTCTGAAGTCATGTCAATCACCGTGGATTCAAGTCCTATTGTGACATCCCCTCCATCAACAACTGCATCTATTCTACCTGAAAGATCACGAATTACATGATCTGCAGTTGTTGGACTTGGTTTGCCGGAAAGGTTGGCACTTGGTGCTGCAAGGGGTTTACCAGAATACTGTATCAATTTCAGGGCAATTCCATTTTCAGGCATTCGCACAGCTACAGTATCAAGACCTCCTGTGGTTATATCCGGAACAAGTTCCTTTCTTTCCATGATAAGAGTCAAAGGACCAGGCCAGAATTTGTCCATCAAAAGCCTGGCTTTCTCAGGAATTGATTTTACAAGTTTACGGCAGCTTTCAACAGAATCAACATGGACTATAAGCGGATTGTCTGCCGGCCTGCCTTTTGCCTTGAAGATCTGCAATACAGCCTGCAGGTTCAGGGCATCAGCTCCAAGTCCGTAAACGGTTTCAGTTGGAAAGGCAACAAGCCCACCGGCACTTAATATAAGGGCTGCTTCCCTGATTTGCCTGTCATCAGCCTGGCTGCTGACCCTGAATATCTTTGTATTTTTAGTCATAAGTCCAATATCCGGAAACAAGAGACATGTAAAAGTACATTTTCCATGGTTCTTTAAATAAGTTGAAAGGCTTATTAGATAATCAGGCTCATAAGGTTTTTGTTTGCAAAAGAAACAGATACTTATATTTTATTATGACAATGATGGCAGTGAGGTTTATATATTGTCCTCATGCGACACATCTGCCGGTTTCAAATTCTTATAGAGACAACCCTTATATATGATTGTTTCATCTAGACACGCTGTGAGCGGGTCTGTTTTTAACCCCACTCCCACACTAACCCCCACTCCCCAACCCGCTCACGTATACAAACGGGAGAAGAAAATCAGGTTATGTGGAAATCATGAATTAGCTACTTTGAAATATAATTAAGTTGTTTTTAGGTAAAATGAAACTAAAAAAGAAAATAATTGTTCCGGCATTAAGCCAGAACCGGTTTCAAAGACTTACTCGTCTTCTTCAGGTGGCGGGCAGGCAGCAAGAACATGCTTTTCCGTACTCATCAATTACTGATTCCTTGCACAGGCCAACTCCGTGCCTGTGTGCAGCACGCTTATCATGGGGGCTGCAACCGGAGATGTGACAAGAATAAATAGTGCCACGGTCAGCGCCTTTACACCCATTGGGGAAAACCCGACTTTAAGCAGTATACTCAGCATAACACCAAATGCGCCCAGTGTCCCAATCTTGTAGTTGTGCAGCCTGTTGTACACATCTGGAAGACGTGCAAGCCCAAGCATTGCAAGGAATACGAAGAACAGTCCTATAACAAGGACTGCATTGCTCAGCATTTCCAGAGCCATTGATAAGGTACTCAAAATACCACCCCTTCATCAAGATACTTTGCAATAGTAACTGTTCCTACAAAGGAAATTACTGCAAGTACAAGTGCCACATCCATGAAGAAAACAGACTCCTGCACATATGAGTATATACCAAGCATTACAACGATAACAGTTGTCATTGCATCCAGGGCTACCACCCTGTCAGGAATGGTTGGTCCTTTGATAACCCTGTAAAGGCAGGGAATAAAGGAAATTACCATAAAGATAAGTGAATAGTCAAGCAGGTTCATCTGAATGCCTCCATTGTGTATTTTTCCAGGTCATCCTTTATGGACTGGGCCACACCTTCCGGATCCGTTGCATCTATGGCATGCACATACAGGATGGACTTGTCATCGGATACATCAATTGTCAGTGTACCTGGTGTCAGGGTAATAGTGTTAGCAATAGCAGTGATACCAATATCGGTTTTTGAATCAATTGGTACTGCAATAATACCCGGCTTTATGTCAATCTTTGGCTGCAGTAATGATTTTGCAACCATTATATTTGCCTTTATTATCTCCACTATCAGCACATAAAGGAACTTTATCTGTGCCGGTATTTTCTTTACTGCTTTGCTGAAAGAGAAATCAAGGTCAAATGGGAACAGCACCTTGAATGGCCTGATAATAAATGGTGCAATAATAACTCCCAGTATGAAGTTGTTCACGTTTACAGTGCCATGTACAAAGCACCACACAAGACCAAGTATAAGTGAATAGGCAATATATCTCTTCATCTTACCACCCTCGTCATTACAGCATCAATATACGGCTGCGGATCAAGTATCTGAGCCGCTGTGGCATTTGCCAGGGCTATCAGTGGCTCTGCGTAAACACCAAAGACCACTATCATCAATGCAAGGACAAGTATTGGAAGAGCTATCAATGGAGAGGTCCCATGTGAAGAATATTCCCCATGTTCGCTGACATCCCTCTTCTCGCCCCAGAACATCAGCAGCATTGCCCTGAACATGTAGAACAGGGTGAACACCGCAAAGATAAGGGCAATTGCAATGGCAAAGTAATACTGCTCGCCAATACCTGCATCAAAGAGCTGGAACTTGGCTATGAATCCTCCCATTGGTGGCAGTCCTGCAATGGACATTGCACCGGTAAGGAACATAAGAGACATGAATGGTGCACTGTCAACCATGCCACCCATTTTTCTCATATCCCTTGTACCTGCGTGGTGTATGATTCCACCTGAGGTAAGGAATAACATTGACTTTGCAACTGCGTGATTCACAAGGTATACAAGAGCTGCTGTGAGTCCGTAGATACTGCCAAAACCAATTCCAAGGAAAACGTATCCTATCTGGCTTACACTGGAATATGCCAGAAGACGTTTTACATCTGTCTGGGCAACGGCTGATATTGCTCCCACAACGATGGTTGCAAGTGCAAGATAGATAATCACAGGCTTGAATATGTAGAGTGTGTCGATGAATATAAGGAAAAATACCCTGAGCATTCCATATGCTCCGACCTTAATCAGCACACCACTAAGCATTGCGCTAATTGGTGATGGTGCGGTTGGGTGCACATCAGGAAGCCAGTAATGCAGAGGGAATATTGCAGCCTTGTTACCGAATACCACCACAAACATCAGGGCTATTGCAAATACGTGCCAGGGAAGTGTTCCTGCTGCACTCATTGCACTGAGTTTCACGGAGATATCTGCCATGTTAAGTGTACCGGTTGTTGCATAAAGGGATGCTACTGCAATAAGCATTACAATGGAGCTTACCATGTTCAGTACAAGGTACTTGAATGTGGCTTCCATTTTGTCAGAGCTTTTTGTAACTCCTCCCTTCTCATTGGCAACTACAAGTGCACATGATGAGAGCAGTAGTATCTCAAAGAATACGAAGAGATTGAATATGTCACCAGTGAGGAAGGAACCGTTAAGTCCTGCCACAAGCAGACTGAAGAGCGGATAGTAAGATGCGCTCAGTGACTTCTCTTCTATGTAATCAAGTGAATAGATAAGTGCCAGGAAGGACACAAATGATGTAAGTACCACCATTCCTGAACTGAGCAGGTCGGCGACCAGTATGATTCCGTACTTGCCCCATTCTCCAACCTCGTACCTTCTTACCTCCTGACCAGACCTTAGCGGGGGAACAGAGATTATCTCAATATTGTAAGTATGAATAGAGCACAATATACACTCAGTATCTTCTGGACATAGGATATTTCCTTAAAAGCCATGCTAAGGATGCGCAGGTATCAGGTTGCTATCCGGAGATGGTAGGCAGGTGATTTTCCAGTGCAATCATCCCCAGAGCCTGCAGGATTCCCTGATGTGGACAGTCCCGTATTCCTCGTAGATACGGTAAGCAAGGATCAGTATGAATGCTGTTGTTGCCATGACTGATAACAATGGCTGTGAGTACCAACGCCTGCACCAGCGGTCAAACATATTGCACATGATTACCTGCTTCAATTATGGAACAAAGAGCACTACCGACAGAAGGAATCAGTAAAGATGGTACCGGTTGCTTCAGCTGCACCGTGCCCGCCGTCATCTACGATGATAGGGACCTTTGTTCCGTCAAATACCCGGTGGATACTATAAGCAGGTTCACTGCATGTGACAGTACGCAGTCCGATGATCACCTGACAATGTCACGACGAAGGATCTGGGAATGTACCTATACCGAACAGTATTGCTATTTGTAAGGAAAGCAGTGTATTGTTCATTTATCATCACCTACGTTTTTGAAGATGGAAAGCAGTCCTCCGATTACTACGAAGTAGACACCGATGTCGAACAATCCTGCCGATACCAGCTCTATTTCCCCGAAGAACGGGAGATGAGACAAATTCAACTGCACTCACAGAAGATTGCGAGAAAGGCAAAGGCTGCAAAAGCGGTCGGTGCTGCCACAGCATCAGACCAAAGTAGACCAGTTTGCCCAGTCCGGGTCAAAGAGATGATTTGATGCAATCTAGGCCATATGCCACATATGTCAGTGCTATGACTGAGGCAAACATGACACCGCCAATGAATCCTCCTCCCGGGTTATTATGTCCCGCAAGTAAGAGGGATATTGAAAGAGGATGACCAAAGGCAAACATATCTTTGTTATTGTTTTTGTTATCAAGGTTGTCACTGATCATCACCTCTGCTGTGTATAAGGTTGTAAACACCGAATGCTGCCAGGCAGAGAACGGATATTTCACCAAGTGTATCGTATCCCTGAAGTCCTGACAATGATCCCACATTCACAATATTGTGACCTCCTGCAAGTGAAAGGCTTTTCTCAACAGTAATGTAGAAAGGGACTCCGAATGGCGGGGACAATTCCCTGTGTTGCGTTTATCAGCATAATAAATACTATTGAGGCTATTGTCACGGATATAAGAAGGTCCCTGACAAGTGTTGTGCTCGGAACATGTTCCCTGAACTTCTGCGGTATCTTCACTATAGCCAGCAGGAAGATTATAGTCGAAAGTGTTTCACCGGCGCGCATGTCGGGGCAAGGTCCGGTGCCTGCAGGTATATGAACAGGAGAAGCACAAGGTAACCGAGTCCTGAAAGGGATATGATCGCAGGTATGTATCTTGGCAAAAATGCCGCTCCAAGTGCTGAAACAATCATGAAGAGGAATATCAGAGCCTCATACAGAGGAATATCAAAATTGAGAGTTCTGTGGAACCATAGTTGTTGCAAGCATTGATGCAGGTATTGCAAACATTGCAATGAAAAGCAACAGTAGAGCAATCACATAGGTCTTAACCGGACCTGGTTGCATCCTGCTTGAGAATTGGAATGTCACACTCTTTGCATTCTCCACGGCTGCATCATAATAGTAGTTGACATATCCATGGGAACTTTGCATTGAACCTGTACTTTTTAAAGTCGCGATGCTTTCCATACTGTGTATAATCAGGATACCCAG
Source organism: Methanolobus sp. (assembly GCA_041395005.1). Taxonomy (GTDB): domain Archaea; phylum Halobacteriota; class Methanosarcinia; order Methanosarcinales; family Methanosarcinaceae; genus Methanolobus. Next base: position 201,896 of record JAWKHE010000001.1, on the reverse strand, counting down.
TGCGAAAGTAACAATGATTAATTATCCAGGGACGGTTAATTCCATGCCAGTGCTGTATGCAGTGGCGCTTCTTCCAGAAGAATACCCGCAGAGCTGTAGGTCCTACGAAATAATGTACAGGAATTGAAGGTACACAAGTCCAAAGATGATGATAAGACCTGCAAGAAGTGCAGGTGCCAGCATAATCATTGAAGGGTCATGTATGTGATCGGCGATCCTTTGTGGGTCTTTTTCCGAAAATGCCGTCTATAAGTTTGATAGAATACGCGAATGTGAATACACCACCAAGCACTGCAAGTGCCGGGATGAGTATAGTATAAGGTCCACCAAGAAGGTGACCCATTTCAACGGATGCCTCATAGAACATCTCCTTACTCAGGAAACCATTGAGAGGCGGTATTCCTGCCATGGAGAGGGCTCCGATGGTAGCTACAATGAAGGTGATGGGCATCTCCTTGCGTAAACCACCCATTTTCGTGATGTCACGCGTCGCAGTCTCGTGTGCCACTATACCGGCCACAAGGAAGAGACATGCCTTGAAGGTTGCGTGGTTAAGAAGGTGGAAAGTTGCAGCAGCCACACCAATTCCAGGCTCGTGGTGTGTGGTATAACCGTACATTGTCATAAGATATGCAAGCTGGCTGATTGTTGAATATGCCAGTATTCCTTTAATGTCAGTCTGCCTGAAAGCAAGGAAACCTGCCAGAAGCATTGTAAATATTCCAACACCACTTACCATGACAAACCAGGCTTCAGTACCTGAGAATATCGGGTGTATCCTTGCAACAAGATAGATACCTGCCTTGACCATTGTTGCTGAGTGCAAAAAGGCACTGACAGGTGTTGGAGCTTCCATAGCGTTTGGAAGCCATATGTAGAAGGGACCCTGTGCTGATTTTGAAGCCGCCCCTATGAATATGAGAAGTAATGCAGCCAGGAAGAGCTCATGACCATGTAACATTTCCTTTATGGATTCGCTATGCATTATAGTGGGAATGTCAAAGGTACCTGTGATCGCATGTAACACAAGGAACCCGGCAAGCATGAACAAACCGCCTGTTGCGGTAATAAGTAATGATTTTGTTGCACCGTATACTGACATTGGCCTGTTTCGCCAGTATCCGATAAGCATGAAGGATGTGATACTTGTAAGTTCCCAGAAAATAAAGAGCTGAATCGTGTTTGCTGAGAATACCATACCAAGCATGGAACCCATGAAGAACAATAGTTGCTGGTAATAACGTGGAAGATCTTCTTTCTTTGACATGTATCCGTTGGAGTATGACATGATGATAACACCAATGCCGGACACAATGAAACCGAACATGACACTCAGGCCATCAATATAGAAAGAGAAATTTATGCCCACTGAAGGAAGCCATTCAATTGATTGCTGAATAGTCTCCCCATGTATGATCTCCGGTGCCGCCTGAGCAACCAGTAACAAACTCAGGAATGCAACTGCGGAAGCGTACCAACCTATTTTATCCTTTAGAAGTTTTTCCACGGCAGGCAATATACCGGCCAAAATAAATGGCAAAAAAACCGCTAGAGTAATTGCTGTAAACGAATCCATGTCACCTTAGATTCAAGTACCTATATATAATGTTTTTTAATGTGAATTATTATTTATGAAGGATCATGCAGGAGTTATATTGCTGTTGATTTTATAATAATAAGTCCATGTCAAAAATACATAACACTTATATATAAAGAATCGTCGTACTGGCAAAAATCAGAAATAAACTGAATAAAGTGATATAGAATGCACATCATTATTTGTTATCCGCTTGTTTCTGTGATAGAATGAAAAAACAACAACCTTCAATGAAGTAGCTTCCGCATTAAGAATACAAAGATATTTTGATGCTGTTGTTAATTCTGACCTGCAGCATCTTTTCGCAAAGTACTGTTTTGGCAGCATATGATAACTCCGGAAATATCAACAATTCATTCACAAGAGAAACTTTCTCAGGTGAAACAGGAACATCAGAGTACAGCCACCTGATAGAACTGACCTTTGAAGAAAACAACTACATTATTGCAGGCGAGGCTATAGTTTATTCAACTGATGCAAACACAAGTGAAAATTTTGTTTTATGGCTCCCTGAAAATGCAGATATTATGCAATTCCAGGCCACTGATATGATGGCCAGTGTTGCAAGTACACCTGTTAACTACTCAAGAGAAGCTAATCTGGTTTACTTCAGTCCTCCATTGCATGGAAACACCACTGGAATGCCTTTGCTGTATGGACTCAGGTATTCAGTGCACAGCCATGAAGAAATACCGACATTCCATAAGGTACTCCGGGAAGAAGATATCTTTGGATATCCCATATCAAGACTCATACTTATCGTTAATCATGAATCAAACGAGATCCCTTCAGTCATTTCAGCAGAAGGTAAGCCCATTGTTGCTGATGAGGTTTCCAGTGAGGCAGACCAGACATCCTATCTGTGGTATTCACCTGAGTTCACAGAAATCAATGTCATCCTTGAAAGTGAAAGTATTGCACAGACATCTGAAGATTCGTCAAATCCACTAATAATTCCGGGAATATTGGCTATTATCATTATTGGCGCAGCAATAGTGTACTATAAAATGTACCATAAAAAACAGAACCCTGATAATATTAGTGAACTACAGGATATCTACGATGCCGAAATGGCTGTCATCTCGCAGATAAAAGAGGACAGGAAAAAGAAGAAACTCAGCAAGGAAGAATTTGACAGCATTCTCAAAAAACACACAGACAATGCTTCAAAGATAAAAAATAAAATAGAGAAACAAAAAAGGACTTAATGGTCCTCATATGCTTTTTCCTTTTTTGGCTCAAACTCCGTAATATCAGCTGTAAGCCATCCAATATCATAACTCTGTCCACAACTTGGGCAGATCAGTCCAAGCCTTGCTTTCCCATCTTTAATTTCTTTAACATATACGTGAAAACCACGCTTGTATCCACAGTTTATACATTCCCTGAAATAGCTGTCTTCTGAACCCATAATTAAAAATCAGAACGCTGGAATAAATCATTGTCGATATCAAAAAATGATATGTTTGTGGCTTGTAGAAATCCTGTTAATATAAGTGACAAAACTTTACTCATTTTCATTTTTACAAAAATAAACGAAAGATAAAAACGGAGTAAGCATCCGCCAAAGGCGGCACATTCCAATAATTCTATACAGAAGATTATCCCTGAGATTATTACATTTGTACAGATAATTCTACGAAAGCCTGTGAGTAAATTATTCTATGGTATTATATGCAGATTTTTTTGCTTTTTCCTATGGGAAGATGCCGGCTTCGCCAGACCCTTCGGTATCATTTAAGTCATCCATAATCTGCAAGAAGTCATAATGACAGGAGTTCTGCAGAACCGTTTATTGTATATTATAAATAAACTACAAAATTTGATTTTTAAGACTATTATCCAAAATAAAACTTTATATCACATTTAATCAACTAAATACGATAAATTATAGCTTCATTCAGATTTCAAATCTTTATTTTGTTTTAATTTAAAATTAAAGCTTTATTTGGACTCTTTCATTATAAGTATCTTTATATTTGCATTTGACAATCTTCGAATTGTAAGATCGCATGTTAGCGTAACACCAACCACCATCACCACCAAGCATCAACAATGTACCACCATACATGTCGTACAGCAAATGACATGTGATCTTTCTGACAATCACAAATTCATATCGTCTACCATCAAAAACTCACCTGGAAAAAAAAAAACAAGAGAAAATTGTAGACGATCAAAATTATAAGGAGGAATGGAATGGAACCAATTCGAAAGTTCAATCGGTTTGAATTAAAATATCTGCTCTCAATGGAGCAGACAAGTGAATTTAAACAGCAGCTTGAGGCGTATATGCTTCCTGACCAGTATGCCTGGGATACAGGAGACTACGTAATCTCAAGTCTGTACTATGATAGCCCGGATCTGCAATGTTATTGGGAAAAGATTGATGGCCTCAAATTCCGGAAAAAGCTCAGAGTTCGCATATACGAAACGGAGGAGAACATTACAGAAGATTCCATAGTATTCGTCGAGGTTAAACAGCGATACGACAAAACAATACAGAAGCGCAGGATTGCATTAACTTACAGGAATGCTATGACACTTTGCGACGAGCGTTGCCTTCCCGAAGAGTATGACGAAAAGGATAGACCCGTCATGGAAGAGGTCCTCGGAATGATAGAGGAAAGAAACCTTCAGCCAACACTCATCACAAGTTATTTCAGACATGCATATACCGGGACGGATTATGACAACGGTCTGAGGGTAACCTTTGACTCAAATATAAAATACAGAGTCAATGACCTGGACCTGGCCTCCAAACAACTTGGAAGATACATAGTATCACCCGACCGGGTGATCCTTGAGATTAAAGTCAATGACAGGGTACCTTACTGGCTTACAGAACTTATCGCCCAGAACAACTACAGACTCATTAGAATCAGCAAATACTGTACAGGACTTGATATGGCAAACGAGTCCCCCCAAAGAATTGAGGTTTACTAATGGCATTAGATCTAGAAAGTTTATTGGATTTCGAAGACCTGAGCGGGACCTTCACAGCCACTGATGTTGTTGTGGGTCTTGTATTAGGTTTCATACTACTGGCAGCCATCGGATGGCTGTATAAACGCACGCATAAAGGAACATCTTACACCCAGAGTTATGTCCACACTCTTATCATGATGGGACTGATAGTAGACGTCATCATGCTCATTGTGGGGTCGAACATTGCACGTGCATTCTCACTTGTCGGAGCACTGTCTATCATACGTTTCAGGAACGCAGTGAAAGAAATCCGTGATATTGGTTTCATATTCTTCGCCATGGCGATTGGTATGGCAACGGGTACAAAATTCTACATGCTGGCAATCATATCAACCGGAGTGATTGGTGCTCTTATCTTCATAATGTTTGAATTTGACTGGTTTGCAAGACCGGCCCTGAGCCAGGTTCTGAAAATCCAGATTGACAAGGATGTAGATTTCGAAGAATTATTTGACAGGACATTCGTCAAATACACACAATCAGCAGAGCTCATAGGAATAGATTCAGTCCGCTCAGGAACAGTGACAGAACTTGTCTACAGCGTAATACTCAAGAAAAACGCCAACAAGCACGAGTTTATCCAATCCATCAAAAGTCAGAACGGAAATCAGAAAGTATTCCTGATAACCGGTTACAACACCACAGACCTATGAAATTATAAGAGGTGAAGAAAATGAAAAGGTATATTTTGATCGGAGCAACCTTACTGGCATTATTACTTATCTTCTTAATTGGCGGAGGAAATATTGCCTCCACAATCACAGGAGAAAGTAATAATGATGTAAGTGGAGAAGGAAGTATTGTCTCTACAATTACAGAAGAAATTAATGATGATAGTTTCATATATGCAGCAAGCTCAGAATTTACTGACAGGGACTTAGAACAGGAAGCAGACTTAGAAGATGCAACATATTTAGAAGCGGAGTCAGACACTGATATTACAATTTCTGAAGAAGGAGTTTATGTAATAAGCGGGGAAGCTACTGAAGTCACTATTTATGTAGATGCACCGGATGAAAGCAAAGTCCAGATCGTTTTAGATGATATGAGCATTGTTAATGATGATATGCCAGTTATCTATGTAAAGTCAGCAGACAAGGTTTTCATTACTACTACAGATAGTGAAAATTTATATGGAAACAGCAGGGACTTTTGTTAGCGATGGAGATACTAATCTTGATGCAGTCATATTTTCAAAAGATGACCTGGTTTTCAATGGTATTGGAACTTTAGAAATAGTTTCGTCAGAAAACGGAATCAGCAGCAAGGATGATCTTAAGGTTACAGGAGGAACCTATTACGTAACTTCAGAACTGGATTCTTTTGAGGCTAATGACAGAATCCTGATCTACGATGGAACATTTGATGTCAATTCTTCAAAAGATGCATTCCATTGTGAAAATGATGAAGACGATAGTTTAGGGAACATCTACATTTACAACGGAATATTTGAGATCAATGCAGCGGATGATGGAATAACTGCTGCCGGATTTATACAGATAGATGGCGGAAATATCACAATTACAAAAGCCTCTGAAGGAATTGAAGCTACTTACATCGTAATCAATGATGGTAATATTGATATTTACGCAACCGATGATGGAATCAATGCTGCCAGAAAAAGTACTGGTTATGATGTTGAGATCATCATTAATGGCGGTACTATCAATATAGAGATGGCCAGTGGAGATACTGATGGAATTGATGCAAATGGCACGGTTACCATTAATGGAGGCTATACAACAATTATATGTAATTCCGGAATTGATGTGGATGAGGAATCTTACATAAATGGAGGAACTGTGATCGTAAAATGCGTGCAAATATATGAAATTCAGGCAGAAATGATGGGCGGCGGAAACAGGCATGGAGGAGGAAATATGCCACCTGAGAGGGAATGCTAAGATAATGATTTATTGCAGTATAAAGTTTAACTTTATACTGTTTTTTTACTCAATTGTCAATCCACAACGTTTATCAGAAAACACCCTCAAGAATGCCTCATGTTTAAAGGTATCATTTTTGACTCTGACGGAGTACTTGTGAATTAATGCCATATCATGCAAAGGCATGGGTTGAGGTTTTTGAAGAATATGGTTTAGATGTAACAGAGGATGAGATCTATGAAATAGAAGGATCAAATCATGCAGGAGTCATCAATATCTTTTTTGAAAAAGCAGGCAGAATTCCTGAACCCGGAATCTATGACGAGATACTTGAGAAAAAAAGAGCGCATTTCCTTGGAAATAATCGGGCTGAAATCTTTGAAGGAATGTATGAATGCCTGCAGAGCCTTAAAGGAAAATTCAAGCTTGCTGTTGCATCAGGAGCTGACAGGACTATCGTCACATCCCTGATGGACAAATTCTACCCGGGAATATTTGATGTTATTATTTCCGGTGAGGATGTGAACAATGGAAAACCAGACCCGGAACCATACGATAGGGCTGTTGAAAAACTGGGACTAAATAAAAGTGAATGTCTGGTTGTTGAGAATGCACCCCTTGGAGTTGAATCTGCCAAAAATGCGAGTCTTTTTTGTGTGGCCGTCCCTACATACCTTGATGAATCACAACTGCAGGAAGCTGATGTTGTACTTAAAGATCATGCTGAGCTGATTGATTACCTGCTAAGACTTGATCAAGATGAGTAATCGTTCCGGTAAAATGATTTTAAGACAGAGAACAACACAACCACCCGCCGCAGGCGGCACTTTCCACTACCACCATTCCAAAAAGTACTAAATAATGCAATTGTTGTAAATCGAGCGTTGCAGAGATTCTCATTTGGAATTCTTGTGCGCTCCTGAGAGAAATTTCATGTTCGCAGACTATCAATTTGAGAAAAAACCTTTTTCAAATTAAGTATGCAAAGGACTAGTTAAAGAGCACATATTTTTCATTTATCATTCCAATTGCACTTTTTCGGAAAGTTGCAATAAACAGGATTTCTACAGGACCAAAAATAAGGATCAAAAAGATAGAGTAAGTACGGTTAAACCAACCGTACTGTTTCGAGATTTGTAAGTGCCCTTGTCTCAAGCTTGTTTCTCTTGTGGAGAGAGCTTGCAAGGTCTATGCATGAACGTTCATCACCGTGTTCGGTGTAGACCCTTTCAGGACGGGGTTTCATCCGCTTTATGTAGTCCATGAGCTGTTTCCTGTCAGAGTGACCGGAGAAACCATCAACTACCTCAACGTCCATATTCATTTTAACAACATGTGTGCCGTCTCTTGTTGAGATTGGAATTTCCTTCCATCCCTTCTGGATTCTCCTACCAAGAGTTCCGTCCGCCTGGTAACCTACAAACACAAGAGTGTTGTTCTCATTCTCTGCAAAAGCCTTGAAGTATTCAATTACAGGACCTGCATTCATCATACCGGATGTTGAAAGAATAACACATGGTTCCGGCTCATTGATAATCTTCTGGCGCAGTTCATTGGAATCAACCGGCTTGAAGCATTCGGAAAGGAACGGGTTCTGTCCTTTCTGGAAAATCAGCTTACGAAGGTCGTTGTTAAGATATTCAGGATATGTTGCATGGATTGCAGTTGCTTCCCATATCATACCGTCAAGATATACGGGAACGTTTGGAATTATTCCCTTACGTATGGCATCCTCAAGCACAATCATAACTTCCTGGCTTCTTCCCACAGCAAAGGCAGGAATCAGCACAATACCATTATTCTTAAGGGTCCTGTTTACGATATTCTGCAGGTTTTTCTCAGCTTCCTGAAGTGAGGGCTGTGTTGCATTGGAACTTCCATATGTTGATTCCATGATTACACTTTCAACACGAGGGAACCTGTTCACTGCAGCATCGAAGAGTCTTGTTTTCTCGTACTTGAAGTCACCTGTAACAACTACATTGTGAAGACCGTCACCAATATGGAAATGGGACACTGCTGAACCAAGGATGTGTCCTGCATTATGGAATGTGAGTTTAATATCAGGAGCAATGTCTGTTACTTCCTCATAATCAAGAACAATTGTGTGTTTCAGTCCTTCCCTGACATCTGCTGAGCTGTATGGAGGCCTCTTGCCTTCCTTTGCAGCCACATCAATGTAGTCAAGCTGCAAAAGTGCCATGAGATCCCTTGTCGGAGGAGTACAGTAAATTGGCCCTTCAAAACCATACTTGTAAAGCAGTGGCACAAGACCCTGGTGGTCAAGGTGTGCATGGGTGAGGACAACAGCATCTATCTGGTTGATAGGATATGCTTCCGGTACATAGAGATAAGGTGTCATGTTATCATCGGAACCGACGTTGACACCACAGTCAATCATGATACGTGATTCTGGAGTGGAAATAATAAAGCAGCTTCTTCCTACTTCCTTGGCACCTCCAAGAGAGGTGATTCTTACCCACTCATCCTTTGAGGTGCATCCCCTGTGGATCTTTCTTCCCACAGATTTGAGGATATCCTTTCTTTCCTTATGGTTGGTACGCATAAACTCACGTATGTTCTGCACGGTACGTGATTTGATAGGAGGGGTCCTCACAACCTTTGGAGTCCATCCTATTTTCTTGGTAATCTCCCTGAGGGTCTCACCATGTTTACCTATAACAAGACCTGGTTTTTCTGCCTCAATGATAACTTCACCCACATCAGGGTCAAAGTGATAATTGGACACACCTGACTCATCAGGTACGGTCTGCAGGATCTTGTCTATGGATTCCTCAGGAGGCATAAGCACACTGGGATCAGGACGTACTACAATACGTGTCCTCAGTGCCTTTGCCAGGTTTCTGACTATGTTCCCGTTATCTGCAAATTTTTTGGGCTCTTCTGTATAAACAACAAGTTGGGGGCCTTCAAACTCAACACTAGAAATAGTTGTACCGCTAGGTAGTTTTTCTTCTATTTTCTTCTTCAGATCAGATAGTACTTCTTCTACCGCCATTAAAACAGCCTTCCTTATAAAAAAGTGAAAAATATGGTATAGTTAAAAAAACTATATCAAAACATAACATTAAATGAGAAATCAAAAGTATGGTTAGCCTTGTTAGAATGCTTCCCTCATCTTTTTGACTTCTTCCATATCAAGCCGTGTGTATGAATCTTTAGTTATGACAACCACATCGATATTCTCACCGGATGCAGAGTCTCTCTTCATAGCATTGTGCAGTGCCCTTGCAGCCAGTTCCACACCTTCTTCTGTTGACATATCCTCACTGTACCTGTCTTCAAGTACACCATATGCCATCGGGGAACCGGAACCTGTAGCTACTGCTTTAGTCTCTTCAATACTTCCACCCATTGCATCAAGGGAATATACTGAAGGACCGTTCTTGTCATAGCCACCTACAAGAAGCTGGACCATGTAAGGATAATAGCGCTGCCCGTTCATCATGTTAGAGAGCAGTGTTGTAAAGCCCTTAATAGTCATGGATTCCTTACGTCTCATTTTGTATAATTTGGATTCCACATTCATTATTCTTACAATCTGCTGAGCATCTCCCACAGAACCTGCGATGGTCATTGCAACCAGATCGTCTATCTGGTATACCTTCTTTGCAGTTTTACTTGCAATGAAATTCCCCATTGTTGCACGCTGTTCGGTTGCAAGAACAACACCGTCTTTGCACACTATTCCTACAGTGGTTGTACCTTTGTAATGTTTATCATTAACCATCAATTATACCTCATACAAAAATGAGAAAATAAATTTGAAAAATACGCTATGCACGATAATGCATCAGTTACTCATTAGCAATTTTTATATATATATTTATCCCTTGTTCAGGGAATACCTATTTCTTCAGCAAGTGCTTTTACGCGTTCAATACTTTCAGGACTGATATTCTTTTTCTGCATTTTACGTATACGCTTCTCAATTGAGATCCTTTCCGTTCCTTTCACAAGGTTATCGGCATGGGCAACAATCTTCTGTTCAATGGTAACAGGCATATAGTCATCGTCAGGAAGACCTAATTCCTTTGCTTCTTCACGACTTACACCGGCTCCCACATGACGTTTAATAATTTCCCGGATAGCAGGATCAAGATTGTTCCTTTCAGCCAAGCCTGCACCGATCACAGCATGATCAATTCCATGACTTTCCGCCCTTCCAAGATCATGAAGCAAACCACCTATTTCAACAAGATTCAGATCAACTTTTTTACCGGATTCAATGAGCTTTGAAGCAATTTCAAGAGCTGTATCTGCAACAGTTATGCAATGTGCTATTACATTGTCACTACAGCCCGAGCTTTTCAGTAATCCAAGGCCTCTTCACGTGAAAGCATTTAATTTTCTTTATCAAGATAAGCAGACGTCTCTATTTTTGAAATGAACTTACTGTTATCATCATACATCATATCCTCACCGCAGTGGCGACAGAGGAACTCACATTCTGTTGCCTCATTGAAATTCAGGCGAATGCAACCTTCGGACATGCATAAAATACGTTCTCTTCTCAAAATCAAGCCTTGTCTTGGGTTTTTCACAATTCTCTTCTTTTTCCTTAACTAACTGAGGGCCTATATCAGTCATGTCAAGAGTCCAGAGATAAGTGAGCCACCCACTGCTGGAATCACGCTCACGCCTGCAAATTGCAAGTTTGTTTTCATTAAGAATAAAAAAGGGTTCTTCTGACAATGTTAAGCAAAATCCCTGTTGCCTCAGCTATTTGTTCATCTGTAACTTCGCCTTCGGGCATATTCTCTATCATCTGCAGCCCTTCTTCACCCACCAAACGAACGAGATATCCCTGACAACCGGATCATTCAAATCTATCAAAAAATTTCACCTCATGATGTGCATGTTAATGCAATGTATTCAAATATTAACCTTTGCCCGTCAATACTGCCTGTTCCAAACATGATTACTTTAACTTATAAAGAGTGTGAAACATTAAATTTCACGACTATTTTTTTATTAATCAGGAATCAAGTAGATTCAATGACTCACGTATAAACATAACGCTTTCTTCTAACTTAATAAGGACATCTTCCCTGTCATGTCCAGAACACAAAACAGACATCACAGGCTCCATGGGATTTATAGCTGTCCTGGGTTCGATGTCACAGATGTTTATGCCGGATAATTTCTTCAGGGTATTTTCAGTTACAATAAGTTCCCTGTCAGCATACAGTATAGCTCTTCCTGAATACGTTCCCCTATCATTAACCGGTACGAGAACATTATTAAATGCCTTCACATGAGCATCCACTAAATTAATCCCCGTTGACATTTCAACGGTATCAAGACTGCCCTGAAAACGTGCATTCACCTCAATGACAACAGGACCGGTTTCCGATATAATAAAATCAACACCATTCGGAAACAATCAGACCCAGTTCAAGTATCAATTTCTCTGATATCCTTTTCATCTCTGGAAGCATATGGAGTATCAAAGGGAGTTATGTTGCCACAATAGGCAAACTCAATTGTTGTAAGCCATGGAGTACCTATGAGCTGTTCATTTACTGCAATTGCAACTGCTTATCTTTGTTGATATTACTGAAACACTTGCAGGGTATTCCCTGGACAAAGTTCTTGGGCTATCATTTTTTGTTTTGAGGCAGGAATACCGTAGCATTTGATAATTGATTATTAAGCAAAGCAATATCAGATTTATTTTCAATTTTGTGTTGAATATGCCGCCACCGGAACATGCAGGTTTAACCATCAACGGTAATTCAAGCTTGTCAATCTCATGTAAAAGAACAGTTTGCGTGTGTAAAGCCTGATTTTTTCTGCAGCGAGGAGAAAATGTATTTGTCAGATACTTTTTTCATATCGGATGGTTACCCAGTATTGGATAACTGAGTGATTCAAGACCAATTGATTCAAATCCAGAACCTGCTATGATTGCATCAAAATCCACAGTAAAACTTTTAATTAACTCTGCCAGCTCTTCCAGTTTTATGTTTGACACATCAAAACCATCCCCTATATCCAGTTTTCTTGCATCCGTGCAGCATTGCATTAAATCATAATCACAAAAGGCATCAATTGAATACATGTTGTATCCGGCTCTTTTGCCGGAACACACAATGTTGCGGGTGCTAAAACCAATAACAAGAATATTTTTCATAGGATTTCCTTTACAGGTCTGAAACTGCAAGAAGACCGTTTTCAGTTTTTACAACTGGTATTTCGCTTCCTGTTTCTGCACTGAAAATGACCGGTTTTTTGATGGTAACTGTTTCAATAAGTATCAGGATCAAGGACAGCAAATCGTCGTTCTCAATGGCAACCAGCATTGTTTTGCGCAGATCTTTCTTTTGTGATAAGTACTGAGCCTTCCAGGTCATCAGCAGAAGCTGTAAAACGTGAACCGCTTTCAAGATCAGTGCCTGTAACATTTTTTCCGAATTTCCTATTTCTATGACCCTGTCCTTATACTGGATAATATCATGGGGCATAAATTCCGGGAGTCTCAGGAAAAAGTGATTCTGTATACATTCCTACATCTTCATTCCCGAAGGGTTGCAGATTCAGTAAAAGAACCCCCAGAAGGGAAGTTACTTCCTGTGCAGATGTGCGTGCTGCATTTGAGGAACCAACGTAAAGGTCTGCTCCTTCCCTGAGTTCCAAAGAACTTGAAATAAAGGCAAGCCTGTCACCTTTATTGCGCAGCCTCTCAGCACTCCAACAGCAATATCTATGCATTCTTGCTTTTCTGCCTCTTCAGGAATACGGTTAGTAGCCCTTATTTGTATGATAGCTTCAAAGTAGCCACCTGAAATACGGCTGCACTATCGCATGATTCACGAATGACACGAATCTCCGTATCCAGATCCTGATGGAACATCTCATCAAGAAGCATGGCATCCACCTCAATATGCACCTTATAGAGATACGGAGTAAGTGCCTTTGGCTCAACATAAATCTCTATATCTTCAGCCATATCATGGACATATAGTGCATCTTCTGCAGTCCGGATAACTACATCCTCAAGACTGCCGTTGTCAACCCACCTGTTCCTGACATTTCGTGCACCGCAGGTAGCACAGATTTTAGCATGTAAAACGGAGCTATTTCTGCCAGGGTGAAATTCTCCAGAAAGCACTCCTTACAGCGTCCCTGATATAATTTTGGAGTGGAATTCCTGCACTTCGGGCATATGGTGTTATTCATTGGCTCTGATATCATAGTTTATTAGATATTGTTTTCGCTCAGCTATAAAACATCTGGCTTAACTGCGAACAAGATTATATTTTATGTCTCCCACACCTATTTTTTCTGCATACTGAAGATGAATAAGAGGATCAATTCCCCATACATGACTGATGCAGGAATTGCTTTCCTGCTTCATTTTCTCATTAATAAGATCAAGGCTTGCCATATCCAGAGCAACTGGATCCTTAGATGCAGTTATACCAATATCCCCTGCAAAAACAGGTGCTGAGAAATTGAAACAATCACATCCCGGCGTCAGATCAAAAATCCAGTTTACATAAGCTATCCTTTCAGGAAGAAGTTTTACAGGTCCAAGTGCAGCCTCACCAAGTCTTTCCTGCATTCTTACAGGAGCATCCCCCGGAGGAATAATAGCACCGTAATTGCAGCCATCCATGCATGATAGCTCCCCTTTACATATGTCATAATTTACGTGTGCTTTCCCGTTTTCAACACTAATAGCATCCCAGGGACATGCGTTTACACATTTTTTGCATCCCACGCATTTTTCCATGTCTATTTCAGGTTGTGAAACCTCATGAACGGCAGTCTTGCCTGCCTTGTCAAGACAACCCATTCCAAGGTTTTTCACCGCTCCTCCGAATCCTGACGCTGGATGACCTTTACAGTGGGATATCATAATCATTGAATCAGCTTCTGCTATAGCCGAAGCAACAGTAATTTTACTCAGTGTTTCACCGTCTATTTCCACTTCCACGGAATCATTACCCAGAAGTCCGTCAGCACAGATTATCGGTGCTCCCATACTTGCATGAGTAAAACCATTTGTAGCAGCAGTAGTAAGGAATTCTGCACCATTGAAGCGCTTTCCATTGTAAAGTACAGTAGTGTCAGTAACAAAAGGTATACCACCTGCTTCTTTTACCATGTCCACCACGGTTTTAATTATAACCGGACGTACATAAGTCGTGTTTCCCAGTTCGCCGGGATGGATTTTGATTGCTACAAGATCACCTTCCTGAACCGGGGATATTTCAGAAAAAAGTTTTCTAATCTGGTCAATCTGGGTATTATGCGGACCTATATCTTTTGCAGAACTGAAAAAAACATCATTCATTCCAATAACCTCTGCTTATACATTCTGTTTTTCGGTATTTATACATAATCAAGTACCTGCTACCAAATGTCAAAGTAAATTTGAAAGATGTGATGAATTTGATATATATTTTGATTATTTTAGTGTAAACTACTGAGATATATATAGATTATATGCGTTTTTTATATATTGCCAGATACTGTACTCTGATTTAATTAAAGCATTTAATGTTGAGGAGGAAAAAAGTTGGACGAAATTATAATATGTGAAAATTTATATACAAATAGTGTCTTAAATATGGATCTCAAAATAATAGTTAACGGACATTATGAAAAAACGATGAGCAAAGACGATCTTGAACTTACACGCTTTATCATAGGCGGGATCGATTCAAAGTAGTAAAAAATAGAAATAAAAGTGTGGGAGGATAGAATGATGAAAGAAGAAAAAATATGTTGTGAGCATTGTGAAACTGATCTGAAAAGACAGCTCATAGGATCCAATGTATTCTACTACTGCAAAGGATGCGGAAGAATAACATCTGCTAAAGACATGGTAACGTTCAAAATCAACGACGACGGGGCAAAAGCATGTGTATTATAGAAGATGTAGGATATTCTGAAGAAAACAAGAACCTTTACTGCAGGAAATGTGTTATTTACCTAAAAACAGGTAAATGCGAATACCTGAAATACCTTGAGTCAGGTGTTTCTGTTGATATAAGCAGTGACTACTGCCAGGACATATTAATTGATGAGTGTGGTTTCTAAAAAACCAGCCATCAAATTAGTCAGTAAAATAAAAAAAGATACTTTTATGCGACAAACCAGTCTACATATGCGAGAAGTTCTTTCTTCTCCCAGTTATCTACTTTTGAAGGACTGTCTTTAGCGGCCCCTCCGAAAAGAGCTGCTTTCTGTTCATCGTCAAGGACATGGACTTTATAGTCGCCTCTCCGGTGTTACGTATGAAATACCCGGGCTTGCAGAATCTGATTTTTTCCACATTTTGATCCTGTCGTAGTCCCAGAAACATGTGGCCCATTCAAGCATTTTTTCAATATGCTCATCCCTGACATCATCAATGTCACCAACAATGACACAATGTTTTCCATCCTTTGTCAGTTCAATGCTGTTTTTACTACGTATGATCAGATCCATTTTAATCCCAAGATAACACGACAAGTAAATACTATAATAAATTTTTGTTTGAAAAGTTTTATTGATTATAGAATTGCGCAGGAAAAACTGTAATTAAAAAAGATAAAAGATGATGCTATGCGAAAATCATAGCATCTGAGAATTTCTTTTTATTTCTTCTGTGGTGGCCAGTTCTTTTCCATCCAGCCAGGAATCCTACCGGAGTCTGCAGGACCTACCATCACATTAGCACCTGTTGCGTCTTCCACATCACCCTGCAGACGTGCTGCAAGTCCAGGAATTACAACGGTGTTGTGTGTCGTGTCCTTCTTAAGGTCAAAGCCTGCGTCCTCAATTCCCTTCTTGATCTTTTCGGCAGTAAGCTGTCCACCTGCCACTGCTGCCTCTACACCGATACCGTCGGTATCGATTGCCCAGAGGAAACAGTCGATCTTGTTGGATGCGATATCACTCTCTACAGTGTAGTATGTTTGAGCGAAGTTGGTTGTGACAAGTACTGGTGAATCTGCAGTTGGCTCTCCTACCTTGTACATACCCGGATCTACTGTGACCGGCTTTCTTGGGTCGGTGTAGATAGTGTCACGGATGTGCAGTTCTGGGAGCATTGCATATGGCTCTGTGCTGTGGAGGATCATTATGTCACCGTACTTAATGGTGAATACTGAAGCAACCACTGTTTCCCAGTAAGATGCACTTACAGGATCATCGTGTGCCATCCATGCTGTGAATGGAACTGCCATAATTGGGTAAGCGATTTCGCGGTCACCATCAATTCCAGCCCTGCGTACCTTGAGGAAGTTTGTAAGGGTCTGTTTGAGCTGCTTGCCGGTTGGGAATGTTCCCGGATCGAGTACAAGTTTCTCAGTTCCCATTTCTGCAAAGGTCTTTGCCAGTGTCTTGAGCATGTCAAGGTCATCTGGTGCAAAGAGTGTTACAGGTACATCGTACTCAAGTGCGAGTTCCCCTACTTCTTTCCAGTTGTCCTTGTTTGCTGCGTAGAGCAGTGGATTCCTGTCCTTTGATACCTCAAGACCAGCCTTTAAGACTGCAGGATCGAATGAACAGAGAATGATTGGCAGGTCTGTTGTTTCAACAACTTTCTTGACTGCTGCTGCAAACTTTGCAGGGTCTTTGGATGTGCAGCGTACTGCTACCATATCCACGGTGAGGAAGTTTCCTACATAGAACTTCCTGAAGTCCTGGATGTACTTTACCCTCTCAACGAGGTCCTTCTCATCCATGCTGTCAGTTACATCGTATGCGAATGCAGTCTGGTTGAAGAATGTAAGCTTGTGCCTGTAGAGAACGTCATCTCCACCAATCTTTACGATCTTGTCACCGACACCAATCTCAACTTCCCTTATTTCAGGAGCAAGGAGTGCGTCAAGTTCTGCGTACTTCTTCTTGAATTTTGCTTCAAGGATCGGCTTACAGTCGGTCAGTTTGTGTGACCTGTCTATAAGGTGTGCTGCAAAAGCCATACATGTAGCTTCACCACATTCACCACAGTTGGTGGCTGGCAGGAATTTGTAAGCTTCCAGTGGACTGTTAATTTTCATTTATCACACCTCCGCTCCGATCCAGTTGGTGATGTCTATCTCTTCAGCCTCGATGGAACCGTAGAGTGTCTGTGTAATTTCCTTGAGCACCTGTACGGATGTTGGGTGCATCATCATGAACATATCGTTACCTGCAAGTGAGAGTGCAAGACCTGTGACGATCTCCCAGATAGGTCCGCGGTACTCCCTAGGTCCCCAGTCGGAGTCCTGGTTGAGAGGGGAAGAGACCATCCATGCCTCACGAGCACCCCATGCGTTGGTGGTACCGGATGACATTGGGAATGTCAGTTCGTCGTCGCCCATAAGACCAGCGAGTCTTATACGCTCCATGTTGGTGTAAGCGTAGTCAAGACCGTAACCCAGTGCTGCTGTGGTTGGGTCCATTACAATTCTGTCTCTTGGGACATTACACTGCTTCATAAGCTTCCTGTTAAGCTCTTTCTGAGCGTTGATCTCAAGCTGAGTCCAGGAAAGTACGTTGTGTCCGTAGTCCATTGCTGCCTTTGCAATTCTCTCGTAGTCAAGGTTCAGACTTGCGGATGCAAGGAGTACTCTTTCTCCTTCTGCAACTTCTGCTGCCTTCTCAAGTACTTCAGGATCCTTCTCAGGGTTACCTGAACCACCGATAACGATTGGTACGTCAACTGCCTGGAGTACATCCTCGACAACCTTTGCTGCTTCCTTTGCAGGTGTGTCGTTGATGAGCGGATCAGTTGAGATAAGATGAATTGTTACCATGTCTGCGTTAAAGTCACGCACAACCTTCTTTGCCCACTCGGCAGGGTCGTTGATAACATCCTCGTAGTTGCCCTTTACTGCCTTTGCCATACCAATCGGCATGTCGAAAACGTCCATTGTGACGTAGTTTCTGTGTGGCATTTCAGCATCGAAGTAATATGGAAGTGCGTTCTCTCCACCAATGGTCACGGTGCTCTTTCTTGAGCCGCCGTCACCTGATGTAGCACCAAGTGTTACTTCCTGGATCGGGTTCTTCCAGTTGTCTATCTTTGCAACCTCGAATTTGGAAGCAAGGAGTTCCTGTATCTTCGGAGAAGCTGGAAGTGCCTGTGGTTGTGGCATCTCCCCAAGTCCGAAAGCAGATGCGAACAACTGTTCAGCAGGGAATCCAAGCATCCTTCCGATGTTGGCCATGTGCAGGGATATCTGGGATATCTCATTTCCCAGTGCATAGGCGAGTGCAGGATTAAGACCTCCACCGCCTGTGATATTAAGCTCGATGTCACCTTCAATGGTCACACCTTCAAGTGACTCCACATCGAGGTCCTGCAAAATATCACCTAGCTGTGATAATTTCATTTTCTTTGTCATGTGCATTCCACCATATGATATATTTGTTACAAACCAAGTTTCTGAGCGATCTTCTCAACTTCCTGTACTGCAACGGAATCGTCAGGAAGATCAAATAAAGGTTCCCCGGCGAGATCTCTTTCTACTATCATCTCGTCCACGGGAATCATACCTATTAGTTCAAGACCGAGTTCTTCAGCAGTACTGGAGATCCTCTCACGGTTTGCATCTGTGACCTTGTTTGCAATAACATAAATGTTGGAAACATCGGTTTCCAGTTCGTTAACAAGTTCCCTGATACGCTCAGCGGTCCTAAGACCCCTGCGTGAACCATCTGTAACAACTACAAGGTCATCAACGTTCCTGAAAATTTTCCTGCTGAAATGTTCCAGACCGGCTTCAGCATCGATGATGAGCACATCATAGTTTGTTACAAGCTTGTTCATGATACCACGAAGCAGGTTGTTGACATAACAGTAACATCCGGAACCTTCAGGCCTTCCCATGACCAGCAGGTCATATCCTGGCATCTCTTCAAGAATCTCATAGAGTTTTCCTTCCAGTATGGATTCCTTGTTGACATCAGGAGGGAGGTTGTCACGTTCCTCATGCATGAACTCTTTTATGTCACCAATTGTTTTGGTAGTATCACATCCCAGTGTTTCCGGGAGATTTGTATCAGGGTCCGCATCAACGGCAAGGACTACCTTGTCACCCTTTGTAAGTTGGCGAATGAGAAGACTGGTCGTTGCCGTCTTCCCTGTTCCGCCTTTACCTGTCACTGCAATAATCTTAGCCACAGAAGACCTCTCTTAGTCCTGTTTCTTAATGATCACTTTTTCAATGCTTACCTTAGCATTCTTAAGGACGATCTTTACGCCACCGGAACCACTGCCGCCCATCATTGGCATGGATGGCATGAAGTTGGTTGGCATCTGCATCATCTGTGGTGCAAAGCCAGCCTGTGGAGCAGATTCAGCTGCAGCTTCCTCTTCTGGTTCTTCCTCTTCTTCCTCTACCCACCTTTCAAGAATTGGGTGGTTCTTTTCCTTGAGGAAGTTCCTGAGACTGTCCACATCTGCTGCATCCTCTTCGGTTGCAACCATGTCACGCATCTCTTCAGGAATGTCGTTAAGTACCTTGTCCTTGAGCATCTTTGGCATCCAGACAACTCTGTCCCAGCCACCGTCGGCTTCGATGAACTTTGGTGAACGGAAGTAATTGACACCGATTCCAAGGAAACCTACAACCTGCTTACCTCCACCGGTCTGTCCTGCCATGGTTGAGAACTGGAGACCATTTGGTGCTGTACCTGCGAAGTCCCTGTCTACCCATCCGATACCGTCTACTTCAGGTATGTAGAAACCTACTACCTCGAAACATCCACAGGATGTGTGTGGGTACTCGAAGAATGAGTGGAGCTTGATACGATCATATTCACCGCTTGAAAGCCTCTTTGCTGCTTCATTGACACCGGTGTATTCTCCGGATTCTGCATCAATGACATCTCCCTTTGGGATTGCGAACTGAGGACCTTCAGGGTCTACCTTGCAGCTGCCCTTCCGTCAAACCAGTTGATAGCACCACAAAGTGAAATCCTGTCTGGTGTAACGACACAGACATTGGTTGGAGCGAATGATGCACAGAGAGTACATCCGTAGAATGTGTCAACATCCTCATCATGAAGGTCACGGGTCCTTTCATCCCTTGCCTTGTAGACTGCTCTTGCATTGTCGATCTCCTTGTCGATCTCAGCTTCATCTGTGATGTAGATAGCCTCTACAGCCTCTATGAATGGAAGCTCGTTCTTAAAGAGCATCATAATAGCCTTTGCAACAGACTCGAATGAGGTCATACCCTTTGCAACAGCATCCTTGCTTACCCTCATCCAGACGTCATCTCTCTGGTTAAGGTGCATGAAACCCTGTATGTAGTTCTGGAACTCGTGGTTCCTTCTTTCGACGATTGACTCAAGATCTGCTTCCACAAGCTCTCCTGCGATCTTGTAGACCATTGCAAGAGGATATCTGGAACCTTCTTCCATGTCTGAAAGGTCAGGACCGATGAGAGTGAACTTGTTGTCCTCAACTTCGCTCATCTCAGCTGCCCTTACAAGCTCAAAACCTTTGGATTTAGGTCCACCGAGTTCCACGTGCATACCGTCTTTTCTAATCCTTTCTCCTTCAAACATAGGAGATATTTCAAAAGGGAATTCATCTGCCATGATTAGTTCTCCGTAATGTCACCTTAAAATAAAATCATAAATTCTCAATAAATTCATCAAGCGCCTCGAGGTATACTTCCGGTTTAAGATTTCCGAAAGATAATGTTGCATTCTGCATGAAATTTCTCTCGATTGCTATTGTCTTCAAATCTGTAAAGTTCTTGATACCGGCAAGCACCTGGTTAAGATAGTACTTCTTGTGACCGATAAAAGGATTGTGTCATAAGGACCCTGTCCGTCAAGACCGCCCCATTTCTTGTCACCAAGGAAATGTCCAAGTGAGTGTACATTAATGTACTTTGCACCGATATCCTTGTCAACAAGTGCTGTGATGGAATGTCCGGTAGCTGCTACCGGAACACCCTTCTTTGCTATGGCGATTGTCTTTTCTACAAGTTTCTCATCTTTTAAGATTTCAGAACCGACCACCATAAGAGGTCTTTTTGCCTTGGTGATCATCTTTCCTGCCACATTCGGGTTAACAGGTTTTGCTACCTTTCTTCCCCATGTTGCATAAATCTGGGTGTTTTTAGTTGTGTCCACCATTTAACATCCCTCCTTGCAGAGTCTCTTTACGTTTGTAGGCTGGGCTGAAACCTCAGACTTCATTGTTGGTCCTGAAAGGATCTTCTTACGCTTCCAGTCAATCTCCCATCCATGATCTGCCTCAAGTATCTTAAGAAGCTCTTCACGCTTTGCAAGTGGAAGGTCTGTCTCTGTCCTTACGAACTTGTACCAGTCCTCTGGCATGTGACCAAGGTACTTCTGGCTGAGTTCCATGTAGTGGGTCAGTTTGATCATCCTGCCCATATTGTTGTCTGATGGACGGATACAGTTCTTTGCAAGCATTGGAAGCAGCTCTTCAATGGATTCCGCTGTTGTAAGCAGGAACTCAGGTGCTGCAGGAATTGGCATTTCTGAACCGTCTCTTGCATCGTATACCTTCCAGTCATCTTCCTGATATGGCTTACCAATGAGTGCTCTTCTGTACTTTGAACCATGTGGTCCGACAACTACAGGAATACCAAGCCTGTTACATCCGGATGCAATGGATGCTGCCTTCTGGGAGTATGCTCCCCATGCAACACCAACAGCACCGATACGGTTTGTGATGTAGTCAGCGATCTCTTCGTAGTTACCGGATACCTGCCTCTGAGCGAAAATGGCAGCTACCTTAATTGCCGTTCCTGTGATGTGTGAGTTTGAAACACATGAACCGACGTTAATAAGATTACCGGCAAGGAACTTTGCAGGATACTTCTCATAGAGAGTCTCACCGTCTTCATTCTTGTACATACCAAGGTCCATTGCAGAACATCCTGACATTACAACAATGTAGTTCCTCTTAAGCATCTCATCTGCTACTGTGTAGAGATCTCTTGTACCGTCCGGATAGTTGGAACATCCTACCATCGCAACAATACCTGGTGTTGTTCCCAGTACAAGGTTGACACCCTCTTCACGGATCTCAGGGTCACTGATCTGACCTCTTCCTGCACGCATAAGACCCTTCTCCTCACGGATGAGTTTCTGGGATGCCTTTTCGATCATATTGAGCACAGGAATATCCTTTGGACATGCCTGGTCACAGCGTCCACATGCAATACACTTGTCGTGGAGATACTCGAACTTGCTGAAATCCTTGTCTGTACCAGCCCTCATTGCCTCCATGATAGGAAGGTTGTCAGGACAGTCCATTTCACATGCGCCACACTGGACACACTTTGCGGAAAGTTCCTGGAGTTCTTCCTCACTTGGAAGTGCCTTGATACCCATTTCATCGCGTATCTTGGACATCTTGATTGCAAGTTCAGGAGCTACCTGACCAAGTACATCGAAGTCAAGGATAAGTGCTCCAGGCTCCTTGAATGTTGAAAGGTCTTCAATGATGTCTGCAGGACTGTCGTTTGACCTGTTGCGCAGGCCGTACATGATCTTTTCGTTAGTGGTAATTACAGGGATTGAGAGCTTTTTTGCCTCGTCAAGGACATCTGCCCTGACACACTGCTCGTCAACAACAATTACATCAGGAACACCGGACCTTATCATCTTGAGTTCCTTTGCAAGGGTACCGATTACTTTGGCCTGTGGTTTGCCACCCTGGTCCATCTGGTAACGTGTCATGTCAATTGCAGTACAGCAAAGTCCTGCAAGTTCCATCTTGTCCTCAAGACCGTGGTCGTGTATGTAATCCATAATGTTTGTAACACCTGCTACGTTGTGACCAATCACAACAAGAACTGGTTTGTTTGAGTCAATGCAACCCATTCCTATTTCCACAAGAGGAGCTTCGGGGTCTGACTTTGGCATTCCAAGACAGGAAATCTGTGCAAGGTCAGATACTTCCATACCTACGTGGTCAAGCATACCACCGTGGAGGATCTTTGACTCAAAGTCAATTGCTGCTCCTTCCTGACCTGCATGAATGGTTGCAAGCAACTGTGTGAGCTGTTCCTCAACATAATCCATAACTTCTTCAAGGTCACCGAGTGTCTCAGGTTTAATACCTGTTACAGCCTGTGTGTTTGGTGCAATCAGGTTTGAAGGACCCACTTCTATTGGTTTGTCCTCACCGTAAAGGTGTATAAGGTGATGGAGAATATGACGTCCGTGTCCTGCGTGTGCTGCAGCACCGGTAATTACCCTGAGAAGGGTTTCACGTGCCTGGTGTGCCTCCATGTTGATACCACATGCACCTTCCTTGTTTCCTGAAAGGTCACATTTACCAAAGGTACAGTAACAACACTGGTCACAGACAGGTGTATAAACCGGCTGGTAACGTGCCAGCAGTGTGTAATCCCAGTCTCTCAGTCCTGAGATACCGGGTTTAGGAGTAGGACCTACTTCAACTCCCTCTTCTTTTGCTTTTTTCTCAATGGCACCCACAATCTTGCCAATTGTAATCTGGACATTCTCAAGGTCGTCGATGGAAAACTGTCCAGCTTCTAAGTCGCTCATGTTTGTTTTGTCCTCCTTTATAGATATAGAAGTGCTACGAAAAAACACTATATTATTATTAATTGTTATTTACAATCGGATTTGTAATATTTTTGAAACTGTTATGTAGGATATTCTAATAACACGACCCTATATAAAAAAGTTTCCGGAATCTATCATGATTATTTGTGACCATTTTTCCAATGTTTCACATAAAGAGTTGATTGAACGAAGATATACGTACATATGAGTAATAAATGACACCAATACACGATTTTAACATATAAGTGTTCCGATATCTATCATGATTATTCTTGATAATAACTGACCTCTGAACCTGTGTTTTTAGGAAATAGTTTTATTTAATGCCGTTCTACCATAAAGAATCATTAAAATCACGGTGAATTATTTGGACAAAAAATGCTGGATATGTGGCAAAGAAGAGAGTATCCCCTTCAGATGCCGTTTTTGTGGAAAAACATTCTGTTCTAGGCACAGGCTTCCCGAGCAACATGCATGCGAAGGTCTGGAACAGCTTAAGAAAGAAGGACATTTTAGCGGTAGTACCGGCTATGGAAATACAAACACATATTCTGATGACATTTTTAAGGATGCAATCAAAAGCACTGCCAAAAATGCCGCCAAAGGTGCTGCAATAGGCTTTGGAAAAAACATAAAGTATTCCATGAAAAGCAGCCCTTCCATGGCAATCATCTATTTGTGCCTGTTCTCATTCCTTTTGCAGATAATCCCGGGATACTCCGAATTGTTTCAGCTTGTCCCTGCATTAATACTCCAGCATCCATGGACGCTTGTAACCCACATGTTTATACATGGCGGGTTCATGCACCTCTTTTTTAACATGCTTGTACTGTTTTTCTTTGGGCCTGATCTGGAAAGGAGGGCAGGCAAAAAGATATTCCTGAATGTGTATTTCACAGCAGGACTGGTTGCAGCCATAGCATATTCCATAACTACAGATTACCCATATACGCCTGTAGTTGGTGCCAGTGGTGCCATTATGGGAATATTTGCAGCTCTTGCAATAATTGCACCTGATATCAGAGTATATGTCTACTTTATTCCAATGAAAATAATACATGCACTGATACTCTTTGCACTGCTTGACTTTGCATTGATGAATGCAAATGACATGGTAGCCCACACAGCTCACCTTAGTGGAATTTTCGTTGGGCTTCTTATGGGAAGCAGAATAAAAAGAGCACAGGTAAAGTATAATTCATACGGAGATCCATATTACAGAAGGTAAGATGATGGCAAGGGAAACTAGTCATCTTA
Organism: Methanolobus sp.; assembly: GCA_041395005.1. GTDB lineage: Archaea > Halobacteriota > Methanosarcinia > Methanosarcinales > Methanosarcinaceae > Methanolobus. Next base: position 176,636 of record JAWKHE010000001.1, on the reverse strand, counting down.
CAAGACTTTTTCCAACACCGGAAGAAGGTGAAGTGATTCCTATACAGTTTATCGATATGCAGGATACGCTGGCTGGCTGGTCTCCCGCAGCTGAAACGTTCAGTCTATGTTGATGATTTCAAGGACACAGATGGCTTAAAACGAGTAAGGGAAATAACACTTCTAAAGGTTTACAACTGGCTGCTTGACGGGGAAAGTCTTATTGAACTCTCAGAAATGGAAAGAGACCAGTTCGAAGAAGTAATGGATATGTTTATAAAACATGGCGGAGAAGTTCTTTTTACCAGAAAAAGAATTGGTGGGAGGATTAGCAACTATTTCATCCTGGATGAGAGTTTCAAAGCAGGAGCAAGCGTCATAAAAAAACCACTTGCAGAATTATTGGGGCAATAATTTGTATAGTGTTGTACACTTGTGATAAATTTAGTAGTATGATTCCACATTCCCATAAATTGTTCAATTATTAAAAACAGTTTAACAACATTTAAATAACATATCTTTACAAAATCACATTAATAATATTTATAGCGTATCGAATATAACATAGCAATTATCATAAATATTCATAATAATTATTAGATTCGGCATTTATCAGCCGATCCTATTATCATTATAGAGAGGAAGCATGGCAAATGTGAAAACCGGATTAAATTCCATTGTCAAATATCTCAGTACTAAAAAAGAGACAGGCAGAAGAAGTATAGGTCTTCTTGTAGACGGTCCTAACGTATTGCGTAAAGAGTTTAACGTCAACCTCGAAGAGATCAGGGATGTCCTGAAAGAATACGGAAACGTGAAAATCGGCAGGGTTTTCCTTAACCAGTACGCATCAGACAAGCTTGTGGAAGCTATTGAAAACAATGGTTTTGAACCTATTATATGTTCAAGTGATGTGGATGTAAGACTCGCCGTTGAAGGAATGGAACTTGTCTACAACCCTACAATTGACACCATGGCCCTTGTTACAAGGGACGCAGACTTCAAGCCACTGCTGAACAAAGCCAATGAACATGGAAAAGAAACCATAATATTTGGCGTGGAACCTGGCTTTTCAACAGCCCTCAGAAACTCTGCTGACTATGTAATTATTCTTGAAAATGATGAAATGAATTATTATGATGACAGTCATTTTGAAGAAGATGAAAGTGTTGCACATGAAAACGAAGCCGTGACAATTCACAAAGGAAAAAAGATGCATTAATAGATTATTAATGCTTTTTTGTATCATTTATCATTGATTCCAGTTTTGCAGGAGATACCGTGCTTGGTTTCAGTACAGTTCTTTATCCTGTCAAGAAGCACTGTGAGCTGCTCCTTTGAAAGGTCGTATCCCATTTCTCCGACAATACCTTTCAATGCTTTCATTCCGGTATGTTTTCCTACGATAAGATGACGTTTCCACCAACCATTTCCGGGGTAAAAGCTCATAGGTACGTGGTTCTTCAAGGATAGCACATACATGAATTCCGGATTCATGTGAAAATGTGTGTTCTCCGACAATTGCCTTGTTTACAGCAGGCTTAAGTCCCGAATACTCATTTACCATTTTTGAAAGCTCAGTAAGCTTTGTGGTATCGTACCTGTCAATATCATATTGTATCCTGAGAGCAACCAGGACTTCCTCAGTGAAGCATTTCCTGCCCCTCTCACCGATAGCATTAACTGTTGTATGAAGCTGTTTTGCACCTGCTTCTGCTGCTGCAAGGGTGTTTGCTGTTGCCATGCCAAGGTCATTGTGACAGTGTATACATACAGGAGTATCAACAGCTTTTTGATCTCGCTGACAAGATAATAAGTTGTGCTGGGATTCAGTATTCCAATTGTATCGGCAATACTTACATAATCAACCTTGTACTCCTCAGCTGCCTTGAAAGCATTTTTGAGTACTTCAACATCAGTCCTGCTTCCATCTTCTGCTGCAAACCTCACACCAACACCATGGTCCTTTGCATACTGGACAGCCTCCATTGCACAGGAAAACATCTCTTCACAACTCTTATGGTATTTGTGTTTAAGGTGCAGGTCAGACATTGCAATAAATATACTGATAAAATCGACATCGCAGTCCACAGCAGTTTCCACGTCACTTACCTTTGAACGTGCAAGACAGCATGTCCTGGCATTAAGTCCCATGTTAGCTATTTCCTTAACAACTTTTTTCTCGGAATTGAAACTACAGGAAAACCTGCTTCAATGATGTCAACTCCGACAGAGTCAAGTTTTGTTGCAAGGGCAATCTTTTCTTCCCTTGTAAAGACCACTCCGGGTGTCTGCTCACCATCCCTGAGTGTCACATCACATATCTCAATATCAAGAGGTGGCAAATTCAAATAATCCATAAGCTTGTTTCTTGAGTAATCATTATTTTCTGACATGCTTTTGACTCCTTGGTTGCTGAGAATTTCCAGTTCCATTATATAACTGTTAGGTATTTTAAGGGAATTTATGCTTTTTCCGCAGATGTTTAATGGCAATATTTATCTAGTGAGTGGAAGGCAGTTTTTTGCTGATTACAGGAATTGAACAAATAATCACCCTCAAATATTAATCCAAACAACAGTTCAGGCAAGTTTACTCTGTACTTTTTCATAAAAGCCATTAACAGAACTACTGACAAACCTTGCAGGATTTTCTGCTTTTGTTATAGTTACAACATCATTTTCCTTCATACTGTATGTGTGTTGCCCGTCAATCACAATGGCTGCCTCCTTCTCAGGTATTGTCATTGCCACTTTGATATTACTCACCGGGCACTATCCAGGGTCTTGCAGATAACTTGAAAGGGGCCAGCGGAACAATTATTGAGGCATCAACCCTTGGGTCCACAATCGGTCCACCGGCACTCATCGAATATGCAGTAGAGCCTGTGGGTGTTGCAACAACAATTCCGTCTGCCCGCATTTCCTCTATCTCGGAATCGTCAATTGAGATCCTGAATGTCAGTATCTTGGCGGGCCTTGCGGTAATGAGTACAATTTCATTGGTTGCATCCTGCAACCTCTTACCGTTTAAGTTTACACTCAGGCGTGAGCGCTCCGTATAGCTAAAACCTTTAAGAACATCAGCAATGTCTTTTATAGCGTCCTCCGGCGGAACATCCACCAGAAAACCAAGTGTACCCATGTTAATACCAAGAACAGGAAGGGGATCTTCCATCTTGGAAATATTCCGTAGGACAGTACCGTCTCCTCCTACGGAAATAATTAACTGGACACCTGCACTCCTCATCTCTTCAACCGGAAGACAAATATCTGTAATACCAAGGTGTTTTCCGGTCTTTATGACAGGACGATTTCTACTTTTGAGCTGAACTCGTCGTAGATATTTCTGACCATATCAAGGGCATCCTGCTGATCAAAACGCGATACTATGCCTAATTTACTTACCTTCATTTACTATCCCTGTTGAAAGCTTTAAGATACGCTCATGTGCAAGTCCGTTGGATGCTATTACGCAAACCCTGCTTAATACTTGGTTTTCTAACTTTAAAGAGTCACCGTTTCCATTGGTGACAATTCCGCCAGCTTCCTCAATTATAAGTTTCCCGGCGGCAATATCAGTCATACGCATTGTTCCCCTGACGTCTGCAAATGCATCAATTTTTCCTGCTGCAACATAGCATAATTCAGTGCCACACTGCCAAGAGACCTGGATTCTCCTGACATTCCCTGAAAGATTAGATGCAGCTGTAATGTTGCGCCTGTACCCATAAACACTGACACAGAACTTACGCACATCCTTATTGTCTGATGTTTTTAATTTTTTCCATTTAAGTAAGCACCTTTGCCTGCTTCTGCATAAAAAGTATCCCCGTTGGCAAGGTTCTGTACATACCCGAATAGTATGTTATTAAGGTCAGCAGATGTTATGGCAAGTGAAACGCTGTAAAAAGGAATGTCAATAGAAGCGTTATATGTTCCGTCTATTGGGTCAATTATGATCGTAAGATCCGGAGATTTGCCTATTATCTTCTCACCGGCTTCCTCACTGATAATCCTGAAAGAACTGCCTTCCCTGCCCAGTATTTTAAAAATAGCTTTTTCGGCAGCATCATCTATTAATTTGGTAGGGGTGCCGTCTGCCCCTGTATAAAGAATCCGGTCGGCATCAGATGTGCCGACCAGCCCCTTTACAGCCTCACGCACTGCCCCGGCTATTTTGTCGCTAAGAACAAGAAAATCATCCGGAGAGTGCATAAGACCTTTAAAAAAAATTAAAGTCCCATTGCCTTGTTGGTCTTGGCTATGGACTTTGCACCATCGGTTTCAATTTCTGTCATGGCGCGGATAGCGTCAATGTTCTCAGGAATTACATCGGATTCCTGGTGGATTGCCTGGAAGAAGTAGAGTTCTCCCTCATACATTGTGACAGAGTCTTCCCAGACACAGTTCTCCCACATGTCGCCTCTTGGACGTCCGATGTCCTTGCCCATCTCCATTATCTCGGCTGTTGAGGTAATGCCCTGGCCGATAAATCTTACACGTGGCTGCTTGGCAAAAATAGCTTTTACATCATCTGCTGTGCAGTCTTTCTCAGCTCAATGTTAAGAGGTGAAGATGCATGAGAGTTGTTGGAAGCTTTACTGCAGTTGAAGTTATGTTGATGTGTGGTATAACAGACTTCACATCAGGACCGTGGTGGGATGGAAGCTTTACCGGGTTTGGCACAATTGCATTAATAGGACCTGTCTTGATATCATTTGGATCAGCAGCCCTTCTCATGAGTGTGACTCTTACCTTCTTTACCCCGTATTCCTGATCAAGTGGGTAAATTACCCTGCACAGACCTGTGGTGTTACAGGAAACAACCACCTTACGAAGTCCTTTCCAAGAGCTTCTGAGTAGTTTGCTTCTGCATTGAATGAACAGCCTGCAAGCTCGTGGTCTTCGCCGCCCTGCCAGATGGCCTTGACACCTGCTTTCTCGTAGAGTGCTTTGTTCTTTTCGCCTATGCCACCAGGTGTACAGTCAACTACCACATCAGCTTTTGCAATCATATCATCAACAGTACCTGCAGCAGGGATTCCTGCCTTCTTCATACTGTCAACCCTGTCTGCAAGGGTGTAAACATCGTATCCCTTATCATTTGCTACAAAAGCCTCGTAGTTTGGTCTTGTCTTTGCAACACCGATTATTTCCATATCATCCTGCATGGTTACAGCATCAGCAACAGTTTACCAATGGTACCATATCCGTTTATTGCAACTTTTACTTTTGACATCTTAGTTCCTTCCAATCTTTATCTCTGTTAATTATATAATATAAATAACTCTCATATAATTTAAATTAGCCCAATTAAAATTAGTTCTGAAGTATTAAAGCTTCACCTGAGCCAAAATTTATTTCCTTAATAGATCCTTTACGCTTTCCCTCTCCCGAGAATTCCGTAAAGGTCTACATTTTCCCCATTGACTACCATTTTTGTGACAGATTCCATCACAACATTACGGGTTTCACCATCTGTAAGAATAACTTTCAGTTCGCACATAAATAAATCACCTACTCAGGAAACGGGCTACTGAACAGCCCTTTGGTGCGCCTATATCCTCTCCCACAGGATCACACTTTACCTTTAGTAAATATGCTATTGGCCTATAATTCTCTTCTGACAGTGTTTCATAGTTTGCCATTCCCTTACTTATAATAAGTGAAGCATCATCCAGCGCATCCTGCTCCTGAGGTGCTTCTTCAAACCGAACACCTATTGCATTTGAACCTGTAGTAAGGACACGATCTACTTTATCGGCAATACCAAATTCCTCAATTTCATCCATGGTCACATCATTCAGGATTGGTGCACCCTGACAACCAGGGTTATCTTACCACCCATCTTCCTTATTATCTCAAATACCAGTGTGTCAATGAGAATCTCCCCGCAGTTATCGGCCAGGTAAACCACGTTGCTGAGCTTATCCAGCATCCTGTCAGTATCATCGATATCCAGGCCTCTCTGAAATGCTCCCTGAACGTGTCATCAAAAACTTCAATTGGCACTTCAAGTCCCATTACACCATAGTCGAAGTAATTGCCAATTACAGCTGCAAGTACAGCACGCTTGAATGTAGCAATATCATCATCTTCCCCGTTAAACACATGGGAACGTATTACAGGCATGAACCTTTCTGCTGTTTTACTGCTGAGTATCTTCTTCTCGAGGTAAGGATCATTGTCATTGAGAAGCTCATAGGCTTTCCTGTGCATGGGCGTGGATAACTCTGCTGCCGGCATACCGGGCTGATAAAGGGCATTAAGTACATCGATTCCGCCACGAACTACTTTCTGGATCAATTCCCCGTCATCAGTTGACAGTTCCGCTTCCTGGTGAACCCGGGAAAGCAGGCAATATGAACATCTTGGATGAACTTTCATGACCATTCCTGTAAGCTTGTCGGGTCTGTATTTTTATCATGTGCAATAAGCTTAACCTTGCCTATTATCCTGAAATAGCCCGAAAAAGAAAAAAGCTTTGTGTGTATAATTTAACTTGAATTTTAATAGAAGGTAATTATGAACAAGATAAATATCCTTAAAGGCAGACGCCTGAAACTGAAAACTGAACACGGACGATATATAATACTTGGCAGCATCGACGGGATACTGGCAGTTCTTGGTGTTGTTATTGGTACTTCCCATGTATCCGATGACCCTACAATAGTAATAAATGCAGCACTGGGTGGGGCAGTAGCCCTTGCACTTACTAATGGTGTCGGGTCATATCTTGCGGAGAGTGCAGTGGAATTTGGAAAACTGGCAGAACTGGAAAAACCCCTTCTGCGAAAACTTAACAGTACAAGGCTCGAGCAAGAAACTAAGACAAAAATATGGAGCGACTCTTTCTTCCACGGAGGAGCAAGCTTTTTCGGCTCACTCGTACCAATACTGCCATTCGTTTTACTTGATGCACACCGGCTGGAGGCAGCAATAATCTGCAGTATAACAGTCCTGTCCATTCTTGGAGTTTACTCAGGAAAACTTGCAAAACAGAGCATGATAAAACACTCTGTACGTATGGTAGGACTGGGAATAATGATTGTTGCAGCAGTTACAATGCTGGGTCTTGAGTGATATCTCAAGTCCCTGCAAAAGACCTTTATAAACAAATACCAATTCAACCACCCGCCGAAGGTGGCACGGTCCATCACCGCCATAAATGCCATAGAACAATGCATTTATTGGTCCTGTAACCTTGTTTGAATGCATGAAAAAAGTAAGAACAATGACTTTTTTATGCACCTTTTCGGAGCATGCCCGCTTCCCCTGGCCCTTTGGGATGTTTTAGTTATTCATAATTATTGATTACTTCCTATTCTCCTTGCTTTTATCCTCACTTACTTTTAAATGCCATGGGCATGTATAAAGTTCCTCATGCTAGTAACGGTTGCATTATTGCTTGTCAGCCTCTTAATGATTACAAAAGGTGCAGACTGGTTTGTGGAGTCTGCTGTAACTATTTCCGAAAAAAGCGGTATACCAAAAATAATCATTGGTGCCACAATTGTAAGTTTCGCAACCACAGCACCGGAATTTACTGTTTCTGCCATGGCAGCCTATCTTGACCACGTAGAAATGACAGTGGGAAATGCAGTTGGTTCTGCCATATGCAATATAGGACTTGTACTTGGTACAGTAATTGCTATCAAGGCAATACCTGTTGAACTTCATGGATTCACACGTAAAGGAGGATTCATGCTTTCCTCGGCCCTGCTACTGTTAGCAGTAGCATATGACGGCGTGGTTTCCCCGCTTGACGGATTACTTCTGCTGGTAATTTTTGTAGGTTTTATGTATTACAATTTCCGCCTTCAACGTGCCGTTTTTGACGGAAATGAAGAACTCAGGGAGAAAGTTCCGCTAGTTGAGCTAAAAAAAGATATTCTCCTTTTTATAGCAGGCGCACTGCTTGTCGTAGTAGGCAGCCGAATACTTGTTGATGCCGGTATAACAATTGCAGAATGGCTTGGGATTCCTGAAATGATCATAGCCCTTACACTGGTTGCCCTTGGAACATCCCTGCCTGAACTGATAACCGCAGTATCAGCTACCCTGAAAGGACACCAGGACATATCCATAGGTAATATACTCGGTGCAAACACCATGGATATCGCACTTATTCTTGGAGCATCCTCCCAGATAAGGCCACTTACCATACTTAACCAGTCTCTTGAATACGATTTCCCGATTATGATCGCACTTATGGTACTCCTGATTGTTTTCGGCATCACCGGAAAGAAACTTGACAGGTGGGAAGGCGGACTGATGCTTGGCGTGTATGTCGGCTACGTGGCCGGCCTCTTTACACTTTTTAATTAAATGTAACCACAATTAAAAATCGATACATTTAACATATACCACTTTTTGTAATTATTGTAAAAGGGGTGTATTATGAAAAAGAAATTGCTGATATTCATAATTTTACTTGTGTTATCCCTGGCAGTGTCAGGGTGCAGTGATAAAGAAGAACAGGCCACTACAACTCAAACAGATGAATCTGTTAAAGACATAGAAAATACCGAAACTGAAGCAGGTTCAGCTGCTGCATATTGTCCTGCAGGTACAACAACACTAATGTATGATGCCAATACCCACCTGTACATAGAAATGGAAGTAATGGGCATGGAAGTTGTTGATGGAATTGAAATGTGCTACCTTTTTTACGAATCAGATAAACCGGATGAAGAAGGGTTTAACAGGTTAGAGATATACCGCGACGAAAATGATGATAATTACATATGGACATACTATGATGCTGATGGTAATGTTATCTATGAAGTTAAATACATGTATGGAAAAGGAGTTTTCACCGGACAGGTTCCTGTAACTGCTTAGTTGGAGTAAATCCACTTATTTACTTCACTTATTTTGGATAAGCTCATTTCATGAATAAGGTTTTTCAGCTTCTAAATGGCATACGTAACCACAGTGTATGATCAGTTTAAGAAAATTTTCTGTAATGATAAATCGATACATTTAAATCATGCTACTAATCTAACTGTTACAAAAAAAAGGGGTAAATTATGAAAAAGAAATTAATAGTATTCATAATGTTGTTGGTATTGTCCCTGGCAGTATCAGGATGCAGTGACAAAGAAGAACAGAGCATTACCATCCCAGGTGAAGATGGTGCAGAAGTAGTAGTGTCCTCTCCGGAAGGAGCAGAAGACGAAGTGTGCCCTGTGGGTACAACTATGACAATGAATGATCCAAATACCGGCGAAAGTATGGTCACGGAAGTTATGGGTACTGAAGTCATAGAAGGAATCGAGATGTGCCGCACAGTCGCCGAATTGAGCCATCCTGATGAAGATGGATTTGCTATGATGGAAATGTATACTCCGATTGATGAAAACGAGGAAAGCTTCATCATGACCTATTATGACGTGGACGGAAACGTTTTGTCCCAAACAAAAGTCATGAATGGTAAGATGACCATGATAGATGAAGACGGAAACGTAGTCATGGAAATGGAGATGGGAGAAGAATAATATTCTTCTTACCCTTTTTCTAACTAGTTTTAATTACTGCTTTTTTCTGATTTGTTTACCGGATAAACCGGAATAAAAATTAACTGCAGCATTTGTTTTTAGCTATTGATATCGTGATAAATCGATACATTTAAGTTTAGACATATGTGTAACCCATATGAAAAGGGATGTATTATGAAAAAGAAAATAATATTATTCATAACACTACTGGTATTGGCACTTGCTGTATCAGGATGCAGCGATCAGGACAACACAGCTTCCGGAGAAAATGAAAATCTCGTTGCTACAGATGAAGAAAATACTGTAGCTGCAGAAAATGAGGACGACGAGAGCACAATAATCGTCAAAGATGATGATGGCACAACTACCATAGTTGAAGTAAACGAAGAAGGTGAAACCACAACTGTTACAGTTGAAGATGAAAACAACGAAGAGTATGAAATGACCTATACAGAAGGTGCTGACTCTGACGAAAACTGCCCTGTTGGAACCACATGGACAGTAAGTGAACCAAGTACCGGTGAAATGGTAACCATGGAAATTGTAGGTACTGAGATGGTTGAAGGTATGGAACTCTGCCATGCAGTCTACGAAACAAATGAACCTGGTGAGGATGGATTTGCAAGAATGGAATACTACTGGTCAGACGAAAATGCGGATGTCTTCATATGGACTGCTTATGACGTCGACGGCAATGTTCTTTCTGAAACAAAACTCATTAACGGCAAAATGACCATGACAGACGATGAAGGTAACATTGTCATGGAAATGGACATACCTGAAGAAGAATAATTTTCTTCTTTCTATTTTTTGATATTTTTGTATTGCAACACAGCTTTTCTCTAACTGGTTTTAAATAGTATAATTACCATCAGTAATACCCATGCAACTTCCATCGCCTGATGAACTGAAGCAGAAAAGAAACGATCTTGGACTTACACAGAGTGATCTGGCTAAAAGGGCAGGTGTGAGCCAGCCACTTATTGCCAGAATAGAATCAGGGGATGTGGATCCAAGGCTGTCAACACTAAAAAAAATAATTGATGTGTTCAATGATATAGAAAAGGAAGACATTTTCCTGAAAGATATCATGAACAGGAACCTTATTTCTGTTTCTCCTCATGAAAGCATAGACCAGGCAGTACACATTATGGAAGAGTTTAACATATCCCAGATTCCCGTAATTGAAGACGGAATTTCCGTTGGAAGCATTTCAGAGGATACCATTGTCAGGTCAATGGCCGACAAGAAAACCTCTGTTGTATCCCATATGAAAATAAGAGACATTATGGGTGATTCCTTCCCGACGCTCGCACCATCAACTGATGTTAAAACTGCATCTTATATGCTAGAAAAACATCCGGCGGTTCTTGTACTTGAACAGGGACATGTGGCAGGTGTTGTTACAAAATATGATATACTGAAACTTCTGAGTGAATGACTTTTCTCAACAGATTATTTTTCTGTTCTTCTTTTTATCAATTAGTTCCAATAAGAATAGTGAAGTTTGCTTATCCCTTAATTTTAAATAACTCAGGCATTAATGTTATTGCAAACAGTTTGCAGGAAATTCAATGAGCACCGCGTACAAAATTGGAAGAATAATGGGCATACCCATAATGATAGATTTTACGTTTCTAATAGTATTGCCCTTATTTGCATGGTTTTTTTCACAGCAGGGACAACCTTTTGGATTTGCAGAAACTGAGCATGAAATTATGAAATATATTCTTTCATTAATAACTGCAATTCTCCTTTTTGTATCCGTATTGATACATGAACTTGCACACTCATTTTTCACCCTGAGGTACGGAGGAAGCATAAAGGAAATAAGGCTTCACCTGCTGGGGGGAGTTGCTGCCCTGAAAAAAGAAGTGCATGAGCCTCTGAAGGTTATAGCTATTGTAGCTGCAGGACCGCTTTCAAGTATTATCCTGGGTGTTTTACTAATCATTTTTAATTACTCACTTAATCCTGTTCCTGTAAGTGAAGGAAATCCGATATTCCTCATCGCATTTATCCTTGGGTACATCAATATATTTCTGGGAATCTTCAATCTTATTCCCGCATTCCCAATGGACGGGGGACGCATACTCCGTGCATTCCTTTCAACTCGTATGGATTTTGTAAAAGCTACTCAAAGAGCTGTTTTGGTCGGGAAAATTTTTGCAGTCCTGATGGGAATTCTTGGTTTACTTACAGATTTCTGGCTGTTGCTGATTGCATTATATATTTATGGAAATGCAAGCAGAGAAGAACAGCTTGTGAAAAGAAAATATAGTTTATACGAGTGGCAACGCGAATGAGTGAGCATTTAATCTCTGTGCCAAATACGTAAAATTGACTGATCATTTTCATGTATATTCTTTAGTTCCTGATAGTCCCATCTTAGAAACCTTGAGCTTCTGTTATTGATGCCTGATTTAAAACGCAAACATCAGACTCAACGCCCATATTACTTCCTGTATATTCCTAATAAGTTTAAATACAAAGACGAGTAATATGGTGTTTGATTAATAAAATAAATAATATATTTTCTGGCTGGATGGATATAAATGAAATCTAAATTACTAGTAGCAATACTCTTAATCGGCATAATCTCACTTTCCGGATGTACCGATATAAGTGATTCGTATAAACCGGGAAGCTTCGGGGCAACCGAAGAAGAACAACAGGTTGTGGAAGCAGTAACCAAAAAATACGGTGACATGACCGCCACTGGTGGTGAACCAAGACTCCTTGAAGTAATGATGACATCATCAACAGAGAACTTCATACCTGTTGACAAGGTCCTGAAATACTCAAAAAATTCAGATGCATTATATGCATGGTTTATCTACGACAATTTTGATTACGATACAATCAACGTTGAATGGATTTATCTTGACACTGATTATTCAATACACACCTTCGAATCAGAAACCGGAGAAGACTTCGGACGTGGAACATTCATACTGGAAAAACCAGATGACGGATGGCCACTTGGAAACTACAGAGTGATAATCAGCGGTGCAGGAGTGGAAGAATCCGTTGACTTTGAAATAATAGATGGAGCAACCGTTTCAATACCTCTTGAACTTCTTGCAGGCACCGCAACAGGCAGTTCCAGCTCAGCATCAACAGGAACTGTACCAAATCCACAGAGCGGATTCACAGCTGAAAGCACATCACACAGCTTTGTTGGTGAATGGTCATCTAACTGGGGCGACATGACATTCTGGGAATCAAATGGCAAATTATATGGCGAATATACACACGATGAAGGTAGACTTGAAGGTGTTGTGAACGGTGATGTATTCATAGGAACCTGGTCCGAGAGTCCTTCATATGCAGAACCAAATGATGCAGGTGATGTAGAAATTAAACTTAGCAGTGACGGTAATTCATTCGAAGGAAACTGGAGATACGGCTCTGACAGTTCATCATGGAGCGGTGGCTGGACAGGAACAAGAATAGGACAGGCCACAAGCTCAACAAGTGCAGCTCCATCAGCTGTAACACCTGGCTGGTATCTAGTTGAAGTTGAAGACTATGGAGACAAAGTAATCAGCACACATGACTACTACACATACGACGTGGACTACGAAAGAGGAAATGTCTGGACCAGTAACATGGGAGACAACGGTGAAACAGCACAGGTAAGAACAATCTCTGACGAACCTAAGGATTTCTATGCTGCCGAAGAAGAAATTGTCATCCATGTCAGAAAAGAAGCAACATTTATGGATACCGGTGGTCTGGGACTTGGTGATACAAGCTCTATAACTATAGACTTTGCAGACGTAGCTATTGACAGAGCAAGCTCAAGCAAGTATTATCTGGAAGATGAAACATATGGAACTTTCTTCACGATACAGTGGGATGAACCAACCGGTACTGTTAAAGAAGGTACATTCAGGGCGAACGCACCATGGTTGAATGCATTCCGTGGCTCATTCAGAATACTTTATGCATACCAGAACGGCCCGATCTACAGGACAAACTACATCTACGAATGGAGAGAGTAATTCTCTACATTCTCATTTTTCTTTTTAATTAATATAAACCATTTTCAATATTGATTCTACTGGCTTTTAACTCAAATTAGAGAATGAACTGCCTGAAAGAGAATTACTTGCAAAGCGAATGTTTCTTATAAATTCAAAGATTCTATAATGTTGTTTGCTGCATGTAAATTAACTGAAGGTTGTCTATCCGTGACAGACCATAGAATAAAACCAGAGATTCATAATAGGTTTATATAATAGGCTTGCATATCAGCAAAAGTTGCCACATGTACAATTTACCAGATGGCAAACAAATAATTACAAATTTCAATTACGCTAATAATAATCAGGAGATTAATATGGATCTTGAAGATACACTTCTTATGATGCCAGGACCGGTTCCTGTTGCACCTCGCGTTCTCAGGGCTATGTCAAAGCCCATGATCAATCACAGGGGAGCAGAGTTCTCAGCAATGTTTGATGATTGCCGTGAAATTCTTGCTGATGTTTTCCAGACAAAGAATGATATTTTCATCTTAAGCGGATCAGGTACCGCTGCAATGGAAGCTGCTGTGGGATGCACAGTAGGCAAAGATGATGTCGTAGTTGCCCTTGAAAATGGTAAGTTCGGTGAAAGGTTCAAGGATATCGCTGTAAGATACGGGAAAGTTAACGCCCTTGAAAATGAATGGGGACACTCCTTTAACCTTGGGGAAGTTGAAAAGAAACTTGAAGAAGGTGCAAAGGCAGTCACCCTTGTCCACAACGAGACATCCGTAGGTATTCAGAACCCTGCAGAGGAAATCGGAAAACTCGCAAAGAAATACGATGCACTCTTTATTATGGATGGTGTTACAACCCTTGGCGGAGACACTGTAAAAGTAGATGAATGGGGAGTTGATATTGCTGTTGTAGGTTCCCAGAAATGTCTTGCTGCACCACCAGGACTTTCCATGATATCTGTCAGTGAAAAAGCACTTGAAGCAATGAACGAGAAAGATGCACTTCCATACTATCTTGATCTTAAAGCACACAAGAAGAGTGCTGACAAATCACAGACACCATACACACCAGGAGTTCCATTATTCTTCGGTCTTCAGGAAGCACTTCACATTGTAAAGGAAGAAGGCATGGAAGCAAGGATCAACCGTCATGCAACCGGTGCAAAAGCAATCAGGGCAGCTGCAGCTGCAATGGGACTTGAGATGTTCCCACAGCTTAATGATGACCTCAGCCACTATTCCAATACAGTCTCAGCCATGAAAGCTCCTGAAGGAGTTAGCGGTAATGACATAAAGAAAGACCTTATGGCTAAAGGCATAACCATAGCAGGCGGTCAGGCTCACCTGAGCGGTAAGATCTTCAGGATTGGCAGCATGGGTAATGTACAGCCAAAGGACATCATGCTGACAATACAGGAACTTGAAATGGCACTCCAGAAGAGAGGAGTGGTTTCTGACTTCGGAGCTGGTGTTGAAGCAGCAGCTGAAGTGCTTAACACACTTTAAAATTCAGATATCAGGTAAGCATGGCAACAATAGGAGTCGTTGACACAACATTTGCACGCTTTAACATGGGTAAAGCTGCAATCGATGAGATACAGAAGAATGTATCTGCAAAGATCATTCGCAGAACTGTTCCCGGAATTAAAGATCTCCCGGTTGCAGCCAAAAAGCTCATCGATGAGGAAAAATGTGATATAGTCATGGCTCTAGGAATGCCCGGTAGCAAAGAACAGGATAAGATCTGCGCTCATGAAGCATCAACCGGAATAATCCAGGCACAACTCATGACAAATACCCATATAATAGAGGTGTTTGTCCATGAGGATGAAGCAAAGGATGAAAATGAACTTGCTTTTCTTATGGAGCAAAGGTCAAGGGAACATGCACTGAATGCTGTCAAGATGCTTTTCAGACCTGAGAAAATGATCAAGGAAGCGGGTACCGGACAGAGACAGGGATTTGAAGATGTGGGGCCTGCGAGACCATAGTCCTGATGCAGGAAGAAAAACAGAAAATATATAAACATTTATAAAGCAACCTTAAGTGATATTATGGCCATAAAATTGGGATTTGTAATAGCTGAATTTAACAGGGATCTTACTTTCCAGATGGAATTGCTCGGTGAAGAGCACGCAAAATTCCTTGGAGTGGAAGTTGTTGAGAAAATCCTTGTTCCGGGAGTGTATGACATGCCGCTGGCTATCAAGAAGCTCTGTGAAAGAGACGACATTGATGCAGTGGTTACAATAGGAATTGTAATTGAAGGTGCAACCCAGCATGATGAAATTGTTGTCCAGCATGCTGCAAGAAAGATTACCGATCTCTCACTTGAATACAATAAACCTGTTACACTGGGAATTGCCGGCCCGGGAATGACCAGAATGGAAGCCCACCAGCGTGTAGACTACGCAAAGCGTGCCGTTGAAGCAGCAGTAAAGTTAGTTCAGCGTCTCTGAGTTCATATTATAATAAAAACTGAAAAAATGGTTGTGTTAATTGCATGGCATCAACAAGGCTAACGAGGGTTGAAGAGTCTGCAACGATGAAGGCAGCAAATGTTGCCAACAAAATGCGACAGGAAGGCACTGATGTTATCAGCTTTACTTTAGGTGAACCTGATTTCGATACACCCAGACATATTTGTGACGCAGCAGCAGATGCAATGTACCGGGGAGAAACACACTATACACCTGGTGCAGGAATCCCTGAACTTAAGAACTCTATTGCTGAAAAACTCTGTACAGAGAATAAACTGGATGCAAAAGCTTCAGAAATAATGGTCACACCTGGTGCAAAGCAGGCTATTTTTGAAGTTATGATGTCAGTACTTGACGATAACGATGAGGCCATACTCTTTGATCCCGCATGGGTATCATATGACCCTGCAATCAAATTTGCAGGTGCAAACACCACATGGGTTCCTACTGATACAGATAATGGATTCAAACCACTGGACATCGAAGAATACATAACTGACAAAACAAAACTTATCGTAGTTAACAGTCCGGGAAACCCAACCGGTGCTGTCTATGACAAACAGACCCTCAGGAATATCGCAGATATAGCAATTGACAACGACCTTCTTGTACTTTCAGATGAAATTTATGAAAAGATCATCTACGACCAGGAACATGTCAGCATAGGTTCCTTTGAAGGCATGCAGGACCGGACAATTACCGTCAATGGATTTTCAAAAGCCTATGCAATGACAGGCTGGAGACTTGGTTATGTCCATGCAAGATCAGAGATAATCAAACCCATGTTAAAGATTCAGTCCCATTCAGTAAGCAGTGCAACCAGTTTTGTGCAGTACGGAGGTATTGCAGCCCTGGAAGGTCCACAGGAACCTGTAAAGGAAATGGTTGAGAGGTTCAGATCCAGGCGTGATGTCCTTGTTGACGGCCTGAATGCTATTGATATAAAATGCCAGAAGCCAGGCGGTGCATTCTACGCATTTGCAGATGTGAGCGAATACGGTGATGGTGACACAATCGCAGAAAAGCTTCTTCTAGATGCACATGTTGCAGTCACTCCGGGTTCTGCATTCGGTGAAAGTGGTAAAAACTTTATCAGAATATCCTACGCAACATCAATTGAAAGAATACAGGAAGGATTGGAAAGGATCAAGACAGCTCTTGTCTGATCTTTTTTCTTTTCAACTAAGACATTGCCGTTTATTCCTTATATCTTTCAAGTACTTTTTTTATGATTTTTCCACTGCTGCATAGTGGACATGAAAGCGAATTATCAACCCTTACAACCTTACAATCAAAACCCCTGTCATGCAGGTGCTTTTCAAGCTGCCCAATATCAAAACCCTGATCATATCCAAGAGCTATGATATCCGGTTTGATCTGCATTATTGGTTCAAAGATGTCAGACTCACTACCAAGAAAAGCAGTATCTACTATTTGAAGGGACTTAACCATTTCAAGTCTCTGCTCATCAGGAATTATAGGTTTTGGCTTGTGTCTTATCATAGACTCCCTGGCAACTATAACATAAAGTTCATCTCCCATTTTCCTGGCTTCGCTAAGATAAAGAATGTGACCCGGATGAAGCAAATCAAATGTTCCTGTTGCTAGTACTCTTACCAAAACATCACCTGTGTGCTGCTTCCTATAAACAAGCATTCATTATAAAGATAGCTCAAGATCTAAGTCCCGGACTGGCATTAAAGAAAATATAACAATAGTCAAAAATAATATTATATATATACTTATATAGTATCTGCACATAATTAGTTTGATATAATGTTACACAATTGGTATCAATACCAGCAAGACTGATAAATCAAGTAGCATAGTTACAAAATAATCAGGTAGCTGCATTGCTCTGTGAAATGGTGAATAGATGAGGATCTATAACAAAACAATAACGATTCTTGGAATTATTTTCATATTCCTTTTCTTACTAACAGCAACGGTAACACATTATATTTTTATGACCCACACTGAACAAATTGAAAACAAGGTTTTAGAAGATAATGCACTAAGAGTTCAGAGGGCTTTTGAAAATGAATTACAACATATGGATAAAAACGTCTATGACTGGTCTGCATGGGATGATACATATAAATTTGTCCAGGATGGAAATTCAGAATACATAGAAGCAAATGTTGACAATATTGAAACACTCCTGACACTTGATGTAAACTTTATGCTTTTTTATGATATAGAGGAAAACTTGTTTATGGATTTGCCGTGATCTTGAGACTGAAGAAGAAATACTGCTGCCACCTGAACTTCTAGAATACATAAAGGATGATGGTGCTTTATTAGAGCACAGTTCCACAGAGTCATCTCTTTCCGAATAATAAAGCTCCTGATTCAACATTTCTAGTTGCATCCAGACCGATTGTAAAAAGTGACTATGAAGGACCCATTGCAGGTACATTGATT
Organism: Methanolobus sp.; assembly: GCA_041395005.1. GTDB lineage: Archaea > Halobacteriota > Methanosarcinia > Methanosarcinales > Methanosarcinaceae > Methanolobus. The sequence continues at coordinate 158,263 of JAWKHE010000001.1, read as the reverse complement.
ACCGGACGTTTTCTTGATAAATCTTTTATTGAACCTATGGAAGAACAAACACTTCTTCCTATTGAATTCAGGAAATCAACAACCCGGATATGCCTGCAGATTATGCATTGATTAAAGAACACTTACTTGAAAAGGGATATACAACAAGCATTGACAAGGAAAACGATCTTGCTATTGCTTATTTCATTGTTGATGACATCAATGACAGACCTGCAATAATTTTCAAAACCGAAATGGAAAGAACCATTTACAAAGAAGGACTTGCAACAATTTCAACTACATTTTACCTGTCACTTATAATATCTATAACATTTGCATTTTTACTGCTTGCACTCCTGAACAAAAGCCTGATTTCACGAATAACATCCCTGCGTAATGGGATAAAAGAAATAGATTTTAAGGCAGACATAAAATCACGTCTGAAAAAGGAAGGAGAAGATGAAATATCCGAACTGGCAGACAACATTAATTCTATGCTGGATTCCCTGCAGGAGAAAAATGTTATTTTCCAGTCAACAATAGAATCTGTTTCCTACGGATTTGTTGCAGTTGATATGAATGAACAGGTTATTTTCATGAATCCTGAATACCTTAATATATTCAGATTAGCTCCTGAAATTGAATTTGAAAAAGATGGTTATAAGTTAATGAATACTGTTCTCCAAAAAGTTGAAAATCCTGAAGAAATCGCTGATAAAATTGAGAAGGGTAAATTCTCAACCGAGAAAACTAAAAACATCCTCAGACTCAAAGATGGAAGAATATTGCAGGCATATTCAATACCCCTTCAGGTAAACAATAAAGTTTATGGACGGCTTTATGCCCATAATGACATTACTGAAATTCTTGCCCGTGAAGAAGATCTTCGAAATGAGATGAAAAGAAGAGAAGAAGTCGAACAGGAATTACTTGAAAGTGAGGAAAAGTTCTCAAAAATAGCCACCTCAGCTAAAGATGCAATAATACTGGTGAATAGCAATGGAGAAACCACTTTCTGGAATAAGGCAGCATCGAGGATGTTTGGATATTCAGAAAATGAAGTAACCGGCAAAAATATCCATCTTCTGATTGCGCCTGACAAATATACTGATGATTACAAAAAAAGGTTTTGAAAACTTCATCAAAACCGGGGATGGTCCGGTTGTAGGAGACACAATCGAACTTGAAGGAAAAAGAAAAGATGGAACTGAGTTCCTGGTTGAGCTTTCACTTTCAACCATGAAACTTTCTGATGGAACATGGAATGCTGTGGCGATTATCAGGGATATCAGCGAACGTAAGCGCCTGGATTCAATGGAGCATGAACTTCTTGAAAGACTCACAACTATCATCAACAACATTAACAGCGGAATAATGCTGATAGATAAGGAAAAGAAAATCATTACTGACGTAAATCCTGTAGCAGCAGAAATGATTGGTCTGCCACGTGAAAAAATTGTAGGAAATATATGCCACAGGTTTGTATGCCCGGCTGAAGAAAATCATTGTCCTATAATAGATCTTCATCAGAAAGTCGATAAATCAGAAAGAATCCTTATTGGAAAAGATGGAAAAGAAATACCAGTTATAAAGTCCGTTGTTAATGTTAAACTAAAGGGAAGGGAGTTCCTTATTGAGAGTTTCTATGACATAAGTAATATTAAAAAAGTGGAAGAAGCTCTTATTAATGCAAAACTTGCTGCAGAAGCATCAAACCAGGCTAAAAGCGAATTCCTTACAAACATGAGTCATGAACTTCGTACTCCACTTAATTCAATAATTGGTTTTTCAGATATGCTCCTCTACAATGATAAAGAAGAATTAAACCAGCGCCAGGAAAGATACCTTACCAATATTTCCAATAGTGGAAAGCACCTGCTTGAAGTTATCAATGATATCCTTGACCTGTCTAAAATTGAAGCAGGACATATGGATCTTATTGTAGAGGAATTCAACGTAAAGGATGTATTTGATGAAACAAAAAAGACTTTTTCGGGCCTTGCCATGAATAAGAATCTTGATCTTGAATTCACTATTAGTGATGATATTTCAGAAATGATTGCTGACAGGGTAAAATTCAAACAGGTCCTTTACAACATTGTAGGCAATGCTGTTAAGTTCACACCTGAAAATGGTAGTGTCAATGTATCTGCAAAAAGAGTGTTGAATAACATAGAAATTGAAGTGAAAGATACAGGAATAGGAATTAAACCAGAAGACCTGGTTAATCTGTTTGAACCCTTCAGGCAGGTAGACTCAGCTCTTAACAGGAAATACGAAGGAACAGGCCTTGGCCTGGCTATCGTGCAAAAATATGTTGAGATGCACAGAGGAAAAATCCATGTTAAAAGCGAACCAGGTCACGGTTCATCTTTCATATTTGAATTACCCCTGTATCAGTGAGCTTACTTCTTTACGGTGCCAACAACAGGATACTTTTGAAGCACATCAACTTCGTGAGGAGCTTCCAGGTCCAGATCTTCAGTCAGATCCCTACCAGCTTCATGAAGACCCATATGCCTTCCGCTTTCCCAGAATTCACTTTCACTTACGTCATATACTTTGCCATCATACACGACATATACCTGTTCTTCGTCGTTACCGTTAAAGCGGCTGACTTCTTCCATTGTAAATTCCTTCATATCCTCACCACTTACAGATTTCCCTTTAAACTTATAGGCTTTTGGGTTATACGAATATCCGGCATTGTTTAATATTTAATTATGCATCCACCTTCTCTTCCCATTCTGGCAAAATACTGCTGGTGGTATTCCTCTGCACGATAAAATGGCCCTGCAGGAGTTATTTCTGTTACGATTTCACGGTTATATTTTCCTGATTTTTCAAGGTTCACCTTTGAAATAATAGCTGCATGACGCTGATCTTCGTTATGGTAAAATATAGCAGAACGATACTGAGTACCTATATCCGGACCCTGCCTGTTAAGAGTGGTAGGATCATGCATTTCCCAGAAAAGTTCCAGCAACTTGCTGTAGGGTACCTGCGCAGGATCAAAAAGCAGTTCCACTGCTTCTGCATGTCCTGTATCCCCGTTGCACACTTCCTTGTATGAAGGGGTTTCTTTCGTGCCACCGGTGTAACCTACCTGAGTAAAAACCACACCTTTGACTTTTCTAAAAACAGCTTCTACTCCCCAGAAGCAACCTGCTGCAAAAGTTGCTGTTTCGTATCCTTTCTTAAGTAATTCTTCTTTTGATTCCATCCCATCACCTTAGAATCGTCAATAATGATTTTGAAATTATATCTCTTACAATAAGCAAAAACGATAATGCTGGTTTATGTTTATCACTAATTGAATGAAGATTTATTTTAACCCTGATGGAAATTGAGAGCACATCAGGTATAAACATTTCTATGAGGAAATATACAAAGGTTAAAAGGAATCAGAAAGCTCTTTTTTTATGTCCTCATAGCATTTGATAAAAAGATTGGGACCACCTTCGATTTCAAGTATCTCAAAATCGAATATTTCTGCGAATTCTTCTACTTTTTCATCGAAGTTTTCAGTATAATTCAGGCCCGTCCGTATTTTAGCCACCCTCTTATAACCGGTGATTTCATTGACTTTTTTAAGCATCTTTATGCTTTTTTCAGGTTTCTGTGGATCGATTTTCATTATCTCTCTCCACGCATGGGCATACATGGGAGTAAATAGGAAAGTCCCATGTTCACTGAATTTCTTAAGTGTTGCAAGATATTCAGTACATCCTCCAAGGGTCGCACCAACACAATCATCAACCGTACGTGTATCATCCCTCAGTATTCTTACAGGACATGATGATTCAAGATGTGAAAAATCAATATCGAGTTTATCAAACACGTTCCCACAGAGTCCGTAAAAAAGAAGGATTGCGCTGGAGCTTTTGCTTAACTCGTCAATGAGCTTGTAAATTTCACTTTTAAGAACCTTTGGAAACTCATGCAATGCAAGCTCCACCATATATACCATTACCGTAAATTTTCCGGGGTCGTTCCTGTATTTGTCTGCACCTGAACGGATTTTTGCAGGTGAAAGCAATAAGTAATCAAGACCTGCAGCCTTAAGCTTAGCCACGAAATCATCTTCCTGGCCGTTATTAACAACAAGAATTTCATCTACAGAAGAGTCATTTTCAAGGATATGGACAATTTCATCCTGCAGGATCTTGCATGACAGTATAGTCAGTAATGGCATAACAGCATCTTTTTCATTTATGCTTATTCACTCTTTTGCCTGTACATATACACAAAGCTCAGAATAAAGGCCATTATCCCTGAAGGTATACCAACAAAAAGGGAAAAAAAGATCTTTTCCTGCAGTATCTGGGTAACAAGAATTGTTACAAGTACAAAAATAACAAGACTTATTATTACCATTTTTGCAATATGCATAGTCATAAAAGGTATTTTTATGTCTTTAACATATTTGGTCAGAGCGAAGATACATTATGTTCTTCAAATTTCCAATAAAAATTAGATTGATCCGGAGCCCTATAATGGAAAATAAAATACAGGAACATAATATTAAAGTCAGGCACACAGACGAGAAAGACATACCCCTTATAATGAATTTTGTTCGTTCACTGGCTGAGTTCGAAGGATTAACTGATCATGTCCTGTCAACGGAAGAAGATATAGCAAAGGCACTGTTTGGGAAGCGAATCTATGCAGAAGCAATTGTAGCTGAACTTGATGACAGACCTGCAGGGTTTATTATTTTTTTCCACAATTTTTCTTCATTTGCAGGCAAACCTGGTCTTTTTATTGAAGATATATTTGTATATCCAGAATTCCGCAGGCAGGGTGTTGGAAGAGTGCTCATGCTCCGCTGCGCTGAAATAGCAAAAGAACGTGATTGCGGAAGAATGGAGTGGAATGTTCTGGACTGGAATCCTGCAAGGAAATTTTATGAAAGGTTCGGCGGGGAGCTTCAGGAAGAATGGTTATTATACAGGCTTGACAGAGAAGGTATTGAAAAGCTTGCAGAAAAGTAAAAGCCGGATTAAAGAATTAAATCTATCCGGATATACTAATTTATTATTAGAGCACTTTACTCAAAAACGATTTTGTCCTTTCATGTCTTGGATTGGAAAATACCTCATCAGGAGTTCCCTGCTCAACTATTATACCATCATCCATGAAAAGTACCCTGTCAGCAACTTCCCGCGCAAAACCCATTTCGTGAGTAACAACAATCATGGTCATTCCAGCCTGTGCCAGGTCTTTCATAACTCCAAGAACCTCGCCTACCATTTCAGGATCCAGAGCTGATGTGGGTTCGTCAAAAAGCATAACTTTGGGATGCATGGCTAATGCCCTTGCAATGGCAACCCTCTGTTTTTGTCCGCCTGATAGCGATGATGGATAAACATCCGCTTTATCGGCAAGTCCTACTTTCTGAAGAAGGTCACGTGCACGTTCTTCAGCCTCGTCTTTAGGGAGTTTTCGAACCTTTTTGGGAGCGATGGCAACATTCTCAAGGACTGTTTTATGCGGGAAAAGATTAAAATGCTGGAAAACCATACCTGCCTCCTCGCGAATCTTATTAATATCAATATTCTTATCTGTGATTCTGACCCCATCGATAGAAATTGACCCGGAGCTAGGTGTTTCCAGAAGATTTATACAACGAAGGAAAGTGCTTTTTCCTGAACCGGAAGGACCGATAACGCAAACCACTTCACTTTCTTTTATGTCCACTGAGATGCCTTTGAGAACTTCAAGATCTCCAAATCTTTTGTAAAGGTCTTTAACTTCTATCACTGACACCAAGCCTCCTTTCAGAATATGCTACTATACGGAAATAACAATGGTAAGTATAAGATACATCAGCGCTACAGCGATGTATACAGGAAAAGCTGCAAATGTCCTTGAAATATACAACTGGCCTGTTTTCAGCAGTTCATGGACACCAATAACAGCAAGCAACGACGAGTCCTTGAGAAGGGCAATAAATTCATTACCAAGAGGAGGAATTATTCTCCTGAATGCCTGAGGCAGGATGATCTCTTTCATTGCCAATTTTTCATTCATACCAAGTGAGCGTGCAGCTTCCATCTGGCCCTTATCAATTGACTGAATACCTGCCCTTACTATTTCTGCAATATAGGCACCACTGTTTATACTACAAACAATAATACCTGCAAGTATGGGATCAATGCTCAGGGAATTACCCGTTACATTGGAATAAAGACCTGGAATACCATAGTAGAAAAGTAATATCTGGACTAGAAGAGGAGTTCCCCTTATAAAATCAATGTACACAATACTGGGGTATCGGAAAAAGCGATTTGCAGACAATTTGCCAAGGCCGGATGCAGTGCCAAGGATCAGTCCGAAAAGCAGGGAAAAAGAAGTAATCTCAATGGTTATCATTGACCCTGTTATCAGGTCAGGCAGGACTTTTAACATGTGTTCCAGATAATTAGATAAAAGGGACAGGATAATACCTCGGTTTTTTCGGTGAACTTTAATTACAAGATATAAAACGCACACCAGATGAATATATAAATATGACGATTTGAAATCTTAGCATTAGCTCAAATACGGAAATAACTGAAAAGAAAGAAAAAAATTGAATATGCAGGCATACATGCATATTCAATTAGCCTTTTTAGAAATATTTCTCCATTATTTCATCATATGTGCCGTCCGCCTGAACATTTGCAAGACCGGTGTTGAGTTTCTCTAGAAGTTCGGTGTTTCCTGTCTTAACAGCAAATCCGTAGGAATCACTCTGAATCTCATCATCTACGATTTTTATAACATCAGGGTTCTGTGCCATAAAGGACTTTGTCACCGGCAAGTCGTTTATCATAAAGTCTCCACGTCCGTTCTGGAGGCTCATAATAATATCATTGACATGTGCAAGATAGATAACATCTGCAATCTTACCTTCTGCCAGGAGCTCATCGGCTTTTGTAGCTCCTGTGGAACCCTGTTGAACAACTGCAACCTTACCTTCAATATCATCCACGCTCTGGATTTCATCGTTTCCTGCTGCTACAGCAAGAGCAAGACCAGCGTTTATATAAGGCTCACTAAAGTCAACAGATTCTTCTCTTTCTTCGGTGATTGTCATACCTGAAACTATCATGTCGATCTGTCCTGACTGGAGAGCAGGGATAAGAGCATCAAATTCGAGGTCTTTCCATTCTACGTTAAAGCCCTGATCAGCTGCAATTGCATTAATGAGATCTACATCAAAGCCAATAATTTCATTACTGTTGTTCTCATCTGCATATTCAAATGGTGGGAAATAAGGCTCTGTTCCGACAACATATGTTGGCATTTCTTCTGCCACATCTTCAACTGCATCTTCTGAAGCACTAGCATCAGTGTCAGTACAACCGGAAACAGCTACCAGTCCGATTAATAACATTCCTATAAGAAAAATACTCAGTGATTTTTTCATTTTTAAGCTCCTGAATAGTATGTTCTATATAATCTATAGAATACTACGATAAAATGTGCAATGAACTTAAGACTTTCTATTTCTGTTTTTAGGATAGAGAGGAAAAACAATAACAAGGAACCGATTTGTATTCTCTTGAAAATTGTATTTCAAGAAAATAAATTCGTTTTTGAGACTAACAAAAATAGTGATATCAGGAAAAAATAGAGTACTGTTCATACATGCTGGCAGTATGTGATTTCGTTTTAGCTGCCAGCGTATGAGGTTTAATTAGAAGTTTACTCTTCTGTTGTTTCTTCAGCAACTTCTTCTTCTGCAGCATCCATTTCTTCAGTTACGTTTTCTGCTACAGCTTCAACTTCTTCAGTTGCGTTTTCTGCTACATCTGTAATTTCTTCTGTTGCATTTTCTGCCATGTCAGCAACTTCTTCTGTTGCATTTTCTGCCATGTCAGCAACTTCTTCTGTTGTTTCTTCTGCCATGTCAGCAACTTCTTCTGTTGCATCTGTTGCTGTTTCTTCTGCTGTGTCTGCACATCCTGATACGGCTACAAGCCCCACCATCAGGAAGACCATGAGTATGCTCAAAAATTTCTTCATGTTTTGCCTCCGATTACTACGTTTCTATTGTTTCTATATTTCTATATAGTTTATAGACGCCTATGGATTGTCGATAAATTACTTAAACATTTCTATAAATCGTCTTGCTTGATAGTATTTTTAAAATAAAAAAGCAGTCAGTAAAAAGTAATTTAATATAAATAAATAATCCAAAAATAAATAAGAAAAACAAAAACAGCAGCATGTAGATTTAAAAATAAGAAAAATAATATAGATATCACTGCAGGCAAAATAAAAGATTATAAAATAGGGAAATTAATAATTAAAATATGGAAATGGAAATATCCATTTCACTCAATAAAAACCATTGCTGCAATTACAGTTGTCCACTTTGCACTTTTGTCCCCATACGCAGTCTGACAATAGTGAGTGGTGTCAAAAATATGCCCACTTGCCTTGTATACCTGTTCCCTGTCCTGCCAGCCAAGTCAGCATCAAACTCAATTCCGAGAGTTGTTGCAAGCATTGTGGCTGCTATATCCTCTGCATACTCTCCTGCAACATGCTCATCCTCCCCAAAAGAATGGTGTTCGGAAATATAACCATAGTTATTTTCGTTTACCGGAACAGCAGTCCCAACTGCTGCTGAAACAAGCCTTTGCGGCTCATTTGTAGCATTGCGTGCAAGAACACAATGAACTATTTCTCCTGCGGGCAATTCCTTGATGCCTTCCTCCCTCGATACCAGTTTACAGTTCGGCGGAAGAATACTGGAAACGGTAACAAGGTTATATTTTTCAATTTTAGCATCACGCAATGCCAATTCAAAAGATGCTAATTTGTCTTTATGAACGCCTACACCTTTAGTCAAAAAACACCTTTTTGGAACCATTTCAATCATCACTTTATTTGGTTATATACTGGCTTTCTGAAAATTTATCGTTTTCTGTGTTTCCCACAAATAAACAAATATCAGAAATTGTTCAATAAAGACAGGAAAACGCATCCAGATATAATAACATTATGCACGGTCACTTCCAACTTAAACGAGTAATAAAGATAAAAGATCACTTTCTATTCCAAAACCCGTATGAATGAAAATAAAGAAAAACCCAAAAAGGGTTTTAAAATATCTCAGGCTTCTAAAACTTTTATACTGAATGTCAGTGCTTTGCCTGCAAGAGGATGGTTCATATCAAGAGTAATATTCTCGTCAGTGACCTCACTGATCCTTGCCGGCATTTGCTGGCCATCGGCAGTACCAACCATAAGCATCATGCCTTCAGTTATTTCTGTATCACATTGAAGCATGTTTTTTGGAACTGTCTGGGTTAAAGCAGGATTTGCTTCACCATACGCCTGTTCCGCTTCAATCCTGAATGTTTTCTCTTCCCCAACTTCCATACCCCTCACAGCTTCCTCAAAGCCCGGTATTACCTGCCCGGCTCCTACTGTAAACTCAAGAGGAGTATCGTGCTTTTCAGAACTATCAAAAACAGTACCATCATCAAGTGTTCCGGTATAGTTAATTTTTATTGTATCTCCGTCTTCTACTGCCAAAATATCAACTCAATTTGTAAAACAAGCTAGTGCTTATTAACTCCAAGGACGAAAGGACATTACTTAGGTGTTGTGGTGATGAATGAAACAAAATTCACATAAGTATCACATAGCCCTTCCAAGCGAACATAAATATAAAACATATCGTATAATTAAGAGTAATTACAAAAGGTGAAAATCATTATAGAACTTTTACAGGCTTTTATCCTGGGATTCACAGTAGGCATATCCGCAGCACTCATTCCCGGGCCAATGATGTTCGCAACCATTGGTATATCCATGAAGAAGGGATGGCGTACAGGACCATGGGTATTCATAGGCCATGCACTTGTAGAATCAGCCATCTTTCTGCTTATACTCGCAGGTGCTGCTTCTTTGCTGGGAAATGGAATCATTTCATATATCTCCATTATTGGAGGATGTATTATGATACTTTTCGGAATAATGCTTGTAGGTAGCGCAAAAAAGGTTTCCTCTATGGACATTGCAGCATCTGCAGGTAAAAAGGAGCTTTCATCAAGACCAGTATCTGCCGGGATATTGACATCTGCCCTTAATCCTTCACTTGTAATATGGTGGCTTACGGCAGGAAGTGCTATCATTATGCAGGAATATATACTGGGCATTTTTGCAGTAATTACATTCATCCTTGGACACTGGACAGCAGACCTGGGTTTCCTTGTAGCTGTATCATTCTCCTCGTCACGTGGAAAGGAATTGCTCTCACAAAAGACACATGAGATAATACTGTACTTCTGTGGAACATTTATGGCGATTTTTGGTTTTTGGTTCTTGCTTAACTATGACAATATGACAATATTTGTCTGAGCACCCGCTTTCGGAGTTCGGACAGAAGGCATGGACAAAAAAGCATTTATTCATTGGTAGGTTTGTAAACGATATCAAAGGTCTCAGTGTTCTTATGGAAATAAAGTGGACATCCGGTTTTGACGATTTCGATGATGCATACCTTGTACGCAAAAATGTCTTTGTTTTTGAACAAAATGTAGATGAGAGTATTGAGATAGACGAGTTTGACAGTGTCTCCATCCATATTGTGATCTACGATAATGCACTACCCATAGCTACTGGCAGAATATTTAAAATGGACAAACTAGCTGTCATTGGCAGAGTGAGTGTCCTGAAGGACTACAGGGGAAAAAATGTCGGGAAAATGCTTATGGAAAAGCTGCTGGAAAAAGCTGAAAGTATGAATCCGGAGGCAATAAAGCTTGATTCACAGCTTCATGCAATTGAATTTTATCGTCAGTTCTGGATTTGAAGTACAGGGAGGAATATTTCTTGATGCAGGAATTGAACACTTAAGAATGGTAAAATACCTGAAATCCTGAGGACGAAACGGCATAGGATTGGATTATGAAATAAGAAAAGAAACCTGAAGAAAATTTCAGGTTTAAACAAGGTTAATTTTCCCGTTGATTTTTTCATACTTTCCCACAGCTACAGGAGTATTGAGCAGGATTTTCCTGATCCTGTTGTAAACACTTGGTGAACTTTCCTGATCAAGCTTTTCCAGGAATCCGGCCATCATTTCCACCAGAGGTACATGGTGCTTTTCCTCCATCCTGTCAATATTGGCAAGAACATTAAGTATTCCCACAGTATTGTACTCATTTATTGTTGCAAGCCTTAGAATTATGCTCAAGCAGTTTACGCCTTCTTCTGTTTCAAGGGACTTCTTCCTGTTATAAGCAAAACTTCCGTAAAGTGCCCTCTGATCATTTGCCTGTTCTATCCTGAACGCATCAGATTGTCCAACCTGCCTAACCAGATCAAAAACATCATCACTGCTTATACTTCCAATAACCCGCAGGAAAGTTTCCCAGCTTACCGGGTGTTTTTCAGATTGCTTCTGGAAATCCTGCATTACCTGAATTTTATCGGGTGCTGAACTTTCAAGATACAGGCTAATAGCACTTAATTTATCAGTAGCATTTCTGGCAGTCTCAAATTGCTGCCTGATGAGATCATGTACTGCAGGAGTATCTAATGTTGAAAGAAGGGAAAGGCACTGGTTCTTAACCTGACGGTTTTTTATTGCATTTACCTCACCGGTGATGTAATCATTACCTGTATTGACCTTTTCAGCATAATTCCCGTAAAGGGAAATAAGGGAAGAAGTATGCCTTCTGGCTACAGTGTTCTGTAGTTTTTGCTTGATATCATACAATAACTGGTACCTGTGTGAAAGCTTCTCATCTTCCACAGACTCAAAGATTGTCATGAACTGGGCACCAGCTTCATTCATCAGTTCAGCATCCTGAACAAGATCATTGTAAAGGTCTGTAAACTCTGTTGATGGAAGAGTACCGGGTTCGTTGATTTGTTTCATTTTTTCCATATCAACGATTTTGTAGAATGCAATAAACCTGTTAATCAGATCATTGTCTTTTTCTGCCTGAAGCAAAAGCTCATCGATACTGGCATCATGGATTATTTTTCCAAAAAAGGAATATCCACGATTAATGGACAGGAAAGCAGGCTTATCTAAATCATTGAGAACTATAGTGTTCTCACTGGTCGTCATCCGCTCCATAATTTCTGCTATGTCATTACCATTAGCATCAACAAGAGCAACAAACCGGGAACTCCCTGAGAGTTGAGCCTTCAGGAATTTCCTGTTTTAATAATAAACTGCAGGTTCTCTGGCTTTCATCATATGTGGAATTTACATGCAGGTAAGGGAACCCTGTTTGCTTGAGCCAGGAATCTGCCATACTTTCAAAGCCCTGTCCTGAAACATCCTCCATGGCCTTAATCCAGTCACCGGTCGATGCATTTGAGTGTTTATATCTTGAATGATATGTATCCAGCGCCTTGACAAATATCTCCTGTCCCATGAGAAGTTCTATCATGTGTACAAATTCAGGGGCTTTTACATAGGTCACCGAACTTATAAGATCATCAGGGTCATTGAATCCATCGGGAATGATTGGCATTGAAGCTGCTCCCTGGTCAAGTGCAAAGGTTCCGGATCCCGGAGCAAGCAGGTCAAGTACTTCCCCAAGACGACAGTATGTTTCCCCAAAATGGTATGCATGATACATCCTTTCTATATGAACTGTAACAGCCTCGTTAAGCCAGAGTTCAAAGGGACTTCTGCCGGTTACTTCCGAGCCATTGAGGTTGTGATAAAACTCATGAACCTTTACCCTCATTAAATACTCAAAAGCAGTGTCTGTCATGTGAGGAAATGGCATTATCCTGTTGGTGCTGATTGTTGTGTTTCCGACATTTTCCATACCTCCGAAATTGGAGTTCTGCATTCCAATTTCCCTGTAAACAGTACCAGTATATTTGTATCCTGTCTCTATGGAATTTACAGCATTCTTAAGATCAGTTCTAATCTTTCCGAGTTTATCGTCCTGAACTCCATCCTGACTTTTCAACAGGTCCCTTTCTTTACCATATCCATAATTTCCTGCGTTTTTCAGGCAGGTTATACTGCTCAGGACCGGTAAAAAGGTATATCCACATAATTGAATCATAAAGTACATCCAGGGCTTTTTGGGCTATATCCTGATTAGATCCCGGAGGCACCAGCAATTCAAGATCAAATGTACCGCCGTCCGGATATTCAAATTCTTTGGTAAAGGTATCATAAGTACCAACGCCCAGGAAAAAAAGATACGTAGCCATTGGGGTAATGGAATTATTATAAACAATCCTGTCCCTGCCGTTGCCAACAGAATGTCTTGGCTCAATGATATCGCCATTGCTTATCAGGTTGGTATACCTTTCATCGGCAATGATCGTGGTAGTGTAAGTGCATTTAGCAACCATGTCATCTATACAGGGCACTATCCTCTGGAATCCCCACTGCTGACACTGGGTAATCTGCTGTGGTGGAGCTCCTGCAGGAGTTTCATCATAATAGAGACCTTCCAGTATGTTGTTGGTAGGCCTGCAGATTGTTTTGGTTCTTATAGTAATGTCTGTGTTTGCAGGAACAGTATTTCCGAATTTAACCAGGAGAATGGAATCCTTTTTTTTGTATTCATAATCAAGATCATAGTCCTCAGAGCTTACGGAAATTATCTCAAGGTTCTTGCAGTTTAGCTCAAGTTCATTAATCGGATTGTCAAGAGTTTGTATTTTCAGGTCAGAAGTCACCTTCGTATGATCATCAAAAACATCAAAAATAAGGTCCATATGCACTACTTTAACAGTTAATTCTCCAAAGTCTTCAGGATAATACTTGTATATTCGTTCCATTGAATCCACTCTTATAAAATAAAGGATGTTGGTATATTAGAATCTTTTTTGTCAAACAATGAAAAACCTGATAAATCAGGAATCAGGTTGTTATTCTCTTGTACAATACAGGAAGAGTCTCAGGGAGTAAACTGGCATCATCAATTATAGTATATTCCTTTTCTGAAAAAATATTGTCAAGATACTTTCCCGGATCCGTGTCCACTGTTATGCAGAAGAAATTAATTCCCCTTGCTTTACTTTCCATGATTGCTATTCTGGTATCTTCTTCAGCAATACTTTCCTTGTATGCACTTTCTCCTCTGGAGATATCAAAGGGTTCACCATCAGAAAGCAGAATTATTATCTTTGTTTTTGCATCAATTTTTTCAAGTTTCCTGATGGAATGGCGAATTGCAGGCCCCAGTCTTGTATTGGACACCGGCTCAAGCACACTAATCCTGCGTGCAACATCATCCGATAAATCCTCATCGAACTCCTTTATGACAAAATACTCAACATCATCCCTGCTCTTACCGGAAAATGCGTAAATTCCATAGTTATCACCAATGCTTTCAAGAGCCTGTGTCATAATTATAAGTGAATCTTTCTCGACATCCAGTATGCTTTTTTCTTCAAAATTCACCATTTTATGGGTAGAATAGCTGACATCTACAAGGAAAAGAGTGGCAACATCCCTCTCATGCTTGTCCCATCTCATATATAGCCCTTCATCAGGATTTATACCACACCTTTTCTGTATCAGGGCTTCAATAAAAGCATTTATATCAATTTCAGCTCCATCAGTCTGTTCCCTCAGCCTGCGGAAAGTTTCAGGCTTCATCCTGCTGAATACCTGTTTTATCAGGGAAATTTCATTTCTGTATTGTTCTGATGCACCGTAATAGTAATCACCTGACATTCCAAAAGGTTCAACCTCGTTGACAGTTGACCAGTCTGATTTATAGTCATTTATGACAGCATCCCACTCATCATACCTGTAAGTTCCAAGTATATTCCAGTTCTTTTTTTCAGCATAAGTAAGCTGGCGTTTAACTTTTTCTTCCTTAAGAAACTCTTCTTCTGCCAGTTCCACTTTCTTTTCCGGGATGAAATTTTTGATAATATTTTCATGTGACCTTGATGAAAGAGGATCTTTCCTGTTATACGCCCCAATGCTCACTCCACGGTAATCCAGATTTTGAAGTACCTCATAATCCTTCTGGCTCAGCGGACCTTCGTGTTCATCCAGTATCTGGTATATCCGGAAGCTTGCATCCAGGGAATCCAGTATAGATGATTCTTCCCTGAAAATACTCTCTTCAATCACAGGTCTAACTAATTCAAGAAGGTGTATTGTTCCCTGATTTAAATCATAATCAGGTTCATGTCCAATGGAAATCCAGAGAAGTGCTTCCATAAACTTCTGAATTTTTCCTTCGGGAGCAGGTCTTGTCAGAAGCATCCGGTATCTTATTTCCTCAAGATCTTTTCTGACTCCCATGTAGCGTTCCATTATCATGTACTCAACCCTGGAATCTTCAAGAATTCCAAGTATTGTTCCTGCCAGCGCCTGATTAGGAAAAAGAGCTATTACATCTGCAATTCCAATGATAGCAGTTGATTGCATTCCTGGCAGAGGCAGCCTTTTTTTCATTGTTGAGTATTTTCTTCTGATATCTTCCATCAATTCTGCTGCCCTCTCACGTTCCAGTTCATGGGAACTGAAACGTATATGACCTACTTCATGCATTATGCTCAGTTTGTATATCCTGAAATTATCATCTAAACCACCATATTTCATAATCCTGGGTGCAAGATAGATAGTATTGCCTGCAACCACAGGATTTATAGAATCAGCCTCTGTTTTTTTAGCCAGCAACCTGTGGGAAAGAATGTTAAAAGTGACACCGGATAATCCCAGTTCATAATACCTGAGAATTGTCACGATTTCACTTAATGCTACAGAACCTTTAAGATTGTCAACAAATTCCTTTGAGTCTTCAGACTTCAGGGAAAAATAAAGTCTTCCATGTGATGCATTCTCCTCAAAGACAGACAGACCATTCAGGGCCCATTCTTCAAGTTCACTTACATTCAAATCCTCAAGGAGAGAAGCTGAAAAGGAAAAATATTCAATTCCAATCTCCCTGTCATGATCGAATATTTTAACCCCGGTTCCTGCCCATTTCCTGATCCCGGCAGTATCCGTATTTTCTGCTGCATGAGCTAGGTTTTCAAAGAAAAGTCCTGCAAGCATCCAGTCTTTATCAAGCAGCATTTCTGCAGTTCTGCGAAATTCACCATGGCTGGAAAGACTGCTTTTTTTCAAAATATTAAGGAACTTCTGATGATAATTCCTTCCAGGAAATCTGGATTCTATAAGTTTGATTATTTCCTTTTCTTCAGGAACCCTGTATTTGATTGTATCCTTTGGAATAATTTCTATTCACTCCACTGACCAATATATTTTGAGCAAAATGCACAGTCTGAAGTTGTGACAGACGCTGAATGAAAATATATCAATTTTGAACTTTTTTATGCATTTTATCCAGACATTGTTGTCTGGAGTATAAATGGATTTAGCTGCAACAAATATGAATTGATACCTAAATACCATTATGTTAGGTAAATCGTTTTTAACTTATGATGAAACATCAAGTTGAAAACAGCTTCCAAGCCAATGAGCATGAAATATCATATTCTTTCTTCTTTCCTCCTGATGAAGAAATATCCAATAACAGAAATTATCATAGGAATACTGATACTTGAAAACTCAGGGAGATCAGATGAAACTTCAAAGAAATCATCTGTCAGTTTGCCATTTTCTTCATAAACGTGGTATGAACCATCGGTAGCTGTTGATGGAATGTTAACAGGGACCTCAATAATAGAATTTCCCATGGCATATATATCATCACTAACCCACATTGGATTCCCACCAACCGGTTCAACTACAATTGTAAAAGAATCATATAATGCTCCCTCATCCTGAATATAAATAAATACAGACATCTGACTTCCCGGTGCATAAGAACCCCCAGCACTGCTTGCTTCTCCTGTATCTTCATATGTTGGATCAAGCTCATCAACTATGTTCCCAACAGGATATTCTATAGGAGGAACAGAAGTAAATGCCTTAATGCAGAGGTTAGAATCCGTTAATGCCTGGTTTAGATCTAACCAGATACCGCCATCAGCAGATACATAACTTTCACCATCGTTTGCCTGCGCTTCACTACTATACCCGGATTTTGGCTTCTCAATTGGCAATGGTTCGTTTAGACCTGGTGTAGTTAACTTTAGTACAATTGCAAAGTTTTCACCTGAATTCAGGTTAACAGGCTCACTTAACTTAAGAGTATGATACCCGGCATCAATGAAATCATCACTTACAAAATATTCCAGATTTCCAAAAGGACCATAGTAATTTCCAGGATAAGCCGGCTCATCTTCAAAAAAACCACCTGATAAACTTGTATATATATACAAGTCATAGCTGGTGTCCGTAGTTGGAGCATAAAATGATACTGCCTCCAGGACTTCATCATTTTGAGCAGTAAAAATATTAGCACCCCAGCTAGTATAAGCATTATTATCTAAACCTGCTAATGCAGTCATCCCCAGAGTGTCATATTGGCATATGTAATCATAATTTATTTCATCTTCAGCTGTAAACACTGTGTTCAAATCACTCATTGCAAACTGCGAATCATAGTATGAAACATAGAAATATCCGTCTTCTCCCCAGGATTCACCATAACTATTTTTCACAATGAAAGCGCCTTTTTCTGTAGAAGAAAGAGCACTGAAAGAAAAATCATCATCCCACCCGACTATTGCCACATCATGGTTTGGTACATTATCTCCGGAATAATAGTATGAATTAGTAGCAGGATCAAAATATGCATTGCTAAAATACATACTCACATCTACAGCACCATATTCCTGAAGAGCTTCTTTTATATCATAATTATCTAGTGAGAAAGTTCTTTTTGGAATAAAAATTACTTCCTGAACATGTTTGATCGGCTCCAAACCTGATGGAGAATCTGTGAGATCGCCGGAGAATTCTTCAATTTCATAAGGATCATCTTTTTCACTTACTGGACCATCCCACCTGGCCAGATATGCAATTGACATCAGGTCATTGCCCCCTTCACAGGGATCCAGATCAAAACCATGTAAATTAAGCATGTTCTTTTCCGAAAAATCAAGGTTTTCATCCTGCATAAGGTATGATTCCAGAGATGAAAATGAAGCAAAAGCCCAGCATGAATTACAAGAGTCCTGATCTTTGACAGAAGTTACTTTATTTTCATTACGGAGATCAAAATATGATACCGATGGATCTATATTTAATTCAGTGGCCTGTATTCTGTTAAGTCCATAACTGTTTCCGCCCTCCAGATAAGAAAAATCTATTACTTCCGGGAGTGAAATATTCGGTTTATTATCAAGGTAATCCTGAAATTCCGGATTTGGGTCGTTAATATGGATAACTGGAACTTCATCCCTGGAAGCACTAGCTGAAAATGAAAAAGAAATAAAAAGAAAAGTTAATAGTAAAAGAGTTATATTTCTCATTGCATACCCTCAATATAATACAATACTGTCCTCATCCTATCGATAATGTTTCATTTGAAAAATTGCCGTTTTAAAAATTAAAGAGAACTTGATCCTCCAACTAAATCGAAGACGATAAAGAAGTTTAAAAATCAAAAAAATCATAAATAGCAGTTGCGATTTTGCCTGAATTATCAAATCACCATCCTTTTTTTAGATAAACTAAGCGAGCATTGCCAGAATGGCTGATGCCTGAATCTGAAAATATCATCGTTGAAAAAAGAAAAGAAACTTAGACAAAATAAATATAATATATTTTCTGATCTCAAGTGTTCTTGAATATAATTTCTGCAAATAAGTACTGCCTCACATATAATGATATTTTGAAAGTTTATATTGCACGACATTTCTAGCTAAATTATAGTAGTATTTAATTATTTTCTATTTTATCATGGATAATAAATAAATATTACGAGACAAGAATTTTACAAAAAATAACATATAAACAGCTATGAACATTTAATTATGCAATCCTCAAATCCATAATTTCCCGGTGAAAATTTATATAATTTAAATGCCAAGAGAACGCCTGATGGCAAAAATCAATAACGACCACAGAACAAAGGTTTACTCCTTACAAAACGAAACCATCGAACTCTTGTACAGTACCCAGAGAGAAACGAAATCCACTGTAAGAGAGATTAATTACCATCTTGGAAACATTATTCCTCCCACCAATCGCCAGTCCCTGTACTTGTTTCCTTTTACCGATTCTGTAAATCTTGATCTACCCATAAAAGCCATCAAGGAGATCTTTTTAAACCAGATAATCCAGATTGAAAGCGACAATAACCTGAAAATACCTATTGACTATGATTGTGTTCTGGATTTTATTGATACACTTGAAAACTACGATGCCTTTAAGATAGCTGAACATATCAAAAACGAGTATCTCTATAATGATGAACATATTTTAAAGAGGATAAAAAGTGATTGTCGACGTTTGATTCCTGTAGAAAATATTTCATCATCAGAACCAATGGAAAAAAGGAATCAGACTGTTATTAAACTAAAAGCATTAAAAAACCCTGAAAAATCCCTCAATTGCCTTGAAAGTCTTGGTAAACTTGTTGACATAACTCTGAACAACACAGCTCCTTCTAGGGCAAAGGGTATAGAAGTTTACCCCGGCCAATCGCATATCGATGAAAAAATGAGACTTTACCATTTTAAAAATGGAAATGTTCGTCTTATACTTGATAATCCGGAGAACACTGAAAAGTTGATTAACGCACTTGAAATCACATACTAAGATACTATTTTTAAGACATTATTCAGGTTCAACTATTGTCCTTTTTTGATTTAGCACTGGTATTGTAAACCTGAAAAATTAAACAGTTTTAACTACTGTGCGACGAAAATTGATTTTGACAAAGCCAAAACTAGTATTAATTGAATATGTTTTTTAGTGGGCCTAATCGGATTCGAACCGGTGACCGCTCGGTTATGAGCCGAGCGCTCTAACCTGGCTAAGCTACAGGCCCAATGCGAAAAGAAGTTGTAAAGCGCCGCAAACAGGGCTCGAACCTGTGACATTCTGGTTAACAGCCAGACACTCTACCAACTGAGTTATTGCGGCTCTACATTATGGCGCTCAGGCGCGAATTCCTCTAATGCACTTATTGCTTTTAAACCTTTTGATTGCACCGCCTTTTCGCACCATTTCCATCTGTTTAATGACTATTTTATACTTACTCATAAACCGTCATCATTATGATGATAATCATATATATTCTAATGTATACGTTCCAGTAGAAACAGAGGGGTTGAGACGCATTATTTATTCATAAATGTAACGGAGATTTGTTACATATATAATTTTTAAAATAAAATTGTGCAATGACTATCATATTAGGAAAAAAAATCATTGCCCGGACACGATATTGATGTGCTCACCACAACGTGGGCACTTCTGGTTTTTTACAAGTCTGTTAAGCTCAAAACTAAACATGCCGCGCTCAATGAGAAGCTCACCACAATTTGGACAGAATGTATTCCCATATCCTGTTCCCGGAACATTTCCGATATAAATGTGCTTCAGTCCCTCTTCCCGTGCGAGCTCATAGGCATTCTCAAAAGTCTTCAAAGGAGTTGAAGGCACATTCTGTAGTTTGTAATACGGATGAAAACGGGTAAAATGTACAGGCGTGTCTGCACCCAGGTTATCATGAATCCATCTTGACATCTCCCTTATTTCTTCCGGAGAATCATTGTACGTAGGAATTATAAGATTCACAACCTCCAAATGCATTCCAAGCTGTTTTGCAAGTACTGCCGATTCAAGAACAGGGGCTAGCTTAGCACTTGTAATATCCCTGTAAAACTCCTCAGTAAAAGCCTTGATGTCAACCCGGAAAGCATCCAGATAAGGAGCTATCATTTCCAGACCTTCCGATGTAATATATCCATTAGTCACATAAATAGTCCCAAGTCCTGCTTCCTTTGCAAGCCTGGCACAGTCATATGTGTACTCAAACCAGATAGTAGGCTCATTGTAAGTCCAGGCAATGGACTTTGCACCAGAGGATACGGCCCTTTGAACAGCCTTTTCAGGACTGATTTCAATGGAATTGGCCTGATCTATATCTATTTGTGAAATTGTCCAGTTCTGACAATGCTTACACCTGAAATTGCAGCCAATTGTACCCAGAGAATAAACAAGGGAACCGGGATAAAAGTGATAGAGTGGTTTCTTTTCAATGGGGTCAAGTGCCTCACTTGAAACAACAGCATAATTCAAGGTATAAAGAATACCTTCCCTGTTTTCTCTCACAGCACAAAATCCCCGTTTTCCCGGAGATATTTTACACCTGTGACTGCAGAGTTTGCACTGAACTTTTCCACCTTCCAGTTTTTCATAGAGCATGGCTTCCCTGATCATAAAAAATCCCCGGTTTAAAATGTATTTTTATCATTGATTAACTTACGTATCAAAGATAAAAAAATGAAAAGTACGGGACAAAATCCGGCATAGGAATAATGTTTAACCATATTTAACCCAGAATGTTCAGGCGTGCGTCAAATATCGACTTTGTAACATTAAGTTGAATATCCTCCCCTGTATCACCCTCAATGAAAAATACAACTGCTGTGTCATTAGAGCTGACTGAATAGGCACTTTCTTCAAGACCTGCATCATTAGCCAGTGTCTCAAAAAATGTGACCCATGAAGATGGATAGGATGTTTCCATTGTCATTGTAACATCTGTAAAAACCACACCATCCCAGTAAAGGGAATCCGTGCCATTAGTCCTGAAATAAACTTCCTCTATGGAACTGCTGCTGATGCTCCTGGCAGGTCCATTGATATCCACTGCATCAACAATAATACTGATATTTGTATTATTACCAGTTCTTCTTAAATCCATGGAAGGAGCAAGGCGCATAAGGGAATATTCATCCTGTGAAACAATAAGAGCACCGTTTTCATACACAAGTCTCTGATCAACAAAATAATTGTTGCTGGAAGTATAGCTAACACTACCAAGATCAAGCAATACCGGATCACTGTTGTAATCAGGACCTGATGTTGTTGCTACCAGAGTCAGACTAGCTTCCCTCATTAACAGATAGTCTTCCGCTGGATTTTCTGAACCAAAAACCGGTATATTGCCACCACCCATTTTTACAGGCATGCTGACAGAAAGCCTGGTTGAAGGATTCGTTGCTGAGTAAGCCGATAACATCCCAACTTCATTCTTTATTTCAGCCATATCATAAAAGACATCATCCATATGAGCCTGCTCAGCATCCATTTCCACTGGGGAATGTACTGGACATGCACAACAGTTATAACCGAAACAATAATACCCAGAAGAAGTACAGCTGAGACTACTGTTGAAACGGCATTTTCGCAGGAATCCAGTCTTTTAATTTTGATATTCATCCGATTCCGCTCCTTTATCTTATGGGTTTGTCCTTGCATAATATTCCCCGACATCCGACTCAGACAGGGCAACGTCATATATTTCTATTTCATCCAGATAACCGCGCAGGTAGAAATCATTACTACCATAGTTCTGCCTTCCTATCCACAATTCATAATCATTTGGAACAAGTGGAACTCCTCCCATTGAATGTTTTTCTACAAAGACTGCGTCCTTATAGAAATTGATATCTTCCCCGTCAACAACTACCCCGATTTGATACCAGGCGTTTGAAGTTAAATCCATTCCTGAAGTATAGGCATAATTAGAAGGACTATCTGCCCATTCAAAGTAGAGTTCTCCTCCACTGACAAACAATTCAAAGTTATCCTGATCATTCATACCTTTACCAATAATCTGAACATCATTACTGGTAGACAGACGTAACCAGAAAAGAATACTCATATTCTCATCAAAGTCAAGAGATGCATTATCACTAATACTTAGATAATCACCGTTACCGTCAAACCTGAGGCAAGCGCCACTTATGCCGGCGCTGTTCCAGTGAGCATTAACAACCTGGGCATCGTTACCATCAGCACTATCAAAGGCGATTAGACCGGAACCCTCATCAAGTGTCCATCTGGAAACTGGAATTGGTGTTTCATCTACAGGCGGATCAACCGGAGGAGTTGTTCCATTATTGTAATTTTCGTAATAGTCCTGAACTTCAGTAATGTTAAGAACTTTGTCCCAGAGACGGACTTCATCAATACTTCCTCCAAAGTCCCCGGATGGAGAACTATCCCCCACATTCCTATTGACCAGCGGTCTGTATCATTACTAAAACTAACTTCACTGGTATCCGTACCATTGGGCACACCGTCTACATAGAGTATCCTTTCAGTGGATGAACTGAAGACAGCAACAATATTGTGCCACTGATCATCATTTACCTCAACACCTGTTATACTTGCAGTTATCGGGTTTCTTGCAATTAACTCAGCTCTTCCACCAGAAAGGCGAATTCCGTAATATGAATCAGGTGTATTAGAATCTGCAAGGTTAACCACTGCCTGATCAAAGTCAGAACCTGTTGTTTTAATCCATGCACTGACTGTGAACGGATAAGCATTTACTATCTGGTCATTAACAAGTACATAATCATTGCTTCCGTCAAATCCAAGTGCACTTTCATTAACTCCGGTAGTCCAGGCTGCATTAAAAATTGTACCATGGTATCCGCTAACGGAATCATATGCAATGATTCCTGAATTCTCATTGAATTTCCACCACGCAAGATCTCCTCCTGAAGAGGTGTCGTTTGAACCGGAACCTCCACCTGAACCTGAAGACCCGGATTCATAAGCAATTCTGTCCCCGAGAAGAGAACCACTTTCTATAATAGTATTAGAATCCGTATGCAGCAAAGCTACTCCAACATAATCATTCTCATCAATAGTTGTGTTCCAGAGTATAACTGTGTTGATGGATATTATTTCTCCCAGATTCCAGTCACCAGCAGAATTCAGGGTTGTTAGTTGTGAAGATGAGATCCCTGCGGGTTCCATTTAGGTTTAGAATTACCTGCACATTGTTCAGATCAATACTTTCACCTCCAATGTGTCTAAGGTAAATTATATCAGAATCAACATCAACCAAGCCATCTATATTGGCATTTATTTTTTCACCTGCATCAAGGTATGAGAACACTGAAACAATTACAATTGAAAATGCAAGCACAGCTATGGCGTGAGCAGTACCTCACCAATAATTTCAGATACTGCCTCATCATTTTTCCTGAAATCCCTTAGTTGTGTTCCCATATTTACCTCAGATGAATACCGTGAACAGAAGATAGGCTATAGACATCATCATAACCGAATGCTTAAGACCCGCACGAACACTCCCGCTTCCCATTTTACCTGCAACCAGTCCGGAACAGAAACCCTGTATCATTGCTCCGTGGAAGAACATCAGGATATAGTTTTCAAGATCAAAATCAACAAGCAAGGAAGTACCTATTATATCACTTTCAGCAGATTCCGGCATTGCAGGCAGGAAATAAGCTGCAAGTATGTAAACGATAAAAGGAAAACCATGAAAGATATGTATATGATAAAAACATAGACAAACATCTCTGCATTACGTTCTTTTTAAGCTGCCTCTGCACATCAGCATCAAAAACAGCAATAGTCAGGACACTTTTTATGTCACTGGTTGCTTCATTGGCTTTAATAATAAGGGTGATTATACGCCTTGTCATGTCAGTACGTATACGATATTCGAACTTTTTCGGGCATCATCCAGTTTAGTTCCCCATGAAATATCATTAACAAGACGCCTGACTTCAGTGTGAAGAACACCAATTTTTAATTGCATGCTCATCACTATGGCATCAACAAGAAGAATCCCGGCCTCATTGATACTTGCAAGGTTACTCAGGAAATCCGGAATACTCGACTCAATCTGTCTTATGTGATAACTATGTAATTCATCAAAAATAATGAATGGAAGAAACAATATCAACAGGCCAATAAAAATCTGATCATCAATACTACCCAGTGTTACAGTGTTGATACTCCTGAAATACAGAACATTTGCTATCCTGACATACTCATTGATTGAAAATATTACATATACCAATGAGAGTGGTATGCTAATAAAGAAAATGTAAGACGGGTGGCTTGTAAAAAAACTGAAAGGATGCAGTGCCCTGTCAGCTGCCTTAATGAACCATGCATAATATCTGGTTTTAAGTATTTTCTGCTTTTCATCCTTATCTCCTTCTTTAATAGGAATATGAGAGAAAGTATCCAGTTTTTTCTCGAATGTATAATAATCCGGTACTTTCGGATTTTCATTTGTCATCGAATTTAGAAGGATAAGGAAAATTATTGTCCCTATAGGAATGACAAGATATACAATGAAATCAAGCACTCCTGCAGAAGCGGGGTTAACAAGTCCTAAGACCACAAGTATAGTTATCAGGAAAAGGGGACCTGCCACAAATGCGGAAATGTATACTTCAGCCAGTACACCAAGGGTTTCAAAAAATATTTTCTGCTCTTTGGTAGCTGTCAGACGGTACTGATCATTTTTTGCCTTGAAGTAAAAACTGACATCTCCACCACTGGTAACCACAGAAGTAAGCCCATCCAGGAAATCCTTGAATTTCTTTGAGGGAGTCCTCTGTCCGGCACGATCCAGTGCAGCAAGAAGATCCGTACCATAGAATTCCATATCTTTTACGATATAACCTATTTCTTCTGCAGAAGCACCATAGATATGGTAATTCTGGGACAGGGATTTCATTATGTCAAGAAGGTTCAGGCCTCCTCCCCGGCTCATTGCATAAAGGTAGGCAGTTGTGTGGGGAAGAGACTGATTTATGAGAGTAGCCCGGACATTTGCCTGTACCTCGGGTATTGACATGAAAATGTAGTACGTAAGGTATGCAGCAATAACGGAAAAAATAAGTGATGTTCCAATACTTAAGAAGAAATGGAAATTT
The DNA here is from genome assembly GCA_041395005.1 of Methanolobus sp. Lineage (GTDB taxonomy): Archaea > Halobacteriota > Methanosarcinia > Methanosarcinales > Methanosarcinaceae > Methanolobus. Next base: position 132,529 of record JAWKHE010000001.1, on the reverse strand, counting down.
GCTTCAATCCATGGATGACCCGGTCCGATTCCCAACATGAAAGGCCTTACATTGCCCAGAAAGAAATAACCAATAAGCAGCCCAGTAATCCCTGCAATTATTGCCATCAGGGACGAGAGAAAATAGATCTGGGCAATATATTGCTCAATAAGAATACCCATACCTGCCTTTCTTATCATTGACCTGTGAATTTCATACCGGTGAATGTGTCTCCTTACATAATTTCCAAAAATCAAATGTGAAACTGAATCAATGATATCCATCTAAGGCACCTACAGGTTCTGTCCTATAATAGACTCCAGAGTATCATTTTCTATAGCTTCCAGAACGTTTTCCGGATTCGCATCGTATGCCTGAACCACCAGTGAGATGCTCACGTAATCACGCATGTCTTTTTCAGACATATAAGTAAGGATACGGCCTCTTCGTTCCAGTTCCATGGTAAGTTTCTGCTTGCTCCAGCCCCTGGAAACCATGACTTTGTTAAGAGTATACGAATCCCCGGTGCGGACAAAAGTATCTGTAACAGGATCCCACCTGTATAGTTCATTGATGCGTATGAAGCCTGTTTTTGTATCAATTCCCGTAAATTCAACAAGACTTTGAGTTCTGCGCACCCTTTTATTCTCAACGAATGTCTGAACCTGGATACTTAAGATATCAAGTGACTGGAGCATTACGTGAGGGACATTGAGAGGAGGACTGTCAAGCCTGTTAACAACAGTCTGGACATCACCTGCATGCATGGTGGAATAAGTTGCATGCCCCGTTGATATTGCCTGGAATAAAGTCAGGGCTTCCTCACCCCTGATTTCTCCCACAAGTATGTATTCAGGTCTCTGCCTTAAGGCTGAGCGCAGCAGGTCATACATGGAAACCTCTCCTGTAGTGTGTGTAGTCAGAGGTTTACGTGTTACACCGGCTATCCAGTTGTCATGATGAAGGGTGAGTTCCTCGTGTCTTCAATGGAGACTACCTTGGACAGAGGTGGAATAAAAAGGGAAACTGCGTTAAGCATAGAAGTCTTACCGGATGCTGTTCCACCGGCAAAAATAGCACAATCCCCGTTTTCAATGGCCAGCCAGAAATATGCCATCATTTCTATGTTACATGTATTGTAATTAATAAGATCTATAGGAGTTATAGGGTCTCCCCGAATTTTCTTATGGTAAATGAACTTCCTCTTGTGGTGATTTCTTTTCCAAGGGTTGCCTGAAGACGGGAACCATCCGGCAGTGTTGCATCAACCATAGGCTCACTTATTGAAATGTGCTTTCCGCTTTTCTGACAGAGCTTTATTACAAGAGAATTGAGTTCTTCTTCCACAAAAGAGATATTTGTTTTTATATTGCGGTATTTGTTATGATACATGAAAATAGGAATGCCTATACCATCACAGGAAATATCCTCGATATTCGGATCTATCATCAATGAATTGATACGGTCATGACCAAGGAAATTACGTTTAAGGTAATAGAGGATACGCAAAGTAGAAGGTGTTTTCAGACTTGCACGATACCTGTTGAAAAGTATAAGGGCATTTTCCATCAGGATTTCTTCCTTGTCTTTTCTGCTTGCTATACCACCAAGACTCAGAATATCCTGAAGATCATCATATACTCTTTCCAGAATATCTTTTTCGTACAATGTCAGCATTGGCTCTGCGACATGATAAAGGTAAATGTTATTCTTTTCAAGAATGGAAATAAATGAGTAAGGTTCATTGACCCAGTACCTTTCAACCTCATTAAATCCCTCCGGCACCTCAAACTCTACAAGATGACCATGTGTTTTGGGATCATATTCAGGAAGTTTTTTTCTTGGATGCCTGATATAATAAATTCCTGTCTTGATGCGATCAATTAAGTCCGATAATGAAGAAGTCGCTTCGCCCTCATCCAGTGGGAGCTCTTCAGGAACCTGTGTTTCTTCCTTTACTAAAACTGCAGGTGGTTCCTCTTCCGGAATTATTGACTCATCATTTTTTTTTACAATCAGAGGTTCCATCATTGAATATTATATAATCACTGATATATAAAAAGTATTTGATTAATCATTATTATAAATACACTTGCAGCTCTCCAACAATCATAAATGGGATTAATATGTACCGAAAGTTAGCAATCCCATTGAGCTAACAATCGATAATTTTAATTTTGAACTGAGACAAATGATAAACTTTATCCAATCATAAAACAGGGAAAGGTCCGAAATTCTCCTCATACCTTGCTATCATTTCTTCCCATGTAGGCAGATCTGTCTGGCATCCGATGTTCTGGACAGCAAAAGAAGCCACTGTAGAACCTATTTTACCACATGCATCAAGTGGATACCCCCTTGTATATGCAAGCAGGAATCCGGCCCTGTAGGCATCACCGGCACCGGTTGGATCAAGAACTTTAACAGGAACAACAGGAATTGTAACTTCTGTTCCACTGTTGTAGATCTTGCTGCCACTTGCGTCGTAGGTGACAACTACAGTCTCTATCATGGCAAGAATGTCATCAAGTGACTTTTCTGTCATGTCACAGACACGCTGGATTTCGTGTTTGTTTGTAAAAAGGATATTCGTGTTTTCCAGAATGCTTTCAAGATTTTCTCTTGAATATGTTACAAGGTCTTGTCCCGGATCAAAGGACACGAACTTTGCTTTTTTAGCTATTCTTGCATTATATGTTGAATCTGATGTTGCAAGATGGACAAAATCAACTTCCGGCGGATCCAGTTCCTTGAGTTTAGCAGATGCGCCCCAGTGGAAATATGTACTCTGGTGATGGTCCCTGTCAGTAAAGACAAAGGCTCTAGTACTTTTTTCTTCAGGGAACCTGTATAGCAGGGAAAGATCCACACTGTGTTTTTCAAGTTCTGCTTCATAACCGGATGATGCAAAATCACCGCCCACTGCGGATATAAGCTGTGCTTTTCCATCAAGAATGGCAATGCCAATAGCAATATTTGCAGCTCCGCCTCCATAATATTGGTTGTAATCGATTATAGGATGGGATTCATTGTGGACTGCAATATTCTCAACATCAAAAAGAAGGTCAATGGCAGCATGCCCGACAACAGTGATGGTCCTTTCCATTTAAAGCACCTTACTCGAATTCCTCTACATCAACAACAGCAAGAGGTACATCCCTTAATGCCCTTCCGATAACAGACTTGGCAATCCTTGATGCATGCTCAGAACTTTCTGCATCAAAACCTTCATCTCAAGAACAAGACCGACAATTGCGGTATTTGCAGCAATGAACACACTGCTGAAAGGCTCTTCACATGCAGGGCAGAATGTTGTGCCCACATCAACCTCAACATAATCCAGTTTAGGATTTAAACGCTTTCCGGCTTCGGAAATTGCAACTCCGATTGCATCATCTGCTGATTTTACGTCTCTAACCAACCAGGCGGCTTCAAGTATAACATGATAATTTGACATTAGATCTCTCCGATTTATACTTCATTTCTTCTTCAATTGTAAGTGTAATCCAGTTTTATTTAGATTATTTAGATTTAAGTTATTCATATTGTAAATAATACATCGTCATCAACATCGAAAAGGCCAAGCCTTGCTCCTGCATCAAGCCACGCATGCCCGTAACTGAAACAGACAAGGGCATTTACAGGGTCATTGATTTCTATGAAATGCAGACCATCATTGTAGTATGAGCTTGCCATATTACGGTAGTCACCGGCAACGGTGTACATGTGTGATTGCGGTATGGGAGCTATTATTGCCTTTTCGAGAGCTTGCTTTAATAGTCGCTCATATCTCTTAACTTTTTCATTCAGCTCAGCAGCCATGATAACCACACATGCTAAAGTAACTAATTTAATTATCTGTTCGCTCCGAACAGTTTCTTGAATAGCTTACCGCCACTCTCATCCCCGGACTCGTCGCGTGGAGCACGGGAAGGCTGTCTTTTGGAGGAGGAACAAACTCCTCTTCAGTACCTGGCACTTCCATAACCGGAACATCAACCATCATATCAGGTTCCTGTGATATTTCAGGAGCACTGACCGGAGGAGGTACTTCCCTTCTTACCGGTTCAGGTGTCGGTCTGGATACAGGAGGTTCCGGTTCCTCATTAATTATTACAGGTGGTGGTGGAACTGTTATTGTCTTGGCAGCTTTAAGAACGTTGACTGATTCTCCGCCGTGCTTGGATTTCCTGATCCTGATATCCACAAGTACAGGGCGCTCAATCTCGTTGCTTACAAGCATAGCCACCGGGTGGCAGTCGCATTAGTTCCTCTTCAACATAAGAAGTCACACCCTCAAGACCCTTGCTTATAGCCTTAAGGTCGTTGGGGTTTGTAACTTTCATAATGACCTGGGTACCACACTGTGAAAGTACGTTCTTGTCAATCCTTGCAGGCCTCTGGGAAATTACCATCATACCAAGACCGAATTTTCTTCCCTCGGACGCAATGGTCCTGAGAATATCAGTACTTGTTGTTTTACTGAAGCCTTTTTCCGGAGCATAATTATGTGCTTCCTCGACAACAAGCATGCCTGGAGGAATACGATTCAGCTTCCGGGCCTCAAAGAGACTTGAACAAAGGCTTGCAACTATCATGCTCTGCAGATCAGGTGAAACACCCTTAAAATCAATTACTGATGCTTTTCCTTTCTGGAAAAGTTCCTCGATGGAAGTTGGATTTGGCGAAAGGACGTTTGTATCCCTTATTTCTTCCAGCGCATTGATTACAGTCCACTTAGCCTTGCTTTTATCATTACCGACCTCGAAAATAATATCCTCAATAGTATATGTTTCAAGCTCAGCACGGGCTTTCTGTATTGCCTCGTAAAGTATACCGGTGTGAGTAGTTGAGAAATTATCAGGGAATATGGCCGTCAGATCTCTGACAGTCAGGTTCATTCCGTTTAACCTGAAAAGTTCATCTGCGTCAGGATTTATTGCCTTGTTTGCAGGTGTATAGACTTTAACATTTGAACCGTATCCTTTTGGTTTTACGCCGAAACGTTTGAAATCCTCTTCACTTCCCTCACCCTCAACCTTCAGGGAGGAATACTCACTGTGCGGGTCTATAATAAGAAGCGGAATATTGTGATCCAGCAGTTCTTCAAGCAGTACGGAAGCAGTGTATGACTTACCACTACCTGTTTTGGCAAGAATACTGCAGTGTTTCTGAACAAGACTGTTAACACTGAGCTGAACCTTGATATTTGTGCCTTCCAGCATTCCGATATCCATTTCATTGCCTACAAGTCCAAGTACTGATCTTGTCAGCCCCTCATCTGCTGCAAAAATAGGGCTGCCTGGACTGAATGGGATTACAGGTGATCTTAGCATGCCTGTCTCATCCCTTGAACCGATAATCATAACCTCGGCAACTATCTTGTCATCGCTTTTATCGGCACGCTGGCCTTTCATAGCTTCTTCAATTGAAAATGAATCGCTGTATCTTTTGATTGCCATTACCTGGCCAAGAACCCATGTATGATCTTTTTCCTCGCTGGAAGCATCATGCCAGACTTTTACGTATGCTCCTCTGTATACTTTGGAACTGTCAAAAACCATTACCTTGAACTCAAAGGTTCCTGTTTCTCCAAAAATTACGCCTACTGAACCTCTTACCATTTTTCATCCCTCAATTTCATGGTCTTCGGTAGTATGTTTATTATGTATTATTATATCTTCCCTCAGTCATCGAGTCCTTCCAGAATTTCAGAAGGTGCTCCTGCCAGTTTCACAAGAGCTTCAGCTTCGATAAAATGAAGTGATGCTGGAACAACAAGTATGTGAAGGGGTTCACCAAAGTCCTCTTCCATTAAATCCTTTGCATATCCTGCTTTTACCACTGGTTCATCAGAACCTGCCCTGGCAATTCCAACTGCAATGGCATTTTCCATAACACCTTCACCACGCTTGTCCCCCACTCCCATGAGAAGACTGAGTGCCTGGTTTACTGTCATGTAACCTTTTTCCCTGTCAATATCCAGGAATACAAGGGTATGCATATTATGTTCCTTGTTAAGCTTAATAGTATCATAAGGTGTTTCCGAGATGACTGTGACCCCACGGCTGCTCGTGTAAGGATGAGGTATGGTTGACGCCTTTCCAAAACGGTAATTCTGCAAACCTGAAAGCCCGCATATGGCAGAGGCTATGGAAGCACCGTGTATAAGCTTTGTTTCAATTCCCATGTCCTTTGCACGAAGACGCAGGTCAACATGGGTTGTTGAAACCATTGTATCTCCGCCGGTCAGAAAAGCAATATTCTTATCTTTTGCCTCGGCAAGCCAGTCAGGTGATATTTCCACATCTTCCCTTAAAAGTACCTGGACTTTTTTGCCGTAGAGTTCTTCAAGTTTCTCTACCGTACTGCCCATGAGGCATGATGTGTAGAATTCAACGAATACCATATCAGCATTTTTTATAGCTTCAAGTCCTTTCAGGGAGATATCTTTCTCATCAAACAGGCCAAGTCCTATGAAAGTAAGCATAATTCGCTCATATGTCCTTATGGGTTAAATGCTTTGAGAATGATGGCAGTGTGATAATAAATACAGTGTGAGGTCATGGAGAAAACCCGCAATGTTTTTATAGAACCACACACAGTTAGTTTCACTCATAATAATAGCAAATCAATTACATTTATTACAATATTGGAGGACCGAAGTCATGGCAGGATATGGTAACCAACCGCAACAACCTATAATTATCGTTGATCCAAGTAAAGAGCGCACAACAGGAAAAGATGCATTATCAATGAACATCGCTTCTGCACAGGCAGTTGCAGGCATCGTGAAAACAACTCTTGGTCCAAAGGGAATGGACAAGATGATGGTAAACATCATGGGTGATATAACCCTTACAAACGATGGTGCAACAATTCTTGAGGAAATGGAAATAGAGCACCCAACTGCAAGAATGATTGTAGAGGTTGCGAAAACACAGGAAAAGATGGCAGGCGATGGAACAACCAGTGCAGTAGTTCTTGCAGGTGCCCTGCTTGAGAAAGCACAGAAACTCATTGAGACCGGGGTTCACCCCACAGTCCTTGTAAAAGGATATACAATGGCAACCAAAAAGGCTCTTGATGTCCTCAATAATTATGCTATAAGCGTTGACAAGAATGACAGGGAAATACTTGAAAAGATAGCAAACACCTCTATTGCAGGAAAAGCAGCTGAAATGGCAGGTGACCACCTTGCAAAGATATGTGTTGATGCAATTTTTGCCATCGAGCATGAAGGAAAGGTTGATGTTGACAAAGATATTGTAATGGCAAAGGAAGTCGGAGGAACCGTACAGGACACAGAACTCATTAACGGTATTTCCATCATGAAAGAAGCACTTCACAATGAAATGCCACGCCGCATTGAGAATGCAAAAATAGCTCTCATTGACACTGAACTTGTATTTGCCAAGACAAACACAACTTCCAAACTCCACGTTGACAGCGCTGAACAGTTGTTCGACTTTAAGGAACAGGAAAAAGCAAACTTCAGGAAGGTAATCCAGAAGATCATCGACACCGGAGCAAATGTTGTATTCTGTTCCAAGAAAATGGATGATTACGCACTTCACTTCTTCAAGGAAGCAAACATGTACGCTACAAGGCGTGTAAAGGATGAGGACATGGAAGTTCTTTCATACTCTACCGGTGCAGCCCTTGTGAGAAACGTAAACGATATCACAGCTGATGACCTTGGATATGCAGAACTTGTCGAGCAGGAAGACGAGCACGAAGAGAAGACCTACATAAAGGGATTCAAGGAAGCAAAAACAATGACCATCATCATAAAAGGTGGTTCTGAACACGTAATGGACAACGTTGAACGTGTCTTTGACGATGCACTCCATGTTGTTAAATCCGTTTACGAGGATGGAAAGATAGTAGCTGGAGGCGGTGCATCCGAGATTGAAGTATCACAGGCACTCAGGAGCTATGCTTCATCCGTAGAAGGTCGTGAACAGCTCGCAATCATTGCTTTTGCAGATGCCATTGAAGAACTTCCAAAGGCAATTGCTGCAAACTGTGGATTCGACACAATTGACACAATTATTGAACTACGTGCAAAGCACAGTACAGTAAAGAATGCAGGCCTGGATATTGACACAGGTAATGTTGTTGATATGCTTGAAAAGGGAATCGTTGACCCCCTGAGAGTAAAGACGCAGGCAATTAAGTCCGCATCAGAAGCAGCAGTGATTGTACTTCGTGTTGATGATATGCTCCGTGCAAAGGAACAGGCTATGATGGATGTCAAACCTGAGCACAACGTTCACAACTACGATATGGCAGGCATGCTGTAAAGAGGTCCAAAACCTCTTTCCTTACTTCTTTTTTTCTTTTTATTTTACTGAAATTGATGAATTTCACTATGAGCTGGGCTTAGATATACAGAACATAGAAAGAAATGATTAATCGTGATAAATAGGCGAAATGTATATATAAGATAGATCACTTGTATATCATGATAAATCATGACAGAACAATACTACAACAACAACATTGATCTCAGTAAGTTTGCCGGAATGATGACTGCCCTTGCAGCAGCAATGATGGTATACTTCTCACTCATGGCATGATCCAGTCCTGTCATGAGAAAATTTTAATTATACATTTCCTCCGGACTACTTTTATTGAATTTTGGAATCGATTTATGAGTTGATTTTATAGTATCAGATTTCATCATCTGAAAGAACATAGAATTTTGACTCTGCAGAAATCCTTTTAATCTAAATGATACAAATATTGCTCTTTTTCATGTCCGCAAAAGCGACCTGAAATCTAAAATCAAAGAATCTATCCGCCCCGGAGGCACATTCCAATGCTGCTGCACAGAAGCTAATTACAAGACTACTGTATTTATACAGCGAATTCGACAGAATTCCTGAGAAGAAAGTACAAGGTATTTGCAGATTATTTTGTTGTTTATTGTGGGAAAATGCCGGCTTTCCCGGACCCTTCGGGAGCAATCAAGTTGTTCATGGCTTACGATAAATCAGTTTACAAACTTTCTTTAAGTTTTAGTGCAGGATTTCTACAGAGCAAGAATATTCCATAATTGTCAATTGCTTTTCTGGCCTGTTCTGGATCTATTTCAGGATATATACCTGAAATTTAGCCCTGAATATTTTTAGTATATCCATTTAAAGTTACTAATCTTATTGAGACTGTTTTTTATGGAATCTGGAATTTCACTATGAGAAGAGCTTAGATATACAGCCGCATAGTTAAAAATGATTAATCATGATAGATTAACAAAACGTATATATACTATAAGTTCCTTGTATATCATGATAAATCATGACAGAACAATACTACAACAACAACATTGATCTCAGTAAGTTTGCCGGAATGATGACCGCCCTTGCAGCAGCAACGATGGTATACTTTTCACTCATGGCATGATCCATCCCTGCCATGAGAAAATTTTAATTATACATTTCCTCCGGACTAATTTTCCTGAATTTTGGAATCGATTTATGAATTAACATTATAGTATCAGATTTCATCATCTGAAAGATCATAGAAATTCTTGTAATCCTCAATTGCTTTTCTTGCCTGTTTTGGATACTTCTCAAGCATGCAGTGAAGGAACTCATCCCTTGAAGTGAATTCCTTCATCCTGTTGATTATCCTTGTAGCATACTCTTTTGAAAGAGCATTTCCTTTCTGTATCTCAAATGTCAGGCAGAGAGCATCCTGTGGAAAATATGTCCTGCGGATGTACGGTGCCACAGAACCCAGAAGCACATCATGGTCAAGCCTGCTAAAAGCCGGAACACCAATACGTTGCAGCCTTTCAGCTCCTGTTAGTTTTTCAAGGTTTTCAGCAGAATATGAATGAATCTCAATATAGACTTCAGGATTTAATTCTTCAACTGCTTTAATAATAGAAGTTCCAATATCTGTAAAATAGCTGTCATCAAGTGTTGAAACGTAGTTTCCCCTGTTTACAAGAGGAATTACTGCAAGTGTTCCAATCCGGGGAGCCTCAATGTTTTCCAGGATATCTGTGGTATCCTTCCATTCCTCACCATGCAGTCCCGCCACAAACAACCTGACAGGTTTTCCTTCTCCGAGTATTCCTCTGTATGACATGTTAATCTGGTTTTGTAATATTTGTCTTCAATTTACATCTGTATTTACATCCTTGCAGGCAGATGTAAATTTCCTGCCGGTCTGAGCCCAGTACCTGAGAATCTCCAGACCCATTGACTGAACCTTTGCCAGTATGGGTTTAATGTTTTTTTGTTTCCCCCATCTTGATGACCTGGAAGCAGTTTTCCCTTTTCCTTAGCAGGGGGAGTACTGTTCGAGGGCAGCCAGGGAATCCATTGGCTCAAGAGTCATATCACTGAGTATAACATCTTGCTTGTCTGGGTGACATCTCACCCAGTGGGATCTGGAATACATCACCAAATATGACTGCAACATTATCCTTTTCATCAGTAACTTTCCTGAGTTCAACAGTAAAATCCTGCTGAATTCAATACCCCTAACATTAGACGCTATCTCAGAAGCCAGCATCAGAAACCATCAGCACTGGAACCCAGATCACACCCTGTCACCTTCAGATATTAAGCCTGTTGCATCCTGTATCCTTTTGAGCTTGAAGTATCCTCTTGGGCATGTCAAGTCCTTCATCTACATCAACTTCAGCATCCGCATTAATGTCTTTTGAAGGCTTTTTCACAATTGTATTATCCACTCTGACATTACCATTGAGTATTGCAGTTTTTGCCCTGCCCCTTGACTTGAAATAGCCCATTTCGACAAGGTATGCATCCAGTCTCATGGTTCAATTTATACGAAAATGTACTATTTATCAATTTGCAGCAAGAAGGCCACTGGTTTTAACCGGTGGATGAATTGCCCCTCCTAACAAAAAAAGGCATATATAATTAAAAAACCTTAATATTTATGCTGAATGTTTACTTTTTCTAGAGTAGAGTGGTCATAATGAAAAGAGGTTATAGATATCGAATTTACCCTGACAAAGAACAAAAGACTTTGTTAGAACAACATTTTGGTGGTTCGTTTCATTTACAACCGGTCACTTTTCATCAAGAACTCATGTATTCCAGGTTCAGAACCAATGTTACTGAAGTTGATTTAAACAATAACTTAAAATCGCTCAAAGAACTTTTTTACCCATGGTTAAAGGACCTAATTCACAATCTTTGCAACAGGCTAACAAGAATCTGTTAACTGGGTTCAAGAACTTCTTTGAAGGAATGCAGACTATCCTGCCAGGAAAAGTAGAAAAGCCAACAAGTTCTCATTTCAGGTTCCTCAGAACTACCAGATCAACCTTACCCGTTCAAAGATATATCTTCCAAAATTGGATGGATGAAGATAGTTCTTCATAGGGATTTCCTTGACAAAGACTTCATTGAGAATGAACTTATCACAAAGGAAGTTAATGGAGAATTAATCCTTGACCAGAAACTTAACAGAAAGTTCAAGATACTGAAAACATTGACAGTTTCCAGGACATCAGCTTTCGGAAAGATATCATGTAAGCATAATCATTGATGACCATAAACCAGAACCAGAACCTGTTGAATTCGCTGAGAGTACAACAGTTGGTATTGATGTAGGAATTAGGATATTTGCTGCTCTCTCCTCCGGAGAGGTCATTGAGAATCCTAAGTTTCTGAAGACCTCTCTTGATAAATTGAAGAAATTACAACGATGTCAGCAGGAAGAAGAAAGGTTCTAAAAACAGGAGAAAAAGCAATAGCAAGGTTAGCAAAACACCACCAGTTAATAGCAACCAGGAGAAATGATTTTCAGCATAAGATCTCCATGAGAATAATTAGCGAGAGCCAAGCCACCGCCATTGAAGATCTTAATGTGGAAGGAATGGTTAAAAATCATTGTTTAGCTCAGAGCATCAGTGATGCTGGATGGTCTGAGTTCATCAAGAAGGATGAGAAAAAGCAGAATGGTATGGTAAGACCGTTCTTCAAATCGGTAGGTTTGAAGCATCATCAAAGTTGTGTAATGTTTGCGGGTACAAGAAGGATGATCTTACTCTTGATATAAGAGAATGGAAATGTCCGGATTGCAGGACATTACATGATCGAGATACAAATGCTGCTATCAACAAAAAAATTGCGTTGAATAATTTAAGCACCGCAGGAACTGCGGGAAGAGCCTGTTGATACTTGCAGAAAACTACTATTGAGCAGGAAGCCTCCCATTTTAACGGGTGGTGGTTCACATTATCAGTTCATAAGCTATATGAAAAAAGATACTTGTAAAAACCACTTCAGGAAATGTAAATGATCAGAAGATTTACCACACTTTTTCCTCTCTGGGCAGTTATTTTCTCAGCTATAGCCTTTGCGTATCCTTCTGCTTTTTCTTCCTACAAAAACCTGATAACTCCCTGCTTGGTGTTGTGATGTTTGGAATGGGTATTACCCTACAGCAAATGACTTCCTGCTTGTACTCAAAAGACCCGGAGTTATTGCCCTTGGAACTGTAATGCAGTACACACTGATGCCAATGATAGCATTCATACTTTCATACATCCTGAACCTGCCAGTTGAAATAATGGCAGGAATGACTTCTTGGAGCATGTCCCGGAGGAACTGCATCAAATGTAATATGCTATCTTGCAAAGGGAGATGTGGCACTCTCCATAACCCTGACATCTGTTTCCACACTGCTTGCGTTCATTCTGACACCTGCACTTACCTGGCTGTACATAGGTCAGGCAGTGCCTGTGGAAGTTGGCAGCATGATGCTGAGCATTGTAAAAATTGTGCTTATTCCAGTGGCGCTTGGAATTATCGTGAACACGCTTTTCGATAAGCACATTGAGCGTTTCAGACATGCATTCCCTGCACTTTCTGTTGTAACCATCGTGTTTATAATTGCTATAATAATTGCCCTTAACAGGGAGAATATCCTTGTTGCCGGAAAAATAGTTATTGTGGCAGTTATCCTTCACAACGGATTTGGTTTTGCCAGCGGATATTTCATTTCAAAGATACTTGGACTCAATGAGAAAGATGCAAGGACAATAGCCATAGAAGTTGAATGAATTCGGGACTCAGTTGTAATTTTTGCCGTGAAGTATTTCTCATCTATGGCCGCTTTGCCGGGTGCCCTGTTCAGTATATGGCACATAACATCATGGGTCTTCGCTTGCTGCATACTGGTCATCAGACAATGACAAAAATGGTTTATAGAATGCAAACCGATGCTTGCCCGCAATGGTGATGACTTGTTAAAGGCAGTAATATTTGATATGGACGGTGTGCTTGTGGATTCTATGTCGGACCATGCAGAAGCAGTTCAGCACATCTTTGATGAAATGGGCGTTGGATGGACAAACAGGACATCTTTGAGAGAGAAGGAGAGAGAACCGTTGATATCGTGGAATTCCTGCTTCGGAAAGGCGCCGGGAATACATCAGATTATGATATACCGGATATTGTTGAGAGATATATTGCTGAGTTTAACAGATAGCTGAACTGAAGATATTTGACGGGGATGCAGGAATGCCTTCCTGAAAATCCTGAAAGGAAAATTCTGAATTCTGCTGTTGCTCAGGGGCTCTGACAGGCCCATTGTTCATGATATAATCCGATCAAATTATCCAGGGATATTCAGGGAACTCATCACAGCAGATGACGTGGAACGGGTGTAAACCCGAGCCAGACCCATATCTTAAGGCAGTGGAAATGCTGGGAATTGAAAAACATGAAGGTATTGTTATTGAAAATGCACCCATGGGTGTTGAATCTGCAAAAAAGGCAGGCCTTTTGCTGTGCGGCCGTCCCGACCTACCTGAATCCTGAAAAGTTCCATCAGGCTGACATGGTTGTGAAAAACCATTCCCAACTGGTTGATTTCCTGATGAAACTTGAACTCACGACTGTCTTCAGTCAAAATCGTAATTACACTTTATTCCGCTTTCATCGGAACACAGGTTGTATGAAACACATTTTGCGACCTCTGACTCACCATTTTTGATCTTTTTTGCCACAAGGTCAGGCTCACAAATGAGAGGTCTGGCAAAGTGATACCATATCGGCATATCCTCTTCATCAAGCATCTGTTCCATGACAGCCTTTGAGCGTATTCCGCCTACAACTATTACAGGAACATCTACTGCTTCTTTTATCATTTTAGAATAGTCCCCTGTAATATGCCTCAGAATCAGCATTATTTATCTTTGTTCTGAACATCTGCTGTCCTGCTCAACGATTCCGCCGCTGACCTCTATTGCACAGACACCATTTTCCGCAAGAATCTTTGCAATCTCTACGCATTCCGGTGCATCAAGGACATTTTTTGTACCTTTTGGGAATCCATCGGTTGCATTTAGCTTGACAAGTATCGGGAACTCATCGCCTATCATCTCGTGTATCCTGTCGATTATGTCAAGGATAATCTGTGTCCTCTTTTCAGTTGAGCCTCCCCACCTGTCCTTACGCCTGTTTGTGTACGGAGAGATAAAATTACTGAGCAAGAAACCATGTGCCACATGTAACTGAACTCCGTCAAAGCCTGCTTCCTTTGCCCTTCTTGCAGCGTTGGCAAAGTCCTCGATGGTTTGAAGCACTTCTTCTTCTGTCATTTCCTCAGGAGTCATACCGTTCCTTTTATTGGTGACAGCTGATGGCGCAAGAACTATCGGGTACTCTGCACTGATCATTGTCTGCCTGCCGCCGTGTACAATCTGGATAACTATCTTGCTTCCGTGTTTATGTACCCTTGAGACGATCTTCCTGTAAGGTTCTATGAATTTATCATCATAGATTCCCTGCTGGAGATTGTCACTTTTCCCGTTTGGATTTACGTATGCATATCCGGTGATTATGAGCCCCACTTTTCCACGTGCAAGCTCTTCATACATGTCACCAATCCTGTCGGTTGGTGTGCCATCCGGCTCTGCCATCCACTCATGTGTAGCAGAACGTACAAAACGATTGGGCACTTCCATATTCCCCAGCATAATAGGTTCGAACAACATGCAGGAGTATTGATAGCAGGAACTTATATGCTTTTTCTTAAGTTGACTCCTCGCATAGCATGAATAACTGGATTTAGCCCGAAGGGTCCGGCGAAGCCGGCGTTTTCCCACAATACAAAATAGAATAATCTGTACAATACTTTGGAATCCTTTATTCGCCAGAACTTCTGTAACATCCTATACAAATACAATGATATTCAGATAAATATTAATTCAGTAAAAAGGGAATGTGCCGCCTTCGGCGGATGGTTACTTTATTTTTAGAGTGTCAATTGTTTTTGTGGAAATAAAAAAAGGCAAAGGCTGTGTCAATCACATAAACAGGATTTCTACAGAGCCCTTAACTCAGGAATGATTGTACTTCATTTCCTCAATTTCTTCTTTCAGTGCTTCATTGTTTATCCTGTAGACAAGCATTGATGCAAATAACAATGCAAATGCAAGCATATTGACAGCAAGTGTCATCTGAAGCGTTGTTCCTTCAAGCCCGCCACCACTGCCTCCGTATGATGAACTTCCAAACATCAGTGGGTGTGCTGACCGCCACAAGCGTATGGAAAAGAAACTGAGCGGTACTGAGAGAAATCCAACAATTCCAAATACAGCCGCAAGACGTGCTCTCTTCTCAGGCTCTTCTAAAGCCTGACGAAGCATAATATAGGCAAGGTAGACAAGGAAAAGCGCAAGGGATGTGGTAAGTCTTGGCTCCCATATCCAGTACCAGCCCCATGTTGCTTTTGCCCATATAGAACCTGTTACGAGCACGAGGAATGCAAAAATGACTCCAACCTCAGCGGCTGAGTGAGCCACGATATCCCATCTCCTGCTGTTTGTCTTAAGCTGCATAATGCTTGTGATAAAAACAACTGTGAATGCCAGATATGCAACCATGGCTATGGGCAGGTGGAAATAGAATATCTTAAAACTGCTGTCAAGTATATCACCGGCATTGCCTTTCATCTGGGGCACATAGAAAAATATCATCCCGATGGCAATTAGCATAACAGGAGCCGTGATGATTGCAAGTAACCTTTCTTTTTTCCTGTCAATGAGCATGGTTATTCTTCTGCTTTATTGAAAGTCCTTATTTAAATTCTTTTCATACAGCTCTGGTATAATAGCATATTCAGTATTTGAAAAATTAAGTAAGACATTCTCTAATCAAAGATTATAACATGAAAAACTGCTGCAGATAATTTGTTATGGGTTTTCTATTTTTATACCCTTTGACTCAACAGCTTCGATAAAAGCCTTAGACTCCTCCACAGTAAAACCAATCCTTGTTTTTTGAGTTGACAGCTGGATTAAGAATATAAGTTCCCTGTCAGGTCTGTGCCAATCCAGCGGGAACCATGTCATAAAATCACCAGTCCCCCAGATGCGCCATTGCCCGTTACTAAAAGTTGCCGGTCTTTTCTCCATCTTAAGTATGTCCGGGAACTTGACAAACTTTGATGTCCCTAAAGGAAAATAATATTTCTTAAGGAATATTCCATTTTCTTCTACTTCTACAAGTTTATCGGAATATATCAGGTCTTTTTCCATAGTTTCTCCATGAAGTCTGTACTAAGGAAGCAAATACAACTGAAACTGGATAAATCGAAATAAACTACAATCTAAAGACTAAACAGGTCAAATGGATACTTATTAAAATCGTATTCAGAAGCAATTTTTGATTTTTCTTCTGGTGAAAGTGAAGTAAAATACTTTTTCCAGCCAGGACAAAAGTTGATGTGCCAGCGCCAGAACCGTCCTAAAAATGACTTTGGCTTTTCATCATATTTTTGTCTTAATTTGCAGTTTGCACAGTTGCTTTCAGTCATAACCGTACTGCTCCCTGAATTAAACTCTATTTAATTAGATAAATTGCAGTCCTTACTTTATATTCATAACGTTAGAACCTACCTGCAGACAATTAGACGTTTGCTATGAAATAAAAGACATCATAATAACTCCAACATATCATAGTATTACTTTTAATAACAAAAGTATTAAATACAAAGATAAATTATGACAAATCGTTTACTAAATAGGAATAATTGCTACACTTGTAATACACAAATTCGATGTCATTGGTTTTTAGTCCAGACAAAAGCATGGAAGATAAAAAAACAGGTTGAAGCTGAAAAATTTATGCAGGAGCATTATGATGAAAAAATCATTAAGCATTTTCCTAGTAGGAATGCTATTAATCGGAGTAGTTGCAATTTCCGGATGCACAGACAATGATACGGAAATAGCAGGCACAGAAGAAGAAACAACAGCAAATGATGAATTGATTGCAGCAGTCGGTACACATGGTGGAGAACCGGAATCCGGTTTTAATCCAATTACAGGATGGGGATACAACCATGAACCGTTAATTCAGAGCACTCTCTTTAAGAAAGATAGTAATGGAGCTCTTATAAACGATCTTGCAACTGATTACTCTGTTAATGAAGATGGATATACATGGACTGTTACAATAAGAGATGATGTAATATTCCATGACGGGGAAGCGCTGACAGCTGAAGATGTAGCATTTACATTTAACACCGCAGCAGAAGCCGGTGGAAGCGTGGACCTTTCCATGCTGGAAAAAGCTACGGTGATTGATGATAACACCATTGAATTCAAATTAAATGACAATCAGGCCACTTTTATCAACAAACTTGCAGTGATCGGAATTGTCCCTGAACATGCATACGATGAGAACTATGGTCAGAACCCAATCGGTTCAGGTCCTTACCAGTTTGTACAGTGGGATAAAGGACAGCAGGTAATTCTTGAGGCAAATCCGGATTATTACGGAGATGAACCTTACTTCAAGAAACTTACCATTGTATTTATGGAAGCAGATACTGCTTTTGCAGCTGCTAAATCCGGTCAGATAGACCTGGCTGAAATTCCAACGTCCTATGCAGGTCAGGAAGTCGATGGAATGAAGATAGTAGCTCTTGAGTCTATTGACGCTCGTGGAATTAGCTTCCCAGCACAGCCAGATACAGGTGAAACATCTGAGGACGGATACGCAATTGGAAATGATGTAACATCTGACGTTGCTATCAGAAAGGCGCTGAACATAGGAATTGACAGGCAGACCCTTGTTGATGGTGCACTTAACGGACAGGGTGAAGAAGAATTCACTGGTGTTGACAAACTTCCATGGGGAAACAAGGAAGCCATTTTTGAAGATGGAAACGTTGAAGAAGCCAGGAAGATCTTAAGCGATGCCGGATGGGAAGATACCGATGGTGACGGCATTGTCGAAAAGGACGGTGTAAAGGCTGAATTTACTCTCCTATACTCCGCAAGCGCACAGGAAAGACAGGCTCTGGCTGTTGCTATTTCAGAGGAAGCAAAGGAACTTGGAATCAATATAATTCCTGAGGGTTCAAGCTGGGACAAGATCGATACCCTTGCCCTGTCAACTCCGGTTGTTTTCGGATACGGTTCACTTGACCCGACTGACCTGTACTTGAAATACTACAGTGAAAGCTACGACCCTTCAAGCTACAACAACATAATAAAGTACAGCAACCCGACAGTAGATTCCTATTTAAGAACTGCAATTACCAGTTCAGATCAGGATATTGCAAATGAGAACTGGCAGCTTGCTGCATGGGATGGAGAAACAGGATTCTCTCCAAAAGGTGATGCTACCTGGATGTGGATGGCAACACTTGATTACCTTTACATCATGGACGAGGACCTTGATATAGGAACTCCAAAATACAGCCACATGGCGCTGATATTTTCGGAAATATCCTGGAATGGAAACGCACAGAAAACTAAATTTGAGGTTTCATGAAACTGAGGATAGATCATCCTCCGTTCAACCTTTTTTGATCAATTAATTGTTTTCAAAAATCTGAAACCACAAACTTGCTGGAATGGATATTGGAGGTTAAAATTTGTGAATTACAGGAAATTAAGTATTTTTATGGGGAAAAAACCCTCAAATTAATTTTCCTTTTAGTTGTTGTTTGTATGGCCAGTTTCTGGATCGTAGAGCAATCCCCTATAGATCCTGTGAGGGCCTATATAGGGGAAATGAGCATTCAGCCGGAACAAAAAGCAAAGCTGGAAGAATACTGGGGAGTAAATACTCCTGCACATGAAAAGTTCCTGAACTGGGCTGAAAATCTACTTAAAGGTGATCTTGGTACTTCACTGATATACAGGATGCCTGTGACAGATGTTGTAAGAACGGTTTGCAGCTTCTCTTATTCTAATGGCATCTTCATGGCTGCTATCAGGAGTTCTGGGTTTTATTTTAGGGATTATTGCAGGAATGAAGAACGGAACTTTAATTGATAAAGCAATAAAAGTTTACTGTTATATTTTGCTTGCCGCTCCGACATTCTGGCTGGCGTTGATCTTTTTATTGGTATTTGCAGTAAATCTGGGATGGTTCCCCGTGGGACTTAGTGTTCCTATTGGTGTTGCAAGTGAAGATGTGACCATTTTTGACCGCATCCATCATTTGATCCTCCCCACTGTAACCCTGAGCCTGCTTGGAGTTGCTTCTATTGCGATGTTCACCCGTGAAAAACTGATCGAGGTAATGGAAAGCGATTATGTGCTATTTGCAAAAGCAAGAGGAGAAAAAGGATTTGACCTGGTAAAAGGCATGGGATCAGGAATGTTGCACTTCCGGCCATAACATTGCAGTTCTTAGGTTTCAGTGAATTATTTGGCGGAGCTGTTCTGGTAGAACAGGTGTTCTCTTACCCCGGTATCGGCCAGGCTGCAGTAGCAGCAGGCTTAAGGTCAGATGTACCACTGCTTTTAGCAATTGTTATCGTCAGCGCCCTGTTTGTCTATTCAGGTAACCTGATAGCAGATATTATCTACGAGTTCGTTGACCCAAGAATAAAACAGCAGGAGATGAGAACATGAGCACTGCTGTTGTAACTGCTAACAGAGGACTGTTCAAAGGGTTCAACCTGCGACAGAAAACCATCATGCTAATAAGCTGCCTGTCTGTGCTATTACTTGCAATCGTGATTTCAAGCACATTAATAGGTGATAATGCATTGTCCACAAATTTTCAATCCAAGAACCTTGCTCCTTCACTGGAACATCCCTTTGGGACTGACTGGATGGGAAGGGATATGTTTGTGAGAACTCTTGAGGACTGGGATTAAGTATAGTAATCGGTGCCCTGGCTTCTTCTATCAGTACTATGTTCAGTGTGATATTGGGTCTATTTTCAAGCATAGGTAAAATCGAGGATTCAATTGTATCATGGCTTGTGGACCTTTTCCTTTCAATACCACATCTTCTCCTGATAATTTTGATATCCCTGGGACTTGGAGGAGGGGCAACAGGAGTTATCATAGCTGTTGCATTAACACACTGGACAAGTCTTACACGTGTCGTAAGGGCAGAGATAAAGCAGATAAAAACCCAGGAATATATCCATATATCAAGAAATTTTGGCAAATCCAGATGGTGGATAGCTAAAAACCATATTCTTCCCCATCTGATACCGCAATTTGTGCTGGGTACAATCGTAATGTTCCCACATGCAATCCTGCATGAGGCTTCAGTAACATTCCTTGGTTTCGGGCTTTCACCCCATCAGCCGGCATTGGAATTATCCTTTCAGAATCAATGAAATACCTCTCAGCCGGATACTGGTGGCTTGCGTTCTTCCCGGGATTATCACTTCTGATCGTAATCCTTGCATTCGACATGATCGGAGAGAATATGGGAAAGCTGCTGGACCCCAAAAGAGCACATGAATAAGTGAAAACAAATCGTGCAAAATCAAACAACCAACCAAACAACCGATCAATCAAAAATCAAGTCAATCAAATTATTAAAGAGGTGAAGTATGACAAATACATCCCAAATTACCGCTGAAAAAAAGGAGAAGTCTGAAGCCCTGTTAAAGGTAAAGGATCTTTCCCTTTCTTTCATTCAATACGCCTCAGGACTCAGGCAAACTGAGCTTAAAGTAATATCAATCTGAGCATGGAAGCATGCGGTGGTGAGATTCTGGCTGTTGTAGGTTCCAGTGGTTCCGGGAAAAGTCTCCTGGCACATTCTATTTTAGGTATTCTTCCATCAAACGCAAAGCTTACTGGCACTATGGAATACGATGGCAAAGATTTGACTCAGAAGAAGAAAGAGGAACTCAGAGGCAAGGAAATAGTCCTTATTCCACAGTCAACCACTATCTTGATCCTTTGATGAGAATTTCCAGTCAGGTAATAGGAAGTAGTGATGATGAAAACTCTGATTCCAAAAAGAAGCTTCTGAAAGATATTTTCAGGAAATATGACCTGAAACCTGAAGTTGAAAGGATGTTCCCTCACGAACTTTCCGGAGGAATGATCAGAAGAGTCCTTGTTTCAACTGCTGTGATGAGTTCCTCTAAAATAGTGATAGCAGATGAACCAACACCCGGACTGGATGAAAAGAACCTGAATGAGACGTTAGGTTATTTCAAGGACATGGCAAACAAAGGATATGCGGTTATCCTCATTACGCACGTGATATCGAAGCTGCATTAAAGATATCTGATAAGATTGCCATCTTTTATGCTGGCACAATCCTGGAGATTGCAAATACAAAGGACTTTTCAGGTGAAGGGGAAAAACTGAGGCATCAATATACAAAAGCACTCTGGAATGCCCTGCCACAGAACAAGTTCCAGAGCATAAAAGGTCACCAGCCAATGCAGGATGAAGTGCCCGAAGGATGCTTCTTTTATGAAAGATGCACCACCAGAGGCGAAGTTTGCTCAAATGCGTTCCCGAGCTAAAAATGTTCGATGGCGGAATGGTGAGGTGCAATAATGTATCTTAAAGGCGAGAATATCAGTTTCGGCTACAATGAGAACAACCTGATCTTACAGGATGTTGACATTTCACTTGGCAGCGGAGAAGTTTTGGGGACTTGTGGAGACAGCGGATGCGGCAAATCAACCCTGTGCAGGATTCTGGCAGGATATGAGAAGAACTACAGAAGTGTAAGTGTGACGGAAACAAAATCTCATCAAATGGATATAATCCGGTCCAGTTGATCTTCCAGCACCCGGAAAAAGCTGAATCCTAAATGGAAAATGAAGGATATCCTGAAGGACATGAGGTCTCCAGGATATTCTGGAAGCTTTGGAATTAAGGAGAACTGGCTTAACAGGTGGCCCAATGAACTTTCCGGAGGAGAACTTCAGAGATTTGCTCTTGCCAGGGCACTTGGACCCAAAACAAAATTCCTGATAGCTGATGAGATCACCACCATGGTGGATGCCATTACACAGACCCAGATACAGGAGAGCATTTTAGGTATCGTTGAAGAGCTGAATATCGGAGTTCTTGTTGTGAGCCATGATAAAAGTCCTGATCAACAGATTATGCCATGATGTGAAGTACATGTCTGATCTGAATAGGAAATGAGCCTCTGTAGAAAATTACCGCTGTCCAGACAAAGAATTAAGCGTAACAGATTATTTTTCATCTTTTCGGATTGTGCCGGCTTCGCCGGACCCTCGGGATGATTGAAGTTGTTCATGATTTCCGGTTAGCAAAAATATTGTCTGCCGCACTCTTGTGTTATGATAGTTCTGCAAAAGAACATTGATAAAACAGAACAATACGACCACCCGCCGCAGGCGGCACTTTCCTTCACTGCTATTCTAAAGAATAATGAAATAATGATGTTGGTGAAAATTGCTGAGTTCAAAGTTAGAAGTAAAAGGGTTTCTACAAAGTCGGGTTTATTAATATTTATCAGAAATCCTAATCCATCACAGTGTATTCAAACACAAGCTGTCCCACAACAAAGAATATCAGGTCATACACAACAAGCAACCTGAGTTCCGAAGAAATACCACCAATGCCACCATCTGTGAGTATTGTCCCTGTTGCCATAACAGCAGGAATTATCACAGGAATTATTAACGGCAGCAGAAGCACAGGAAGCATGATTTCTCTTGCCCTTGTACTTGCTGATAATGCTGAAAGCAGAGTTCCAACACTAACAAAACCGAATGTTCCCAGGAAAATTACAAGTGCAAGTCCCGGAATACCACTGATGTTGTAGTTGAATAAAATAATGAAGATTGGTATCGTGAGCAATTCCACAATGAACATCAGGACAGCATTTGATACTGTTTTTCCCGATGTAGATGGAACTCC
This sequence comes from Methanolobus sp., assembly GCA_041395005.1. GTDB lineage: Archaea > Halobacteriota > Methanosarcinia > Methanosarcinales > Methanosarcinaceae > Methanolobus. The sequence goes on along the minus strand of JAWKHE010000001.1, from coordinate 109,426 downwards.
TGTCGATTGGTGAGAGTTTAAGACCTTCAAGACAGCCATTTTCCAATTCTCCTGCAAAGGAACGTGAAAGTCCGAGAGTGCCTGCAAAGGTGAAAGCCACCCATAGCACACCCGGAGCAAGTTTTGCAACCATGTCAGGCTGGCCTAGCAGGTCACCGAATGAGATGCTGAATATTACAATAACTATGAGTGAGAAAATAAGCATGGAGTTAAGCATCTGTTTTGTGCGAAACTCGGATTTGAGGTCCTTAGCTGCAATATAGAGGCTTTTCATCATGGTATCATTCCACCTGAATATTGCTTGTACCCTCTGCATCGGTGTCCTTTTCCACTATTGAAAGGTACTCTTTCCTGAAAGCTTCAACACTTTCAACATCCTTCCTTGCCTTATCAAAACGAATCTCTCCCCTGTCCATAATGAGCATGCGGTCACAGAGTTCAAAGGCACGTTCTATGTTGTGGGTTATCATAATCCGGGTTACATCTGAGCTTCCTGTATCCATTAGCACACGTTCAAAATTGGCTGCTGCATGCTGGTCAAGTCCGGTATAAGGCTCATCCATAAGTAATATTTCCGGCTGATGCAGCATTGATCTTGCAATTGAAAGCCTCTGTTTCATGCCTCTTGAGAATGAGCCTGCCCTCTCATCTGCACGTTTCAGGAGATTGACACTTTTCAGTATCTCATCTACCCGATCATCAATGATATCCTTTTCAAGCCCGTACATCCTGGCAAAGAAAACCAGATTTTCCCTTGCTGTAAGTTCATCGTAAAGATAGGTCTCATGGGAAATTGCACCGATAATACTCCTTATTTTCTCAGGATTTTTTTTTGCATCAATTCCATTTACAAGTACATTTCCCTTAGTAGGCTCAATGATAGTGGACATTATCTTAAGAAGCGTGGTCTTACCGGCACCATTGGGACCAAAAACAGCAACAAACTCTCCTTTTTCAATGTCAAGGTCAATGTTGCTCAGTGCCCTTCTGTGACCAAATATTTTGGAAAGACCTTTTATTGAGATGATACTGTCCATTGGAGCTATATTTACACTTTCAGTTTATATAAACTAACGTTTTATCCCGGAACTTCATCTCTCAAAAGCCGGTCCGCCAACATCTGCAGCATTGCTATAACCTACCCTTTCCCAGTAGCCCCTGTAAGGTTCATCTGTGACTTCAATAGCAGTAATCCATTTTGCCCACTTGTAACCGTATTTGTCCTCAGCCACAAGCTGTAATGGGAATCCCTTATCAGGCGGCAGGGTAACATCATTGAGCCTATAGGCCAGCATGATATCATTTTCCACAAGATAGTCAAGTTCAAGGGATGTGGAATAGCCGTCAGCACAATAGAATATGACATTGTTTGCGCTGCTGTTGATACCAGTATCATTAAATAGTGTGTTCAGGGTTACACCAGTCCACTTGGCATCAAATCCCCATCCTTCAACACAGTCCATGCGCACAAACCTTGATTCAGAAGGATACGCAAGTAACTGTTCATAGCTAAGATTTACAGGCTCATCCACCATACCATATATGCGAAGTTCGTATGTGTCCTCATCAATAAACTGGGTGCCCTGAATAGCATTATTGCGTTGTTTGGATATCGGAGTAAGTTCTTTTCCCTCAAATTCTGTAGCTTCTCCGGAAATATTAAGCTCCTGCTCCTGAGTATCGAGGCAACCTGACACTGATACTAACAGCATCAGAACAAAAACAACAGAAACAGCTGTAAATATTGTAGTCACTAACGGCTTTGAAACAGGCATATGAAGACCTCTGATTATCAGATATTGTCAAGGAGTTCGATCCCTTTGTCACTTAACGAGTACTTATCTTCAATAATATTGAGAAACTCACCGTTAATCAGGAATTCCGTATGATACTTGAAAACATTTTCATCAAGCTCTGTAGTTTCAAGTAATTCAGCTTTTGTTGCACCAAAAGCACCTATTTCACGGATAAGTTGTCTTCTGACAGGATGCGATGCGGCCTTGTGTATAAGCTCATGCTCAGCTTTTACACGCTCCCTTTCAGTTGGTTTTGCATCTAACAAATAATCCAGGTCATCTTCATCATCCAGCATACTCCTACTCCTCCTGAAAATTACTATGAGAGTATCTGATGATAAGTATTGCGCCAGGTAAAAATGACTAAAACTTTGAAAAACAAAAATTAAAACTAAATCCCCGTAAATCGTCTGCTTGCTTTCATTGAGGAGAATATAAATGCTGGCTTTTTGTTGAAAGCAAACAAGTAATTAATGCAAGAGGGTGCATTATCTGAGGGGATCTTTGGCGCCAGCATTTATATTAATGTGATAGAGCCACTGCACTTGTGGTACCGGAAGTATATCCTGTTTCCATTTCGGCTTTTGTCTGTGACTTTCTTGAAATAATACCCTGGTCCGCAGGCAGGAATATGAGTTTACCTTTTTCATATCTCATTGGTGAACCAATAGCCTTGTAGTATTCGTTCTTAAGGCTCTGCATTGCAGCTACCACGGTTTCTTTGTCGTATTTACTGTTTCCAAGGTTTGCAGATGCCACACCGAGCAATACATCATTTACATGCAGGGCAAGGTGAAGATGCCATGTATCCTTGTTAACAAACTCGTGAACTTTAATATCCATAATCAAATTACTTTCATTTTCCCTCAAAATCACAATCTCCTATTATTTGACTGCAAACAGTACTTTACATGAACTCATATAAAAACAGTTTGATATTATATTTAGAATGACGTACATGAATAAAATTGGCATGTACATAATATGTAGAACCATGTTCACATAATTATTCAAAAACGTTGCTTGATATCGATCTGTTTTGCTGCCCATCCCTGACGTAATATGCATGATAAGTTTCACTATCGGTCTCAAAAACAAAAATATATTCTGTTTTGAAATATGCCCAAAACCGGGCATAGGGATTTCTTGCATCACTTATGGTGACCGTCACATTTGCCCCGGAAGAAGAAACATTATACACAGGATAATCGATTTCTTTTGGCAGGCTGGAAGCATAAAGTTCCCCAGTCCGTTTGATGTAGGGCATTGATTCAGCACTGTTTTCCGGATAAATCCTTATTAAATCACTTTTTTCAACACCTGACCAGTAGCTTGAAAGAAGGATTTTGTAGTTGCCGTCATCATACCGGTATGCAGAAAGAAATTTCCCCGGGGAAACAGGATATGAATTCTGGTAACTGATATCAGTATCTTCTGATGTTTCTACATCCGAGATCAGGAATACTTTTGCAAAAGGATTTAGCAGGCACCACAAAGTAAAAACAATTAGAAAACGGGTGTACATCTTCCTGTGACTACCTGTTGTTAATGTCTGGAACCAGTTACTTTTTCCATTATCAACAGATTTTTTCCTTGCGCGTGCTACAAGAATATAATAGATAGGTACAAAGGAGACAATTGTAACAACAGGGTCAAAGAAATCAATTGCACCTATTGTTGAAGCATCTGTTACAAAGGGAAAAAAAGGCCTCATTTTCCAGCTTGTGACATAGTCCAGATATACATGGCTTAATATTGCTGCAGCAGAAGCTATGATTAAAATCCTGTTGCGCTCCCTGAACCATACATACATGACCACAATAAGCGCAAAAATAAGGGAGTGCATAAACTCCCTGTGTCCAAACAGATAGTACAGAGTATTATACATCTCATGATTCAGGTTCTGATCTATTGCCATCAAAAATACACTAAATATAAAATCGAGATCCGGAAGTATTGCCATAAAGGCAACTATTTTTATCTGCCTGCTGTTAAGTCCCGCAACTGAAGCTATCAGTAACCCGATTCCCAGATGAGACAGAGTATTTACCATCCTTCACCCAGTATGAAGAATGTTACTATTTCTTTTTATATTTTTGGAGAAAGCTGACTTTTTAGTTAGCTCAGTATTTTCCCAGAGTTTTTTCAATGAGCCTGTGGAAACCATGAATACTTGCACTACTGCCAATATACATCATAGGACATCTACCGGTTATTATCCTGAGATTGGGATCATATTCCAGGTGATTTACATCACATGTATCGGTCTTCCAGTGAACCCAGAAATCAATAATACCTTTTTCAGCAAGTTTTTCGATTATCCTTGCAGGTTCCCTTTTGGTAATGCCTATTATGGCATTTTTTACACTATCCGGAACTTCGGATATGTCCTGAACAGATTTCCCAAGCGGTTTATCTGAATAATCAAGTACAATAACCTTTTTACCTCTTTTTTTGAGTTCATCAATTGTCCACTTCATGGCAGGTTTTGTGCCGTCTGTGATAACCAGGAAATTGTCCCTTTCCCAGAATTCCTCCTGCTTTGTAACCATGCAATCCTTCCTGTTACACTTCCTAAAGGAAGTTAACATCTCATTATATATGAGTTCTTTTGAAAAGCATAAGATGAAAACGCATTCAAAGACCACATACTGTTTAAACCATTACAGCAAAGAAAATTATATGTCAATAATCTCCAGGTACAACCGTGTATCCTACGTATTTGATACCATGGAAATTCCCATGGAACATATGTGGTTCAGCAAATGGAGAAAAAATATTTTGTCCGGACTGTCTGGCAGGGTGCTTGACCTTGGAATAGGAACAGGAAAAAACATATCTTATTACCCGGATGAATGCGAAGTTGTTGGAGTTGATATAAGCAATAAAATGCTTTCTCATGCAAAGAGAAAAGCAAGAGAAGGGAAAAGGAAAAATATATCACTTTTCCAGATGGATGCTGAGAATCTGGGATTTAAGGATGATAGCTTTGATTATGTAATAACAACTTTTGTACTGTGTTCAATACCGGATCCAGTAGCTGCATTAAAAGAGATGAAACGTTTATGCAGACCAGATGGGATGGTCATCAACCTTGAGCACATGAAAAGTGATAACAAATCAATTGCTTTTGTCGAAAATATTTTTAACCCTTTAACAGTAGCAGCAACCGGTGTAAATATAAACCGGGAAACCGTGGAAAATATTAGGAAATCCGGGCTGAATATTGTTGAAGTCAGGAATATGGCATTTCTGGATGTATTCAGATTGATAAAGTCAAGACCCTGACTATTCAAATATAGTCATAAGATCATCGATTCCCATTTCAACATCGAATTCTTTCAGTTTGTAGAATTTCTTTGCTCTGTTGTCATTTTCCTCAAGTCTCAGATCACTTTCAACAAACCCTGCTTTTTCAAGCCTTTTAAGATGAAGCTGGACAACCTGGCGTGAAAGATCAAGATCCTTTGCCAGATCATATATGTATCTCTCCCTTTCTGAAAGTAAATACAGGAGTTTTAACCTGACAGGATGGGAAATAGCCTCTCCGATAGTAATAATCTGTTGAAGTGTTTTTGTCATCCGAGAACCTGCTGAATTTAGTTATGTAGTGTTAAATTAGAACATGAGTAAAAAATCTAAATTTCATCGAGTTTTTCCTTTATATCCTGGACCATCCTTTTAACGTCTTCGACATCCTTCTCCACTCTTGCCAGACGTTCGTTATTCTCAGAACTTCCGGAACCAGACTTGTTAAGGAGTGTTACTGTCACCCAGACAACAAGAAGAACAATGAGTATGTTCAAAAACAAACCCCATATTCCGATGCCATACATGCTACTGCCCATCATTTTAAAATTCACCCTTAAAAATTATATTTTTAATAAAGAGTATATGGGAAGAAAAGTATTACTACTTTTCGACCTTCCACACTTGTTTATCTAATCAGATAGACAATAATCAGTATCTGTAACCACAGCCACCGTAGCTGCCTCCACGCATACCACGTCCGCCCTGGTTGTACTGGCCCTCCTGATATGTTGATCCTGCATAGAAGTCTTCTATGACATCACCAGTGTATGCATCAATACGACCCTGTTTGACAGTATCATCATCTGTGTAAGTAAAGACCCACCATCTGCCCATCTGGTAGACATCAGATTCTGATATTTCCTGTCCTGTAGCATCTTCTGCGATCTCAACTGCATCATCAATTGATTCTACTACAATTTCTAGACTTGTTCCATCGGTTGCATATCCCCCGTAGACCGGACAGTTTCCGTAGCCATAGCCGTTCATGTATCCATTAGCATATCTGGCACATTGCCCTGCCCATGCGGACATCTGTCCGAAGAATGTGGTATCATCGATCTCACCTGTTGCTGCACTTGCCATTCCAATCCCTGCAATTGCTGCAATAAGCATACCAGCAAGGAGTATCGTTGTGGTTTTTTTCATTTTTTACACCTTCCTGCATTACAGGAATATATCATCCTGCATATGTAGTCTTAACACTACATATGTATGTTGAATTAGTATTTAATGGTTGTGTTGAACTGCAATTACATGTCTTTTTTTAGCAGTCATGAAAAAAAGCAAAATCGTAGAAAAACAATACCATTAGAGCGATTACCCATAATATCAACATAACACCTAACTAATAAAATAATGAACTTAACTATCAAATTAGTTTATAATGAATAAGATCATATTTTCCGGAATAATACAGAACATCGGGACAAAAACATGGATGAAGAAGAAACAATAGAAGCTTTCGCAGTCACTGATTCAAACATTGTAAACAGGGTCACCTCGTTTTTAGGAATACCAATTATCATTGTTTTCGGATGGCTAAACAATAAATATGTAAGTATATTCTCGGTGGATCATAACGACCACAGGCTCGTTGTACTATATCCGGGAATATGTCCGGTCCTCAGGAATGACAGGCTCCGAATCAGAGGCAAAATGGACTACGGAGGAAAAATAGGTGTCTATGGCATGATAATGAAAGCCTGCAATATAGAAAATATGGACACAGGAGATATTTACGAAAAAATCTGAAAGATATAGTGTTCTGAGGAAAAAACAGGAATTTTCCTGCCCATATGTTCAGAACAGCTTAAGCTTTTTACCAATACCCATTTCAACAGCTTTTTCATAAACCATGTTAGCAGTCACAAGATCCTGGACGGCAAGTCCTGTAGAATCGAATATTGTAATATCTTCATCTGATTCTCTTCCCTTTTTTACATCTGCAACCACTTCACCCAGTTCTGCATGGATATTGTTCTGTGAAAAATCACCTTTTGACAGAGGGACATTAATCTCACCTGAATGGGAAGCCTGTACGATATCATCCACAACTACCTTTGCCCTGTTAAGCAGAGAGGATTCAAGTTCCTGCTTACCCATGGCATCAGCACCGATTGCATTAATGTGAGTTCCTTCCTGAACCCATTCTGATTTTACTATGGGTTCCCTTACAGGAGTAGTTGTGACAAGAATGTCACAGTCACATACATCCTTTATATTTTCGTGGAAAATGAAATCATATCCAAGATGCTGCATATCCTTTTCAAATTCCCTGCAATGAGCAGAGCTCCTGCATGCAAGATTTACTTTTTCTATATCTATGACCTCTGCAAGTGCAAGCAACTGGGTGCGTGCCTGTCCGCCAGTTCCCACCATACCAACAATATGTGAATCAGAACGTGCAAGATATTTTGCAGCAACACCACCGGCAGCACCGGTTCTCATATCTGTTATGTGAGTTCCATCCATCATAGCTAGCGGAGCTCCGGTTTCAGTTGAATTGAGTACTATAACTGCCATTACAGTTGGAAGGCCTTTTTCCCTGTTATCAGGGTGCACATTGACTATTTTTACACCTGCAATATCCTTCTCTTCCATAAAAGATGGCATTGTTCGCAGGTCTCCGTTGTGCTTTTCAAAATAAAGATAGGATTTTGGTGGCATCTGCACCTTTTTCAGGCCGTGTTCCCTGAAACCGTTTTCCACTGCAGAAAATGTTGAAGGCATGTCAATAATACTTTTAACTTCCTTTTGCTCAAGCCATAGTACATCCATTGAAAACAACTCCTCTAATACTAAAAATATGATTAAATTAACAGAGTGAACTACCACCCTATAAATGGGGTGGCTTCCTGTTTCATTATCGAGTCCAACGACTCAATTCCACAGGCTTTAACTGTAGTTCCTGCAGCACGATTGAGAATATTAATAGCGGCATTATGGTCACGGTCAAGAATTAATCCACAGTGAGGACAGTTGTGTGTCCTTACTGCTAATGATTTTTCTATCTTTTGACCACAGTTGCTACATGAATTGTGATGTATTACATGGGTTTACCAATTCTACAACCTTACCAGCTTCTTCCGCTTTGTAATTTGTCAATTTGAATTAGATTACTCCATGATGCATCATGTATTGATTTTGAAAGTCTTGAATTTTTAACCATATTCTTTACATTCAGGTCTTCAAAAGCTATGAAATCATAGGCATTAACGAGTTCTCTACTTAGCTTATGGTTAAAATCACTCCTCTGGTTGCGTATTTTACGATGTAATCTATTTACTTTATCGCATTGCTTTTTCCAGTTATTAGAGAACTTCTTTTTACGACTTAGGTTACGTTGCTGTCTTTTTAATTCGCCTTCTGTGTTGCGATAATATTTCGGAGAATCTATTTGAATACCATCACTCAAAGTTACCAGAGAATTGAGTCCTACGTCAATTCCTACAAATGTAACAGGTTCAACAGGTGTTACATTAGTCTTAATGACTACAGAGAATGTAGCATGCCATTGTTTCCCATCTTTGCGAATAGTACAAGTCTTGATTTTACCTTCAATCTCTCGATGCTGAACAATCTTGATTTCCCCAATCTTTGATAACTTCAACTTCTTTCCAGAGATACTGAAACCAGATTGAGGATAAGTAAAACTGTTATATCGTTTCTTACCCTTGAACCGAGGATAACCTGCTTTCGCTTCTCCGTTCTTACATCGTCTGAAAAAAAGCATCAAAAGATTTTCCTAATCTCCTGATTACATCCTGCTTTACCTGAGAATGTACGTCTGTATCAAATTCAAGATACTGAACTTGATACAACTGTTCCATAGTAGATAATCCTTTATTGCATCTATCATAGGCATTTCTACGGTCTGCAAGAAATTCGTTATAGATGTGTCTACAAACACCAAGTGTCCTATTTAGTGTCACTTCCTGTTGTTTTGTAGGATATAATCTAAACTTATATGATTTCTGCATTAAATGCCTATAGGTTCGCAATCTTTAAATATTTTTCGTACCTATAGAAAAACATGTCATATTCAAGTTCTGCTGTGTATGAAATTAATTATCACATAGTATGGTGTACTAAATATCGAAACCAGGTTATGAACGATGAGCTAAAGGAATTCCTTGATGACCAGATAAGAACAATTGCTGATTCTAAGGAATGGGAAATTCTTGAACTTGAAGTCATGCCTGAACATATCCATCTTTTCATATCTGCACCACATTCATAGCACCTACTGATATTGTTAAGATTATGAAAGGTGTCACTGCAAGAAGAGCATTCCAGAAATTCCTGAATTACGAAAAAAGGAGTTTTGGGTAACCATATTTGGTCGCCAAGTTATTATGTTGGAACACATGGACAGGTATCTGCTGAAACGATTAAGAAATACATTGAAGGTAGTTCCAATAGGGGACGTAATTCATCCGTTTGAAAACGGTGGTCTTCTTACTCCAAAGTTATAAAACTCTGTTCATTCAGAGTGATTTCCATATACAATCTTATATATAATAAAAACATAATATATTTTGTGATGGGACAAAACACCAATGAACTTCCAGGAAATGAAATCTCAGACCTGATCAGGATAGGGAACGAGTTATATGAACTTCTTGAGGAGAACACAACAGTCAGTGAACATGATTACCAGAAAAAAGAAATTCATTCATCGCAGATTATAGCAAATGGTATTCACGCTCCTTACCTGTTATAAGAGCTCTGGTTCCTGACAGGGCAGTGAGGTTTGAAACCCTGTACCATACAAACAAGCGTTCGGGAACAAATGAGTATACCTACACAATTCAGGATTATATACACGGCATTTATTTCAAAGATAAACCAAAGAGCTTTACAGACAGCATTGCTGCCAAGAAACTAAAAGAACAAAAATCTATTTTGCAGAGTGCTATCCCCGAACTGGTGATTTTTCATTTGACATGGAAAAATTTGCCAAAATAAATCCTATCAGCTCCCAGTCTTCAGCTTCAATAGTTAAACAGGATCACCTGGTAGATGTCGAATTTTTCGAAGATCACTATAATTCAATCAAAACAGAAATAAATATTAGTTTTAAGCGTGGAAATACAATCTCTGCTTTTATGCTTTCAAGGGAACTTATCAGAAACCTGCTGCTTGATCTTATAAGAATCAGGTTCCCACCAGCTTCTGCTGAGAATGTAAATCTTTACTACGACCTGAAAAATAACACCCACCGGGAAGTAAGGGTACTGACAGGAGTTATCCGGAGACAAAAGGATGATTTTGATCTTAACCCTGAGGCATTGGACCATCTTGCGAACATGATTGATGTTATGGAACCAAAAACCAGACCAGGATCACATTCATTTTTTACTGTCATTACCCGTGAAAATCTGGAACATTACAGAATAAATGAAATTGCTGAACTACTTGTGGAAATGATTGAGTTCACTAAAAAATAACCATAAAAACATTAATCATAGTTTTTATCTTTTAACTCACAAAATGTATAAGTATCTCAAACCGAGATTTATAATAGATTAACTATGAACGTCTTATACATCTTCGCACATCCTGAACCAAAGTCATTTAACTCATCCATGAAAGAAATGGCCATCAAGGCAATTAAAGAAAAAGGCAATACAGTAAAGCTTTCTGACCTGTATTCCATGGGCTTTAAACCTGTTCTTGACCAGAGTGATTTCATACAGAGGAAAAATCCTGATTCCTTTAATCCTTTCATGGAGCAAATCACAGCAAGCAAGGAAGGTACTTTTTCAGAAGATATTATGCGGGAAATGGAAAAAGTCAAATGGGCTGATTTTATAGTGTTCCATTTCCCAATATTTTTTACAGGAATGCCGGCAATCATGAAAGGCTGGATAGACAGGGTATTTGCAGCTGGCTTTGCCTTCAGCCCCATCAAGGACAGGGTTTATGAGAACGGACTGCTCAAAGGTAAAAAAGTCATGATTATAACAAGTATGGGTGCAGATGAAGAGTGGTACTCTGCCGGGGGAAGGCACGGGGACATTCGTGAACTCCTGAAATACATGACCCACTGCACATTTGAATATGTTGGTGTGGAAGTAGTTGATTTACATGCTGTCTTCGGAGCAGGAAGGATGTCTGCAGAAAGGGGAGATGAGGAACTGAGAAGGTACAAAAATAAAATTGACAACTTTTTCTGAATTCTTCAGACTACTTTTCAGAAACAAGAAGCACATTAGAACATGTGTTTCTCTGTTTTACTTGTTTTTTATAGGTTCAAATTAATCCGCACTTTTAGCAAGACATTTATCTAATCACTGCATTGTGACAATGGGGTGTTAAGAGGAAGTCTATGAAAACCAATAATAACGCTTTGTTGGGCATCCTTGTTTTGGTGACAATTGTTATCGTCACGATTGCAACATTTTCCCTGGGATGCACGGAAACTCCGGTAAATGCAGGCAATGAAACTGATACCGACACAGTAAATACCACAGATGAAACCCAGAGTGAGGACTTCATATATGGTACAGCTTCTGTAAGTGATATACAGGTACTTATCCTGGAATCATTCCCGGTCCAGGTACATGTTGCCGTAACAGGAAATTATCCTGACGGATGCACAGAAGTTCATAAGGAAAACATAGAATTTGATGGGCAGACAAATACATTTACAGTTGAACTTACAACAAGAAGACCTGCAGATGCAATGTGTACACAGGCACTTGTTCCTTTCGAACATAGTGTTGCCCTTGATGTATACGGTCTTGAAAAGGGAGTTTATTATGTGGATGTTAACGGTGCAAGAGACCAGTTTGAATTACAAATTGATAATATAATCTCTGAATAAGCTTTTTTTATTCAGTTGTATTACCTATTTTCACCTATTTTTTCAATGCATTCCAGAAGGTCCTGCTTTCCGAAAATTCCTTTTTGCATTACAAAACAAACATCTCTTTCAAGCTGGTCCTTTTCATAACTTTCAAGATCTTTCGCAGTGCAGACAATAACCGGAATATCTATGGTCTGAGGATGCTTTTTAAGCTCGCTTATAACATCAAAACCATCAATAACCGGCATCATAAGATCGAGAATAATTATATCAGGGTGATTACTTAGTGCCTTCTCTATGCCTTCTTTTCCCCTGGATGCTAATTGTACACCATAACCTTCACCCGAAAGCATGGAATCCATAAGCTCAAGAACTGAAGATTCGTCATCAATAACAAGAACATTGATTTGCTCTGTGGAATTAGCTTCTTTCAGCCTTTGCAGTGAAGCAAGAAGCGCTTCCCTGTTAACAGGTTTAACAAAATAATCAAATGCACCCCAGACCACACCCATATCCCTCTCATTAAGTATTGATACGATCACTACCGGAATGTCTTTTGTTTCTTTTTCACCTTTAAGCTTTTTAAGGACATCCCAGCCATCCATTTCAGGCATCATTATGTCAAGGGTAATGGCAAAGGGTTGCAGTTCATTTGCAAGCTTTAAGGCTTCTTTTCCGTCTGTTGCAAACTTTACGTTGTAACCTGCATCCCGGAGAATTATTGAAAGAATCTCCTGTGATTCTTTTTCATCTTCTATCACAAGTACAAAAGGCCTGCTATCTGCTGCTTCATTTTTGTCTGCTGCACAGGAACTTGTTGTCTCTTCACCGGTAGCTGCTTCATATATTCGATTTTGGGACATGTCTGGTTCTATTGGCAGTTCAAATATAAAGGAAGAGCCTTCTCCTGTTTTACTTTCAACCCATATCGAACCATTGTGCATTTCTACGAAGTTCTTAACCAAAACAAGACCCAGACCCGTACCCTCGTATACCCTGCGACTGGAAGAATCAATCTGTGAAAATGTCTTAAAGAGTTTTTTCTGGTCCTCTGAAGAAATTCCTATTCCTGAATCTTTGATCTCAATACGGACACAATCATCCGTTTTTGAACGAAAATACCTACCTTTCCACCTTCGTCTGTAAACTTGATAGCATTACTAAGAAGATTGTATATAATTTGCCTGAATTTTCCTTTATCAGCCCTGATAGAGATATTTTCAGGAACAATATTGAAATTCAGGTCAATATTCTTTTTCATTGCAAGAGGAGATATTGTTGAGGATATTTCTTCCAGGGATTTAGCTATTTGAAACTCTGTTAAATTAAGTTTCATTTTTCCTGCTTCAATCTTGGAAAGATCAAGAATATCATTAATCAGACTCAGTAAGTGTTTTCCACTATTGGAAATATTGTTTACGTACTTTGTCTGTTTCTCATTGAGATTGCCAAAAGTCCCTTCTATAAGTAAATCTGAAAAACCAATTACTGAATTAAGTGGTGTCCTTAGTTCATGGCTCATATTGGCCAGGAATTCACTCTTCGTTCTGCTTGCGTCCTCAGCAGCTTTCTTTGCAGCAAGAAGAGTTGCTTCTGCAGCTTTGCGCTCAGATATGTCTACAAGTATTCCTGCCATATGCAATGGTTTTCCATCTTCGGAATATTCAACAACCTTGCCCCTGTTGTATACCCACCTGTACTTGCCATCCCCGCCCATAACACGATATTCACACTCAGCTGTTTCGGAAATTCCTTTGTTAATGTATCCAAGCGTGCTCAGGACACAATTAATATCATCAGGATGAATCCGTTCTTTCATCCATTCGAACCCAGTACCAACTTCATTTTCAGTATAGCCTATAATCTCAGCATACCTTTCATTAAATACAAGCAAGTCTTCCTGAAGATTCACATCCCAGGTACCTTCATTACTACCTTCAAGAACTCTTTTAAGGTGCTGTTCACTTTCCCTTAAGGACCTCTCTGTTTTTCTTCTTTTAAGAACCATGGACATGAGGGTTGAAAACATCTGGAGTGTTTCAAAGTCTTCTGTTTCCCATTCACGTGTTCCGTTTACTTCGTCAAGACCTACAAACCCCACGAGTTTACCTTCAATAATAGCCGGGAAAACAATTATTGACTTTATGTTCTGCATTTCAAGGATTTCCTTCTCAGCAACTGCTTCAGAAGGGAGGGAAGAAACATCGGCTACCCTTATCATTTCTTCATTTTTGAGCTTTGACATCCACCATGGGAACATATCTGAAGGCAAATCCTGTAAATCATCCCTGTGTGAGACAACTCCTTCTGAACACCATTCATGTGTGTTGTTCATAAACTGTCCATCCGGAGTGAAAAGGAAAAGGTAACTGCGGCTTGCTCCGCATAAAACACCTATTTCTGACAGGGAATTATTTATTGCTTCATCGACATCCCCGGGATATGTAAACATTGAGGATATCTTAAACATTGTTTGTTCAATCTTGTGCCTTCTTGTCAAAAGTATTTCAGCTTCTGTCTTGGCCTCTATTTCACTTTCAAGCTTCACATTAAGGTTATTTACGTACAATACACTGAAAACCGCAAGTAAAAGCAACAAAAGTATTCCACCAAGGAAATACTTGAAGTGTATGATTACTCCGATAACATCAAATTCTTCCTTGAAAGGGCCTTCTTTTAAGTCTCTGAGACAATCTACAACAGAAGAATAATCCTGCGGAACAGTCCAGCCAGCAAGATCTCCGATATTACCGGTGCCTGAAACACTGAATGGTGTGCTGAAAAGATAGATTGAAACCCTTTCTGAAATTGATTTCGATGTCTGCGGGGTTTTTGCAAATACCCATCCCGGATAGAGTCTTGTACTTACCAGAAACGGATAATCCTCATACTCCTGTTTGTGAATTATTTTAAAATCATTTATGTCGATTTTTCCTTCCATGTACATTTTTTCAAGAAGGCCCGAAGGAACCGTACCTGCATCAAATTCACCATTTTTTACAGATGAAACCACATTTTCAGGATCTGGATCAAATTCAAGAAATTCAAAATCTGTTTCCGGGTTTATACGGTGCTCTGTTAATTCCCTTTTTGTGATCCACCAGCCTTCACTTGAAGGAGTTTCAATAGCAATAAACGAAACACCAGATAAATCCCCAATTGTTTCAATGTCTTCCCTGTCAGATTTCGCAAATATAGCTGAACCAACGTGGTTAACAGAAGCACGGGCAGTATAATCAGGAGGAAGATAAGCAACTGTTTCCATAGTTGCTATAGCGCTGATGCCATGTGATTGCTCAAGTATCACGTAGCTGGCCGGATCTACAATAACAAAATCGATTGTACCTTTATCTATACTTTCCTGCATGGAAGCAAAGTCAAGAGGATAAATTTCAAAGTCAAATTCAAGAACGTCCCAGGTAAGGTATTCATCCATACCCTGCATTTTTTCAAATGACCTGTTCTGGTTATTGCCAACAAGAACTCCTATTTTCAATACATCTTCATCCTGGGACTGGACAGGAGAAATAAGGGAGACAAAAATTAAAAAGGCGACTATGAATAACGAAAAAAAAGCTTTTTTCATTTTCATATTCAGTTCTCCATGCTATCAGAGTTATTACTGTCTGAACTTTGTCCCAGATTTCCAAGTATGTCCAGAATGTCTTCTTTTGAAAACGATCCTTTTTGAATTATACTGGAAACATGTTTGTTAAGGAATTCCAGTTCATCCAGCTCCACATCTTTTGCTGTACACACAATCAAAGGAACATGTATTGTTCTTGGATCAGCCTTGAGTGTTGATATAACTTCAAAACCATTTACATCCGGCATCATCAGATCAATAATAAGTAAATCAGGAATATTCTCAAATGCTTTCTCAATTCCTTCTTTCCCACCTGAAGCAGTAACTACACTATAACCAGCAGGCCGGATCATTTCAGTAAGTACTTCAAGAACCAGTGGATCATCGTCGATAAGCAGAATATTTAACGATGACTTTCCTGACTTTTCTTTCAGGTCGGATAGTATGGAATTAAGGCGTTTAGAGTCAATTGGTTTGGTTAAATGTTCAGTGATGCCTACAACAATACCTACGTCCTTTTTACCAAGTGATGAAAGCACCAGTACAGGAATAGAAGAAGTATTTTCATTCATCTTCAGGTTTTCCAGGACTTCAGTTCCGTCCATTCCGGGCAGATTAAGATCCAGGGTTATTGCAAAAGGATGAAGGGTTTTTGCCATCTCAAGGGCCTTTGCACCCTCATCAGCAAGAACCACGCGGTATCCGGAATCAGTGAGCATCTCACTGAGAAGACTACGTGATTTCTCATCATCTTCCACTACAAGAATAAGAGGCTCCGTATCAGTTGAATTGTCAGGCTTGAGAATAATTATGTTTTCTGCTGAAGAAAGGTCAGGATCCTCGTGGTCGTCTTTACTTCCTGTTCCAGGCAAACTGCCAATACTTTTGTCCATATTAACCGGAATTGACAAAAAGAAAGTTGATCCTTTTCCGGGTTCACTTTCAACACGAATACTGCCATCATGCAATTCAACCAGGTTTTTCACCAGCGCAAGACCAAGACCTGTGCCTTCATACCTGCGGTTGCTGGCTGAATCCAGCTGCACGAATGGTTTGAAGAGTTTTTCCTGATCCTCTTTTGAAATGCCTATTCCGTTATCCTGTATTCTAATATTGAGATTTTTCCCTTCTACAAAAGCTTTTACATTAATTACCCCTTTCTCAGGAGTGAATTTTACTGCATTGCCTACAATGTTGTAGAGTATTTGTTTCAATTTACTCCTGTCAGCTTTTATGTAAACATGCTTTGGTTCAAGAGAGAAATTAAGAAGAATTTTTCTTTGATGCCAGTGGTCGCATCATCAGGTGTACATCTGAAAGCATGTCTGAAAAATCAAACACTTCATGGAAGAGTTCCATCTTTCCGGCTTCAATCTTGGAAATATCAAGTATATCGTTGATGAGATTTAGAAGATGTTTTCCACTTGCAGCTATATTGGACAGGAACTTTTCCTGTTTTTCATTCAACTCACCAAAACCACCTTCCAGAAGAAGATCCGAAAATCCAATCACCGAATTAAGAGGAGTACGCAGTTCATGGCTCATTGTGGCAAGGAATTCACTCTTGGTACGATTTGCTGCCTCAGCATGTACTTTAGCTGCAAGTAATTCTTTTTCAGTTTTCTTTATCTTGAGATATCTATGAAACTTTCAATAAACAATTCACGTGTTCCGAACCTGACAGGTTCCACAGTTTTGAGAACAGGAACTCTTGTACCGTCCGACCTGACAACAACACGCTCTGACTTATCAATGGTCTGATGAAGATCACTTATGGGACATCTGCCTTTTTCTGATGGACAGACAAATTTGTGACATATATTACCCAGGACATCCTCCTTTGTGCGATCAATAATTTCAAGAGCAGTTGGATTAATATCGACGATCTCATGAGTTTTTGCGTCAATAACTATTACTCCTGAATTGATATTGTCAAGTATGAGACTCATCCTTTCAGAGTTTTCCTGTTCAAGCCTTTCTATTTCTTTCCTCTCGGTAATGTCACGCAAAATTAGCTGAACCAGACCACTCTCTTCATCGACAAGGTTTGCAGTGACTTCGGCAAACATTGTGGAACCATCAGGTTTTTTGAATTTTACTTCAACCTTACTATAAGAGTCTACCAGAGAGTCAGCTATCAGTTTTTCAGCTACCTGCCTGTTTTCCTCTGGAATACTTTCTATTAAAGGAGTACCTATCAGCTTATCGTCTGACCTGCAAAGGGCACCACATGCCTTGTCATTCATGTCCTGTATAATGCCATCCTGAACAAGGAATATAGCATCGCCGGAATGCTCGAAAAGTGATCTGTACCTGTGTTCTTTTTCTTTGAGGAGTTCTTCGGATTTCTTTTGTTCAGTAACATCTTTAAAGCTGAGTATACGACCAATGACCTCACCCTTTTGGATCAGCGGGAAAGAAAGCACTTCAAAATAAGTGCCATCCGTAAACTGCACCATTGTGACATTGCTTTCCCTGGTCATATGGTACTTTTGGAGTTTGGCTAAAATTTCATCAAAATTAACCATTTTGCCTTTCAGATGAGAGAGTAATTTCATACCATCCTTTTCTTTAATGATATCTTCAGGTATCCCCCACAGATCAATAAAATTCGATTTAAAATGAGTCATACGATAGTTCTCATCGATTACAATGACACTTTCTGAAATTGATTCAATAATAGAATAAAGCAGACTTTCCCTTTCTTCTATTCTTTCAAGAAGGTGACTTATACTGGAACCCAGGGAGGATATCTCATCATTAGGGCCCTGTACTGTTATTATAGGGGTCTGAGATGAATCTTTTTTAATTGAGTCAACATCTTTTGTAAGTGATGACAATCTGGAAAGTATGGAATTTTCAAGGAATAATGTTCCTGCAGCACCATACAGAAAACCTGCAAAAATGATTACATAAATCAAATAGGCAAATGTAGTCTGTGCTTTCTGAGAAATAATACGCGGGCTTTCTGTTTCCAGCATCATGGCTGGTTGCCCATAAACATCGTCTATTATTGTATAACCCTTTATTGAGTTTGCATTAACAGTTTTTAAGAAAATATTCTCGTCACTGTTTTCTACTTCCAGCATTATATTTTTAGTTTCGGAATTGACAGAAGGATCGTTAAACAGATAGTATTTCAGTGGCCTTTTGTGTATATCTTCGAAAAAAGCAATTGAATCTGAATTGAAGAAAGTTCCTATAATAAGCGTTCCATAAGAATCAGTACTTGCAGCTGTTTCTTTAATAGGTTTTGAAGAAAAAATCAAAGGAGTATTAGATACTAGGATAATTCCAGAAGATTCATAGTTTATCTCAGATGAAGGAATTATAGTGTTATCTTCAGAGAGAATAATAGCAAGATCTTCAGGGAAATCAAGTTCTTCCTGCTTATACATGTCATAAGCTTTTTTATAAACAATTTCTCCTGAATCATCCATAAAAATTATAACATTAACATAGTTTGCTTGTAGATTGGCATTTGCCAGGTGAGTTTCTATGTATCCTGAATTATTTGTTTGCACAAATTCAACTGTATCATGCGAAGTTGCCCAGCTCTGTGACAATAAATTGAGATGCATTTCAGTCTGATCAATAAAATCCAATGCCTTGCCCATGTCATCGTGAACTGCATTAGTTTCAAGCTCCTCAAAGCTGTTGAAAACAATAGAACCGGCACTGAGATACAATGTCAGAACTAGTAGAAAAAGAGTGAAACTATACACTACAAGTGTTTTTGTGCGAAGTTGCATGGATATCACAAAACCCCTTAGCTAAAAAATAGCCTGTCTTTTAATTTGAAGAATTCAGATGATACTGAATTTTTTCCTTGAAGCTGTGAATATCAATCGGCTTGGAGATATAATCAATGCAACCTGCCGCAATGAACCTTTCATCATCCCCGCGCATTGAATGTGCAGTCAGGGCTATTACAGGAACATCTTTTGTATTCTCATCCTCTTTCAGATGGGAAAGCACTTCAAGGCCATCCATTTTAGGCAACTGGATATCCAGAAGAATTAAGTCGAACTTGCTATCCTTTATCTTGTCCAGAGCAATGAAACCGTCTTCTGCAGGAGTGACACTGTATCCGTATGATTCAAGAAGATCCACAGTTAGTTCCATGTTCACCGGATTGTCTTCAATTACTAATATATTGCACATTTTTTCCCTCAATTAATTGTCCCGCTTTTCATACCGTTAAACCAGCAAGGTTTACCATTTCATGGATTGCCAGCATTATTTAGCCAACATCCCATACGAGATAAATATAATAAACTGATGATAATAATATGTAGTTATTTACTCTATAAAAGGATATCGCAATCTAATATTCACTGTTAACATTATAAAACAAAGTATTTAAAAGCTATAGTCAGATAACAGGACATGACAAAATACATGAATCTAATTTTCGTGGAGAACACAAGTGATTCTAATTGAACAGCAATGATAAAAAAACTGAAGATTGTACCGGAATTTCAGATATTGTTCCCGATATTGAATCTAAAGTTCCGCCTGAAATTGTCCGAATAATTCATGATTCACCAAAAAAAATAGTATTATCCGTTACAGGAGGGGGAAGTGAAGCCATAGCTGAGTTGCTGAGATATGGAGGCGGATCTGACACTATTCTTGAAGCAATAATTCCATATAGCCAGGAATCGCTTGTTGATTTTATCGGACATGAACCAGAAAGCTTTGCTTCTTCAAAAACCGCAAAAGAAATGGCAATGAACTCTTACAGACGTGCACTTTACCTTAATTCAAAAAAAGGAAAAGATGGTATCCATCCTGAATCACTTGCCGGTATTGGTATTACATGTAAACTTGCAAAATCTACACCTGAACGCCATGGCAGAAAACACGAAGTTCATTTTGCCTTCCAGTCATATAATAAGACGTTTACATCAAGTATCTTACTGACAGGAGATAAAAACCGCACTGAGGAGGAAAGGATAGTAGCAAACTTTGTTTTAGAAAAAATAGCTTTTTCATGCAATCCTGAAGCCTGGAAACTAATTGAGACAACTGAAATTAATGGTAAAATCATTGAAAATGAAGATACTGCAGAGAAAAATTGTGCAGAATTATTGTTAAGGACACTTGATGACATTAATTTAAAGCAAAATTCCACACCACAAAAAATCGATCTGGGAATTAACAACAAGAAATCAAAAATTGTTTTTTCAGGTTCCTTTAACCCATTCCACAAAAATCACATCAAAATGGCCAGAATTGCTGCTGAAATTTATAAGCAGCCAGTCATTTTTGAAATTTCCCTGGCCAATGTTGACAAGCCGCCCATAGACTATATCTCACTGAAAGAAAGAATTAACTCACTTCTCAAGTACAAAGATGAGGAATATTTAGCAGGCATATACCTTTCAAACTCCCCTCTGTTTGCCGATAAAGCCGTACTTTTCCCGGATTCGGTCTTTTTGATAGGTACTGACACCCTGAACAGGTTGTTCAATGAGGATTATTACAGGCATGGGGAAGACAGGGAAAGCCTGCTGAAGCATTTCAGAAAGTACAATACCAGGTTTCTCGTTTTCCTGCGAAAAGACTCAGAGATAGAAAAAGGTCTTAAGGTTCCGGATATCTGTACAATAGTTCCACTGGAAAAGTACAGCGATGATGGAACATCTTCAACAAAGATACGCAAACAGATGCGAAAAGAAATTATTTGATCTGGCAGGCATTGTAGATGTTGGGATAAGAGCGCAGTTGACTATTCTCCAGTATATCTGAATTTAGCGCAGATGTTAGTTTCGAAGTATGCATTGAGCCTTCAAAACACAGTTCACATCCAGCTTTTCCAGTTGCATGATGATATTTCATCCAGAGTTTCCTCAAGAAAAAGAACATCATCCCTTGGAACTTCAGACTCAAAACTAATCTGGTAATCTCCCTCTTTATCCATTTTCCTGATACTTTCAAGCAGGTTTTCCAGGCATAAACTGGTAATCTCATGAGAGAAACGGTGTCCTGATGGAACTACATTATCCTTATGATAATGGACTTCGTTGTGAATAACAACCGATCGCACTCATAGAACCAGTCCCTTAAATCATATAGCGAATTCATACCACACTACATTTTAATATAATCCAATCATATAAAAACCTAATCGCTAAAAAAGGAAGATATACCAATAATATAAAATTATATTGACCCTGTTTTCTGCATGATTCATACATCTTAACTAGTATTACACCACATGTACAGGAAGTAGACATCATAGATCATTTTCATCCACAGGGAAATATGCTTTTTGAATTTGCCCGTTTGTCTGCCTTAGCAGGCTTATTCTCCCCGAACCATCATGTCAAATATTTTTTCAATACCAGGAGGATAAGAGCCTTTGGATGCATTGGTACAAGAGGCTCATTATCCCTCATTTCCACATAAAATAAATCAGAACCAAAGTTCCTGATAAAATGCACATCATAAGCATCAAAAATAGAATTAATCTCCTCAATTGATAACGAAGAGAACGAATTATTCAGATCCTGTTCATCAAGTGCTGTAAGTTCATCTTCCATGTGAACTAATTGTAAAGATGACATAAAAAATGCTTGTCTCATGCACTAGCCATCATAATTTAGCGTTTATTATTTCAAATTTTAAACAGCAAACAACAACCATTTTTAAAAATAAGAATTCAAAGCAATGTTTCTTATTTATCATACAATTATTAAATAATGAAAATCAGTTCATACAATTATGATCAGCTTTTCCGGCAGATGTATGAAAATTGTATGAAAGAATGAAACTAAACTCTCAGCTCAGAAAGTTTATGAAAGCCATGAACAAAAGGAAAAACGAGTAAAAAACAATTAAACCCTGTTCTTTGCCTGATCAACAGACATTTTCAGGATATCCGGCTCCTGCGATCCAAGAAGTAGATGCCTGCCATCTTTGAATTCAAGGAGAAGCCCCTTGTTTCCTTTTATATTATAGGCTTTCCCCTTTGAAGCATACCTGATACCCCATCCACCATAATCAAGAAGAGGCCTGTATGTAATCGCTTTATAGGAAATAATATCTTCATAGGAAAAATGCTTAAAAGACAGGTGAAGGGGGAAAAACTTCACGTAAATACCACTATTTCTTATTTCAATTACAAAACGGATGGAGAGTATAAACAAAGGTAATAGAATTCCTGTAAGAATCCATACCAGAAACATACCCTGATCAGAAGCAGGATTATTGCCATAAGGGTGACCATATACCAGTTGCTCAATGGCACCATACCATGAGAGTAAAGCAGTTCCAAGAACAATTACCCATAACCATAATTGGGTAAACCTCTGTACTTCCCTGAAAATCACGGAATCTGCGGAATCATTATAAGCCATCAACAAAAATATGAAACTGAAAATATATAACAATTTTTAGGACTTTGGTGTGATCACTAATGTATTCAATTGTTTATACAACAACAGGAAATGAAGCTGATGCTAAAATGATTGCATCCGAACTTGTGAAACAAAAACTTGCAGCATGCGTGAACATGCATCCGGTGGATTCAGTATATCTCTGGGAAGGGAAAATTGAAAATGAAAGGGAAATTGCCCTTTCAATAAAAACAATGTCAAATAAGGTTGGAGAAGTAACTGAATGCATAAAAAAACTTCACAGCTATGACCTTCCTGCAATTATTTCATGGGAAATAAAGGGAGAAAAGCAATACCTTGAATGGATATCCGAATCCACAGAAAAATAAAAGAATGGTTGCAGGAAAATTCCTGCAATATTGTTTAATTCTGCCTGATAATTGTCCTGACAGGGAAAGGAATCTCAATTCCTTCCTTCTCAAATGCGGTATTTATCTTTGTATTTACCTCATTGATAACAGCAAACTTCTGCCCCGGGTGAGTCACCCACATGACTATGGCAAAATCAAGACTTGATTCACCGTGGTTATCAAAACGTACATAAGGTGATGGGTCTTCAAGAACTGAATCTATACTCCGGGCAATTCCGGTAAGAATATCCTTGACCTTCTGTACATCAGTACCATAAGCAACACCTATAGTCACTTTAACAAGCATGGATTCTTCAGGATACGTATAATTTGTAATCTTACTGTTTGCTATTATGCTATTAGGTATAACAATCATGTTATTTTCAAGATTCTTAATCCTGGTACTGCGAATACCTACATCCTGAACAATACCTATTTCTCCGGCACCGATTTCGATCCTGTCTCCGGGCCTGAAAGGCTGGTCGAAGTAGATAGATATACCACCAAAGAACTGGGAAATAGTATCCTGAGCAGCAAAAGCCACAGCCAATCCCACAATTCCAGCAGAAGCAAACAGAGGCAGGATATCTGCATCCCATACTCCTTTGAGAATTGCAAGGATACCAAAGAAGACAATCAGTACATCAATGATATTCTTGAAAAGCGGAAGAAGCTCATCATCCATCTTTGTGTCAGTTTTCTTCACAAGACTTGACAGAATATGCTTGAAGACGATTTTATCTATGCGCAAAAGTGCCAATATCCACATAATTCCAAGAACACTTAGGAGTAAACCCAGGAAAACCTCGATTGCAATGTTTCCAGGGAATACAATTTCTGCTGCAATAAATATTCCAAGGAAAGTAACAGTGTAGAATATTGGTTTCTTAAGAGCCTCGACTATCAGGTCATCACAATCATACTTTGTCTTTGCAGCGTAGTGAAGGAAGATCTTTTCAAAAAGAAGATCCGCTACAAATGCAATCACCACAGCAGCAACAAGTACGATCGCTGCAGCCATAATATCAGAACCTAAAACACCGTTCTGTGACTGTATAAGCTGATTTATGTAAAGAGGAATAGTATCATTTAAGAACATGCTCTCTGGTTTGAAGAGTTCTTATATAAAGTTTATTATATCAATCCGTAGCTGCAAAAACATAATATAGAATTTAGCAGATACCCCACACAATGAAAAAAGGAAATTCAGGTGTAGCAAAAAGCTGGGTGGAAAAAGGACTCGGTGAAAAAGACCCTCAAAAGAAGCTGCATTACCTTGAGCTGGCACTTGAACTGGACCCTGCCAATATAACTGCCCTTAATAGCAAGGGTATGCTCCTTCATAAAAAAGGAGAATTCAATCAGGCAATTGAATGCTATGACAGAATACTGAAACAGTATAATATGTCTGGTTTTGTCCCGGCATTATTCAACAAGAGCCTTGCACTTAAAAAACTTGGAAAAACAGAGGCAGCATTAAACTTAATGAAAAGGGCAGTAAAACAACAGCCTGAAAATGAAAAAATAAAGAAGCATTTTGAGGAACTAAAAGGCCTTACTGAAGGAAACAAAGTAACAAATAAACAGGAAATTCAGCAGGTGGCAGCAAAGGACCTGGCAGTTAACCAGATATATGACAGGTGGGAAGCTCCGGCAGTAAGCACACTTCTTGCGCATTCAATGAAATGCAGCAAACGGGAGATAAAATACTACAAAGGCTTTGGGGAAGACCTGATAAAAGAAAAAATAATCCAGGAAAATCTCCATCAGAAAGTCTATTCCTGTAAATCGTGCAGATTTTTTGCCAACAAGATTTGCCAGCACAAAGAAACGAAATCTATGGCAGTTTCACCTGATGCCATATGCAGAAATTTCAGACCGGCTAAAAATAAAAAAGAATAATAACAGAAGCCGGAATTAAAGAATTCCGAGTTCTGTCAGGCGCTCAGGAAGATATTTTTCAGTTACAAAATCCAGGCCTTTTCCTGCAAAGGCCTGCTGTTCTGCCTTTTTATTAATATCAAGCTGAAGGCTTATCTGTTCCTTCCAGTAATCGCTTTCAAACCTCGGGTCTGTAAGTTCGCTCCTGAGAGCTGCAACGTCCTTATCCGTTAATTTATCCGTGGAAAGCTCGTATTCCACTATGTCAGAAGGCTGCACACCTACGAAATGAGCACCAGGGGTTGCCATATACTCTGAGAGATGAGCGCTTTTTATCGCCCCGTATGCCACAGATGCAAAGATACGATATGACCAGGGGTCGCCATCAGTGAATACAACTACAGGAAGATTCATTTCCTCATTCATTCTTTTGATAATGCGTCTTGTGGAACGGGCAGGCTGACCTTTCAGATGAACAAGAATGGCATCATTCCTTTCATCAAATCCATTCTCAATAAGCCTGGCATACATACCACCAGTCTCAATAGCAATTATGAATTTTGCATCGGTTTCCAGGAACTCAATGTTTTCAACATTAAAAGGGATTTGATACCCACTTTCACCTATGTCTTCCTGGCAGTGAATAACACGATCTCCCCTTTTGGTTTCCTCACGCAGTTTAATAGGGCCAAACATTGTTGCACCGTCTTCTTCAGGACGCATGTGGAAATACTCCCTCTGAAGTCCGGAAATGATCTCAAGATCCTCAATCAGCCTGTCACTTTCAGGCTGTTCCTTGAACTTGGCAATATCCCAGTTTTCAGAGATATAATACAACTCTCTTAATGTAGAGCCCCTGTTCTGGCCAATATGGTTCTTAATCAGGAAATCTATGACATGTGATGTCTTTAACAACTGGAAAGCACCTTTAACAGTCTTTGCACTTCTTTCAGTTTCCCTGTCACCATATACCCATACATCACTTTCTTCACTGTATTCGATATTTGCCTTTGTACGGCTGGGAAGGTTTACACTTGGAACCTTTTCATCTACAAACTGATCATATAATTCCCCAGCAAGACCCATTAAGCGGTTGTTTGCTATTACATCATATTCCTTTTTCTGATGTGATACTTTGTCTGCCATTTACTCACCCCTTTATAGCCTTGGCACCTGTCACAAGTTCTTCATCAAGACCTTCTACAATAAGAGTAGGGAGTCTTGCTATCCCTGCATCATCAAGTGTTGCAACAGAATAGGTCAGAACCTTTGAGGCACCCGGGGAAACACCCAGTTTCCAGATATAATCGAAATCACTACCCATACTGATAACCCTGGGTTCAGGCACAGCTCCTTCAATTTCAAATGGTACCATGTCATGAACATTGAAGTCCTGTTTCTTATTTGAAAAATTGTTGACTTTAATGGAAATCTTTACTCCCCCGTTACCATCTGGCTCTACAAGCCTGTGTACAAGGAGATTACCCATTATCTTGGCAACAACAGGGTTTATGTCAGGTACGTCACGTTCAAGAGTCTCTGCAAGCTTTGTGGCCATCTTTGGAAGCACCTTAGTGATTATGACTTCCTTTTCACGTCTCTTCTTAAGATTGTCACGCTTATTCAGATACCTGTTCATTTTCCGGGAAACTTCTTTTATGGCAAGCTCCACCTCATCCTTGATTTCTGGTATTTCAGCAACTGCATCCTTGGATTCTGAAGTGAAAGGTACATTTGTGGAAGCTACATGTACAAGAATAACTGCGGGCCCTGTGGGCAAGCCGCCACCTGGCTGGTTTAAACCATACTGCTTCCATTTGATAGACTCAATTGCATGAGTGATAACACAGCCCCCCTGCTGATACAGCAAAGGAACACGGTTTGCAAAACGCATTATGTCAACACGATCATCTTTTTGTAATTCCCCACCATAGGCAATGCCTACCTCTACAATGAAAGGATTACCAGAATAGACTGACGCGCTTCTTGTTGTTGTGGCTATAAAGTCAACACTAAACTCCTTTTCAAGCCCTTTGTAGATTAAGTCTTCACCTATAGGAGAAAGACAGTCTGTGGGTGGTGCCATTATTTTTACTTTGGAGAAAGAATCCAGCAATTTCTTAGACTGGTCCCTTGTCATCTCATGAGGATCAAGATCAGGATCAAGCCCGGATGCCTTACAAATTTCTTCTGAAGCAAGGTGCCCTATTTTTGAGAATGAATAGCGGAGGAATGGAGAAAGCTTCTGTCTTTCAGTGTACCTCAGCATTTTCATAAGAGTTCCCAGTTCTATACCATGTGGATGAGGCAATATTTCCTTGGCAGGCACTGGCAGTTTGTCTGTTGCCCTCTCAAATGTCACCTCATTGCCATCGGGTTCAACAAGAGTGATCCTTGCATGCGGATTAACAATTGCAGTTGCCTTCAGATACTCATAAATAGACTGTCTTCGTCCCTTTACATACGAAGCTTCCATTTCCATCTCAATACGAGTCCCATGTGGACGGTCCCAGTCAATAATATCATCTTTGAGGATCTCAGGATCATTGGTACTGGTATTGATCATAAGCTCATAGTAATGAGCTGGTTTTCCATGACCAATTTTTGATATGATTTTTGTATGGTGACCTGATGTAAGCTGGGAGTACAATACAGATGCGGATATACCAATACCCTGCTGTCCGCGGCTCTGCTTTAGGGCGTGGAACCTTGAACCATAAAGTAACTTTGCAAACACCTTTGGGATCTGTTCTTTTACAATTCCGGGACCATTGTCCTCGACAATTATGACTACATTGTCCTTCCCTGATCTTTCTATATGCAGGAATATGTCAGGGAGTATTTCTGATTCTTCACAGGCATCAAGGGAGTTATCCACTGCCTCCTTGACAGTGGTAATCAAACTCCTTGGAGCCGAATCAAAACCGAGTATTTGCCGGTTTTTTTCAAAGAACTCTGCAACACTTATTGATTTCTGGTTCTTTGCAAGTTCTTCAGCAATTGGATTATCCATAAAATTATCTTCCTCGTCCATTATTGGTCATTTACTATAACCAGAAAATAATAAGTAAGATTATATAAAAATCTTTTTCGGTATTCTTCGTGTTATTTCAATTCTGCACCCACAATAGTCTGTGTAGCAGTGACTGACTCTGTTTCACGAATTAGATCCACAATACTGTTGAGCCGTCCAAGATCCCCTACTTCTATAATGACTACAAAGTCATACTCACCAAATACATGGTAAATATCCTTGATTCCCTCTATACTGTTAAGCTCATTATAAGCTGCTATTTCAGTGCCCGGAAGCACATTAACCATAGTTACTCCTATTACCATAGTATCACTAAGACAGAAAGTGGAATGCAAGGTATTTAGCAGTTTTCTATGATTTACCCAATAATTAAAAGACAATATCAAGCACAGAAGATATCAAAAAGATACTCTGTAAAAAACACCTCATAATGATGATGATAATGAGCAAAATGTTTATATACTTTTGTGTGTATACTACAACTTAGATGAGCGGGTTATCCTCTTTTTGACAATAACCCCCACTCCCCAACCCGCTCATACTCCACTCCAATTTTGACATAATAACCAGAACTTATATTTTTAAGTCTGTAAAATTGGCAAATCCATATACAATACTTCCAAAAATAAACAAGTATGAAAAAGAATACTGTTTCATACAAAATATATATAAATAACACGTTGCTTTTTTCTATAAAGTTACACAACTATGCCGATGTCAGATCACTATCTAAAGTAAAAGACATAATGAGATTCATATTTTTTACTCAAAACCATCTATGAAAAAGATTAGAACAAAAACCGCCATGCTGAAAATTGTTTCAACAATGTAGATATTCAAATATACACATAGTAACAAATATAAAATATTGAATAAATCATATCATATATGATTTAATGCATATAATAAACAATACACTATGAGTGGATTCCGCTTACAGTCAACAAACACACCATCAGAAATCAAACAAAGTCTTTTGGGGTTTCTTTGGAGCTTCTTTTGGCAAAGAAACTTCCTTATCCCCGGATTCTGATTTATCAGAAACCGGCAATTTATCAAGACTTAACTGGGAAGGATCTTTTTTAGCTACTGTCTTTTTAACGAAGAACTCCGGCTCATAAGATGGGAAAAACTCATTACGTTTTTCCTGCGCCTCATCATAAACAGACTGGAGCTTTTTAGTTACTTTCCTGGCACCCATCATATAAAGGAATTCATCCATCTCAAGACCAAGAACTGCAATGACATCCGAGTCATAAGCCCCGTCTTGCAGAAGTCTGGAATACAGCCCCGCTACTTCAAGTCTTGAGTAACGCATGGATTCATTACAATGAGAACCGACCTTCACAGCGATATTGTTTCGCATATTTCTTTTGGAACGCATCTGACCCATTTTCCTCCAGAGAGAAGGCGGCTGGTACCTCACAAAACCACCGCGTGCACGGGACTTTGAAACAACAGTCCCCCCGGTCATAAGCATGCCTGCATAGCGCCACATGCGATAGTTCTGTCTCCTGCGCACACGACCCAGGAAGCGATCAGCCCTGGAAACATAAGAATAGCCACGAATAACATCATCAGTAAGTGGATCCTCACCTTTGCCTGTATACTGATGAGGAAGGTTTTCAGCAATCCAGTGAATCAGATCTTCAGGTGTTTCGTCCAGATTATAAGTAGCTTCCAGAGCAGAAGAAACATCCTTTCCTTTGAACACCTTCCCGATAACCTTGAAAATAGACTCCTTTGTATCGCGGTCGGAAGTCGAAATATCCTCTACAAAAATTTCTGTTCGCCCAAGGGCAGCCGCCTGGAGATCATTAACGGCACTCCTGAAATCACCATCTGCAGAAGTTGCTATTTTCTCAATAACCCCTGCACCACACATAAGACCTTCCTGATGCGCAATTTTCTTGAGTGCAGGAATCATGGAACGGGACTGAACTGAAGCAAATTTCAGTTCAAGGCACAATGAACGTAACGAAGAAGAAATACCATAAAGATCGTTAGCAATAAGGACAATTGGCTGATTTGTCTTTTTAACAACATCAATAATTGCACGGGAACCTCCCCTATCACTGTTTCCGTGGAGATTGTCAGCCTCATCAAGAACAATCATTCTTTTTGCAGAAGAACCTGTGAGAGTACTCATGGTGGAGGCAGAACCCGCCACTTTTTCAATTACACCTGCAGTCCTCTGGTCACTGGCATTAAGTTCGATGACTTCCCAGCCCATGTCGGCTGCAAGGGCGTGTGCAGAAGATGTCTTACCAATACCCGCGGAACCATGAAGCAGTGCTGCTTTCTGATCAGGCATACCATTTTCCCATTGTTCACCCCATTTGCGGAGATCATCTATCACTTTTTTGTGACCGACTATATCGTCAAGTGTACGTGGCCTGTACTTCTCTGCCCATTCCATCTGCACAGTCATGATATACCCAATATTCAGGAAAAGTAATTAATGTTTGCACCACTTTGTGTATTTTAATTGACATTAAGAATGGTAGGTATCTTGCTATGGTATCAAAAAATACTGAAAATCTTCTTACCTGATAGAAAAAGAGCATTACAAAACAGGGCAAGAGTTGCCATAGGAGTGCGTAATCCAGGTCCGAAAATGCTCAAAAGTGCCAGGGATGCACATGAAGCAGGCTATGCGCACGTGATTCTTGTAGGAAACAAAAAAGAGATAGAGCAAGTTGGCACAGATCTTGAAATAATAGGAACAAATGATCCTGAAAGGACTCTTGGAGACCTGTTAAAATCAAGGTATATTGATGCGGCAGTCAGAGGAACCGCAGGTGCTTCACAGACACTGGCACACCTGAAAGACATACTTAACCAGCAAAACCTTCATCGCATTGCGCTTCTGGAAACAAGCGAAGGCGAACCATTTTTCCTCGCCCCTGTAGGTATTGATGAGGGCAATGAGCTTGCAGACAAAATTGAATTTATCAAACTGGGAGTTGAATACATCCGCAGGTTTGAAATTGAACCGGTCGTAGGCATTCTTTTCAGGAGGCAGACTCGGAGACCTCGGTCGCAATTCACGCGTAGACCAGACGCTTGCAGAAGGAGACTTTATTGTCAACAGGATAAAAGAGCAGGGAATTGAAGCCAGGCATTACACCATACTTATAGAAGATGCAATCAAGGAAGCGAATTTCATACTGGCACCTGATGGAATATCAGGAAACCTGATATTCAGGACCCTTGTGTTCCTTGGAGGCGGGGATGGACTTGGCGCACCTATCCTGATGGATGACTATGTGTTTGTTGACACATCAAGAGTCGGAGCTCATTACACCAAAGCCATAATGCTTGCAAGTGCACTGGTTGGAAAACATACCACACAGGCAGTAGAGGATGAATAAAGATTATATCCAGTGCATACATTTAATTTAATAAATCCATTTTTATGCTACAAGGGAATGAACGATATGGAAGCCGTACTGATAAAAGCAAAACCATTGCATCTGCATGGTCCCAGTTGATCCACGAGATATACACAAAGGGAGAGGAACACAAGCCGGACTACAATACGATGACAAAGAGGGTGCATGCCACGATTTACATCGAGGATGTCAACAATAAACAGGTAAGTTCTGCAGTTCCTTTTGGAGAGAATCTCATAAAAAAGTACAAAGAAGAGCTTACTGAAGAATATGCAGAATGGTATGTTTCATTAAATGATGATGACAAGAGAAAGTTTGACTATTGTTACGCAAAGCAGTTATTCAGGTACGGAGAAACAGCATACAATACACTTCAGGCAAATGTGAAGAATCTGCGTCCCGGTTCCAGGAGGCATGTCGGAGTGCTCTGGGAAAATGAAGTCCATATACCTAAATTTGAAGACCAGCCTTGCTGGATTGCATACAAAATCGAACTTCTTGATGAAAAACAGGTGAGGGTTTACCTGCTTTATCGCTCGTGGGATGCTTTTGGAGGATTCCCGGCAAATATCCCGGCAATAGTCGAGGGTATCAAAAAAGTCTTTAAGGACAATGATCTGGATTATGAGATTGAATCACTGATAGCAACCGGATGGGATACGCACATCTACGACACAGATCTCCAGTCAGTGGAGAAAATATTTAAGAATAATTCCCTGTGCCCGCTCTGCAAGTGCATTACACCAAAACATGCATTCATTCAGACTACAAAGGGCAAAGCATGCCCTGATTGTAAGAAATCAATGTGAACCCGGTTCACATACTTTTTCTTTTTTAGACAATTTTTCAACAATTAGACTTTTTCTTTTGAGAATATACTTCTCAAATCATTCATAGTTCATACAAATTTCATAACAGATATTAAAATGAATTTATAATTCCAATAATTATATATGTATGATCATGGCATACACTAGTATGATTCAACTTTAAATTGATCAAGAGAGATTGCTATGAAACGACTTACTATCAGCATGTCTGATGAACTTTTTGAGAAACTCGGCACTATTGAAAACAAGAGTCTGTTCATCAGAAAACTTATTGAGCGAGAACTCGACGCACTGGACAATGGACATTCAGATGAAACTATGCCCTGGACAGAAAAGTTTGCAACCCTCAGAGATGAAGTAAGCAACATAGCTAACAGACTTGAAATGATAGAAAGTAAATTCCCCGGAATAGATGAAAACGTGGGAAATATCCCAATTCATCAGGAAACGCCACAACCTTCAGTAAACATGCTGGGTGGCGAAGAAACAATGGAAACTGAGCAGTATATTGAAGATATACACACACCGGATTTTGATGTTGCACAACCCATGGAAGCTACCGGAGAAATGTTTCAGGAAGAATCTGAAAGCATCAATGATATCCAAAGTGAAACTCCAGAGCCGGAATTAGAAAAACTTAGCACCTCAATTGAAATTAATACGGAATCAGAAATACAGCAATCACCTCTCCAAACAGAACCAGATATGGAAAATCTGACACCTGACACAGAAAGTCTGGAACTTGCTGAAAATGAAACAATTTCCGGAAATGAAGAAACGGCACATGAAACAACATTATCGGAAATGGTAGCTGAAAAAATTCACCAATCAGAACCATCAACCAATGAAACTGATTCAGTAAAACTGAAGTAGAAAATGGGCTTCGATGCCAGAGCTTAAAATTCCCGAACAGGAAGTAGAATCTCCCAAGTTTGAAATGGAAGAGTCAAAGCCACCGGAACAAAGCGAAGAAACACCAGGATTTGCTATGCCAGAATTGCAAACGCAGGAACAAGCTCCAGAAGCACATGGGATTCAAAATGCCGGAGTTAGAACCACCGGAACAAAGCGAAGAAATACCAGGATTTGCTATGCCAGAATTGCAAACGCAGGAACAAGCTCCTGATACACAAGGATTCCAAATGCCGGAGTTAGAACCACCGGAACAAAGCGAAGAAACACCAGGATTTGCTATGCCAGAATTGCAAACGCAGGAACAAGCTCCTGATACACAAGGATTCCAAATGCCGGAGTTAAAACCACCGGAACAAAATGAAGAAATACCAGGATTTGCTATGCCAGAATTGCAAACGCGGGAACAGGTCCCTGAAGAACAGGGATTTCAAATGCCGGAGTTAAAACCACCGGAACAAAACGAAGAAACACCAGGATTTGCTATGCCGGAACTGCAAACACAGGAACAAGCTTCCGATACACAGGGATTTCAAATGCCGGAGTTAAAACCACCGGAACAAAGCGAAGAAATACCGGGATTTGCTATGCCAGAATTGCAAACACCGGATCAAAGTCAGGAAACACCAAGGTTTGCAATGCCTGATCTGCAGTCCTCCGGAGAAATACCACCTTTTGAAACACCTGCCCAGCAAGTACCTGCACCGGAAGAATTTCCGCCAATGCCACCAGGCGAAGCCACCAGTGCACAGGAAATGACCGGCACCCCAACTCCTCAAATGCAGACAGAAGCGGAGGCAGAGGCGAAACCTGACAAGCTTGAATCAAATATACTAATGTATATGCCCCGTGGTGCAAAAGTAAAAAAAGAGATCATTAAAAGCCTTGTATCACGCCAGTTCAGCCAGGATGAAATTGAAAATAAAATACAGGAACTGGTGGCAAGAGAAGTTCTTGTGCTCAAACACGAAAACGGAGTTGATCAACTCCACAGATTAAAATAAATCAGGTCATTCCAGTCTTTTCCAGAGACATTTCTAAAAGAGGATTTCTCCTGGAACACTGTACACAGGCGTTTCTGGGGAAATCAAAACACTTGTTGCATACAAGCCTGCCACATATAGGACACGTGTTCAGCTTTGAAACCGAAGCACAGATCGAACAAATTCCTGCCCTTTCCATTAGATAGTATTCACTCAAAGAAGTTAAAATAACCATCGGTCAGGCTAAAAAGAAAAAGAATTAAGACCCCGAAGAGGTCTTATTTTTATTCTATAATTGCTCCTTTGTTTGCAGAACTGACAAACCTTCTGTATCGTGCAAGATATCCGGTGACTTTCTTTTCCACAGGTACAAATGTTTTCCTGCGCTTTTCCAGTTCTTCATCTGATACATTAAGATCCAGTTTCCTGGCAGGAATGTCTATCTCAATGATATCACCTTCCTGCACCAATCCTATAGGACCTCCTTCCTGAGCTTCCGGAGATATGTGGCCGATACATGGACCTCTTGTCCCACCGGAAAAACGTCCGTCTGTAACAAGTGCGACTTTATCAATAAGACCCATACCTGCAATGGCTGAAGTAGGAGATAACATTTCACGCATACCTGGTCCGCCCTTTGGACCTTCATAACGAATAACAACTACATCCCCTGCAACTATCTTTTTTGCAAGGATGGCTGCCATGGCATCTTCCTCACTGTCAAATACCCTTGCAGGCCCACTGTGCTTCAGCATTTTAGGATCCACAGCTGCCTGTTTGACTACAGAACCATCAGGAGCAAGGCTGCCTTTAAGGACAGCAATTCCACCTTCTTCATGTATGGGGGAGTCAAGAGTTCCCATAATCCTTGCATTGAGCTTTGGATTGATAATTACCAGATCATCCAGGTTCTGGCCTATAGTCTTTCCATTTACAGACTTTTCATCAAGATTCATCTTTGACTTGAGCCTGGACATTATTGCCTGCACTCCACCTGCCCTCTCAAAATCAAGCATATAGTTTTCCCCACCTGGTTTCAGGGATATCAAATGAGGAGTAGTCCTGCTAAGTTTGTCAAATGCATCAAGAGTAAGTTCAAGATCAAATGCATGAGCTATTGCCGGAAGGTGAAGTGTTGTGTTGGTACTTCCACCTATGGCCATATCCACCATTATTGCATTTTCAAATGATTTCAGAGTGACTATACTACGTGGATTGAGACCTTCATTTACCATGGAAACAATCCGTTCACCGGATTCTTTTGCAAGTCTTATCTTTTTGGCATCTGCTGCGTGGGCTGTGCCACATCCAGGCAGACTGAGACCAAGTGCCTCGGTCATACATGCCATAGTGTTTGCTGTATACATTCCTGCGCATGAACCGGCACCGCTACATGAGCAATCCTCAAGAAGTTTCAGCTTCTCATCAGAGACCTTTTCAGACTGGCATTCACCAACTCCTTCGAATACAGAGATGAGATCCCTTGGCTCATCATCAACATAACCCGGAATCATTGGACCACCTGTAACAACTATAGCTGGAATATCAAGACTTCCTGCTGCCATAAGATGACCCGGAGTAATCTTATCACATGCAGTAATCATTACCATACCATCAAGCTGGTGTCCCTGCAATACAAGTTCAATGGAATCTTCAATGGCTTCACGGCTTGGAAGGGAATATTTCATACCCTCATGACCCATTGCAATGCCATCGCATATACCTATAGTGTGAAATTCAAATGGTACTCCGCCTGCACTCCTGATACCTGCTTTTACTGCCTCTGCCACTTTATCAAGATGAATATGACCGGGAATCAGTTCGTTTCTGGAGTTTACAACTGCTATGAACGGTTTTTTCATTTCGGAATCTGTCACGCCGGTTGCCTTCAAAAGTGAACGGTGTGGTGCACGTTCGAGTCCTTTCTTGGTCTTGTCACTTCTCATTAGAAAACCTCGTTTACTGCTATTCTTAAACTAATATAGGTAATGAAAGGAACTATATAATAGGTATGTGATGGCAGAAACATTCTGGAATTCAAACGCATTTCATCCCGAACCGAATAGTATGCAGCGTTCATGCAGATCATACTATACATAAAAAGCAATATTAAATTATCACACAAATTACGAACCGGAATCATACGAGTATGAACAGAGGCATACCACATGAGAACGTATGATTTTGTAATAATAAATATGAACTGCTGGATCCCTTTTTGACGTACCATCATCTTAAATATAGAAGAAAGTATTCACTAAAGACAGTAACAGGAATGAACCACCGGTACATAAAAATCAGGTTTTTTAGTGAAGCAGATATAAAAACACTATCAACAAAGCATGCACCAAAATATGTATAAAATAACATACATTATAAAATAACTATATTGAATTATAGATAAAAAATAATATATTACACAAGGAATATGAAAGCCGTAATAATTGACGGATATGTAGATGAACCAGCATGTTTTGGAGTTCCCCCATACGTATCCCCATACATCAGATATATTGCAGGTGCACTGCGAAGCAGAGGACTACGGGAAACGGATATTTCATACTTCACAATTGACAGTTTACGTACAAATCCTGGCAATGCACCTGAATTAATCAGGAATGCAGACATCTCAGTAATAGTTGCAGGAATGACAGTCCCTGGCAAGTACCTGCGTTCAACACCAATCAGCCAGGCAGAAATTGAAAACATTTTCAGCACGGCTAATGGCCTGAAAGTGCTCGGAGGACCAATAAGACTGGGATATTCCCTTGAAGGTGGTAAAAAAGCAGTCAGCACCCTGATGGACAATACGGATGCTATTGTCTGCCCCAAAGACATTGAAGCTTTTGTTTTTGACCTGACAGATGGACTGGAAAAAGATCCGGAAAATATAAGGCATCGTTTCAGGACTGTAAAGGAAATAGGAGAATGGGGGCCCAGAGGAGCTTTCATAATAAAACAGCACCCGGATTATCCGAACGTAATGTGTGAAATTGAAACATACAGAGGATGCGGACGCAACAGGCATTGCTCATTCTGCACTGAACCTTCCTACGGAATACCGGATTACCGCCCTATAAATGATGTTATTGCAGAAGTTGAAGAACTTTACCAAACAGGTGCAAGGTTCTTTCGTCTAGGAAGACAACCGGACATCCTGAGTTACCACGCAAAGGATACAGGAGGAGATATCCCTGAACCTGATCCCGAAGCAATTCTGAGCCTTTACAGAGGAATCAGAAAAGTTGCACCTGAACTAAAAGTGCTTCACATGGATAATGCAAATCCGGGAACAATAGCAAAATATCCGGATAAATGCAGGGACATCTTCAAAACAATTGTGAAATACCACACACCAGGAGATGTGGCCGCAATGGGCATGGAAAGTGCAGACCCGACAGTTGTTAAGGCAAACGGACTTAAGGCAATGCCCCATGAAATTTTAGAAGCAATAAGAATTGTAAACGATGTTGGCAGGACAAGAGGCAAGAATGGCATGCCTGAGATTTTGCCGGGCATAAACATAGTACATGGACTTATGGGAGAATCAAGAAAAACATTTGATTTAAACTATGAATTCCTGAAAAATGTACTGGATTCAGACCTGCTTCTCAGAAGAATTAATATCAGACAGGTAATGGTTTTTCCGGATACACCAATGCATGGAAATGATGAACTCGTCAGGAAGCATAAAAAAATATTCCTTAAATATAAGGAAAAAATCAGAAAGGACATTGATCTGCCCATGCTTCAGAAAATAGTACCAGTTGGGACGATACTCAGGGATCTAATGTGCGAAGTTAATGACGGGAAAATATGTTTTGGGAGGCAGATGGGTTCATATCCGCTGCTGGCAGGCATACCGGCCAACTTACCTGAAGGAAAATTCGTTGACATTACTGTGACCGGACATGGCCAGCGCTCCATTACCGGCATACCATATCCCCTGAATATCAATACATCCAGCCTGCAATTGATCCAGCAGCTTCCAGGAATTGGAAAGAAGCAGGCAATAGACATCAGCAGGAAAATTCCTTTTGAGAATGAAGAAGACTTTATTAACAAAACAGGCAAAGAGGAAATACTTCCCTTTATTAGCCTGTGACTTATTTTTAATTCAGATACTTTTTAATGAAATCAGCATCCTTGAGGATCTTGAAACTTACAAAACCACCCACAAGGATATTCATATAAAAAGTAAATGCCCTCCATGCAATAACTGCAATTCCCAGTACGGATGAAGCAGTAAATAAAGAGAATGCGGTCGTTCCTGCAAATTCCGCTATTCCGCTGGCACCAGGAGTTGCAGGTATGACAATTAAGATCATTATGATCACCTGTGAAGCAAAAACCAGAATTGGACTTGGATTCTGGTTTAATCCCACCAGTATTACATAAAGCATGGAAAAATCTACAAACCAGAAGGCAATTGTGAGAAATATCCCCAGTGCAAGACCTCTTCGCCCTTCATTCAGTAATACGGAAATGCTGTCATGGAAATGCTCAAGCTCGGAATCAACCCTCGCAATAATTTTTTCAAGGGCTTCATCGGTTTTCTTACCAAGGACAGGAGCAAGTTTGTGAACAAAGAAATACACGACTTTTCTTGTAGGCTCCGGCCTCCACATAGCATACAATGTAAGAAAAAGTATGAATATGAGACCTGCTTCTGCAAAAAGGAACATTGCATCAAACACCGAGTCTTCAAGTACACCCCTGATTATATAAATTGAAATTGGCGCCAATGTCAGAATAAGTATTCCATCAAGCAGTCTTTCACCAAGTACTACTGCTGTTGCCTTTCCAAGAGGAATATTCTCCCCGTGAAGCAGGTGAATCCTAAGTGGTTCACCCCCAAGAGAGGAAGGAGTTATGGATGCTGCCAGTGTCCCTGATGTTACTATTTCAATGGATTTCATATAACCCACATTATAACCCAGGGCTTTGCAAAGAGAATGAGTCCTCAGCCCCCATATCACATAAGTGAGAGCATGCACACAGGCAGCTGCAATTATGTATTCAGGTCTGATTTCAGCAAGGGCTTCAATAGTTCCTGCATCAAAAGTAAAGAGAATTACAATTAAACCGGATACAAGGCTGATAAATAATGAAATGAAAAGCCA
Source organism: Methanolobus sp. (assembly GCA_041395005.1). Lineage (GTDB taxonomy): Archaea > Halobacteriota > Methanosarcinia > Methanosarcinales > Methanosarcinaceae > Methanolobus. Next base: position 70,010 of record JAWKHE010000001.1, on the reverse strand, counting down.
TTTCCTTATATTATTCATATACCTTACCTGAAAGATCTGTAAATAACTGATAATATGATTAATCTTCTATATCCTGTTTTACCTGTGATTTTGCAGGAATGGAAATCTTAGGCCATATTCTTACATTTGAATGCACTGTAACACAATTTTCAATAACAACATCAGGACCTATTACTGTGCCGTTTTCAAGACTACAGTTTTCTTCCACTTTTGTACCATTATCAATTATTGAACCTGATACGGTGCAATTCTTACCAATGGAAACATCATTGAAAATATAAGATGACAGAATCCTTGAATCATCACCTATTGAACAGTTTGAACCTATTGTAGTGTATGGACCAATCGTTAGCATTATCACCAATTGTCGTATTCTCACCAATAACAATAGGACCTACAATAGCTGAATTAGAACCAACGGAAACATTATGTCCAAGGGCAACAGGACCTTTATACGTATCTTTTGTCCTGAAATGACCTCTTCAATAGTAGTCCCCGGAAGTGCTTCAAGCATCCAGCGCTGGGCCTGCCTGTAAGCCTGCGGACTGCCCACATCCGTCCAGCGTCCCCTTGCAAGAATACCATTGATTTTTCTCTTTTTTGCAAGTATATCCGGGAAAAGATCCTTTGCAAAATCATATTGTTTACCGGAAGGAATTAAGTCAAAAATTTCTGGATCGCAAACGTAAATACCTGTACTTGCCAGGTTACTAGAAAATCTCACCAGGGCCTGGTTTTTCATGGAAACGGCGAATCCGGTTATTTACATCCATATCGGCAATACCACTAAATTCCTGGGATCATCTATGGATAGAAGACCAATAGTAACAAGGGCATCTGTCATTTCATGGAACCTGTGCATCTCTCTTTAAATTCAGGTTTAGAACGTGATCTCCGCCAAGAACTATAAAGGCTCATCACGCAGGAACCTCGGCATTCTTAACACCGCCTGCAGTCCCGAGTTTGTCCTTTTCATAAACATAATCAATATGAACGCCAAAAATTCTTCCGTCACCAAGATCCTGTTCAATCTTGTCAGCCATATACCCCAGTGTGTAATAATCGATATCGTTGAAACCTTCCTTGAAAGATGTTCTATCAGGTGTACAACAGAAGGTTTATTCAGAATAGGAATGCTTGGTTTAGGACGAGCAAAAGTTAAAGGCCGAAGTCGTGTGCCTTCACCACCACACATAATACAGGCTTTCATATTTTAGTATGAGGTAATTTTTTGCATATAGCTTTAGCGACTAAGGAATTGATTCCAGATGCTAATTTATAACATACCAATATCGTTGCTGTTTCGTACCAGAACTTCAGTTTCTCCATTATACTCCTGACAATGCCCTTCACATATACCTGATCATTTTCATTTATCCTTGAATCAACTTCATCTGCACCATTATCAGAAGGAACAAAAAAACTATAACGACTCCATCAACATAGTCAACATTTCAAGCAAATGATCACCTGTATAGGTAAAACGTTTGGTAAGAACACTACCTTCAAGATAAACCTCATCCCCTGAAAGAGAGGAAGAACTGAATTGAATATAGTCCCCACTACCTTCATCTGAAAAAAAGGTGAAATAAGCAATCAAAAGTGAAAGCATTGCCATACAAAGCAGGACAACAACAATCTTTTCTTCCTTTTTCATACAAAAACCCGTAAATTAAGCTTTTTCTATTGAAACGAGCTCTATAGTAAAAGTCAGGCTCACCTGCAAGGTCATGATTACAATCAAGCGCAACATTAGTTTCCGAAATGCTGACAATTGTTCCAATTAGATTCTGAGTAGTAACTTTCCTGCCCTATCACAGAGTGACGTTTGCAGATCAAATACTTCAACTGGCATAGAATAATAGCTCTGGGCAGTAATCCCGTATGCTTCTTCAGGAGGAATACATTACTGTCTTTGTTTCACCAGCTTCCATGCCAATAACAGCACTATCAAAACCCGGTATCATTTGACCCACGCCGGCAACAGTTAAGAGTAGTCCCATAAATCCGGGAACTGTCAAAAACAGTGCCATCATCAAGCGAGCCAGTATAATTTACAGAAACATAGTCACTGACTTCAACTTCTTGTACAGTTTCCTGATTCAGTACAACCACTTATATTAAAAGAGAATATAGTATTACAAAAAATAAGATTTTTTTTCATATTCATCACCTTTGTGATTATTATTACTCTTCATAATTAAAAAATCAGCCTATCTTAGAAGCAAACTTTGTTTCCCTGAAAACAGGAATAACTCATATCTCCGGATTTTTATGATTAAGTGATCTTCGCCTAACTATTTTAGATTTGTGTTATATTTTTTCATAACCAATAATACGATTTAAGTCATCTATGAGAAAGTATATAATATATTACTAATGAATATAAATGTAAATGTTGCCAAAAATGAATATACCGGTGTAAATAATGTACATTAAAAAAGCACATAGAAAAATTTTACCAATACCAACGGACAGATTGGAATAGCACCCTGATAATTTTTATAGCAATGGTACTTGTTGCGGCAGTAGCAGCTGCAGTACTAATACAAACATCCGGAGTATTGCAACAAAAAAGCACAGTCAACAGGGAAAGAAGCAACTCAGGAAGTATCTTCGAACATTATGATACAAAAGATAGAAGGATTCAGAGGACAGAACTCTGCCAGCGATATGGCAACAACTATTGACCTGCTGGAAAATAACACTTCTGGACTAAATGCTGCCAGTGAATCTGTAGACTTAAAGGAAGTAGTCGTGACGATTTCAGATGGGTACAGAACAAACAATCTAATTTATGCAGGAAATACCAATAGCAGATCGCCACGAATGGACATAGACGGAACAGTCCGTTCACAACCACAGCCTCTGGAAATCTGGAAAATCCCTGACTGAAAATCCCTACACTTGGCAACTCAGAAATAAATGTTACCTATGTGAATTCCCAGGCATATTTCACAGTTGACAAAATAAGAGATGAGGACGATTCATTTTCCCAGAGAAATCCGGTTATGAACACAGAGATTTCGTTGTACTTTATGTTTCAACTGTTTGAAACATCCGTAAGCACAGGATACGCAACCCTCAAGTCAGTAAACGTGTCATCCACGCTTAAAACTCCGGGCTTAACCTGATACCACGGACTTCTATCACTATTGTGTTAACACCTGGAAGGTGCCGCAACAATGCTGACTTTATCCCGCCTACAACATACGGAAGCAATGAAATGGTTCAACTGTACCTTGAGAGAAAAATCATAATATGCAGGTTTTTGAGTATCAAAGATACATCTCTTTTTCATTATGTTCCTGAGAAAAGATAGTGGTGGACTGGTCGGGAATTGAACCCGAGGCCTCTACCATGCCAAGGTAGCGATCTTCCCCTGATCTACCAGCCCGAAATATCAAGTCTTACACCACATTATCTGACATAAACCTATCGCTGCAAAGCTATAGAGAAAAACATCAGTCTAAAAAAAATAACCGGAACAAACGTTTTCAAGCGTAATATTAAAGTACCTGTATGCGTATTTGGAGTGTCGCGTGATGAAGAGCATCATGCGAAACACAAGCAATTGGGCCCGTAGCTTAGCTAGGTGGAGCGCACGGCTGATAACCGTGAGGCCCTGAGTTCGAATCTCAGCGGGCCCACTATAGTGTTTCTTTTCCCTCATTTTCTAATGTTTTGCAGTATTTTCGTTACAATATATAGAACTACGTAACTCTGTTTTTGCATATCTTTTGTTTCAGATAGAATTATTGATATTGGAAAATTCTTACAACGGTAGAACTTACTTGGAAATATATATAATGAAAAATAGACGTTCCGGTCTTACTATTTTATTATAAAGAATATTAATATATTATAAACACTTATAATAGTTCATAGTATTTATCCAGATTATCAAATATAAAAAATGGATAATCTTCACTAAAAACTAAGCAGAATCAAGGACTTTGCAGGCCTGCCCTGCCCTTTCCAGATGCATGCTAACTGAACAAAACGAAACCAATTGTATATTATCAGGTGATTTATATGAGAGACAAAAAACCAAGTGGCATGAGTGAAAAAGAGTACGAAATTGTAGAATTGCTGAGAAAACTGGACATGAACCGTCCTGTAGCTCTTACTCTGGCCTGCCTCTCAAAGGGAGATGAAATTACCTCCCGTGAAATAGAGAAAAACTCCAGTTTAAGGCAACCTGAGGTCAGCATAGCAATGAGATATCTCAAAGACAATGAATGGGTTGACATCAGGGAAGAAAAGAAAACAGAAGGTAAGGGGAGACCGGTTAAGCTCTACAGGCTCACAACACCCCTTGATGAAATCGTACGCAATATAGAACAGAGAATAATGCTTGAAAGCAGCTACATGTTCAATAATATTGAAAAGCTCAAGAGATTGGCTTAACTTCTTTTTCTATTTGCTGCTTTTGCAGCAAAAACTATTTTTCCAGGGATTATTATAAATCCCTTCAGGTAACATTTATTATTAATAAGCAATTCATTCTATCGAAGATTTTAAGTTATAATGGAATATTCCTACAATTCCGATCCTCAGTTACACTAATGGAGTTAATCTTTTGAGTACTATAAGCGAAAAAATATTTAGCCGTGCGTCAGGAAAAGAAGCAAAGACAAACGACTTTGTCATGGCCAATGTTGATTTTGCCATGGCACATGACGGAACAAGTGTCCTTGCTGTAAAAGCTTTCAGGGAAATGGAAGAAGAAAATGTCTGGAATCCTGAAAAAATTGTCATACCATTTGACCACCTGACGCCTGCAAACACAGACACTACAGCCTCACTTCATCATGAAATCCGCGAATGGATTAAAGAACAGGGAATAAATAACTTCTATGATGTTGGTGAAGGGATTTGCCACCAGTTGCTTCCTGAAAACGGATTTGCACTCCCGGGAAAACTGGTGGTTGGAGCTGATTCACATTCATGCACCTACGGGGCTTTCGGGGCTTTTGGAACCGGTGTCGGTGCAACAGACATGGCAGAAATATTTTCCAGTGGTAAACTATGGTTTAAAGTGCCGGAAAGCATAAAAATAACCACAGAAGGAAAACTAAGAAATGGCGTTTATGCAAAAGATCTTATTCTCAAAATTATAGGTACCCTTGGAGTAGCAGGTGCTACATACAAAGCAGCGGAATTCTACGGAAGCACAATTGATTCAATGTCAATGTCCGGGAGAATGACTCTCAGCAATATGGCAATTGAAATGGGAGCAAAGGCTGGAATAGTACCTCCTGACAAAACCACAACAGATTTTCTTGAAGGTATTGCTGTCGAGGACTATGAACCAGTATATGCTGACGATGATGCCTCCTATTGCAGTGAATACAACTTTGATGGCAGGGAACTTGAACCTCAGATAGCAAGTCCCCATCAGGTGGATAACGTCAAAGACATCGGGGATATCCCCTCTACAAAACTTGACCAGGCATTTATCGGAACCTGTACTAACGGCAGGCTTGAAGATCTTGAAATAGCCGCATCCATCCTTAAAGGAGAAAAAGTGGCAATCAGGACAATAGTAGTGCCTGCTTCCAGGGATGTACTTAAGGAAGCTGTGAGAAAAGGTATTGTGGAAACACTTCTTGATGCCGGAGTCGTTATAGGACCACCAGGATGCGGACCATGTCTTGGCGGACATATGGGAGTAATTGGAAAAGGAGAAGTATGCATCTCAACTGCAAACAGGAATTTCAAAGGCAGGATGGGAGTTGGAGGTAATATTTATCTTGCATCGCCGGCAACAGCCGCTGCTTCAGCCATTACAGGGGAAATAACAGATCCCCGTGAAGTATAAAAAAAAAATCATATCATAAAGCGGAGTGTAGTAAATGGAACTTGACAAAGCAAAGCTGGAACACCTCATGGGACACTGGATAGAACACAACGACAGCCATAGTACAAGTTTTACAGAGTGGGCAGAAAAAATAGAAGCTGCCGGTTACAGTGAAATTGCCAGCGATATCAGAAAAGCTGCAGAAAAATGGATGAATGCTCTGAACTGTTAAAAAATGCAAAAAACAAACTTGCCTGAGGCAGGGATCTGTCATGCATAACCCGGCAGGAAAAATGCTTACCTGCGCGATAATATTATTGTGCATACTAAGCTTTTCAGGACTGGCAACTGCCGAAAGCAGTGTGGAAATAATCCCATCATCAAAAACAGTTTCCACTGAAGAAACATTTACCCTGGACATTACCCTGGAGCCGGAAGAGCCCATATCCGGCTTACAGTTTGATCTGACTTACAATGGGGAATTTCTAACTGTCACAACAGTCGAAGACCAGTATTTTTTGCAGGAAACGATTCAGCTATTATGTTTAATCCCGGCATAAGCAATGATTCCACAGGCATGGTTTCAGGGATTTATAGTTCTGTGATTAAAGGGGAAAGTGTGAATGACCAGGGAGTCTTTTGTACAGTGAACTTTAAAGCTGGAACTAATCCCGGTACATCCAGAATCGGGATCAGCAATTTAGTAATCATGGATGAACAGGGCAATGAGATTCCTTCTGTAATTTCTGATTCAACAATTAATATTGAAGATAGACCATTAGCCAGCACAACAGATGAATCAGAGAATGCTGTAAAAGGCCTAATTCCATCAGGTTTCACAAAAAACAGCAGTGTTGGCTGGATAGTTTTTATTCTTACAGCAACTACATTCTTTGCGCTCGCATATTATCTTGACAGGACAGAATAGAAGAAATGAAGAAATTTGCAGGGATTTCCCTGCATGAACTATTTTTCAAAATTTATCTTCCAAGTTCCGCATGTGCACGGGCCAGATGACCAGCTGCCTGAGCCCCCACCAGCGAGATTTCGCCTGCAAGCACTGCTGAAGCTATTATTTCGAAATCAGCTTTCTGGAATTTGAGCCGGGTGGTGTTCCTGAGCCACTTACTCCGAGCATCCTCAGGCAGTCACGCTGGGGGCCAAGATTTGTTCCACCACCTACCGTGCCAATTGCCATGGCCGGAAGAGTAACAGAGCAATATAAGTCACCATATTTATCCAGTTCCATTGTTGTTATTGTACTGCTGCCTTCCACAACATGAGCTGGATCCTGCCCACAGGCTATATACATTGCAGCAATTATGTTTGCAGCATGGGCATTATATCCAAGTGAACCTGCCCTTGCAGAGCCCAACAGGTTCTTACGGTAGTTTACTTCTGCCATGGTCTCAGGTTTGCATTTGAGACGTTCCTCTACCATTTTGGCAGGTATTGTTACATCAGCTACAGTGGTTTTACCTCTTCCCAGTATATTGTTGATTGCAGCTGGCTTTTTGTCAGTACACATATTGCCTGAAAGGGAAACTGGTATAGCACCGAATTCATCCTCAATCAGACTCAGGACTGCATCAGTTGCAATGGTTACCATATTCATACCCATTGCATCTTTCGTATCGTATGAAAAACGTACATACACTGTATTACCGGTAACAAACGCCTTTACATCTACAAGCTCACCGAAGCGGGTAGTTTCTGCAGCCTTACTTTTCATACGTTGTAATACACCATCCTCCTGTAACCAGTCTGTAAATTCCTTTGCTTTTACAACATTTTCAAGTCTGAAAACCGGAGCTCTTGTCATTACATCCTGGAATATGCGTACATTTGTGCCACCTGAGCGCGTGATTACAGAGCAACCCCGGTTTACGCTGGCAACAAGAGCACCTTCAGTAGTTGCAAGCGGCAAATTAAAAGTTCCATCTGCAAATTCCCCATTCACCTTAAGCGGGCCTGCAACCCCAAGAGGAACCTGGATAACACCTATCATATTTTCAATATTCTTTTTACTTGCATTATCCACATCTATTGAAAAGTTATGAATATGATCGAAATTAAAGTCAAGACCATCCTCAATTGCAAAGCGCCTGATCATAACAGCTGTTTCTTTATCAGTCATACTGTCAAGTTTGTGGAAAGATATTTCCCCTGCAATCACTTTCTCCAGAAGTTCCTTCTTTTCCCTGTTTAAATCATTTCTTGATTTCATAATTGTCCCTCGTTGATAAATTCAGCATCCTGTATCTTTTTTATAAGTCGAACTTGGGCACAATAATACAAATAGTTCACGCCAGTATCTTTTCGTTACAGGAATAAGAAACCACAGAGGCGAATAAATTAAATACGTGATTTTTTATATTAGAATAACATAATTAACACTATTCAAAAAAGTACTAATGATCATCATCATATACTTTTTAATGAATTAAATACTAATTAGCACTATAGCCGTATGAACAAAAGAGTTTGGGAATACAATCAACGAAGGACATTAACAGGTGGTTTATATGACAGATGCTGACCCATCAGAGAGAGTGAATTCCGGTATACCCGGACTGGATGAAATGCTGCGTGGAGGATTTTTCACAGGAACTGCTAATGTAGTTTCAGGAAAGTCAGGTACAGGTAAAACCATATTCGGCACACAGTTTCTGGTTGACGGAATAAAAAATGGCGAAAAGGTAATGTGCATTATTACTTCAGAAGAGTCAAAATCCATTGTCAGGGAAATGAAAACTTCTTTTGACTGGAATCTGGAGGAATATGTGGAACAGGGTCTTTTAACTTTTGTTGACATAACAGATCCTAGCCTGCGCCTTCAGAAAAGTGTGGAAATTGCACCATCCGAACTTATCAAGAGTTTTAAGAAACTTGTGGAAAGCAAGATAGAAGACTTGCAGCCAACACGTATTTTCATTGATTCAGTCGAAGCCCTTTTCCTTGCAATTGAATCAAATTATAAGTTAAGAACACTCATTGATGATGTTTTCAGTGTGTTCCGCAAACATGAAGTAACTTCTGTAATTACAGTAGGAGCAATGTACGGACTGGACGAAATGGTTGAATACGGCGCAGATTCAGTAATTAAGCTGGACCGCATCATTGCAGGAAACAACCTCCAGCGTTCAATATTTATTATGAAAATGAGAGGTTCGGCACAATCAACGAAGTTCGTGTACTTAATATTTCAGACAGCGGTATGTCTGTGCTTGCACAGTCACCATATCTGGATTAAAGTGGTTCTACCACTTTCCTTCTCTTTTACATTCCGGTTTTCAAAGGACTTAAAGCAGATACCAGTCATTATCATTGACATTCTCCTTCTGCTTTTCTTCGTCCTGTACCTGAATGCTTTCGTCTTTACCCATAGCAGATGAAATTGCATTTGAAAAATCCTGCAGGTAACTACTCTGGTTGAGACTTCCGTAAACAAACTTCTTACCCGGCTGGATATGTGACTGTATTGTTTCTTGTTTTGGAACTATTACCACATCAATTCCTGACATTTCAACAGCCAGCTCCATTGCTTTTCTGAAATCACCAATGCAGTAAGCAATGCGGTGAGAATAATTATCACGTGTTTTTTCAAGGTAAGTAGCAAGCCTCTGGCTTTCCATCTTAATAAAATCACGCTTGATTTTGGCAACATTGCACTTCCCGAGCATGAACTGGTAATCCATGAAAGGATATTCAGTATCAAGTTCCCTGGGAGTTATCCCGCATGTTCCAAAAACCACAACATGAACCTGTTCAGGCTTTAGAATACCAAAAATCACTTTATCAAAGATTTTGTGAGAAGGGCTTTCATGATAGGGTTTTTTCTTTGCACAGGGAACAAATATACAAAAATCCCTTTCAGGAGCCTCATATTCAGATAGTATCCACTCATTTGCACGAATCATATCCGGATGATATATTATTTCATCCGTATCCAGTGGAAGACTGGAACGTTCATCTTCAGGTATTATTGTCAAGGAATAGAAAATTCTGGCAAACTATATATATAATTGACGCAATCTCTAAACGGTTGTGTGTGCAAACTACACAACAAGGCCCTTAAAACCTATTCTGAAAATGGTGAGGAAAAAACATGGCAAGTTCTATACCTGAGATGCTGAGAGCAGATTGTAAATGTGAAGACATGGCAAAATGCGTGCTTGGCCTGAAAGAACTTGATATCAGCACCTATAAAACCCTCCTTGAGCACGGGTCCATGACGGCTGAAAAACTAGGGGAACTTCTTGGACGCGAGCGCAGCACAGCATATCGTTCATTACAAAACCTTATTTCAGCAGGACTCGTTTACCGGGAAACAAGATCTATCTCTATCGGCGGGTATTACTACGAATACGTGGCTATCGAACCTGCAGTTGTAAAAGAGATGATCAGGAAAACAATTGATCAGTGGTATCAGAAAATGAATGTCCTGATTGAGCACTTTGACAGTGAACTGCTAGCATAAAAGAATATTTTAAAGAAACACCTTTTTTGATTAAGGCATTTACATATTTAGTGAGTTGCCACATCAAATGGAATATGTATGGTGAATTTGCTACCCTTACCAAACTCGCTTGAAACCTGGACTTCACCACCATGCATTTCAGTAAAACGCTTCACGAGTGAAAGTCCAAGTCCGGTACCATCATATTTTCTGGAGATTGTTGAATCAATCTGCTGGAAAGGAAGGAACAATTTTGAAATATCCTCTTCGGAGATACCAATACCTGTATCTATTACAGAGATTTCAACCTGGTTTTCCTTACCATGGGCTTCCAGAGTAACGTGACCACCATCCGGCGTAAACTTAACAGCATTACTGGCAAGATTGAACAATATCTGCTTGAACCTAACCCTATCTGCATTAATAGACAGGTTTTCAGGAATAACCTGTGTGGATATTTCTATATCCTTTTTCCTTGCAAGAGGAGATACAATGTTTAGCACATTGGAAAAAATATCCTTGATACGGAATTCATCATAATGCAATTCCATCTTTCCGGATTCAACTTTGGATATGTCAAGGATATCATTGATGAGCTTTAAAAGGTGCTTTCCACTATGGGAAATATGATTAAGGGATTTTTTTTGCTGGTCATTCAGATCCCCAAAAGTCTCCTCCAGAAGAATGTCAGAATAACCAATTACTGCATTTAAAGGAGTACGTAATTCATGGCTCATTGTAGCAAGGAACTCACTCTTAGTCCTGTTTGCCTCTTCTGCTGTTATTTTTGAATTAATAATAGCTTCTTCAGCCTCTTTTCTCTCGGATATATCCTGGTAATTTTCCAGAATATACTGTTTCCCGTCAATGAATATTTTCTTTGAGTTTTTTAATATTGGAGTCTTGGTCCCGTCCTTGCACTTAATAGCCGTATCCATACCCTGGAAGCCTTCAAGACCGTCCACCCATATAGGGCATTTTTTAGAAAGGGAACCTTTAGGACACACAATATCACAGAGCTGACCTACAAGTTCTTCTCTTGAGTAACCGGTGATTTCACATGTACGCTGGTTAACATCCTCTATAACATAATCACCACCAATGATCAGAGTGCCACCGGGTATATTATCATACAGTACCTGAAAACGTTTTTCAGTTTCTGTAAGGGTACTTTCCGCGATTTTGCGCTCGGTAATATCATCAAGATACAGGATTACTTTTTCATGGCCACCTGCGTTAACATATGCTGTTGAAGCCAGATAATAACGCTTTGAAATTTCCCCTTCATCGTCAATTATATCCAGACAGGCTTCAATTTTGTGATAATCGGCGCCTATTCTGAATGTATCCCCAATCAGGTTACGTATCGGACAATAGCTACATTCTTCATTGGTTCCACAGCCATCTCCTTTGTAGGAGTTCACACATGACAACACATCACCGCCAATGCAACCAATTAAATTATCAGCATTTTTACCTATGGTTTCAATTCCTATCCTGTTTATTCTCTCAACATTGAAACTACTGTCAACGATTAGCATTAAAGTGAGGCGTGATCATATGCCACATCCATAATATGGCTCCAGACAGAAAGCTCAGGGACAGATGATGGAGATTTTTCATGGGAAATTCCGGAATCAACACCATAAGTAAAACATTGACCTGCGTTTTCATTTTTTGTCCCGCCTACAATTGAAGACTTAAGCATATCCATTTCTGATTTACTGACCTTCAGGGACGAAATTGCAGTAGACATGCGAATTGTGAAATCCAGTTCACTTTTTTCAAATGGTTCTTTGAGATACCATGAATTCTGCAACCGGTACATATTCTGAAGCATATTTGTATTGCATTTTTTTACTACAAAAATAAACGAGGAATTGTTAAGAAGACCGGAAATGTTTTCATATGAATTATTGAACTCAGTCTCATCATACGCATAAAATATAATATCTCCCCGTTCCACCTGTTGTCTGGAAGTAGTGATCAAACCTGGCATTTTTAAAGAATATACCGGATAGCCCATTTCTTCAAGTTTTGACTTGAGGACAGAATCTTTCTCTTTTTCAAAATCAATTAACAACAATTTTTTCATAAGTTTACTTCCATCAAGTCAGCAAATAAGCTTTTTAATTATATTTTTTGATGAGAACAAGATAGTTCAAGGTCTATAAATCTTATAATGTTGCTAATATAAAAGTATAGTGGATTGGTTTTCCAGATAATATAAGAATGAATTTGTGCTGTCATACATTTCATACATATTATTCTACTAAATTAAAATACGGCATATGATGTTGAAAATTGAAATTACAGACTAATTATATTAATTGTATGGCAACCTCTTGTTTACGCATTCTGTTTATATCAGATACTTATCTTCCGGAATAAATAAGAACCCACAGCGAGCATCAGAACTGTAAACCCTGAAAGCACTACAAAACTAAGAACCGGATTAATCTGGATGTTCCAAGAAGGCCATATCTTATACCCTCAACCCCGTAAGTCAGAGGGTCCAGCAGTGTCAGGGATTTTACCCATGAAGGAAGGCTATCGATTGGAAATAATGCACCTGAAAGACCAAATATAGGGAATATCACAAAGTTCATAATAAGCTGAAAACCATGCATATCCTCCATTCTTGAGGCAATTGCTATACCAAATGCTGTGAAGGAAATTCCAATAAGAAGCATGAACAGTATTGCCGTGATAAAACCCGGAATACTGGTTATTTTCAGACCGATGAAAAGTGACAGTACCAATATTATAAGACCCTGTATTACTGCAGTTGTAGCTCCGCCAAAAGTCTGTCCGAGCATTATCTCAAGTCTTGATACCGGAGCTACCAGGGTTTCCTTGAGAAAGCCGAATTGTTTGTCCCATATAATCTGGATACCCGCAAAAACTGATGTGAAAAGAACACTCATTGAAATGATCCCAGGCATGATAAAACCGATATAACCCTGTTCCATACCCGGAAACATCACCACGGAATTTAGTCCGAACCCAAGCACAAGCAAAAGAAAAACTGGCATTCCAAGACTGCCGACCATTCTGCTTTTAGAACGTACATAACGTTTTACATTCCGAAGCCAGATTGTATAAACTATATCCACACTATCATCTCCTTGCCTTTAACATCATGCGCATCCGGTCCTTACCGCTTGCTTCCTCCTCCCTGATAGTCCTGCCTGTAAAGTGCAGGAATACATCTTCAAGAGTAGGTTTGTGAATTGAAAGGGAATCTATAGTTATATTATTATCAGATGCAATATTCACCATGTTTGCAACGTGCTTTTCTGCATTCTGCAAACCAATGGTTATAGAAGAGTCATGAAGCTCGATGTTTTTGATTTCCGGCATCGATTTTAGAATGGCATATAGCGATTCTTTATCAGGAGAAGCTATTGTAATCACATCTCCTCCAATATCATCTTTGAGCTTTGCTGAAGTATCAAGGGCAATAATATGACCCCTGTCAACAATAGCTATTCGATGACACAGTTTGTCTGCCTCTTCCATATAGTGAGTCGTAAGAATAATTGTGATGCCTTTTTCCTTATTCAGCCTCTCAATGTAATCCCAGAGATGGTTTCGTGTCGGGATCAAGTCCCAGGGTTGGTTCATCCAGGAAAAGAACTTTGGCTCATGCAAAAGACCCCTTGCTATCTCAAGGCGCCGTCTCATTCCTCCGGAATATGTTTTCACCAGATTGTCTTTCTTATCGTCCAGCTCAACCAGCTTAAGAAGTTCTGTTATCTTTTGTTTCCTGATATTTTTAGGGATACGGTAAAGCCTTCCATGAAAATCCATATTCTCATAAGCTGTAAGCTCCTCATCAAGACTCTGGTCCTGGAACACTATACCTATAGATTTACGAACATTGTCTTCATCTTCAAGGATATCAAAACCATTAACAGAAGCTGTTCCGGAACTTGGTTTTAACATTGTTGACAGCATGGATATAGTTGTTGTCTTGCCTGCACCGTTTGAACCAAGCAGACCGAATACTTCACCACTGTTAATATTGAAAGTCAGATCATTTACGGCAGTGAAATCACCGAATTTTTTTATAAGATTATTAACTGTAATTGCGTACATTTTTCATTCACCTATTCCCTGAAAAGAAGATCAACTTTTGAAGAGATATCTCCTGAAAAAGAGTATTCAGCATCAGAATGCAACCACGTCATTAATGAATGGAAATAGATAGCATGCAATGTTGTTGCGCCCAGTTGCGGATCAACATCCTGCTTGATTTCGCCTTTTTCTATTCCTTCTTTAAGTAAATCACCAAAGCATTCTGATAAAAATCCTCGGACCATGGTTTTTGTTCCTGTCCTTTAAGTACAATTTTCCCGATGAAAGAATCAATCGCTTATGTTCAAAAAACAACAACCTTGATAGCTCTTTGTCCTTTTCGTAATATTGAGCCACATGAACAAAAAAGTTCATCATTTTTCTTTCACAGGAAGATCCATATTCATCTGTTCTTCCATTATTTCAAGAACAAAGTCCTCTTTCTGCTCTTTGAAATAGAAGAGTAAAGATTCTTTTGTAGGAAAATAATTAAAAAACGTGCCTTTAGCTATGCCTGCTTTTTTTGTAATTTCATCCACTGTAGTGTTTTCAAAACCTTTTTCCTTGAAAAGCCTTGTCGAAATCTCAAAAATGCTATTTCTGGTTTCCTGTTTCTTTTTTTCCCTCAGTGACATGGTAAACTGTTTTCCAGATTAATAAATGACCGTGGTCATAAATGACTCCAGTCATATTTAAATATTTTGACCCCAGATAACTAACAACTATAAAGCAGATAACACAAAAATGACGGAGAAAATACAATGGAAGGACACCCACTCAATATAATTCAGGAAAAAGACAGCGAGTTTTTTAAGAACATAGAAGCATGCCGTGAAAATGCACTTTCAGAAGGAAGCATACCACTGAAATATAAATTCCTTATCGCCATGGCACTTGACGCAGAGCATGGAGCAGTAGACGGTGTCAAAGTCCTTGCAATACAGGCAATGGAAGCAGGCGCTACAAAAGAAGAAGTAATGGAAGCTGTGCGTATTGCAAACTACATAGGAGGCATCGGAAGTGTATACGCAGCAGCTAATGCCTTAAGGGATATTCTTTAAGTGAAAAAGTAAGCTTATATTGCTACTTTTCATTTTTATCTTCATTTTTATTCCTTGATTAAAACAATAGTATGCATGTCACACCATAAGCATACATTCACATGAATGTGTTCATACTAGTCTTAATTGTATGAGCATACATATCATATCATATCATATCATATCATATCATATCATATCATGTGATCCTTACAATATCTCATGGATTTAGCACCATTACTGAATAGTTCAAATAAGCTGCAAAAGTCACCCACAAAATATACGGCACCAGAAGAAAACCTGCTCTTTTTGATATCCTGTAAAAAAGTACCATACTGCTTGCTATTAAGACCCAGAGAAACAGTATTTCAATGAAACCATATACTGGTGATCTAAGCCCGAAAAACAGAGCAGACCATAGTATGTTTAAAAATAGCTGAATCCCAAAGACAGAAATTGCGGTTTTAACTTCACTTGATTCAAGTCCTTTTTGCCATATGATATAAAGTGCAATCCCCATCAAAAGATAAAGCAATGGCCACACAACTGAAAAAGTCCAGTTAGGAGGAACAAGAGAAGGCTTGGCAAGGCCCACGTACCAGGAAGGTATTGCACTGTAAGTAAAAAGACCTCCTATAACACCTGCCATCTGGCATATTCCAATTGAAATCAACAGTTTTTTCCAGGCAATTTGTTCCAGATACATAGAATCCACACTCCACCATATATGTATAGGGAGATTAATAATTAGCTTTTTTGATCATACAATACGTATGAAAAAAGAATAATACATACAATTTATCGATAATTCAGCTTAAATACGCGTATAAAATATAGATAATAGAATATATACTTTAAAATATATGTTAGTTAATCGACGTTAGAATGAATATTAGTGTATGAATATTCCTGCACAAAAATCATTGCATTTTTGAATAAACACCTGTAAATTCAACCATAAAAGTAACGATCATAGAGGACATATATATCCAGAGGAAAATCGCAAGAATAGAACCAATTGTACCATAAACCGAAGATATACTGCTATAAGATAGATAGAAACCCATCAGATACTTGCTTAGTGTAAGCAGTGACACTGTCATTAACGCACCTGTAAAAACATATTTCCATTCTGGTTTTGCTTCAGGAAGTATTCTGAAGATATACACAAAAAGCAATACAAGAGTCAAAAAATTGATTCCAAAACTTACAAACTGGACAAAAAGAGTGGGTGTCGAAAAAGCAGTGTTCAGATTGTCCGATATAAGAAAAAAAACCATTTCAAACATTGTACTTACGATTATGAGCATTCCAAAAACCACAGCTGCAACAAGAGCTGAAGCTCGTTTCCTTAGAAACTGATCAAACCAGTTGCCTTTTTGTTCTGTCAGACCCCACATTTTATTGATTAGCTTTTGGAGCTGAAGGAAAATATTGCCAGCACTCCACAAATAGATAAAGAAACTGATGACAAATGCAAAACTGAATGAATTATCCACTGAAAGTTGTGTGAAAAGTGTGTTTAAAGCTTTAATAGCCGCATCATCTGCAAACAATGAAACATCAGTAACCAGGGACGCCTGTATAATTTGCTTCTTCAGAAAAAAACTACCGACAAAAAGAGTGAACAGAAGAAGAGAAGGAATTCCCACCAGTGCATGAAATGCCAATGCAGCACTGTTTGTAATACCATCATCTGCAAGCCACTCATCAAGAGTTTTCCTGAAAAGTGAGATATGATCAGACATCATTGCTAAAAATATATCCAATCACATAAGATATTATCTGAGTGAAATGCAAAGTACAGATAATAGTCTTAAATACAATGAATAAGAATGAACAAAGTAATGAATCATTCAAGTAAAATGCCCCAGGCACTCCTGATACTTGTTGTGCTGGCTGCGGTGCTTCTTTACGCACTATACCCTTACATTAACGCATTTTTCGGGGCATTTATCCTTTATGTGGTTTTTAAACCACTCTATACTTACATGATTAACAAATTGAAAGTTAACAGAAGTATTGCTGCATTCAGCATTATTTTGCTCACAATCATCCTGATAATAATCCCATTGTATATTTTGATAACAATAGTCGTTTTCCAGATACAGAGTATTCTTTTTGACACAAGTTCATTGACGGAATATCTTGATGCTGCAAACGTTTATATCAGCCAGTTACCCCTTGACACGTTGCCAGTGGAAATCAGCATAAGGGACAAAATAACAGAAATTGTTTCCACTGCTGCCAATTTCTTTAGTGTAATGCTTGTAAATGCAATACAGAGCCTCGGACAGAGGATGATAGAATTTATCATCATGTACTTTCTGCTTTATTACCTGCTGGTGGGAGTCGGGACTCATTCTTCAGAAAAGTTCAAGAGAATAATACCTTTTAGCAAGAAAAACAGAGATATACTCCAGGACGAATTCAAGTCAATTGTTAATGCCACATTGATCAGCTCAGGAATAATTGCCCTTGTCCAGGGAGGATTACTTACCATCACTTTCCTCCTGCTTGGTGTTGAAGGAGCATTCCTGTGGGGTTTTGTTGCAGTCATACTTTCTTTCCTTCCGGTAGTTGGAGCCACACTCATATGGATTCCGGCAGTAATAATCCAGCTTATACAGCAGGACTATTTTACAGCAGGCGGAATTCTTGTAGGAGGAATCATACTGAGTTCCATTGACAATTTCCTGAGACCTGCAATACAAAAGAAGGTTGGAAGTATCCATCCGCTTGAGTCATTAATAGGAGTAATTATCGGCCTGAACCTTTTCGGACTTCTGGGCATTGTTATAGGACCTTTATTGATATCCTATGTAGTCCTTCTGGCTAAAATGTTTAATGAAGAGTATATCTCAGACTCCGAGAATTAAATTTTATCTAAAAATCAGATCTTTTCCTGAAGAACACAGAACATGGACATGAAAGCGTTTTTGGGGAGAGATGATGTTAGGGAATGTGTGCAGAGGGGATCTGCCCATGTTCTGTTTTTATCATTTTACTTCAGAGTGTTTTTCCGATGAAAGCATCGTACCACTATTGAGTCGCCAAAACCATGGTCATAGGTTTTGTGACTGCAGCCCTAAGTTACAAACAATCATATATAAATATATCTACACTATTATATATCATTAGGCTCATCATTATGAGATCGGAGATTCTGAAAGATGGACATCCAAACGGCTTTAGAAGAATATGTTAAAGCTGGTTTTGTCTTTTGATCTTCAACTGAAAACTGAGTTCCATAAGAAAAATGAAGTTAAACCTGCCAGATATTCAGCTAGAAATCATGGATAAATAAATAATGAAAAAATGGCTCTTTTGAAATCCTGCCAATCTTATTGGCAGCAAATTGCTCATTTTCATATCCACAAAAAGACCTGCACTCTAAAATAAAAGTAACCATCCGCTACATGCGGCACATTCGCACGATGCTGTGCAGAATATCAGTCATTATATTATCACATATATCCAGATAATTTTGCATAAGTACTGACAAGAAAGTACAGAGTATTTGCAGATTATTTCGTTTTTTATTGTGAGAAAACGCTGGCTTCGCCGGACCCTTCTGGATCATTCAGGTAATTCGTAATCTGTAATAGCTCAAAAGGGAAGGATTTCTACAGAGATAAGAAAATTGTTCAAAGAAAATATTTTTGCTGAAGAACAGAGCGCGGGTACGAAAGAATTTTTGGGGAGAGATGATGTTAGGGATTGAGTGCAGAGGGATTCAACCCGCGTCCTGTTATACGTTTTTCTTCAGCGATAGTTCGATGAAAACATCGTACCACCAACCAGTTGTACCACCAACTAGCCGCAAAACCGTGTAATCTGGTTTTGTGACTTCAAACAATACTATAAAAACATAATATATAAATTTATCTTTACTTTATTATGTAATGAGAATCATCATAATGAGATGTTATATTTTGAATGTACCCTGTTCTGAAAAGCACGGATACTACGATCTGGCTATCAACTTCCGGAACACAAGCTCCATAGCAAAAACTGGAAGACAGAAAATTAAAAAGAAAAGCAGGTTTGGCCCTGAGGCCAAACATCAGTTTAAAGTGTTTATCTTGTAATAAGCATCTCAGCTGTTTCTGGCTTGTATTTCCAGTCAGCTGGAAGAACCTTTGTAGACTGGTAGTATTTTACCAATCTTCTGATCTTGGACTCGGTATTCTGGAGTGCACGCTTGTTGTGTACATCCTTGTGGTTGTAACCCATGTGCTTCCTCATACCGATTGCTTTTACAATAAGGTTGTAGAGGTCCTCAGGTACAGCGAAACTTTCGCCATTGTCCTTAAGGATCTTTGTGATCTTCTTACCGGTTGCTACCTTGACATCAGGTACACCATACTTGTCCCTGAGTACCATACCGATCTCACTTGTGCTGACACCCTGTTTCCAGAGGTCTGTCACTACAGTTGTCACTTCATCACTTGTCATTGTTGACCATGCAGGTGCTTCTGTGCGAACTGGTCTTGTAGGGCCGGATTTACCTTTCCTACGAGTGTGCATTTTTGCCATTAGCTTCCTCCTGATAATTGTAAATTGAGTTTATATTTAAGTTTGTAAGTTGAGTTTGCGCTTACATTCAGATCAAATGCAAGCCTAGATACTTAATTCCTACCGGATTGCTGAACTTTGGAGACAAACCGATAATTTGTTAATGTAATTGGCGAAGTGCTTCCTATGAACACAATCATTGAATATATATGTTATGATTGATGAAATTACATTTTGATTCTATTTACCATATCATAAGCACTATGTCAGCACCCCCGGGGTTTGCTGTCCTGTAGATAGTATCAAGCTGCTTATTTGCAAGTTCATACCTCATGTTGCTGTCTGTTGTATCACACATTAGAGCAATTGTCTGATTAATTTCATCCCCCCGGTAATCCATAATATAGCGCGAAATCTGCTCATTATTATGCTCTGTAATTGATTTATTAATTTCATCTATAAGGTCAAAGCTGATGCTTTGTCCTTCCTGATTTAATTCTATATCCATTCCATAAAGATCAGTAGACAGTATAATTAATACATCCAAAAGCACTCTGCACCACCGGATTACTATAAGCTGTATCATCCGGTCCGATTATACATGCCAGCTGTTCTCCGCTTACTGAGACTTCCGTATCAAAAGTTGAAGATATATAATCATATGGAAAAACAACCTCCGTAATTATGTATGAAGAACCCTTTGACGCTGTTTTAATACTACTGTTAAACATTGAATGCAACGCCTTCTCTGGATTAGGAGATTCCACAGCGTCATCAATACTGGATTCATTAAAAGCTGCACCTGTTTCCTGCCTTGAAAAAGAATAAGTGACAGGCAATGTAATCCTGGCTTTCTGTTTCACAGCATTTGCAGGAGCTTCATCCCCAATTATTATACCACTTTGCACATTGTGTAACCAGAAACAGGTTGCCAGTGTGCCTCAAACCTGTAATTATACCTCTGCCCTATTGTCCTCTCAAGATGGGCTTCAATCTGGTCCTGAGTCTTAGCACTTTGCATCTGAGTCATTGGATTGAGGACTTTTCTTGTCCCATTATCATCCTGATAAAGCCCCAATACAAGTCCTTCAGCCACAAGATCTGAAAACGTTCTATGATGCTGCTCTTTTGTGAATAATGTCTTTTCTGCGTTTTCCAGAATTGAATTATCTGACATATTTACATCTATACCTGCAAGCTCCGAGGGTTCCAGTATATATTCAAATTCATCCACTGTGCTGCTCATAATTGAATTCATAAGAGACGTGTCCATTTCCTGTGCTGAAATATAAGATCCTGAACGGTATTGATCATCTGCAGCAAGTGTTGGCATGAGAATCACTGCAGATACAGAGATAAATACAAGGAAAAGAATAGCATCCATACTTGATGAAAATGCACTTTCATCACAGAGTATACTCCGGATTTCATTTTTTGGCTGGTATTACCTGAATGATTGGATTTTCCCATATTTTTTCTTCGTTTTTTGTCCCATAATTATCAGCCCCAGGTATTCTGCATTACTTTTACGGTTATAGTTCCGGGAACGCATCGTGCACTGCTTCCAAGTTCTATGACAACAGGTGTCGATGCTGCGATAACGTCCCTCCCGTTTCGGGAAGTTGGGGCTTCTGCAATTATCCAGTGATAATTGCCATCATCAGTTGCTGCTTCTACATAAAAATCAAGATTAGGCGAAAAACGCTGGAAGAACATGTAACGTTCCCTGTCAGATACCGGATCTGCCATTAAGTCAAGTGATACAGCAGATATCAGTTCGGCTCTGCTGCCCCGCAAAGGAGGATATGAAGCAATATCCTTTGCTATCATCGCAGCCTGCTCATAACTTTCAAGGGCAACTGAACTATCATTGAATGATATGAATGTTTTTGAAAGTATGGCAGCAAAGACAACAAAGCCGATAACAACTATTGCAGTTGCTATTATGTCATTATTAGGCTCAAGAAAAGCGCTGTCATCACTGATAAACGAGGACATATTCAAGTTCATTCACCTCACTCCCATCGACAACAAAAACCGATCTTTTCTCAATAAAGACATCCCTGCTGGTGTTCAAATTCAATGCTTCTGCAGAATTAAGTGACAGAAAATCAGTAACATCATTGTAAGGGAAAGACGAGTTGACCGGCTGGCCGATACTTCCATCTGCGGCAAATTGCCCGGATAGTAATGTCCTGAGATGTTCCGGACTAAAAGGAAGAGTACTATAACTTAAAGGACGTGCAGCAACAATATTAGTACTCCCATCTTCAAGAGCGCATCTCACGTATTCCCCTGAAACAGAAATGTTCATTTTTTCATATTCAACAAGCTCTTCAGAATTAAGATCAAATGAATATATTACAATATTTCCTGCATCTGAACCTGTGCCGCCTGCAGCATCAATATTCGATACAAGATCAACTGTTATTAATTCCAGCTCATCCTTTTTAACAAGTTCAGATGAACTCCCTGCCAGACTGTAGACTGCAGCAAGTATGATCACCGTTGCGAGTATAAGTGCTGTTTTTGATAAAATCAGGTCAACCCATGCTGTGTTATCTTTCAGCAGACATAGACAGCTATGACTATCGTTTTTTTGTGAAACATTGCCATTCTCAGGAAGAGAAGATGTTTCAACTTCCATTCGTTTTTTCATATGGGTTGCGGTTAATTACCAAGTATAATAAAAATTTTTCCATTTTGATCTCGAACACTTTCCAGAGTTATTGTGTGAGAACCGGAGTAAAGAATAAAAGAACCATCAAGCGAGGAATTTGAATAGAATGCACCAGACTCGCCTATTGTTTGCCTGCCATTGATTTCAATATAATAGTTTTGTGCGTCTGAGGGCCAGTTGACTCCTGGCCTGGTACTGCACCCAGTACAAGTTTAGCATTGGAAGGCACATCAACATCAAGTGTAATAATACTACCTGCGCCCTTTGAAGACATTTGCTCGGCATGAGATTCAATTTCTGAAACAGCAGCTTGAGCAGCATAGTAGTGTTCTTTTTCAAGTAATGAATGAACACCATTTGAAAGCAAAAGCAGCAGTGCAGCTATAGCAATAACTGCAACCACCATTCTCATGGGAAGGGCATCTGCTGCCCTTTCATTATCCAGTAGTTTTTTTAGAAAATTACCTGTCATTTTTATGTCAGTTTTTCAATTACCTCATCAAGACTCAGGAGTTCCTGCTCGCCACTTGCCATGTCCTTTAGCATGACTTTTCCGGCTTCAACTTCCTTTTCACCAATTATAATCACATGCTTTGCACCGATGTTGTTGGCAAAGGAAAACTGGGCCTTGAAGTTTCTCTTCATAAGATCGTTGTATACAGGCATGTGCTGCCTTAGTTTATTAGCTGCCTTTATTGCATCAAGACGTGTGCTGTCCTTTGCAATAATTACAAGAGGAGAATCATCAGGTGCTTCAAGTTCACAGACTTCCATTATCCTGTCAAAACCAAGTCCAAATCCTGTTGAAGGGACATCTCCACCTCCAAAGAGCTGGATAAGCTGGTATGAACCACCGCCACAAACCTGGTTCTGTGCTCCGAGTCCCTCTGCATAGATCCAAAACCGTACCTGTGTAATAGTCAAGTCCCCTAGCAATTCCAAAGTTTATTGTATACTCCACACCATAAGCATCAAGCATGATGAGAAGTTCCTGGAAATCCTCAATTTCAGGTATGTCACCTATAATTTCCCTTGCTTTTACTATGGCATCATTACCTGTAAGTGAAATCAGTTCGATTAATTTTACACGAAGATCTGCAGGAGCATTTATTTCCTCAAGGAAGTTGTCAAGGCCTTCATAATCTTTCTTGTCCACAAGTCTCATTATCTTGCTCTGGTTTTCGGTTTCAAGAACACTTAGAAGGTGCCTGATCACACCAAGGTTGTTTACGTTCAGGTCGCCTTTGATTCCCACGGACTTAAGCATCTCTGTTGCAAGGGCAATAACCTCGGCATCTGCATCCATTTTCCTGCTGCCTATAAGTTCCACGCCAAACTGCCAGAATTCCCTGAAACGTCCTTTCTGGGGTCTTTCATACCTGAAGCAGTTCTCAAAGTAGAAAAGTTTCAGTGGCTGCTGGTATGCCTGCATTTCATTTACATACATCCTCATGACAGGAGCTGTAAGTTCCGGACGCAAGGTCATTTCCCTGTCACCTTTGTCAGTGAAATTGTACAGTTCACCTATTATTCCCTCACCGGACTTGAGTGTGAAGAGGTCAAGGTTTTCGAATGTAGGAGTGATTATTTCATTGAAACCCCAGTTCTTTACAACCTGACGCAGGATGCTTTCCACATACCTTCTTTTCTTTGTGTCCTCAGGGAGGAAATCACGGGTCCCTCGTGGTTTTGTAATCTTCATTTTGTGTCAACCTGATAAATATGAATTTTATATGATTTATTATGTGAATTGCTATCTGGATTATGCTGGCAAATGATGCCTTAAACAACTGAATGGATAATCCTGGCTTACGTTAATTATGTCAGGTAGTATAAAGGAAGTATATTTTATAGTTTCGATTAATCATTCTCTTTTTACCATATAGTACTGAATCATAAATGAATATTGGATTTAAACTATTATTTTTACTATAATGATGAATAAAATAACAAAGTTTATATAATGTTTTGTCGTGTGTTGCTCAGCTAATTTGAGTTATTAACAAAAAAATTAATTCAGTTGGCACAAAAACGACCTTAAAACGTGTTAGTTTATGAAAACTTCAAATCCAGATAAAAAACGTAGCTTCAGCCAGGATACCCGGGCTTACATCCCCTTTGCAGTGATAGGTATGTTCATCCTACTTTTGCAGTGATCGCAGCAGTATACATAACAAAAGCAGATTATGAGCTGGCAGAAGTTGTCTACACAACAGATACAACTGACGCAGAGAAAAATGCAATCGATTTTGCATCTGCTGATCTTGCACGCTGCCTTAACTATGCAGGATGGAGGCTCTTGCATGGCAGGGAGAGAACCCTGTAATTAAACCTGAAAACATGGCATACGACCCCACGGAATCGGACGGATTCTCAGTAAATCCGGATTCCCGGGAACTGGAAGCAGGAGACACTGTTAAAGTATCAGTTACCCTTCCATCTGATATTTTTAAAGCAATTTCCAGTCTGTTCTCTGAAAATCCCCGGACACTTACCCTGAAAAGTAATTCTGGAACTATTTACCAGACCATAACTTATGATGACACACACTCTTTCTGGACAAAATCCGAATTTGAAGAAACACTCACCATCCCTGAAGACGCAGAATATGGTTATACCTACCTCGTTCTTGACTACGGAGATGAAACAAAAGCAGTTAACTGGTTCTACGTTGGAAGCAGTCCATTAAAAGAGATTACTGCCGAGAACTTCAACAAATATTTGCAGACATCATACCAGGAAAATCAGCATACATTCAGCAATTATGCAATCAACATAAAGCCAGACGTTGAGCCTTCCCAGGTAAAAATTGACAAAATAAACGGTACCCTGGTAAGAGAGATATCCAGAAGTCCTGATGATGAAACGGATTATCCTGTATATTATACTATGACTGTGGAAAACCTGAGTTATACACTGGTGGATTTTAGCACAAACAGCTCTGGAAACAGGACTATGAACGTGACAGCTGTCATCACTTCCAGGGAACCACTGCTTGAGGAACTGGTGAATGAATACGAAAGAGAGCTTAACGGCGGAACGGCATCAGATATTGTTCTCGGAACCACAAATATCAGGACTTTTGTTTACGGGCCATGGCAACACTACCTTAACGGACCGCTGAACATTGTGACAAATCCCGCGTTGTCATCTTCCGTGAACACAGGGACCCTCTACACCCAGAAGCGTGTTTTTAATTCCGTGGATCCCTGGGCACTGACATATACGACATACTACAACGGTAAGGTATTCTACAGCGATATTAAAGGTTTCACTGATGACTATGAAAATGAAAAAGAAAGCAATGTCAGTACAACATATGACAACCTGGCTGAAAAGGAATCCTTTAACCTCAGTATTTCACAGGGAATAAACCAGTCCATGCAGGAAGTAAATACCACTATGGAAGAAGTGGAGAACAATTCTAAAATTATAATTTCAGTTTCAAATTTCACAGATGAAGTTTACAGCAACTGGATTTACAATGATGAACATTGGAGCGATGAACAGCCCGACCTTATACATGAAGTGACCCATGAGGTATACAGCGCCAATATACAGGGACAGGTCTTCAGGGACGGATTCAATAATGTAACCCCTTATAATTTGCATGTTGGCCCGACAACTTTTGAACCAGCTACATGGCAGGGAGGAAGTTCAAAGTCAGGTAAAGACATCATGTGGACAGCCCATTACCCTATTAACATATCCCACACATGTGCCCTGTCACCTGATTATAATTTTGATGGCACTCTTGATGTAGACCATAAAGTGAATATCGATGCCTCATCCCACAAATGGTACTATAAATCCGTAAACGTAGACCATGTATCCACTGACATAGAATGTGAAGGTGTGGATGTCGTCTATGAATATATTGGAAATGACACTACACTGAATCTTGAACGCACTGATGGATACCTGTCAGCTGAAAATCACAGTTTTGACTGGAAAGTAACATACAACATCAAATTCAGGATAAGGACACGATGGGATATTGATTATACATATCACTGGTCTTACAAGACATACAGTTCTGTCAGTGGACTTACCGTTCATAGTGGCGATTCATACGGAACAAGAAATAATTACCCACTCACGGACTACGAAAAAGTCTCACATACACAGACAGAAACTGAGAATTTCAGTATAGTGTATTATCAGCTTCTCCCATCCGGAGGATACAGTGATCTGGAGAATTATGTTTCAGGTAGTGCAAATGATTACCAAACCACTACTGTAGTTGTAGATGGCATTCCTTTAACAGATAAAGACTGCAGTGATGCAGCCGACAAATATCGGGAACATGAAGTCATGCCAAAACTTCACATTATACAGGGCAATTACTTTACTTACACAAACGGTACAATGCTGCCCGAGGAAAAAGTATATTGTGACATTCCTGACTGGCTTCATTATAAGATGACACATGAAATGGAAGAGATGTTCAATGCTATCAACACAGATAACCCCACAAGGGAAGTGTACCTTCTCGGAGAGAATCTCGGAAAGAACCCTACTGCATTGATACAGGAAGCTTCACTTGACATTGCCGATGAGATGGGGGATGAGACAAAACGTGAGTCATTCACACAACAGGAGCAGTACATGGAAACAGGCAATTTCAGTACAAGCAGTGATGCCTGCCGTGCCATTGCAAAGAATGAAGCCTATGAACGCCTGCTTATTGAGCTTAAGGAAAGGTACAGCAATGCAGAAAGCTCATTTGATGATCAGGTTGAGAATTCTTTCAGTGATGAACAGGGCCATTCACTTCTTGATCTTGTTATGAATTCAGACAGTACCAGCGTACTTTTCAACAACCCTGCCATGGACAGTGCTTCAACTGCCCTTGCAGCAGAAATGGGAATTGTTGAACCCATGCAGGTTGAGTGTCTCCCTGGTGAAAAGTACAACTGGACCGAGAATATCACGGTTGTTGTGGACCAATGCCCTGATTACCTCTATCACGACCCTGAGTTTGACCTGCAAAACCAGTATAAATGGGAAACTGAACTTGGCAAGGAAGTATATCCACTGGCAGTACGCAATGTTTGTGTATTCTCCACAGGAATCGGGGATGATATTTCAGATATGCTTTCCGGTGCCACTGCACCTATGAAAGATGCAGTAGCAAAGTCCATGAGCCAGAGCATTTCAGATGCGAATGCTGAAGTAGATTCCCTGATAGAGGATATTGCAACTAACAATGCAGAACTCACAATGAGCGGAGTTTCAACCGACACCAGCCTTATAGAGGAAAACCGCACGAGAATGATGGATGCATACAGCACCAGTTTGAGAGACCAGCTTCCTTCAGCTATTGCCAGCGAGGTTGCAAAAGACCCGGTACTGAATACATGGATCAGCGATGAGAATGTGGAACAGATTACTAATGCTTACATTGCCACCCTGTCAGATGATGAACTTGCTGATATGACAGCAGACAATACCCTTCAGGAAGAAATATTTGCTCAGCTCAGTGGAAAGATTATGGCTGATAATCCTGCAATTCCATCTGATGACCTCGATGTCGCACTATATCGCCTTGAAGCTGATATGCAAATTGGTGTCACCGAAGGAGTTTGCCTGGCTGTGCTGGGCTGTCAGGCAGTTGTTGATGAGTGCTTCGCTAACATCAATTCTGAGTTACAGGACAAACTGGACGAATCAGCAGATAAATTGACAGGACAGTTCGCTGAGAAGATAGAAAAGAGGTTGCAGAAGTCCATGAAGATGGTTCCTGTGGATTGCCAATAATGATCCCTCAGTGGGTTTGTACGGTTAATGTGTGGGAGTATGAAGTAAAAGGTGAATACGAATCTTTTGAAATAATAGATAATGATAATGAGTGCCTTTTTAACTCTTATTTTGGGCATGATTCACAGGTTTACATTCGTAAAGATGAGAGGATTGTTCATCCTACAAAAAAAGACGACGATGATAACTTGATTGTTATTGGACGTAATCAACCAATTCGTTTTCAATTTACTGGTTATGCTGCAACAATAGTAGGCCCAGGTCCAAAAGGAGTTGGAGATAAAATCGGAGATAGAGATGAAAAATCAATTGCTTACGATTATTTTGAATCACAATATTGAGGTAAAAATATGAACTACAAAGTGTGCGTTATGTATGTTCTCTTTTTGATAGTACTGTTTTCTGTACCCGCATCATCAGAAAGTTCCAATTTGAAAGTTGATGTTTATTATAATGATCAGCTATATCCAGGAGCTTCGACTCCAAAGCCATTACTAGAAATTGGAGAGCCGTTCAAACTACGATTTGAAGTAACATGTTACAAAAGGAACTTTTTGTCGATAATGTTAACTTCTATTGGAGATGATGATTTTGATATTATTGACGGACCGACGTCAGACTTAGGAGACTTTATTGATGAAACAATAGAGGCAAACGAAACAAGGATTTTTGAGTGGACAGTCGCTCCAAATGAAGAGTGGGCTGGTGGAAGTGCTCCTATAAACTTTTACTACCAAATGACCGATTTGAATACTAAAAAGACAATTACCAGTGGAAAATTCACAGCCGCCTACGTCACTATATCCGAAGACTATTACGAGGATTCGGAAAGCGCGGCTTCGCCGATGGATGACTCTGATACTAGCAGCTCTCCGGTAACACCAGCATTCACAGCGCAGTGTGCAGTGTTTGCACTGGTCATTGCCGGTATTTACAGAAAAAAGTAAATAATGTTTTATTTATCGGGCTCTGTAGAAATCCTGTTTTTGTGATTAATACAACCTTTACCCGGTTTTAATTACAAAAAAACAATCTGTAATCTCAAAAAAAGCAAGTATCCGCCGAAGGCGCGCGTTCCAATGCTGCTATACTGAATATTTATCTATAAATTATTGTATTCATAATTCTGATTTAACAGAAAACTTGCGATGAAAGACAGGTAGTATGTAAATTATTCTATTCTATTTTGTGGGAAAACGCCGGCTGCGCCGACCCTTCGGGATTGCTTAAGTTACTCATAAAAGAGGATAGATCAGATCTACATGAAAAAACCAACCTGCTTACATTTAAGTTTGCCTGGCAGGATTTCGACAAAGCCATTTATCCATAAGTAAAAAGATACAGGCATGCAGTAAACACTATATGGATTCTGTTCCTATTAATTATAGAGGTTTAGCTCATGCCTGATTTTTCCAGACCTATATTAGTTATCAGCAAATGTCTTGGATTTGCAAATTGCCGTTATAATGGAGGAATGGTTTCTGCTCCATTTATCGAAACTATGAAGCCATTTGTTGAATTCATTGATGTTTGTCCTGAATGTGAAATTGGGCTGGAAGTTCCAAGGGAACCTATAATGATTGTTGGCACAGAGAAGAGAAAACTTATCCAGTCGGCAACGGGAATTGACCTGACTGAGAAAATGAAAGGATTTTCGCATTCTTATCTTGAAAAGCTGGATGATTTTGATGGGTTTATACTCAAATCAAAATCACCATCATGTGGTGTTAAAACCACAAAGGTTTTTCAGGATCTGGATTCCGGCAGGTGTATGCATCGTGAAGGAAACGGGTTTTTTGCAGAAGAAGTGCTGAATAATTATCCGGAATTACCTGTTATAGATGAGGAACAGCTTAAAGATCCTGTTCTCAGGGACTTTTTTCTTACACGTGTTTTTGCTCTTGCATCCTTCAGGGATGCTTCGGTTACCAGGAAAATTAGTTCCCTTGTCGAGTATCAAACCCGCAACAAGCTTTTGTTTATGGCTTACAACAAAGAACTGCTTTCCGAAATGGGCAGGCTGGTAGGAAATAGAGATAATCTGCCGGTAGAAGATATTTATGAAAAATACCTGTCTCTTCTTATTAAGATGTTATCTGAGCCTGCAAAAAGCGGGCCAACTGTGAATGCTTTCATGCATGCATTTGGTTATTTCTCACGAAATCTGACAAGCCGGGAGAAATTTGGTTTTATGCAGAAATTGCAGCAGTATCGTGAAGATAATTCAGTAATGTTTGAACTGAGAGAGTGGTTTTTGTCCAATGCAGAAGAATTCAATGTTGATTACCTCAAAAAACAAACCCTGTTCTGCCCTTATCCTCCTGAACTGTCCGGTAGTTTGCAGATAGTTTGATATGCTTTTAAAATCCATAATATAATATCGGTACAGTGTCCGTCGGGGAGAATTGAAGGAGGATATTGTCGTGGAAGAAAATGATACTGAAGAAATAGATATCCAGGAATCCGAAGAAGACGAAGAACTCACAGAAGTATGCCCTGTCTGTGGCAGCCCTGATCTTTATTTTGAGGCAGGTGGCACTGAAGGTCTTTACCATTGTAAATATTGCGGTTATATCGGTGGATTTGTTATTGATGCCAACCGGAAAATGATGCAGCTCATACGTGATGAATATGAGAACAAACTGAGAGCTTCCGAGTAATACCTTAATTTTTCAAATAAACTCCTGAGAATCAAAAAAAAGTAAAAGCAGGTGGTAAAACCACCCAGAATTTATTTTAGTCAGAATTATGCTTTAGGGACAGATTTTACTTCTGTCTTCCTGATTTCCACCCTTCTGAGTGGGTAAATGGACTTTGCATTCCTGTAAATGTTTGCGGAAAGCTTGCCCATGATTGCCTCTTCGACAAACTGCTCGAAGTTAAGCTCTGATGCACGTTCCTTGACGATCTTGACCATTACTTCCCTGATACCCTTAATCTGGCTGGTTCTTGCCCTCTTAACAGTGAAGCATATTGGTTTTACTCTGATGAGGTAACCATCCTTTGTCTTAACATCAAGGTTTGCGTCAATTCTTGAGGTCTGACGCTTTACAATTGAGCGAAGGTAATCTGTTGTGATCTCGTGACCGAGGAATCTTGTGTTTGCAACGTCACCGTTTACATCACTGATCTCGAGTCTGAGTTTTGTGTTATGCTTTGTGAAATCGTTAGCAATTTCGCCAACTGTGGTTTCAACGACACGACCGACGAGCTGTTCAGGCTCTTCTGCAGGGGTAACTCCAATGTTTGTCCTGCTCATGAATTCCGGTGTTTCTACGTTGTACCATGTCTTTGACTTCCATTTGTCTAACTTTCTCTGCACTTTCCTTGCAAGTAATAATTCCTCCGAATGAGTGTGATTTAATGATATAATTTAATGATATGTGTAATCTGTAATTGTTCAACGAGCTAACTTATGTAATTATGAAATATGATATGCACTGATAAATTGGCTCTCTATACTATGCATATCCATATATAAATAAATCGGTTAAACTTTTTTAGCTAAGATAGAATATGTCCTGAACAGTCCGCAGACGTATGAACCATTCATGCCCCATATTCCTTAAAAGACCAACAAAAAGTATTTTATTAATCAAGGCAACTCTAGTCATTCACATTGTGACTATACATATAAATACATTAATTGTCTTCCACATGGGGTATCCAATAATATGAATCTTCCACTGAAAACGATCAGGGACACAAAACCACTTGTCCACCACATAACCAACTGGGTAACGATCTACGACTGTGCCAATATGACAAGGGCATTCGGTGCACTTCCGGTTATGGCCCATGCACCGGAAGAAGTTGCAGACATGACCGGCATTGCGTCCTCACTTGTGCTTAACATAGGCACACTAACAACAGAACTCATTGATGCAATGATCATCGCTGCAAATGCTGCAAACAAGAAGAACATACCGGTAGTCCTTGACGCAGTAGGCGTAGGTGCCACACCTTTCCGCGATGATATGGCAGCAAAGATACTCGATGCTGTTCGCATTGACATTATCAAAGGCAACTACTCCGAGATTGCCAGACTCGCAGGAGAAAATGCGCAGACAAGAGGTGTTGAGGCAACATCAATTGATGCTGATCCTAAACAGGTTGCAAAGGATTTCGCATCTGCAAGATCATGTGTTGTTGTTATGACCGGTGCAGAAGACATTATCAGTGACGGCGAAAAGACATTTGTGGTAAGGAACGGTCACGAATCTATGGGAATGATCGTGGGCACTGGATGCATGGCTGCATCAGTTATCGGTTCATTTGCCGCTGTCAATGAAGATTACTGCGATGCTGCAAAGGACGCACTATGCTATTTTGGAATTGCCGGTGAACTGGCTTCTGTAAACTCAAAAGGACCTGGAACTTTCAAGACCTGGTTCTACGACGAGGTTTTCAACCTTACAGATGAGAAGGCACAGTCCATGATAAACGTTGAAGAGTGCTGATCTGACTATGGAACACAAAAGAAAACTGCTGGAGAACATTGACTTCTACCTTGTGACGGACTCCGGCCTGTCCAGAAAAGGAACCCTTTCAGACGTTGAGAATGCAGTTGCTGCCGGATGCAGGATTATCCAGTACAGGGAAAAAACAGGAAGCACAAGAGACATGGTCCTTGAGGCTGCACAGATTAAAACCCTCTGTGGCAGCGAGGCAATTTTCCTTGTGAATGACCGCGTTGACGTAGCACTTGCTGTTGATGCCGATGGTGTTCACATAGGACAGGACGACATGCCAATTGATACTGCAAGGGAGATTCTGGGCAAGGACAAAATTATCGGTCTTACAGTCCATAACGTAGAAGAAGCACTGAAAGCACAGGAAAACGGTGCTGATTATGTTGGACTCAGTCCAATTTTTGATACTTCCACCAAGAAGGATGCAGGGGACGGAATTGGTCCTGAAAGAATAAGGGAAGTGAAGGATGCCATCAATATCCCCATTGTTGCAATAGGCGGTATCAACAAGCAGAATTGCGAAAGTGTTGTACTTGGTGGTGCCGATAGTCTGGTGGCTATCTCTGCAGTTGTTTGCAGTGATGATGTGATGCGGGAAACTAAGGAATTTATTGAATTGATTAGGCAAAGCAAAAATATATGAACCCAAAGGGTCCGGCGAAGCCGGCGTCTTTCCTCAAAAAGAATGATCTGCATAATGCTATGGAATACTTTATTCACAGGACTTTTGTTGAAGTATCAGAGCAAGTACAATAAAATTTGAAACCATTTCTGTACAGCATTATTGGAATGTGCCGCCTTCGGCGGATAATTACTTTGTTTTTAGCTTGCCGATTGTTTGCGGAAATGAAAAAGAGCATTCTTTATGTCACATAAATAAACAAGAATACCGATTTGCACCAAATTAGTAGTTCGTCAAATCAAAACACTCAAACTACTTAAAAAAAGTAAAAATTGAAAGCTCTCTAGCCTTCAAATCCCATCCACAAACGCCCCAATCCTCTCCAGAGCGATCTCAATCTCTTCTCTGGAAGTTGCGTAGGAGCATCTAAGGAAACCTGTGCCTGCATCGCCGAATACATTGCCCGGGATTGTTACAACTCTCTGCTCGCTCATCAGGCGTTCCGCAAACTCCTCAGAGCTTAAGTCCGTGTTTTCAACAGATGGGAAAGCATAAAATGCGCCCTTTGGCTCGAAGCAGTCAAGTCCGAGCTTGTTCAGGCCACTGATTATGAGGTGGCGTCGACGGTCGTAGTCACGGACCATGCGCTCCATTTCGTGCTGGCCGTTCTTCAGGGCTTCGATGGCGCCGATTTGAGCGGTGATATTTAAAGATAGGGCTTAAATCTGTAATTAAAGGTAGCTTATGCTTTAAATTTGTTATTAATTATCTTTGGACAACTAAAAGGTGATAAAATGCCCGCAAGTCCAATGAAAAACCTAAGTGAATACGTTACTTATGAAGATTTTCTAAAGATGGAAAAAGCTGCTATGGAGTTTGATGAAACAGCTCGTTTAAAATCTGTGAGGAAAGGAAGCTATCATTTATTGATTAGATTACTGTTTTTTACAGGAGCAAGAATTGCAGAGGTTGTCGGAGCACCAGGTGGCCCTGTCACTAAGTGTATGCATCCTCAATTTGATTTAAGGAAAGGTAGGTGTCCAAAGTGGATTCAGGTGAGGAATGACAGTGCTTGCATTGATATTGATTGTAAACACTTTCGTACTCATTATCTAAAGCCCCATCATGGAATTCGTGTCAAAGATATTGTGTTCAAAGATAGACTCATAGCAATATATGGTAAGCATACCAATTCAAAAGAACTCAAACCAAGGACAGTTGTCATTGATGAAGATACACTGAAATTAATAGAAGAGCACATCACAAAATATGACCTGCAACCTAACGACAAAATCGTTAATACTGTAGAATACGGTGCAAAGGCATTCATTAAACGAACTGGTAAAAAAGTAGGGTTGCCTTGGATCTCTGCGCATAAATTCAGGCACGGACATGCTATATACTGTGTTCAGAAAGGCATGGATATCAGAACACTTCAACAGCAGTTAGGACATGCAAGTTTAGATGTTACGGCCGTTTATTTGCAATTTGCTACAGGTGACCGAAAAAAGTCTTATGATAAGGTGTTTGGTAACAAAGCTGATTTCATCAAGACTCAATGTCCATCTTGCGGATTCACGTATAGATTGAAGAAAAATCTAGATATTGAACTTGAGGAAAGGCTTGAGACGATATTCTCTACTTAATTTGGAAAATATCAAGTAGAAAAGTGATTCGAACACATCGGGACAGTTACAGTTCATGTCTATACAGTGTGATGCATGATACAATGTTTTATTGTCAAAACATGATATTAACATGAAAGTAAAGCTGTACCATGCATTCTACATCTATACTTTCAGCAAGTGTTCCTTGCGTTCCGCCTGTTCCATTTCAATTAATGGCCTACTTAGGAAAGAGATGGGATTCTCAAAAGGTACACTCCGGTTGGAGTAATATTAAAAGCATCAGCGAGAATGACTGTTGAAATGAGTGGAAATAAAATTTAAAAAATAGTCACTCTGTTAATTTTTGAAGTCTTCATCTTGCCCACACAACTTTAAAGCCTTCATAATTTCTCGCCCTTTCTTTACACGATGAATCAAGCTCTTTGCAGTCTTTAAACTGAAGATTGCTTGTCTTTATTTTTATCAGCGAATAGGCACATGCATCGATTGTACCATGCAAATAAGTTTTGAGGATCAATTTTGTTGCTTTATCATATGCCTTTTTTGGCTGTTTCCTCGTATTCACCTAACATAGTTTGGAGCATTTCCTTTTGTTGATCCACGCATCTATTTTTGAGGATCAATTTCATTGCTTATCATATGCATCTATTGCTTCCTTGTACTTACCTAACCCGTACAGAGCAAATCCTTTGTTGTACTATGCAGTTATTTTTTGAGGATCAATTTCATTGCTTTATCATATGCCTTTATTGCTTCCTCGTACTTACCTAATGTGATAGAGTATTTCCTTTGTTGTACCATGCATCTATTTTTGAGGATCAATTTCTATTGCTTTATCATATGCCTTTATTGCTTCGCACTTACCTAACTCGTCCAGAACATTTCCTTTTGTTGGTCCATGCATCTGGGTCTTGAGGATCAATTTCTATTGCTTTATCATATGCATCTATTGCTTCCTTGTACTTACCTAACCCGTACAGAGCAAATCCCTTTCTTTGTTGTTCCATGCATCTGGTTTTTGAGGATCAATTTCATTGCTTATCATATGCATCTATTGCTTCCTCGTACTTACCTAATGTGAGCAAGAGCATTCCTTTGTTGTACCATACATCTGACGCTTTGAGGATCAATTTCTATTGCTTTATCATATGCCTCTATTGCTTCCTCGTACTTATCTAACTCGTACTTACCTAACTCGTACAGAGCATTTCCTTTGTTGGTCCATGCATCTGAGCTTTGAGGATCAATTTCTATTGCTTTATCATATGCCTTTATTGCTTCCTCGCACTTACCTAACATAGTCAGAGCATTTCCTTTGTTGTTCCATGCAATTAGTTTTTTGAGTGATCGATTTCTATTGCCTTTATCATATGCCTTTATTGCTTCCTCATACTTTACCTAACTCGTAATACAGAGCAATTCTTTGTTGTTCCATAATTAGTTTTTTGAGGATCAATTTCTATTGCTTTATCGTAAAACTAAACTTTCCTCTAATTCACCTTCAAAGTGATATGCATGTTGCAAATATAAAAGAGAATAGACGCTTCATTTTCATAATTGTTTATGCACTTAAATGTTTTAAGAGCAGAATCATATTCAGATTTTTTTGTAGTAACCAAATGCACAAATTGTGTATACAACCGAAGTAACGTTTTCCCGATATGAATCAACAATTTCAATTGGCTTATCAGTATACTTGTGGTATACTGACTTAAATTCCATAGTTCCTTCATTGCTCGTGTATGCTAACAAGATTCTCAATCTCTGTGCATCTATTGGAACTATATAGAATTCAATCTTGGGTTCCTTCCCCCAATATTCTCTTTTCTCCTCCATACACTACAAGATGTGAGCCAGCTTTTTTTACCTTCATATATGGCATCTTCTTTCTTTATAGGTTGTGTGTTCAAAACTATTATTTCTATTCGATTCCCGTAGTATTTTTGATTTGATTTTTAATGGTCTCAGCGGTCGCAGTATCTCCTTCATCTCGAATCTTTCACATAAAAGGTGAAATAGAAACACGAAATTGATCTTCGGAGGTTCAAATTCATTTATATAATAGTTTGCAACAGCAAGAGACACTATAAACATAATTGCTACTATCAATGCAAAGACATGTCTGAAGTGTGAGTTTTTTCCCATTGGTTTATTTTTTCTTCATTTATTTTATGATATAACTTCCATAAAATAAAGAAGCATGCCATAATAAATACAAAGTAATGTGCATATGGAAAGGTAATTTCGGAATTTATCCACCACAAAATATCCAATGAAATCCAAATGAATCCCCTCAACAATCTGCATATTTTAAATGCAGACTCTCAATTTATTCTCCATTTTAGATTATACTCCAATAGTTATAATCCTTTGGTATACCTGTCATGAAATAACAAATCAACAGATTAGAGGAAAAAATGGCTAGATTTTTGAATAGTTATCTCTTTGAGACTATCCTGAATAGTTGGGCACACATAAAACAGTCCCTATTTATACAGTACAAAGCATGGTGTGAGCAATACACGTATTTATCAAATCATTATAGAGAATATAAAGGTAGAAGCATATCATGCATTCTACCTCCCTTATATTCTTAGCTAGTGTTTCATTTGTACTATCTGTTTACTCTGATTTGTCTATTTAGTGAAGGCTTAATCCTCATCATTTGTTTTATCTACCATATTTCTATTCTAAAAAAAGAAGTGATACATTTGCTATGTACATTTCTGAGTAATAATAAAACACTCATTGTCAAAATCAATGAAAAATCATAATCAATAGAGCATTTTTGTTGTTTGCTATGATTTTCTTATACTTTTTTTACGTTTAATAATAGGTTTGTCGATGAGATGTTGATTATTCCTATAGTCACCGGGACAAATGATCGGAACAAAAAGAGCATTTTACATTTTAGAAAAATGGTTTTCAAAAATGTGGCATTTTTCAATATTTTGATTACTGCAAGCACATATGGTCGGCCACTCCAACGGTTCTGTACTGATGACTAATTACTTAGATAAACTGAATAATTCAACTGTGAGTTATAGAAAGTCATGCCTGTGTTAGAAGAAATTATGAATGGCTGAGTCGAAATACGAGAAGAAGCAATGGAAAGCTTAGCTGATTTATTTCAAAAGTTTGTTTAGTATCCACAATTTGTCTAGGTGCTCAAGTGACTTTTAACTTTTTATACTTATTTATCTACTATACATATACTCTAAATGCCATTAATACAAAGTATTCAGACACTCAGATGTATATTTCCATCACTCATTTTGTAATAGAAGGAGTTATTGAGGAGAACTATACAGTACAATGTGCGCCTTATTCATTCCGTATCCAGTGGCTCCATAAGTAAAAAATCTGACTTTCTTTTTTGCCCACCCATTCTTTAGGAACATAAACCTTTCCAGAATTGCCACTTGATTTTACAGTTTTCAATTACTTGATAAGCATCTGTTTTGATTTCCATAGTAGTTAAGCAATGTATTTACATCTTATATGATTTGTGGTCGTTTTATGGCTACATTGTAGCGACAACTATATGTGTGTGTAGCTACATTGTAGCTATTGCCGGAGAAAAACGATCATGTCAACAAAATCAAGGTGGATATGCTTAAGCTGTGGATCGTTTCACATTTCCTTCAGTCGATATGAAACCAGAAAAGTAATCTGCACACATTGCAGAAAGCCGGAACTTGTTGAAGTGCCCGCCGAACAGGTTACTGCAATGGGAATGGCATACTGTATGCGCCTTGTTGTCGTTTACCTGCTACTGTTTTGATAATGAGATTGTTCATTACTTGAATTAACCACGGCAACTTCAAAATGTACATAAATTAGCAATTTTCTCATACACAGATGGTTTTACTGTTTCGAATGTAATATACTATTGGTTATAAATAGAGATGTGAAAATGACTAGGGTAAATCAGAAAATAAAAAAGGAAGACTTAGAAGTTTTTATACAAGAATATATATCAGAATATCGTACTTTTTTAGAGAATAAATACCCAGAATACAAAAATGATTTTCTATTATATACAGGGCATCCTTTTACATGTGAAGAGCCTATATAGGATGATAGTGTTTATTTCATTCGACTATAATAAGCCAGAATTTAAAATTGAAATTTCCAAAGTTAACAAAGTTCCAAGCATGAAAATTTGATCAAAAAATCCATTTTATGGCATTTTCTAATGTATACATAACTCGTATAATAAGTAATCCACAAAATATAAGGACGAGATTCTTGATGGTATTAATTCCATACAATATATGAAAAATGAGGAGGAAATGTACGAAATTTTGTATCAACAGAATCTTAGGTTTGAGGCTGATGCTACTATTATGGGTTATTTGAATTTTTGGGAACAATCATACAATGTTAAAAAAGAAACTTT
The DNA here is from genome assembly GCA_041395005.1 of Methanolobus sp. Classification (GTDB taxonomy): domain Archaea; phylum Halobacteriota; class Methanosarcinia; order Methanosarcinales; family Methanosarcinaceae; genus Methanolobus. The sequence goes on along the minus strand of JAWKHE010000001.1, from coordinate 30,546 downwards.
AGAGAAACATAGGTCTGAAATCTATACGTAATTCAGCAGATTATTAGCAGACATAGTGCTTATAATATGCCCATATTGCTACTAATTGTGAAACCTAAGTAAAGTAAATTTTGAAATAACTAGTTTTAGAGTCTTCGGTATTTTTAGGCCTTCATGCGATTATCGTGCAGCAAATATTTTGCTAAGAACTTGGCTAGAAACCATTTTTAGGGCTGCGAGTTTTGACTACAATCTAAAACAAAACGAATCAAACGATGAATTATACCGTGAACAGTTGATAAAACGCGATGAATGGCTGGAAAAATCAGATAAAAATGGTCCTTTCACAGGCCCTGGAGGAATTGTGAAGAAATTGCTATGTGAAGTTGATAACAAAAAAGCATCTCATTTGCTTAGTTTTTTATTTCCTGAAAAAGAACTTAATTTTAAAGAGTCTGTTGAACGTGTTTATAGGGACCTATCAAAAGAAGTTCACTGTAATGGATTGGGCGATGAACCATTTTCTTTATATATAAATTTTGTTGAATATAATCGTGATTTATTTATTCAATGGTATTATAATAAGTTAAGCCTGATTGATGAACTATGTAATATTCTACTTTAGTAAAATTTCCAGAAATGATTGAACTTTCTGAAAAGCATAATGATTCAGATTTTCCAACAACAGGAAAAGTTATTGGCAAGATGTTAAAGAAATAATCCAATCTTGATTCAAGCAAGTAAATCCAGTAAAATAAGCACGCTTATATTAAGACTAATTTGCCGTTCTCTATGCTCAGTATAATCCGCTCCTATAGGTCTATTTTATCATGCACAAAATGATTTCAGAGCCCGCGGGACTTGATAAAATACGCCCATTCATATGTAAAGCAGGCATTCAGGAACTATTAATCAGTGCTTTGATATAATTAATGTATTTAAAAAATATCCGTATAATTTTTATACCATGTTGCTACTTTAACTTGTACTCTAAAATTGCTAAAAGTGTAACGACTAATTCAATGCTGATAGATTTGACAACTATCACAAGTTATTCATGTTTCAATAACTCAATATAAAAGATGATATGATGGATGAACTTTATACAAAATATTCCGCATCAAGTTCGTTAGAGGGATATATATACCAATGTCGCCTTGCGCTTCTTGAAACTCAAGAGGTTGAAAACAAACCCAGCAGTCATCGTTTCTGCTGAGACGCTTGATGATGTAGTCTTCGAAAAAAACGGCACCCCTGAAGAAATAATTCAGGTAAAGCACCATATAAATACCCAGCTAATCTCACAGACGCAAGCACAGATTTGTGGGAAAACTATCCGCATATGGCGCGATCTTTATCAACAAGGAATTATTCCCAATGGCACCATTTTTTGCATAATGACGACAGGAAAGCGTTCCGAAGAATCAGCTGCCTATTTCCTTAAGGATGAAACTCGAAATGTTCTTGAAGCTGAAAAAATCTTATTGAACACTGCTAGGACATCAACTAACAAAGATAACAAAAGTGCTTATGACATATTCAAAAGTTTATCCTCTGAATCACGATATGAAATTCTTGATGCAGCATATATTTCTTTGATCAATGTCCTTTAATAAAGATATTGGCGATCTTTGAAAAAAGAGATTTGGTCTGTTTGTCAACGTTCAAAAATAGATCAGTTTTTAACCTATTTGGAAGGCTGGTGGCTAAATCGTATTCTCAAAAGCTTTAATTCGGATACTTTTATGCCTATAATTGAGAAGAGTTAGATTCACAACTTGATGAATTACGTGAACAATTTAAAGCAAACTCTTTGCCGATTCATGCTGACCTTCAATCTATTGAGGTTGATTGTGACTTGTTTATGATTCATGTCTTTGTTCACCAGCTTAAAATAATAGGTTTAAAATCGAAACGTATCTCTATTGCGGTAAACAATTACTACCGGAGCTTTTGAACAGCGTTCACGGTGGATGCGAAGATCTCATTTTAGTGGGAGATATTGAATTATGAAAAAAGACTAGTAGAAGAGTGATGCCTACTTCGAGACTATGCGTGAAGATCTTGGAGATAATGCAGCTGGAAACTGAAAAAGTCAATGCAGCACGCTCTCTATATGAATGGGTTGAAAAAGAAGCCAGCATACCCATCGAGGTTGTCAAGAGCCTCTTTATTACGAGGGTTCCTACCATATTTTATCTGATAGTAAGAGAGTAGGTTGGCATCCAGAATTTCTGGCGAGGTTGAAACGATTCTCGAACTTCCGGGGGCGTTGAATTTCAAATGAGAGTGTGGGAACAGCGGCGCAGAAGAGGCAAATCTTTTTAATCCTGTTTTGTGGCTTCTGCGTCTCATCAATGATTAAAGGTTATAAATCAGCATCCACGACAGAATCTCCTGTACGTTCTTCCTTTATTGTAGCCTTCCATTAGTTTTACATAAAAAATACTCGGGAATCGCTTTCCAAAACGATTAAAAAACTTACTTTTCCTTCATGGATTACACAATTGAAGGTTCTGGAAGAGAATTGACATCCTGAGAGAACTGGGCGATTGTTCCATATGTAAAAGAGGCTATTGCATTTTCCTGGTCTTAATAATCAACTCTTTGAGTGCAATAGTAATGCTTCTTTATGCACTAATAAAAATTTGTCCATTCCACATAAACCTGACAGTAATATGACCTCTGAAGTTGCAGATTGTTTCAAGAAATCTTATTTTTGTGGAAATGGTTTGGCAGAGTTGGTAAAATTGAAACAGTAATGGCATTATTGGGTGTAAAACCATGAGTTTCGTGATTCTAAAAATTGCAATTTCTACAGTAAAAATGGCGAAATCCGTGTTTTGCCATTTCGGTTAAATTCGATTAATATTATTACAGGTGCTTCGAAAACAGGCAAATCTGCTTTAATACATATTGTAAACTTTGGCTTAGGAAAAGTAAGAGCATGATTCCAGAAGGTGTCATTCTAGAAAATATCTCTTGGTTTGGTATTCATATAGTACTAGTGGATAATGAATTATTCATAGCCTCGCCGCAACCCAGGTCCTTGAAAAAGAATCAGGAGATATTTATTTTGAGAAAGGTACTAACCTTGAAATACCAAATTATGATAATCTTTTTGGCAATATTCCTGCTTCAGGTTTAACTGTATTACTGGGAGAGTTTGCAGGTAATAAATATAGTTCGATGTAAAAGTTGGGCATACTCGCAAACAGGAATTGTTGATATTGATAAAAGTTTCCTCATATATTGTTTTAAGAGCAAAAGTGAAATTGCAACCCAGCGTTTTCATTTCATCGTCAATGGGAGCAATTTCTTCCTCAAAGTATCAAAGACTATATGCCAGTTTTTCCTTAGTGCAGTAGACAAAGAACATGTTCTCAATAAACATAAGTTGGACCGCCTTTAAAAGACAAGTCCGTATACTTCGAACGCCGCCAAAATGAGACAGAACAGGTAAAGGGGTGAATCCTTTGACTAGCACATGCCTATTGCAGAAGCCACTTCTGTAGGTTTATGTTCGTCCAGTGTAGAGTTGCTCTAACTCATGGTCTGAAGTTAAAGACATATTAACTCTATCACTTGATTCTACAAATGAAGATCTTATTCCTGAAATTTCAATATATTGAACAATTAAACTATCTGTTAGATATAAAAAGCAGTTTCACAATGAATATAGACTATGCTGCGAAGAGATTGGTACCCTCCATGCACTAAAATTAGGAGGAAACGCTTTTTCTCAAGAAGCTGTTGAGCAAAAATCTAGGCTCATCAGTATTGGATCATACCTGAAAAAAGGATTTTGATAATTTCACATATGCCCATTGTGTTCTTCTAATGCTGAGCAACCAACTCCAAATTGCGAATCAGTTAGTTCAAATCTTAAAACCATATCAAATAAACTTCTGAAATGGCAATGGCTGATATTCCTCATATTGATAAAATGATATCTAACGTTGAAGCCAAAAAAGATGATATCTATTCAACATTCAAGATTAATAGTCAAATTCAGTCAATTCAACAGGTTAATCTGGAAATAGAACAATTTAGAGATTTTAATGCAAAAAAGGCTCATGTTAAGGGGCGTTTAAGTCTTTATCTTAGACACACTAGGGATACGAGTGACAAGATAACTGAAAAATGTATGAAATAGAAAAGAAGATTGGAGATTCAATCTTTAGAGGATTTATTGGATTTTGATGAACTTCAAAAATAGACTGAATTCACCTCTCTCTGTTTTGTCGCGAGAAATAACAGAAATGGCAAGAAAACTTAACTTGGAGCATTCTGATTGCCCCATGCGACTAGACCCAATGAAATTAACGATAGTTGCAGATACTGAAAATGGCCCTGTACTATTTGAAAGAATGGGAAGTGGAGAAACTTGGGTGTCTCTTCACCTTATCACATATTTAGTGCTTCAGCGCTGGTTTGCAAGAAAAGAGCTCCCTGTTCCTCGTTTTGTCTTTGATCAACCAACTCCAAGCATATTTCCCACCAGAAATCGCTGATGAAACTGTCAAGAACACTGATAAAGAGTCTGTTACAAATGTTTCACTTAATTTCTGAAAAGGTTAAAGACGCTGGATTTCAAGTTATCATCATGGAACATGCCGATATTGATGAAGAATGGTATCAAAATCGGTCTGTGAGAAATGGTGGATGGAGAAACTTGTTCCAATTGATTGGTACATGTAGTCATGTAAAACTGACTAAATATCCTCTCCTTATTTCATCCACAAAGGGATTTTTATTTTATTAATTTATGTGTGGCAAGTAATGTTCTTTATTCAGATATATGCAACTTTTGAACCATCAATATCCACAATTTGTCTAGGTGTCTAAGTTATTTTTAATTTCTTTATACTTATTTATCTATTATACATATACTCTAAATGCCATTACTAAAGTATCTTAGACACTCCTTAGACGTATTTTATATTTCCTTTCTATTCTGTGGTAATAGAAGAGTTATTGATGCAACTTGGTCTGTAGCAATTACAGATATTTCACAATTCTGGTAATAATAATCTCTATTACCAGTTGATTCCCAGAGTCTGCAAACTCCCAGTTCTCTTTGAAATACTTACCAAAGACAGCATTTGTCTTAGGCTTTATTTCATTCTTCAAGCACCAGTTGATGTATTCCTCATACACCACCTTTTTAAGAGTATCTCCTGCACTTGCTTCAATGCATTCATCTGCAAAAGCTGCAACCGAATTGCTATTGATCAGGTACATTCTTTGAACCTCCTCAACGGTTTTAGTGTATGAAATCACCATGCTCAAGAAGAACAGGAAGCGCTGCAAGTGCCTGGTTCAAGAAGCCCGACAACTCTTCTGGAGTTGTGAGTTTACGAATCAGGTTTATGTCTTTATTTTCTTCCCCAAATGTATTTGGGGAAGTCAATTAGTATCCATCGACGATAGTCAGCAGCTTCATATGGATGGAGCCTTTATTCGCTGAAAATATCAGCCGAGCCGTGTTTTCAAACATAAAGGCGGTCTTGCCCTTAAACTCTCCAGGAAGTCTTCGTTCCACCTCGTAGTAACCATCTTGAAGGCCGAGCACAAGAATCGGTTTATTTGACAAATCAGGAGCCTACATTTTAGTAATTTCGTAAAGGTTGGCGGTTGAAAAAGTATTACCCAAGACGTTGAGCGATTCACCACTGGTGTTCATTTCACCAATGAAGCGTCAAGAACTTTAGAAAACGCCTTTTGCCATTGGAACTTCCGCCATACATCACTGATCTTTGGATTCTGGTGTCAGGTATCAATGAATACCCTCCCATTCAATCAATACTTGTTGATCCGGCGCTACAATCTCAGATAAGAAACGGTCGATAGTAGGACATCGTTGCATCTGGATCATGTTTCACTGGAATCTTTATAGTGACAGCACAGCTGACTGTGTGGCTCAAATGTGCCTGTGTATTAATATTGTACAGTTTTCATTTTCCAAGTTAATCAGATGCCTTTCCTGATTGATAGATTCTCGGTCAATCCTTCTTGTTTCTCTTTTTATGTAAGAGAGTACTTCATTCAGGTGCTCATTTTGGAATACTCACCAATTTTCTGAGCAATTAACTGAATTATATCTTTTCCCACCAGTTTTATAAACTCCATCACTGTAATGATAGATGGGCTTTATCTGAAAGTGTGAAGAAGTGATTTTCACTCAGGATGTCGTCAGCTAACAACTTTGGAATAAAACGATTTCCATCAAAGTACTTTTCACGCGGATTTATTTTCATGGCAAGCGCACCTTCAAGGGCTTTGGATATTGTTCTGTCCTTGTAGTCGAGTCTATCCCATTTGTCCCTGTACAATCCGGACCATATGAATATTCTATCCATCTGCTTTGGATTATCAGTCTGAACCGCAAGGAGGTTACACAATGCAAGGTCAGCCTCGCTCTGGGATGAATATTTCCCGACGCTTTTCCAATCACCATTGTATAGCTGATTGAACAGCGTACCGTTGCTGGCGTTCCTGCATTTCTCTATAACTTCGATATCTGTTATCCTCGGTTTTAATTCGTCAACAGATTCAACCTCCATAGAAGGTGTGTCTATTCTGAAATAGATTGCCGAAACAGCATCGACAGGTGCTTCATTGATGGTTAAAGGCGTATCATCAATATGATTACCTGTAACCACAAAGAAGCGGTCTTTGTCATAGATTTCGCGCCTTCCTTTGCGGTTCTTAGATCCGGGGACTTCGCCTTTTGCGATTACATGTGCCCCCTCACCACTCTGAGAGATTTCAGCATATGAATTCAAGCTTTTAATTTCTTCAAGAATGTCGGGCTCAAATTCTCCTGTACTTTCACAGACATGATCCCAGTCAAAACCAATGAATGGGTCAGATTCTGTAAAGACAAATCCAACGCCGGAATATCTCCCGTTTGAGTTGATGTAGGTTGCATATGCATCTTCAAAGTTCATCCAAAAAGCTGGGTCCAAAAAATTTGCTTTGAATCCATTCTTACTGTAGGGTATCTTTGTAGTTCCGCCATTGTCTTTCTGTTCTGATTTCCACAAGACCCATTGATTGAATTCTTTAAGGTCTTGCGGGATTGTTTCTGTGTGTAATGTGTTGTTAATTTTCATATTATATGTCTCCAATTATCAACTTAGTACACCTATGCATGCCTCCCCAGCTTAGCCATTCTGTGAAAGAACGACGAGTGCCTGTATTTTTGAGAACAGGCACAGTGTTTGACAGGGGGGGTCACAGCAAAACAATTGTGAACATTTCAGGTTCAACCATGGTACGTAAACCGTTTCATGCAATTGCAAGTGCCGTAGTTATCGGTAGTTACATTATCCGAATTTCACTACGACTCCGACGTCGTACCCGGGCACGCTGTTTCACCAGTCATTACCACACAATGCTGGATGTTTTTAGCATCCAGACCTACTCAGCTCGATTTGGTTTGGATTATGATATCTCTTGCACATTAAACCCGAAGGCATAGCCGACGCTCAGTCGCATTTGCTCCAAGCTTAGGTTTAAAAGAGTACCCATACCTCTAACTTTGTCCTGATACAAAACACGAGATTTTGGGAACTCTTGAGCCTAAACCCAACGGCATAGCCGGAGTCCAGTAGCAATTTGCTCCAAACTTGGGTTCAGAGAGCCCCTGCATCTCTTGCCTTGTATTCCCCAAGACACGAGTAGGGATTTTAGAGGAGAGGTGGCAGAAAAATAAAAGCCACAAAACCGCCGCCCAAAAAAACAGGCGAGCGGAAAAAACCTCCTTACCCCTACATGCCAGAGTATAACTTATAAAAAGATAACCAGTGAAAACATATTCAACAGCTATCATTTTAAAAAAATAAATTGCTACAAAAGATATATAAAATAATACGGCAATTTATAGGTTGTACAACAATTGAACAATGAGGCATCCAATGATGAAATCAGTAGGGAAATTTAAAGTTACGCAGCACAAGCCCAAGGCAAATATTTCGTATCCAATGATCAGGTTGCCGCAGTCATACTCCGAAATTGTAGGCGAGACTGCACATGTTTATGAAATAGTGTCTAATGGAAAAACAATGTTTTTAATCTCATTCGACGAAAACATAGATGAAAATATAGTTGTACAACCCGCCGCACAATCAGCTCTTGAATCAAGGCTTAAAAGGATAGAAAATGAGCTAGGAATCACTGAAGAATAACGCCTAGTTTATATGTAATTGTACTAATCATTCCTTATCACGGTTCAACTCAGCTTGTCGTGATGCATCCAGAGGTGATTACTACAAATTCAGCACTCAAGCTACTCTAAAAAAGATAAAAAATGAAAGCTCTCTAGCCTTCAAAGCCCATCCACAAATATCCCAATCCTTTCCAGAGCCTTCTCTATCTCATCTCTGGAAGTTGCATAGGAGCATCTGAGGAAACCAGTTCCTGCTTCACCGAAGACATTGCCAGGGATTGTAACAACACGCTGCTCGCTCATTAGACGTTCCGCAAACTCCTCAGAGCTTAAGCCCGTGTTTTCAACAGATGGGAAAGCATAGAATGCACCCTTTGGCTCGAAGCAGTCAAGTCCGAGCTTGTTCAGGCCGCTGACTATGAGATGGCGGCGACGGTCGTAGTCACGGACCATGCGTTCCATTTCGTGCTGGCCGTTTTTGAGGGCTTCGATAGCACCGATTTGAGCGGTTATAGGTGCACAGAGCATTGAATACTGGTGAATCAGCATCATTGCACTGATTATCTTTGGCGGTGCCATTGCGTATGCCAGCCTGAAACCGGTCATTGCATATGCTTTGGAAAAACCGTTTAGAAGAATTGTCCTGTCCCTCATACCTTCAAGGGATGTAAAACAGGTGTGTCTACCGTTGTATGTCAGGCAGTCGTAGACCTCATCTGAGATTACCATGATGTCATGTTCACAGACAACATCTGCAATAGCTTCAAGGTCTTCCCTGCCCATGGTAGCCCCGGTGGGATTGTTAGGGAAATTAATTATAATTGCCTTGGTCTTTGGCGTGATTGCTGCTTCCAGTTCCCCGGCTGTCAGTTTGAAATTATTCTCTATCTTTGTAGAGATAATAACAGAACCTGCCTGCAAACATTACTGAAGGAACGCATGCCACATAGGATGGCTGACAACAATACCTCATCACCGGGATTGGTAATAGCCCTGATAGCTACATCAAGTGCTTCACTTTACTCCTGAAGTAACCAGAATCTCAGATTCAGGATTATAATTTACATTGTATTTCCCGGCATAATGGTTTGCCAGCCGTATTTCAACCAGGCTGCACTCTTGAAGTATAGGATGTTTCACCGCATTCAAGCGAGTGAATGCATCGCTTCCTTATGTGCCACGGGTCACATAATCCGGTTCGCCTACGCCAAGAGAGATTACATCCTCAAGACCTGACGCAAGATCGAAGTAGCGACGTATGCCTGAAGGAGGCACCTTGTTTATTACATCAGCTACGAATTTCGAAGGGGTGCATGCTTTTCTCATACATTATACATCCTGTAATGTGACTTTTATGGAGTCACCGGTAAACGGAACATGGTCCTGCTCATGGAGGATAATACCATCCTTCTTGTATGTTTTCAGGACAAAGTGAGTTGTGTGCTGGATCCATGTTCAAGGGTGGAATTTTCAGCAACAAAGAAAGCAACTTCCTTCATTACTTTTCCTCCAGAAACAGTTAGTGAAAGATCGTATTGTCCGGAGAGAAGCCTGACTGAACGGACTTCAGGAACCTGTACAGACGTTCTACAAGAGGCTGGTAGCCTATTGTTCTTTCAAGACTTACCTTAGCTTCAATTATTGCATAGACGTTCTCATCACCGGCGAGATCCCAGTCAATAACCGTCTTATACTTACGGATTACTCCGCTTTCCTCAAGCTCTTTAACTATTTTACTTACCTCATCAACAGTAAGTCCTGCGAGGGTTGCAATCTCTTCATGACTAATCCTTGCATCCTCTTCAAGACATTCCAGAACGTGACGTGTTTTATCGTTCATATATAGCAACCCCATAACACCAGACAATCAAATTAAAAGAAAAAAGAGTTGCTCGATTATTCGAGCAGTTTCGCGTTCACAACACCATCCTGACCTGGACGGCTTGTGATCTGAGCATTACCAAGAGGAGTCTTGATAACGGAGCCCTTTGTAAGGATGTTACGCCTGACGTAGTGCTCGTTTGCAACATTTCCGACTACTGTCTCAATGCTGGTTGTCTGGGTCTTGCCCTGTGCATCAGTTACGTTTGCAACATTGCACTGGAGAAGTCTTACTTTCCTGTTTCCGCCTCTGGTTGAAACGTTCTTCCTCTTTGTCTCGTTAATGTGAGTGTCAGCTGCTTCGCTACCAAGCTCGTATTTCCTCTTTCCACGAGCTTTCTTGATCTTAGCACCTGTGTATGTTCTTCTAGATCTACCTTGCCATTTCATGATATATCCTCTTATGATTGTTAATATAAGTATGAATGAATTACCTTTGTAATTCATATTTAAATCTGGTATGATTTATGGACGTTCCTTTAATAATAAGATGCTATATGAACTTTTCGAGTGTGACGTGCAAATTATACCTTTATACAATTAGTAAAAAAGCAAGGAAGAATCACCCTTCACATTGCCTTCCACTGACAATTCATAAATAATTCCAGCACTTATATAGATGTATGCTCCGCGTAACATTTCTTGGAACAGGGGGGTCCCTTCCAACCCCGGAACGCAATCCATCGGCTATTATGATTAACCGCGAAGGTGAGCTTATGCTCTTTGATTGCGGAGAGGGTGCGCAGCAGCAGATGATGAGAGCAAAAACCGGGATGAAAGCACTATCTTCCATATTCATAACGCATTTCCATGCAGACCATATGCTTGGAATTCCCGGACTTATTCAGACCATGTCCTTCCACGGACGTACAGAGCCCCTGAAAATATACGGCCCCCACTGGGTACATGAATTTGCAAGGATACTCAGTGCCCTTGGATACTACAAATTGAAGTTTGAGATCGATGCAATTGACCTGGAACCGGGAGACATAGTCAAAAGGGATGACTACTCCATCATGGCAATAAAAACAGAACACAGTATCCCAAGCCTTGGTTATGCCTTAATAGAAAATGAGAGGACAGGCAAATTCAACAGGCAGAAAGCAATTGAGCTTGAGTTCCACCAGGACCACTTTTTCAAAACTTCACCGCGGGGAATCCGTTGAAGTAGACGGCAAAATCATTCACTCCGAAGACGTGGTAGGAGAAGGGCGTCCGGGGAGAAAAATAGTCTATACCGGAGACACACGCCCATGCAAAACTGTACTGGAAGCAAGCAGGGATGCCGATCTTCTTATACATGATTCAACTCTTGCAAATGACCAGCAGGAGTGGGCCATCGAATCCATGCACTCAACAGCAGAAGAAGCAGCAGCCCTTGCAAAAGAAGCAAATGTGCTCAGGCTCGTGCTTACACACATCAGTTCCAGGTATTCGGATAATCCTTCAAAGTTGCTGGAAGAAGCAAAAAAAGTATTTAGCAGAGTGGTTGTTGCTGAGGACTTTATGGAACTGGACATCCCTTTCAGAGATAAGGAATAACTATTAAAAATGTAAAAAAGGATTAAAGGAAAGTCCAGTCAAGCCTTTTATCATCGGCATCGTAAAGTGAGACTTCCATATCCATCTCTATCTCCGTATCCTCAAGATCATATGGAAGACGCTTCACTCCAATGTACAGCGTATCCCCCGGAGCATAATCAAAGCCTTCTACCTTTACCTTGCCAAAATATACACGTCCTCCGGACTCAACTTCCTCGACAGTGACTCCTTTCCACATGAGTGTATCTATTACATTGATAATGATACATTCAAATCGGTCAGATTCATTTACCTCAGACATAGTCCACCGATATATTTGCCAGGTTTAAAAAGCTATCCTTAGATATACATCCTGTCACTATTTGAAAGAACAGGAATATTTTTCAACTTCTTTACGGAAAGATAAAGATCTTCCTGGGTAACACATTCCCTGTCTTCAATTATCACGTTATGAAGTGCAGTTTTAAGCACCTTGGAAACGATATCCCTTCCGGAAAGTCCCTCGGTCATCCTCGCTATTGCCTTAAGATCCATATCCTTTGCAGGTATTGGGAAAGTTTTTACATTGGACGTGAGAATAGCCAGACGCTCATTTTCATCAGGCAGGGTAAACTCAATTTCTTCCTCAAACCTGCTTCTTACAGCAGGATCAATAGTATCGGTGCGGTTAGTGGCACCTATTGTACAGACACCCGGACGTTCTACAATTCCATCCATTTCAGTCAGCAGTGCGTTGACAATCTCCGCAACGTCTCCCCTGAGTTCCTGATGCCTGCGATCAAGGGCAATAGCATCCAGCTCGTCAATAAAAATGATACATGGAGCCATCTCCTGTGCACGCTCATAAAGCTGGTGTATCTGCCTGGCACCCTCGCCCACAAATTCACCGATTAGCTCAGTTGCCTTAACAGGCAGTATGGGAACATGGGCTTTGTTTGCCAGAGCCTTTGCCAGCATGGTTTTACCAGTACCTGATGGACCGAAAAACAAAACATTCCGGGGTGCCCATTTGCCAAACTTTTCAGGAGATTCAAGGAAACGCTCAATTAGTTTGCACTTCTTGCGGGCATTCTGTTGCCCTATTACATCTTCAAATGTGACATCACTGCGAAATTCAACAGTGGGGACACTGCTTGCAATAGTATCATTTACAATAATATGGGTTTTCTGCCCGATTACTGATGCAGGTGGCTCTACATCCATCACCTTATATGCAAAATCCGGATACATCCGCCGATCAAAAAGGTAGTCCCCTTTGTATGCAGTAAAGCCTTTCCACTGCTCCCTTGCGTAGTGCTCAAAAACACCCGGGTCGGCTATTTCAGGATATTCATCAAGTATACTGGACATGGGGTATCCTGCAGGCTCAAGAACAAGATACTCGGCCGTAGATTCCGATTGTGAGGTGTGCGGCTCTCTGCTGGACTTAGGAGTTGTTTTCTGGGCAGTTTTTACTATATGTATCATCCCTTTATTTCTTAATTCTAAATGAATTACGCAAATTATTAAATCTAACCCTTAAAGGTTTCGAAACTAGGGAATATTATGTCTTTAAAATATTAAACGAATAATAAATATACTATGGTAACTATATAATTCATGACCATGGAAAAAAAGGACACAAAAAACCGCACAAAAATACCTGGTGTCGTAAACACTGTATTCTTCTTAATAGTCTGTATCTTTGGGTTTGTATTACTTGCACCATTTGTTATTGCAAAGGATATCAACTCCATAATAATCAGTTCTGCACTTATTGGTTGTACTTTTATAGCAATCATTTTTGCCAGCAGCCACATAGAAAAGCAGAGTAAGGAACTTGAAAACCAGATCACTGAACTGGAAGGCAAAAGAAAAGACCTTGAATATCTTGTTGACCGCAATTCCAAAATTGAAGATGTAATTTCTTCCCTGGTGTCCATGTTTATGTTTCCGGAGAATATCGATAACATAATAATGAAAACCCTGGAAAGAACAGCCACACTGTGCAGTTCCGGGAGCAGCTCATTGTATCTTTACAAGGACGATGGAAGTGCACACCTGACACACCACTGGACAAATACCGAGGAGAAGGGCGAAAAAAGTGTCTTTGAAAAAACATCTTTTAGTCACTTCCCATGGATTGAAGAAAGGCTGAAAAAAAGGGAAATGGTTCTTATTACCGATGATAGTAAGCTTCTTGACAATGCCAACAGGGAAAGAAAAATATTACAATCAAATGGCTTGCATTCTATATTTATACTACCAGTAGAGTCAGGTGGGGAACTTGCAGGTTTTGTAAGTGTGGAAAACCATATGTTATCCATGGAATGCTGTAATGAATATACCCAGACATTAAAAATCGTGTCTGAACTTGTCAGCATGGCACTTAATCATAAATCATTCCTGAAGGACATCAGTCTTTTCAGGGACCTTATCAACAGATCCAATGACTTCATCTTTGTTATTGACAGGGAAAACGACAGGATAATAGATGTCAATGAAACTGCGTGCCAGGAGTTTGGATACTCCAGGGAAGAGTTCCTTGAAATGGAAAAGGAAAAATTCGGTTCATTTTTTGACAATACACTTTGCGAGGATGAGCTTCAGGACATGGTAGGAGACAGGTATTTCCAGCCTGAAAAAATTCTGGCAAGAAAAGATGGGACTACCCTGCCTGCTGAAATGAATGTTACTTTTTCCACTATTGGAGGATATAGCTATGCACTTGCAGTTGTACGTGATATTACAATCCGCAAGGAAATGGAAACTGAAATCGCCAAGACAAAAGAGGTAATGGAACTGGCCCTTGATGGTGCAAACCTTGGAATGTGGGACTGGAACCTCAGAACCAATGAAGTCATGTATAATGAACGCTGGGGAGAAATGCTCGGATATGATGCAGCAAAAATAGAACCTTCCATAGAAGCCTGGAAAAACCTTGTTCATCCAGCAGATATGAAAGTTGTAAACGATACTATAAACAAGCATCTTACAGGAGAAATTGATTTCTTTGAATCAGAATTCAGGATGAAAAACAGCAGGGAAAAATGGCAGTGGATCCTTGCACGGGGAAAACTTACTGAATGGGATAAAAATAGTGAACCATTCAGGTTTACCGGAACCACAATGGACCTTGATGAAAGGAAAAAGGTAGAAGAAGAACTTCGCCATTCAAATGAACTTAAAGACCTCTTTACAGACATCATGCGCCATGACCTGCTAAATCCTGTAGGTAATGCGAGAGGTTTTTCAGAAGTGCTCCTGGAAATGGAAGATGATGAAAGCAAGAAACATATCATTAATACCATGCTGAAAAGCATAAACAAGGTCATAGATATGATAGAGACTGCAGCCAAGTTTGCCAAACTCGAGTCACAGGAAGAACTTGAATTTATGAAAATGGATATAATGAATATCCTGAACAGCGTGACAGAACATTTCTACCAGAACCTCAGGGAAAAAAATATGGTTCTTGAAATGAGGGCAAACGGAAGCTATCCATGCATGCTCAATCCAATTGTTGAGGAAATCTTTGCAAATTACATATCCAATGCAATCAAGTACAGTCCTGAAAATACAATTATAGTAGTGGATATTGAGGACTGTAATTATGAATGGAAAGTAAAGGTATCCGATTTTGGTGAAGGCATTTCAGATGCTTCCAAGCCTCTTGTATTTGACAGGTTCAAGAGGGTTGACAAGAGTGGTGTCAAGGGAACCGGCCTGGGACTTGCCATTGTGAAAAAGATTGCTGAACTTCTCGGAGGAAGTGTTGGTGTTGAGGACAACCCGGAAGGACAGGGAAGTGTGTTCTGGGTAAAACTAAAAAAGGACCGCAGTAGCATTCAGGAATTTAATGATGAAGTTGATTTTGAGCCTGAAACCGAAAAGAAAGAATTAAATGAGATTCCATTGCAGGCTAATTAATAATTCTTTAATTTTGTCCCATTAACTTTAAGGAAGATAGTACGTATCAAATCCATTTGATCCAGCATTATGAGGAAATAAAATGGAACTTGATGAGATTACTATTACCAGAGCTATAGTTGATGAGTTTTCAAAGGTTTTTCTTGACTATACTGATGTTGATGTGGCACTTGTAGGAGGAGGACCGGCAAACCTTGTTGCCGCAAAATATCTTGCAGAAGCCGGACTTAAAACTGCCCTTTTCGAGAAAAAACTCTCCATAGGCGGAGGCATGTGGGGTGGCGGAATGATGTTCCCGCGCATAGTTGTCCAGGAAGATGCAAAGCACATCCTTGATGATTTTGAAATAAACTACCACGAATATGAAAAGGGATATTATGTGGCAAGTTCCGTTGAATCCGTAGGAAAGCTTATTTGCGGTGCCACCGGCGCAGGAACAGAAATATTCAACCTTATAGATGTTGAAGATATCATGATCAGGGAAGATGACGCTGTTTGCGGACTTGTAATCAACTGGGGACCGGTTTCCATGAACCGCCTGCATGTTGACCCACTGGCTGTGCGTGCAAAAGTGGTAATTGACGGAACAGCCATGATGCAGTGGTATGCAGTACTGTCCAGAGAAAAATACCCGGCTCCGGCATCAAACTTGGTGTTGTCGGTGAGAAACCCATGTGGGCTGATGTAGGCGAGAGACTTCTTATGGACACCACTAAAGTATATCCCGGACTGATTGTTGCAGGAATGGCTGCAAACGCAGTTGCAGGTGCCCCCAGAATGGGACCGGTTTTTGGCGGAATGATGCTTTCAGGTAAAAGGGCAGCCGAACTGGCAATTGAAAAGCTCAAAAAATAGACCATTTATAAATAAAGAAGCCAGTTGATGCCGTTAAAACTTTCTTCTAAGGAAAAGGTTTATCTAAGAAACGGACATCTATAGGGTGCTTTCAAGGAAAAGCACCTGCTTCGTGCCGGAGTAGGGTAGCGGTTATCCTGTAGCCCTGTGGAGGCTACGATTCGAGTTCGATTCTCGATCCCGGCCCCATTTCTCATTCTAATTCTGTTAAACAAAATGTATTACAGAGACTACTTTCTGTATAAAAGGATAACAGCTAAAAGGTAAACCCCCATCCCCGTTTAGCAAGGGTGGTACATCCTTGCATAAATATCGCCTGGTTGCAATATCAATAGTCAATAATATCTACTGGTATATAACTTTATACATTTAATCGATAAGTTATATCTGCGTCTGAATATATTTTGATATTCAAAATTCAATACCAGATCTGTCAGACCATTTATAATGCAGATAAAAAGAATGAAAAATTAGAATTCATGCAGCTTGAGTTGCCTGCGCGCAGCACATTTTCTCACCAGGTATTTCGACAGGATAAGCACCTGTAAGACAACCGGCTTACAAAGATCATCCCTTTCA
The DNA here is from genome assembly GCA_041395005.1 of Methanolobus sp. Taxonomy (GTDB): domain Archaea; phylum Halobacteriota; class Methanosarcinia; order Methanosarcinales; family Methanosarcinaceae; genus Methanolobus. Next base: position 13,628 of record JAWKHE010000001.1, on the reverse strand, counting down.
ATGCCAATTGCTTTCACAAGCCCGTCAACACTCAGGTAACCAAGTGAATCTGCATTAATAACAGCCTCAACACCTTTTATGGTCTTGTGTGCTGCAATAAGTTCATCCCTTGAAGCCATATCAATTCCAAGGTAACAAGGGGCCACTATAGGAGGACTTCCTATACGGGCATGGACTTCCTCTGCACCTGCATTGCGTACCATATCAATAATACGACGGGATGTAGTTCCCCTGACAATACTGTCATCTATGAGTACGACTTTTTCCCTTTGATGTTTTCATCAATGGTATTCATTTTAAGGCGTACTGCCGTTTCACGCATTGCCTGCCCGGGAAGAATAAAAGTACGTCCAATGTACCTGTTTTTCATAAGACTTTCTTCATAATCAATATGAGAACCTTTGGAATAACCAATTGCTGAAGTTATCCCCGAGTCAGGAACCGGAGACACCATATCTGCATCAACCGGATGTTCAAGTGCGAAGCCTTTCCCCTATCCTTTCACGGACCCTGTAAACAAGCTGTCCGTCTATTATTGAGTCAGGGCGTGCAAAATAAACATATTCAAAAACACAGTGAGCAGAATATTTCTCATCAAAAAGCTGATGGGATTCAACTTCCCCGTCTCTGAAAATAATTAGTTCACCGGGATTTACGTCCCTGATAAGTTTACCGTTAAGAGTATCAATTGCCACACTCTCAGATGCCACAACATAACCGGAGTCAATTGTACCAAAACACAGCGGTTTAAAACCGAATGGATCCATTGCAGCCATGAGTATATCATCTATCATAATGGCAAGAGAGTAGGAACCATTGAGCTGTTTCATTACATTTCGTACAGCTTCGACATGATCGTGTTTGAGGAGTTCCTTTACCAGAAGGTGGGCAATTACTTCCGTATCTGAATTTGCAACAAAAATATGACCTTCTGCCTCAAGCTGCTCACGCAGATCAAGTCCGTTTACAAGATTACCATTATGGGCTAAAGCCACACTGCCACTCTTATATTTTACAATAAAGGGCTGGCAGTTTTCAATTCTGGAATCACCTGTTGTGGAATAGCGCACATGGCCAATACCCACATCGCCCTTAAGACCGACAAGCTCATCCTTATCGAAAATTTCCGGCACAAGACCCATGCCTTTAATAGTCTGAGGCTGCTTTCCATCGTAGACGGTTATCCCTGCGGATTCCTGGCCACGATGTTGTAAAGCATAAAGAGCGTAATAAATACGAAGCGCGGAAGGGACTGGCTGCGTTTCCTCAGTGAACTGTACAACCCCTGCAACACCGCATTCTTCGCGCATTTATATCCCTAGTCTAAAAAAGACTTAATATTTGCATTTAGCCTGCCACTTGTAGCTTCTCATGCGTGTGCTCTTTCCAAAGCCACATGATGTGCACTGTTTTGTATGAATGTTAAGTGAAACACTACCGCAGCGCCTGCATTTTACATGTATGTGCGCTTTTGTCTTTACCCATTGAGGGAGTACCTTTTGACATTTAATAATCACCTTTGATTTTGAAATTTGATTTAATTATAAGTTGTAGCCAATATAAGCTTGGAGTTTACCCTTCATATGGCTATTAGTTTTTATAGGTTACGTTTGTTTCAGGGAGAAACATAGACTACGTTGTCACCTCTGATAACAACACTACCCAGTTTCCTCACTGTCTCTCCTTCCTTCATTCCTCAGCATCATCGAGAACAAGGTTCATGTGGACATCATATCCCTGAAGTTTTCCACGGAATTCCCTTGCGCCCTTAAGTCTCACAATTACAGGTGTGTTCAAAGCATCGTTCAATATATCAAGAGGTCTGTTTCCCATTTTAGTCGCCCTCATTTTAAATAAATTCAAATAATTATACGCGAGTATTTGCTTGTAAATCTGTTTATTTACTTATACATATTGCGATGCACCAATGTTGCATATTCAATATATAAAACTATCGTAGACCACAGTTTCTGGCTGCAAAAGTATGCCAAATCACAAACATATATACGCCCTGTTAACCAACTACTATATAATATACAAGGCATTTAAGGCCTCCGTCAGCATCAAAATTGTTAAAAGGGAGAATAAAGATGAACAAAACACCGGTAATACTGAGCATTGCAGGATCTGATTCAGGAGGAGGTGCGGGAATTGAAGCAGATATCAAAACAATATCTTCCCTGGGACTTCATCCGGCCTGTGCCATAACATCAGTGACATCACAGAACACCACAGGTGTACTGGATGCTTTTGATATTCCCTGTGAGGTAATAAGCAGCCAGGCAGACGCTGTCTGCACAGACATGGATATCCGGTGGGCCAAATCCGGAATGCTGTCCTCATCAGAGATCATATCCACCGTTGCCGGAATTGTCAAAAAATATGACCTGAAGCTCATTGTAGACCCGGTAATGGCAGCCGAGGCAGGAGGGGACCTGCTTCGCAGGGATGCCGTATCAACCTTAAAGGAAGAGCTTCTGCCTGTCAGCTATGTTATAACACCAAACATTAATGAGGCAAATATCCTGTCAGGAATGGAAATCTCAAATCCTGAGGAAGCAAAAGAAGCTGCAAAAATAATCAGTAAAACAGGTGTAAAGTATGTTATTGTTACCGGAGGACACCTGGATGCCACGGACATAATATATGATTCTGAAAACGATGAATTCACCCTGATTCCCGGAACCTTTGTTAAAGGAGGCACACATGGATCCGGATGCACATACTCTTCCGCGCTTACATCATACCTGGCACAGGGCTATACTATAGATGAAGCTGCAAAAATGACAAAGGATTTTGTTGTTGAGGCAATCAGGGGAAGTGTTCCCGTAGGTAACGGAGTAGGACCTGTAAACCAGTTATCCATATTATTGAGTAACGCTGACAGGTACACAGTACTTGAAAATATCAACGAAGGAGCAGGAATCCTCAGCAGGTGCAAACACTTTGCACTGGTAATCCCTGAAGTCGGCACAAACATAGCAATGGCCCTCCAGAATGCAGATTCAGTTGCTGAAGTGGCAGCAGTAACCGGCCGGATTGTAAAAGTAGCAGGTGCACCGCAGATAGTAGGAGACATAGAATTTGCAGCCAGCAGCCACGTGGCACGCATAATACTTGCAGCAATGAAACATGATATGAAATACAGGGCTGCAGTAAATATCAGGTATTCCGACGAACTTGTTGATATCTGCAGAAAACTTGGACTGGAAGTTTCATCATTTTCAAGGGAAGAAGAGCCGGAGGATACTCAAACCATGGACTGGGGAACAACAGATTCCATAGAAAGGCATGGAAAAGTACCCGACATAATATATGATAAAGGCGGAATCGGAAAAGAACCCATGATCAGGATCCTGGGACATAATGCAATAGACGTTGCAGAAACCGCTGTAAAAATAGCTGAGCTCTACTCTGCACAGGAAATGAACAGCGGATAATCACCTTATTTAATTGAGCGTTTTTGCCAGAAACAATTAAATTGTACACTCAAGAGTGAAAAATAAAATGGAAACAGAAACATTTAACGGACTCTATCTTTCAAAAGAGATCAGGAAAAGTATCAGGGACATGGGTTTCAGGAAACCTACCGAAGTCCAGGAAAAATGCATACCACTTGTACTGGAAGGAAAGGATTTAATCGGGCAGGCACAGACCGGTACCGGAAAAACAGCAGCTTTCGCAATACCTGTTCTTGAACTCCTTGAAGCTGGTAACAAAAATACCCAGGCAATTATTGTGTGCCCTACAAGGGAACTTGCAAATCAGGTGTCGGGAGAAATTGATAAACTTGCAAAATACATTCCTGAACTGAATGTGGCATCCATTTACGGCGGAGTGGCCATTGAATCACAGATAAACAAACTTAAAGGAAAAGCCCAGATCGTAGTTGGCACACCGGGAAGGATCATAGACCATCTGGAAAGACAGACACTTGAAACAAGCGATATTGGAATTGTTGTGCTTGACGAGGCCGATGAAATGCTTAATATGGGTTTCAGGGATGCTATTGAGACTATACTTGAAACAATCCCTTCGGAAAGACAGACGCTGCTCTTCTCAGCTACCATGCCGGAACAGATCCTTGAACTTACCCATAAGTACCAGAAAGATCCCGTCCACATTAAAGTCGTACAGGAAGAACTTACAGTCCCACAGGTCAGACAATATTATTTTGATGTTAAGCCAAACGCTAAGACTGAAGCATTAAGGCGCCTTATAGAAGCTGAAAACATTAAATCAGCCCTTGTGTTCTGCAATACGAAGAAAGATGTTGATAAACTTGTTATTAAACTGCGCTCACGCGGATATCCCGCAGATGCACTGCATGGAGATATCAAACAAAATAAAAGGGAGCGAAGGATGGAGCAGTTCAAAAACGAGGATATCGGAATACTGATAGCAACAGACGTGGCTGCCAGGGGAATTGACGTAGATAACATTGAAGTCGTGTTCAACTATGACCTGCCACAGGAACCTGAAACATACGTCCACAGGATAGGAAGGACTGCAAGAGCTGGCAGACCCGGACTTGCATACTCTTTTGCAAGCGGTAAAGAGCTTGGAAAACTGCAAAGTATCATGGGAATAACAGGTACGGATATACTCAAACGCGATCTTCCCAGTAACAGGGACATAGAAAGGATTAAAGAGGAAAGAATTGCCGATGATATCAGGATGACAATCAGAAGAGGGCATCTCGATAAATACGATGATTTTGTTGCAGGGATTGCAGAAGAAGGTATGGACTATCGCCAGATTGCTGCGGCACTGGCAAAAATAGTACTGAAAAATGAAAAATAAGAGTATAAATTTGAATATTAATTGGCACACTAATCGAGGATAATTAAATGAAAGATTTTGTAATCATAGGACATAAAGCATTGACAGAAGGTGGTTTTTCACTGAATGACCTTCCCGGATCAGCAGGAAGAATGGACATTCTGTGCAGGTGTGTTAATTCAGCCCTTTTCCTTTCACATGGAATGAGACGTGACGTTAATGTCCACCTGGTTCTGCTCGGAGAACCTGACCCCGGAAAAATAGTCAGATTTAACGGGGAGAAACTGAAGTACCTTAACCCGGATGAGAGAAGCAGTGGTTCACTGATAAAAAAGGCACTTGAAAAGGATGCCATTGCCTATGAAACCCAGTCAACACCAGGTGTATTTATACGCAGGGCAGGACTTGAAGATTTACTAAACGAGTTTAAGGAAGCTGGCAGGGACATATTTTACCTGAGAGAGGACGGAGCTGATATTCGCGAATATGATGGACTAAAACCGGATGCAGTTTTTGTTCTTGGCGACCACTTGGGAGTTACTGAGGAAGAAGAAGCAATCATTGACAGTGTTGCAAAGCAAACCCTGAATATTGGTCCCATTTCACTACATTCAGACCACTGCATGATAATAATACATAATGAACTGGACAGGAAAGAAGCCTAGCCAAAAAAGGTTATATTATATAGTAGCTATCTGTTGCCAATCATCCGGGAAATACCTGACATATCAGAAAGTGATCCAATGAGCATACTTGAAACCGCTAAGAAGATTATCGAAGAAGGTCCCATCTGTGACCATTGCATGGGAAGGCAGTTTGCTAAATTATCCACCGGCCTTACCAATGTTGAAAGAGGACAGGCAATTAAACTGAGTCTGGCCATGGAAGGTGACGCTTTATTCAAGGAGAGCGGTGATGATTCCCTGCTCGAGGAACTTGTACACAGCAGTCACCACGCAAGAAAGACCATGAAAGTCGAAGACGAGGACGAACAGTGCTGGGTATGCCTGGGAGTTTTTGAAAACCTTGATGTATGGGCAGACAGGGCAGTTGAAAATATAGGTGACCTGGAATATGACACATTCCTTGTGGGCACAAAAGTCAGTGGGCTTATTGGTGAAAACGAGGAAATTCTCTGGAGCGAGTGTGGAATTACACATGCCGAGCAGTTCAAGACTGAAATGAACCGTGAGGTTGGAAAACTTATTTCAGCACGCACAGGCAAGGAAGTTGCTTTTGACAGGCCGGATATTGTGGTAACCCTTGATATTGCAGAGCAGTCCACGAGCATACAGGTCAAATCACTCTATATCCAGGGCAGGTACAGGAAACTTGTTCGCGGAATCCCTCAAACCAGATGGCCATGCAGAAGCTGTGGCGGCAGAGGCTGTGATCAGTGCGACAACACTGGCAAGCAGTATCCGGAGTCCGTTGATGAGCTCATAGCCGAAGAAGTAATCAAGGCAAGCGAAGGCACAGATACGAAATTCCACGGAGCCGGACGAGAGGACATAGATGCGCTTATGCTTGGAAGCGGCCGTCCCTTTGTAGTGGAGGCATTGAATCCTGCTATCAGGAGTGTGGATGTCTGGGAGCTGGAAAAGAAAATTAATGAATTTGCCGGTGGCAAGGTGGAAGTTGAAGGACTTAAAATTGTGGAGAAGGGTGTAATTGAGGCCCTGAAGTCCTCAAAGGCGGATAAAGTTTATAACCTTAAAGTTACATTCAAAGAGCCTGTTTCCACGGACAAACTTGAAGATGCTATTAAATCTCTTATAGGAGCACAGATACATCAGAGGACCCCGCAGCGTGTTGCGCACAGAAGAGCGGACCTTGTGAGAAAAAGATATGTCCATAACATGCAGCTCCTTGAGAAAACAGATGAATACGCCATTATAGAAGTGCACTGTGATGGTGGTTTGTACGTAAAGGAACTCACATCGGGCGACGATGGCCGAACCGAACCAAGTCTTACGGGACACTTAGGTGTGCAGGCTAAAGTGGCTGAGCTCAATGTCGTTAATGTCGACATATGAGACAGAACATATTCAAAATTACAGATTTCAATTAAACTAATCATTTGATCTATGGAGGAAAATAATCATGGCAACATCACACGGTGAAAAACACTGTACAAGATACAAGTTAAAGAAGACTTCAAGGGAAAGAGGACTTTCACCTATAAGCAAGGCAATTCAGGAATTCGACTGCGGACAGATGGTCCACATCGACATTGATCCAAGCATCCAGAAGGGAATGCCACACGCAAGGTTCCAGGGTAAACCGGAAAAGGTCCTCGGCCAGCGCGGACGTGCCTATCTCCTGCAGATAAGGGACGGTAAAGCAATGAAAGAGATCATTTCTCTTCCACAGCACCTTAAACCACAGAAATACTAAGAATTCAGGAGATTCAGGTTTTTAAACCTGGATTACCTTTATTTATCGTTAGATATATCTTTACTGTGTGTATTTAACGGATTAAATATATCTTATTGTATCATATTGTTATCCCCGGATGACTTAAATCAAATAATGCACAGAGTGTATACCAATGATAGTAAAAGAAGTTCTGAGTGAAGAATTGTTAACCCTTGCTGAAGTAAAGGGAATGTTACACGAGATAATGGAAGAGCGTCTCAAGGACGAAGAAGAACTTGGATATGAACTGCGAAAAGCTATCAATCATGCAGAAATGTTCTCAAAGACAAGCCCTGAAAAAGCAAGAGATCTTGTTAACAAACTTGAAGAGCTTGAAAAAATGAAACCTGAAATTGCAATCAGGGTCGCTGATATTCTTCCACAGAGCAGGGATGAACTCAGATCACTTTATGCAAAAGAGAGGTTCACACTCACAGACGATGAGCTCGATGAAATGCTAAACCTTGTTGAAGAAGCAATGGATTAGATTTATATTCGATACATCCCTTTTTTTATTCGAGAGAACCTGCATAAGTAGCAGTAGTTATGCCACCGGAGGGAACATATGACAATGAGGGGAAAGCCACCTGAAAAAGAAGAGCATGCATGGATACTAGATTATCTTCCATATGGAAGTACGGACGATAAACGTCCTTCTTACCAGAAGAAACCCATTGTCCAGGCGGTTGGCGAAAAACACTTTGTAATGATGGAACTGGTACCCAAGGAAGGAAAAGTTCCGGACATACAATCCAGAGTTTACATTGGTGACGGTGACAGGGATCTGATTGATCACGTAAAGCACCGGATAGGATACAATGACCTCAGCCACGGCGCCCAGCTGGAACTGCCATTCATTCTTGAAAATATTGTTAAGCACCACGAAGAAAGGTTTGTGCAGTTTTTCAACGATGCGCATCCTATTACAAACAGGTTGCATATGCTTGAATTGCTTCCGGGAATAGGAAAAAAGCTCATGTGGGCAATTATCGATGAAAGGAAAAAAGGTAAATTCCAGACACTGGAAGAACTTCACGAAAGGGTAGGAGGAGTCCATTCCCCGCAAAAAGTCCTTGTTAACAGGATAATTGAAGAGCTAAAGGATGACAACATAAAGTACAGGCTCTTTACAACACCTCCACGCCGTCCTCGCAACCACTAAAAGGTGTTTATTTTTTGGTTTATGATATATTGAGAAAATATGGTATCCGCGGTGGATACCATGACCAGCATTTTTTGATTGATGAGCGGATTCTTGACAGGATAGTGGATGCTGCCAATATCCAGCCCCATGAAACAATACTTGAAATTGGTGCAGGTATCGGCAATCTTACTGAAAGGCTCATGGCAAAAGCAAAGCATGTGGTTGCAATCGAAAGAGACCCCGAGCTTGTGGAAGTGCTTATAGATCGTTTTGGCGACTCAGACAAACTGACCCTTATACACGGAGATGTGCTGGAAGTTGACTTTCCGGCTTTTGACAAGGTTGTTTCAAATCTTCCATATTCCATATCCTCTGAAATAACTTTCAAACTATTCAGATACGATTTCAAGCTGGCAATACTCATGTACCAGTATGAGTTTGCGCAAAGACTTGTGGCACATGCAAATTCAAAGGACTACAGTCGTTTATCAGTTAATGCCCACTATTTTGCAGACACGTCTTTAATTATGAAAATTCCAAAAGGTGCTTTTTCCCCACCACCGGAAGTACTTTCCGCTGTGGTTGAAATCAGGCCAAGGCCTGCAGACTTTGAAGTACTGGATGAAAAATACTACCTTGATTTTGTTACTGCTGTTTTCGGGCAGAGGCGCAAGAAAATTCGAAATTCCATAATAAGGAACAAACAGCTTCTTGGAATTGATGATATCAAAGAGTTCGTTAATGAACTTCCACAGGACTTGCTTGACAAAAGACCTGAAAACCTGACACCTGAACAGTTTGCAGAGCTTGCGAATATGATGTTCAGGCACAAAAATAAAGCTACCCTCAACACCAGTTCTGACAGTTAGAAATATCCATATGGTTGCAATTGAACACCAAGGTGCAAAGATCACACTGGCCGAGCAGGTCTATGAACCCGCAGAAGATTCCTATTTGCTGGCAGATACTTCTCTTGATCTTGTAAAGGATGGCATGGATATCCTTGAAATTGGCACCGGCACAGGTTTTGTCTCTGCTGTCCTGAAAGCCAACAGGAAAATTACCCTCATAGCTACCGAAATAAGTCCTGTTGCAGCAAAATGTGCAAAATCTAATGGAATAGATGTTATCAGGACTGACATGTTCGATGGTCTGAAAGGAAAAAATCAATTTGATGTTGTGATATTCAACCCGCCTTATCTACCCACATCAGAAGATGAGAAAGTACCCGGATGGCTGAACTATGCATTTGATGGTGGAACTGACGGACGGAAGGATGTAGAACCTTTTATGCAGCAGGCCCATAAATACCTCAAACCTCACGGATTTATCCTTATGCTTATCTCATCACTTACGGGGATAGAAGAAGTAATCAGGAAAATGGAAAAATACCCGTTCAAAGCACAGGTAATTGCCAGTGAGAAGTGTTCCTTTGAAAAACTGGTAGTTATTATGGCAAATAGAACAACTGCATAACGAATAGTCTTCAATCATTTGTATAGTTTAATATTATATATTATGTCTGCATAAAATACCATGCAAGATTTCTCTTTTGAAATTGCCATAAAAAGGGAATAACTGGTAGAAATGACTAAAGCTATAATTCTCAACTTTACTGGAAGAAAACATGATCTTCTGGAAAAAGAACTGAAGGAGACGAGCTACGAGTTCTCCACATACCATATTAGTGATAACAAGCCGGAACTCCCTTCTTCAGAAAAGGACCTCATATTCATTTCCAGAGTTAAGAATAATGATCTGAAAAACGTAAAGGAAGCAATAGAAATTGCAGCTGTCTTCAATTCACCTCTCTTTTTCATAATATCAAATCCTGATGAGCTTTTCTTTGAAACTGTTGCTGATAAGGAAAATGTATGGTACCTTAAGGAACCATATTCTAGGGCAGAACTCATGCATATACTTGAGCATATTGGTTCCCTTCTTGAAAAAACAGAAGATAAATTCCGCTTTATTACGGAAAATGTGAATGATGCCATTTTTATAATGGATATGACGGGAAACTTTTCCTATTTCAGTCCCTCAATAGAGAAGATCACAGGATTTACACAGGAAGAAGCTGAAAAAAAGAACCTTTCTGAATGGATAACAAAAGAATCCTACGATAATTCAGTAGACATGATCAGGCACTTTGCCACAGATTTAAGTAAAGGAATCGTAAATGCTCCTCCTGTTTTTGAGATAGAGATCATATGTAAAAACTCAGAAATCATATGGGCGAAAGCTTACTGTAAATCCTATTGTGGATGAGGAATACAATTTCAGGCATTTTATAGGAGTTATACGGGACATAAATTCCAGAAAAAGAGCTGAAGAACGATTCAGGATAGCTGCACAATGTGTTAGTGACCTGATATATGAATGGGACATGAAAACAGATCATATTGAATGGTTTGGAGATATTGAAGGACACCTTGGTTACGAACCTGGTGAAATTAAGGAAACTCTTGCTTCATGGTCCGAGCATGTTCACCCGGACGACCTCCCCGGCGTGATGGAGGAATTAATAAGTACCGTGCAAATGGCGATGTTTTCAATGCCGAGTACAGAATGGTAACCAAAAATGGCCGGATCAAATACTGGACCGAGCATGGCATGCCCATCTATGACAGGGATAAGAAAAATATCCTGAGATCAATTGGGGGTCTGTTCGATATTACTGAAAGAAAAGAGATAGAGAACGCTTTGAAAAAGAGCGAGGAAATGTTCAGGCTCATAGCAGAGAATGCAAATGACGTTATATGGATGCTGAATGCAAAGGGAGAACTCCTGTACGTCAGCCCTTCTGTTAAAAAGCTAAGGGGATACACCCCTGAAGAAATAATGAACCTCCCCATTGAACAGAGAATAGCTGGTAAATCAGGTAACAGAGCCATGGAAACATGGAATTCATTCTTCAGGGAATTTAAAACAGGATTTTTACCGGACACAGCCAGAATAATGGAAGTTGAGCAGCCATGTAAAGATGGAACAACTGTCTGGACGGAGATGCACATCAACCCGGTTCTTGATGATGAAGGTAATTTCAGATATTTCCTTGGAATTACCCGTAACATCAGTGAACGCAAAAAGAATGAACAGGAATTAATGAAGCAAAAGAACATGCTTGACAGCATTTTCAATCTTGCTCCAATACCCATGTTACTGCTCAATGAGGAAGCGATTGTTGAGAATATGAATAATGCATGTTCGGAAATGTTACATCGGAAAAAGAAGATATGATCGGACTTAAAGCAGGATATGTGTTCGATTGCGTCAATTCAGTGAAAGGCAGTGGTTGCGGAACTAATAAAGAATGTATAAAATGCATCTTTAACGATTCTGCCATTGAAACGTTCCGCACTAAAAAGAACATACACAAAAGAGAAGGGAAGACATCCATATTCAGTCCGGATGGTTCTTATATTAACCTAAACGTACTGGTTTCGACTGCTTACATCGAACTGCCTGAGAAACCAAAGATCGTTTTCAGCATAGAGAAGATATTACTGCGAGAAAAAAAGCAGAAGAAGCAACAATCAGGTCAAAGATAGAAGCAGAAGAAGCTAACCGTACTAAAAGTGAGTTCCTGGCAACCATGAGTCATGAACTCAGGACACCTCTTAACGCAATAATAGGTTATTCCCAGATGCTGCAGCAAAATGATTTTGGTGATATGACAGAGAAACAGCAGCGTTTCGCAACCCATATATCTACAAGCGGAAAACATCTTCTGGAGCTCATAAATGATATTCTTGACCTTTCAAAAGTGGAAGCTGGAAAGATGGATCTGCATTTTGAAAAATTTGATTTTAATGATGTTCTGAGGAATGTTTATAATATAATTATTCCCCTTGTAGAAGAGAAACAAATGGATCTGGATGTGAAGATAAGTAAGGATATTGTCGTCTGTGCAGATAAAGTGAGAGTAAAACAGATACTTTATAATTTATTAAGCAATGCTGTCAAATTCCTCCAGAAAAAGGTTGTATTAAAGTTGATGCAACAGTCACTGATGGCATGTTAAGGGTTTCAGTTAGCGATAATGGCATTGGTATGTCTGAAACTGATCTGAAAAAACTTTTTTCCCCTTTTTTCCAGGCAGATTCATCAACTGCAAGGAAATATCAGGGAACAGGACTTGGATTGTCCATTGTCAAAAAAATGGTGGAACTGCATAACGGAAAAATTGAAGTTGAAAGTGAACTGGGAAAAGGAAGTACTTTTGCCTTCACAATTCCCGTCGAAAAAAAATATTCGATACAGATGGTCAGATAAAACCATCTATCAATTCATTAACCTTTTCTGTTTCGGGCTTGTTCCTGTAAAGGGGACCTGATTTCAAAACATCAAGATAATCCCCGAAACATGGCTTTTCATTGACGTAGAAAACACCAAGAGGAATTTTGTTTCCCCATTCCATGGATTTCTCAAAGGCCTTCACGCGATTATTTAATTCATAACCCGGATCATCCATTTCATAAACCCTTTCAGAGTACCACTGGAAAGTATTCAGCTTGTTAAAAGAAACACATGGCTGGAGCACATCCACCAGAGAAAGTCCCTTATGCTGGATTGCCTTTTCTATGAGTTTAGTAAGGTGCTGGATTTTGCCGGCATAACCACGGCTTACAAAGGAACAATCAAGGGAAATTGCCAGTGACAACGGATTCAGGGGCATGTTAAATACACCATGGGTCTGGACTTTTGTCTTCAGCCCTATTTCACTTGTGGGTGATGCCTGTCCCTTAGTCAGGCCGTATATCTGGTTATCATGGACTATCATGGTAATATCCGGATTCCTCCTGACTGTATGCAGGAAATGATTTCCACCCTCGCCATAACAATCACCGTCTCCCGTAACTGCAATAACAGTCAGTTCATGATTTGCCACCTTTGCACCTGTGGCAGGTGGCAGGGAACGTCCATGAAGTCCGTTAAAACCGTTGCAGCGCAGGTAATGGGGAGTCTTGCTTGACTGTCCGATACCTGAAGCTACAAGTACCTCATGGGGTTCCTTTCCAAGATTGGTAAGCGCCTGTTTTAAGGCTTTAAGTATTCCAAAGTTACCACAGCCAGGACACCACGCAGTGTCAAATTTACCATAATCCTCTATGCTGACCATTCAGATCACCTCCTTTTCCTTAAGAGCGTTGATTATGAATTCAGGACTGTAAGGCATACCATCATAGCGTAAAATCAGTTCAGTAACATCAATATCAGCATCGACTTTAAGCAACCGTGCAAACTGCCCTGTTGCATTATTCTCCACACACACTGTTTTCTT